>NZ_JBNCLV010000002.1:406835-710008 GCF_049844855.1 Tsukamurella sp. DT100
CCGCCGCGACATCCCCGGTGGTGTTGGCGCCGGGCTGCCGCCCCACGCCCGCGGGGGCCGCCCCACGCGCAGGGGGGGGGCGGCCCTTGTTCTTTCCGGCGATTCTTACGATTCCGTGAGGTATGCGGACGACCCTCGCCCGCGGGCTGTCCGCGTGCCACGCTGGATCCATGACCGAGGAGACCGCGAGCCGCACGACCGCCTGGGCCGCCGCGCTGGCGGGCGTCCTGGCCGGGACGGCCGGGCTGGCGGTGGCGGAACTCGTCGCCGCCGTCGTCGCGCCCGGCGCCAGCACGCTGTTCGCGGGCGGGGCCGCGGTCATCGACGCCGCGCCGCCGTGGCTCAAGGACTTCGCCGTCGAGTCCTTCGGTACCGCCGACAAGGCGGTCCTGCTCGGCTCGATGGGCGTGGTGCTCGCTCTGGGCGCCGCGGCCGCGGGCCTGCTCGAACTGCGCCGCCCGCCCTGGGGCGCAGGGCTGTTCGGCCTCGTCGGGATCGTCGGCGCGCTGATCGCGATCCTGCGCCCGGACGCCACGGCGACCTGGGCGGTCCCGAGCCTCGTGGGCATCGCGACGTCGATCCTCGTCCTGCGCCTGGCGATCCGCCGCCTCCGCCCCGCGCCCGACGCCCCGGAGGACGCCGCCGGGATGGACCGGCGCGGCTTCCTCCTCGTCGCCGGCGCAGCCGCGGGGACGACGGTGCTGGCCCTCGCCGGGGCCCGCCTGCTCTCGGCGGGCGCGACGGCGGTGAAGGCGGCGCGCGAGACGCTCCGCCTGCCCGCGCCGCGGACCCTCGCACCACCGGCCCCGGCCGACCCGCCGATCGCCGGGCTCACCCCCTACGTCACGCCCACAGCGGACTTCTACCGCATCGACACCGCCCTGAGCATCCCGCAACTCGACCCCGCGGACTGGTCGCTCCGCGTCCACGGCATGGTCGACGCTCCCTTCACCCTCACCTGGGACGAGCTGCTCGCGCTGCCGCTGGAGGAGCACCACGCCACGCTCGCGTGCGTCAGCAACGAGGTGGGCGGCGACCTCATCGGCAACGCGCTCTGGCTCGGCCACCCGATCCGGAACCTGCTGGAGCGGGCGCGGCCCCGAGCCGGCGCCGACATGGTGCTCTCGCGCAGCAGCGACGGCTTCACCGCGGGCACCCCTTTGGAGGTGCTGCGCGACCCCGCCCGCGCCTCCCTGCTGGCGATCGGCATGAACGGGGCGCCGCTGCCCGTGATCCACGGCTTCCCCGCCCGGCTCGTGGTCCCCGGCCTGTACGGCTATGTGTCGGCGACCAAGTGGGTGACCTCGCTCAAGGTCACGACCTTCGCGGAGGATCAGGGTTACTGGACTCCGCGGGGCTGGTCGGCGCTCGGCCCGATCAAGGTGCAGTCGAGGATCGACGTGCCGCGCGGCCCCGTCTCCGCCGGCGCGGTTACGGTGGCGGGGGTCGCCTGGGCGCAGCAGACCGGCATCGGCGGCGTCGAGGTCCGCGCCGACTCCGGCGCGTGGGTGCCCACCCGCCTCGCCGACACCGTCGGCCCGGACACCTGGCGGCAGTGGAGCGTCTCCCTCCCGCTCGACCGCGGCGAGCACACCCTCGAGGTGCGCGCCACCGACGCCGAGGGCAGGGTCCAGACCGACGCGAAGGCGCCGCCCGCCCCCGACGGTGCCACCGGATGGCACCGCGTCAGCGTCGTCGCCCGCTGAGGCGCTCGGCGCCGTCTATCTAGATGGAGCCTTCCTGCTCGACGACGACGATGCTGGCGGCGCTGACGGGCACAGCCTTGTGCTCGTCGCCGATCTCCGCCACGCAGACGAGCCCGGGGGCGAGCCGCCGCACGTGCTCGTCGCCGCAGTCGTCGCGGTAGTGCATGTCGACCTCGCCGGCGACGACGATGAACACCTCCGTTCCGTCGTTCCGGTGCCACACGTACTCCGAGTCGGTCCAGTGCAGGCGCACGGTCGCGGGGGAGATCGTGGCGAGGGGCAGCGCATCCCACGGCCGATCGGGGGTGAATTCGTCACTCGCGATGAATCGCATGGTCAGCGTCCAGCGACGCACAGGCTGGACGGGTCCTCCATCACCACGCGCACGCCGTAGCCCACGTCGGAGGAGAGCTGGGTCAGCAGGTAGGCCGCCACCGTCGAGATCCGGGTGACGTCGGTGAGGTCGAGGACGATGGTGCTGCCGCTCTCCGCGCGCCCCAGGCTCAGGGCCTCGTGCACGACCTCCTCCACGGCGACGAAGTCCACCTCGCCGCGCAGTCGCAGCACCGTCCGGCCGGTCGACGGGTCGGTGGTGACGGACGCGACGGCGCTCACCGGGGTGATCGACCGGTTCAGCAGGTGCAGCCCGAACTCGCTGCTCATCCGCTGCAGCACGGCGACGCCGCGGCTGGAGTTGCCGGCCTCGTCGAGCGGCGGGCTGAACACGCAGATGCCGTACTCGCCCGGCGTCGCGGCGACGATGCCGCCACCCACGCCCGACTTGGCGGGGATGCCCACGGACACCATCCAGGCGCCCGAACGGTCGTACATGCCGCAGCCCGTCATCACCGAGAGGGTGTGCTGCGCGACCGCCGCGCTCACCACCCGCTCGCCGGTGACGGGGTTGATGCCGCCGTTGGCGAGGGTGCCGCCCATCACCGCGACGTCGTGCGCGTCCACCAGGAGAGAGCACTGCCGGAAGTACGGGTCGAGCGCGTCCTCGATGGGGACGCGCAGCGCGTCCGTCGACCGCGCGAGCGCGGCGAGGGCGAGGTTGCGGAAGCCCGTCTCCGACTCCGACCGGTAGACCGCCTCGTCCAGCTCCAGGTCGCGGCCGGCGAAGCGCGACAGTCCCTCCCGGATCGCGGCGAACCGTTCGGCACCGTCGGCCCCCGGGATCAGCGACGTCGAGACGATCGCGCCCGCGTTGATGAGGGGGTTCTCCGGCCGGCCCGACGGGTCGAAGCTGATGCCGTTGAAGGCCTCGCCGCTGGGCTCGACGCCGATCCGCTCCAGCACCGCCTCGGTCCCCAGCGCCTCGAGGGCCAGCGCGTACACGAAGGGCTTGCTCATCGACTGGATGGTGAAGGGAACGCGGTAGTCGCCGGCGCCGTAGCTGTGCCCGTGGACGGACACCGACGCCACGCCGAAGGCCTCCGGGTCCGCCGTCGCCAACTGGGGGATGTAGTCGGCGACGGCGCCCGGGTGCTCCTCGCGGCGAACGTCGTCGAGCACGCGGGCCATCGCCGCGTTGACGGGGTTGTCGGTGAACCCGGTGAGGCCGCCGGGGCGCTGGTCCGTGCTCGTCTCGCTCATACCGCCAAGCTATCCGACGGTGACCGCCCCCGCCGCCTCGCCGATCCACGGCAGCACCGCGGCGCGCACGTCGACCCGCCGGGGCAGCAGGCCACCGGCGACGAACAGGTCGGCGGCGCGCTGCTGTTCGTCGAGGAAGTCCTCGGTCACGGGGCCGACGCCGAAGGGGCGGCCGCGCACCGCGGCCTCCCAGGCGTCGAGATCCGCGGGTAATCCGCGCGCCGCGGCGTCGTCGGCGAAGTACGCGGCCGCCTCTCGCGGGTTCGCGGTGACCCAGGCGTCGGACTCGGCGAGCGCGGCCAGGACGGCGCGCACCGCGTCGGGCCGCTCCTCGGCGAGCCGGCGGGAGGTGAACCACAGCGACGGGTGGCTGAACACCGACGCGGTGTCGACGAGCGTCACCAGCTCCGCCCGCGACTCCACGGCGGCGAGACCCGGGTAGGCGCCGACCCAGGCGTCGATCTCGCCCGCCAGCAGCGCCTCGCCGCCCGCGTGCACGTCGACGTCGACGGGCTCGATGTCGGCCCAGGTGAGTCCGGCGTCGTCGAGCGCGAACAGCACGAGGGTGGTCTGCCACGACCCGTGCGCCACGCCCACTCGCTTGCCGCGCAGGTCAGCGGGGGAGGTGATCCCGCTGCCGGTCAGCGCGACGATCCGCCCGTTCTCGACGCGCGGCCCCGAGATGCCGAGGTAGACCACGTCGTGCCCGGCACCGAGCGCCGTGATCGGCGGCGTGAAGCCGGTGCCGATCACGTCGTAGCCGCCGTCGGCGAAGAGCCAGTCCGAGTGCAGCGTCGGCAGGCCCGACCGCGGGTCGACGGCCGGCGGCTCGGGGAGGTCGCGCAGGTCGACCCACTCGACGTCGGGGATCGACCGTTCGAGGATGCCGCGGTGGCGCAGGACGAACAGGGAGTTGTTGTGCGGGAAGTATCCGACGCGCAGCGTCATGGTGTGTGCTCCTTGGATTTCCGGGTCAGACGAGGCCGTGCGCGCGGGCGCGGTCGAGGAGGCCGCTGCGGCCCCACTGCGCGACGAGGTTGCTGGGATCGAACTCCTGCGTGCCGCCGACCGCCTCGCCGATGGCCTGGTACTGGGCGCCCTCCTCCAGCAGCACGACGAACTTCGCGAGCGCCAGGAGGCCGTCGCGGCCGATCACGTTGACGCCGCCGTTGGCCTCGAAGATCGCCGCCAGGTGGGGGTCCCGCTCCAGCTCGCCGAGGATGAACTCGCCGGCGCCGATGGTGCGGTCGATGTGCGGTGGGATCGAGCGCGAGAGGGTGAGCCGCTGGGACGCGGCGTAGCGGATCGGGAGCGGACGGTGCGTCTGGGCGAAGCCGCCGAGCCACGGGGTGTGCACGTGCACGACCGAGGTGATCTCGGGGTGCGCGCGGAACAGGTCCGCGTAGGCGGTGACGAAGCCCGCGCCGCCCTCGCCCTGCAGGACCTCGCCGTCGAACGTGGCGACGACGGGGCGGGCGATCGGGTCGTCGGCCCACGGGCCGGGCTCGTTGAGGGCGACCGCGGCCTCGGTGCCGGGGATGCGCTCGACGAAGTTGACGGTGCCGTTGGCGGAGACGGTGCCGGTCTCGCGGAAGACGCGAAAGGCCTTCTGCGCGTCGCGGGCGGTGGCGTCGACGAAGGCGAGCGCCGTGTCGTCGAGGGGGAGCACGGTGGTCATGACGGTCCTTTCGGTGGTGGTCATCCGGCGCGCAGGGCGGGCGCGCGCAGATCGGTGGGAACGCTGCGCTGAAGCAGGGGGAGGACCTCTTCGCCGACCCGGTAGGCCTCCTCGAGGTGCGGATTGCCGGCCAGGATGAAGGCGTCGACCCCCAGCGCGCGGAGCTCGTCGAGCCGCTCGGCGACCTGCTCGTAGCTGCCGACGAGGCCGAAGGCCGGGCCGCCGCGGATCAGGCTGAAGCCGCACCACACGTTGGGCTGCACCTCGAGGTCGCGGTAGCCGGTGATGGTGGTGGGCACCCAGCCGGCGATCCGGGCGGCGCCCACGGAGTCGCCCTGCGCGGCACGCTCGGCGGCGCCGCGGTCGACGAACGCCCAGCCCTTCTCGATCTCGGCCCAGGCGGCCTCCTCCGTGTGCCGGGCGACGACATCGATCCGGACCGCGAACTTCGGTGTGCGGCCGAGCTTCTCCGAGTGCGCGCGCACCCCGTCGAACTTGGCGCGGAGGTCGGCGTAGGGCTCCAGCCAGGAGAGGTAGTAGTCGGCGTGCCGCCCCGCGGCCTCGACGGCCGCGCCGGACGAACCGGAGAAGTACACCTCGGGGAAGGGCTGCTCCGCGAGCAGCGGCGGCAGCGCGGCACCGTCGGTGCGGTAGAACCGGCCGTCGTGGTGGAAGGGCTCGCCCCGCCAGACTCCGCGCAGCACGTCGAGGAACTCGCTGGTGCGGGCGTACCGGTCGTCGTGGTCCACCTTGTCGCCCCACCACAGCTGCGGGCGGCCGCCGCCCCCGCTGATGATGTTGTAGACGAGCCGGCCGCCGGTGGCGCGCTGCAGCGTCGCCGACATCCGCGCCGCCTGCACGGGATGCAGGAAGCCCGGCTGGAAGGCGACCATGAAGCGGTAGGTCTCCGATTCGGCGGCCAGGGCCGACGCGAAGGCCCACGGATCCTCGGTGACGGGGAAGCTCGGCAGCAGGCCGCCGACGAAGCCCGCCCGCTCGGAGGCGCGCACCACCGCCGCGGCGTGGTCGATGTAGGCGTAGCCGTCGGGCTCGCCGCCGCGGATCGCCGGGGCGATGTTGCCGGGGCCGATGCCCTGCGCCTCGCCCCGGTTGTAGCGGCGCGGCTCGCGCAGGGAGGCGTGGTCGCCCTCCATGCCGATGCGCCAGTAGAAGTCGACGGTCACGCGTTCGCCTCCTCGGGACGGGGCGCGCGGAGCAGGCGCGCCGACGGGTCGGTCAGGTGCAGCAGGTGCTCGCCGACGCGGTGGATCTCCTCGATGTGCGGGCGGCCGGTGAGGATCACCGTGTCGACGCCCGCCTCGGCGTACTCCCGCAGGCGCCGCGCCACCGTCGAATACGAGCCGACGAGCCCGATCTCGTCGCCGAAACCGGCGGCCCGGAAGCCCGCCCAGCGCACGGCGTCAAGCCGGTCCGCGGCGTCCGGCTCCCCGCCGGCCTGACGGACGAGCCGGTCGGCGCGCTGCCAGGCCTCGTCGTCGGTCTCGCGAGCGATGACGGGCAGTTCCAGTGCGACGCCCACTGTGCGTCCCGTCGCGGCGGCGGCGGAGCGCAGGGCGATGAGCCGGTCCTCGAGCGGCGCATCCCGGCGCTCGGCGAAGACGTGCACGTCACCGAGGCGGGCGGACAGGGCGAGGGCGGCACCGTCGTCCCCGGCGATCTCCACGCGGGGGAAGGGCAACCCCGACAGGATGCCGCGGAAGCCGCCGCCCGCCACGTGGAAGTGGTCGCCGTCGTACTCGAATCCCGTGCCCTCGAAGCCGTTCCCGCCCACCGGGTCGCTGTTCCACACGCCGCGTGCGACCTCGAGGAACTCGGCGGCGCGGCGGTACCGCTCCGCGCTGGGGAGCACGTCGCCGCGGGTGCGGGCCTCGTCGGCGTCGGGCTCGGCCTGCAGCCGCCAGCCGAACCGGCCGCGGGAGAGCCGCTGCAGGGTCGCGGAGACCTTGGCGGCGTACACCGGGCTGCCGAAGGTGGGGTCGAACTCGGCCGTCACCCGCAGGTGCCGGGTCGCGCGCAGGGCGGCGCCGGCGACCACCCAGGACTCGTCCCCGGCCGGGTCGCGCGGAACCAGGATCCCGTCGACCCCCGCCAGCTCGGCGGCGTCGACGGCGTCGAGCAGGTCGCGGAAGTCGGTGCGGGCGGGCGGCGTTCCCGCGCGTCGGGCGTCGCCGCGGACGGAGAGCCGCCAGTCCACGCCCGTCATCGGGTGACCTCGGCGCGCTCCGCGATGATCGCCCGGGCGCGCAGCAGTGGCTCCGGCGCGACCCAGGACTCCAGGTCGAAGTCGGCCGCGAGGAAACCGTGCGCCAGCAGGAACTGCTGCTGGCGGCCGAGCAGCTCGAGCCGGTCCTCATCGAGTGAGGGGTGCAGGCCGGCGATCACGTGGTCGGGGTACGCGGCGGCGGCGCCCTCGGACGCGGAACCGGTCTCGCGCTGCAGCACCGCGCGGGCCTCACCGGGGTACTCCGCAGCCCAGTCCGCGGCGCGGAGGCTGCGCACGAGGAAGTCCGTGACCAGGTCGGGCCGCTCATCGAGCAGCGCCTGGTGCACGGTGATCGGGCGGGGCGTGCCGTTGTTCACCCGCGCCGCGCGGTCGGCGGTCGCGTCCAGGTCGACGACGGTGCGCAGCCCGTGCTCGCGCACCACGTCGCGGGCGCGGGCGCCCTTGACGTACACCGCGTCCACGTCGCCGGCGATCAGCCGGTCGACGCCCCACGTGGTGGAGCGGACCGCGCCGACGACCTGCGGGTCGCCCTCCGCGGGGACCTCGACGAGGCGGGCGTCGGCGACGTCGAGGCCGGCGAGCCGGAGTGCGTTCCGGAAGCCGTGCAGGGCCATCGCGCGCGGGAAGCTGCGGGCGCGGTCCGCCGCCCAGGTCGGCAGCGCGAGCCGGGCGCCCCGCAGGTCCGCCGCGTCGGCGATGGGGGAGTCCGGCCGGACGACGATCGCCTGCGCCTCGTCGATCCAGGTGAGTCCGAGGAGGCGGGTCGGCGAGCCCTCCGCCCGGGCCGCGAGCGCGGGGACGTTGCCACCCTCGCGGATCAGGCCGGGGAGGTCGTGGTCGAAGTGCCGCGCCGCGACGTCGGGGGCACTGTCCTGCAGCACCTTCAGCGTGAGCCCGGCGTCGACGGCGGCGTCCGCGAGCCAGCCGCGGGCGTGCGCGACGCCGCTCGCGGTGGGCACGGGGCAGCGGGTGTACCAGAGGGTGTCGGTGAGCGTGCTGGTCATGGCCTGGCCTCTCCTCGAGGGGACGGTGTGTGCCCGCGCCCCACCCCGAGGTGGGAGAGCAGGCGGGTTCGGTAGTCGAGCGCCGCGGGGTCGGCGCGGTCGCGGGGACGGACGAGGTCGATGTCCTCGTCCAGCACGAAGGCGCCGCCGTGGAGCACGATCACCCGGTCGGCGAGGCGGACGGCCTCGTCGACGTCGTGGGTGACCATGAGGACCGCGGGACGGTGCCGCGCGACGAGATCGCCCACCAGGTCCTGCATCTGGAGCCGGGTGAGTGCGTCCAGTGCGGCGAAGGGCTCGTCGAGAAGCAGCAGCCGGGGCTCGCGCACCAGGGCCCGGGCCAGCGCGACCCGCTGGGCCTCGCCGCCGGACAGGGTGGCGGGCCACTGCCGGGCCTTCTCGCCGAGGTTGACCTCGCGGAGCGCGGCGAGCGCACGCTCGTCGGTGTCGCGGCCGCGGGGCTGGCCGATGGTGACGTTGCGCAGCACCCGCTTGTTCGGGATGAGCCGCGGCTCCTGGTAGACGGACGTGCGGGCGGGAGGGACCTCGACGGTGCCCTCGTCCGGCGCCAGCTGCCCGCTCAACAGGCGCAGCAGCGTGGTCTTGCCGGTGCCGCTGGGGCCGAGCAGCACCACGAACTCGCCGCGGTGCACGGTGAGGTCGATGTCGTCGAGGACGGTCTTGTCGCCGAAGCTCTTCCGCACCCCGGTCAGCCGGACGGCCACGGGCTCGCCGGCGCGGCGATCGGCGGCGGTGGCGGGCGACGGGCTGCGCTCGGCGAGCGGGGGCAGCGCGGATTCGGAGGCCGGCGCGCTCATCGGAAGGCCACCTGTCGCCGCCACGGCATCCCGTACCGCTCCGCGACGCGGACGATCGCGTCGAAGATCAGGCCCAGGGCGCCGTAGAGCACGACGCACAGCACCATGTAGTCGGTGCGGTTGTACTCCTGCGCCAGCGTCACCAGGTAGCCGATGCCCTCCTTGGTGCCCACCTGCTCGGCGGCGATGAGGCCGGTGATGCTGATCGCGAGGCAGATCCGCAGCGCCATGAGGATCGCGGGCAACGCGGCGGGCAGCACCACCTCGGCCACCAGGCGCGGCCCGGTGAGCCCGAACTCGCGGGCCGCCTCGACGGTCTTGCGGTCGATGTTGCGGACGCCGAGGTAGGTGTAGGCGTACATCGGCGCGACGGTGGCGACCGCGATGAGCAGGACCTTGAAGACGTCGTCGATGCCGAACCACGCGATGAACAGCGGCACCAGGGCGAGGAAGGGCACGGCGCGCACGATCTGCATCGTCGAATCCACGAGCTCCTCGCCGAGGGCCGACAGCCCGGAGATCACGCCCAGCGTCAGGCCCACGCCGACGCCGAGCAGGACGCCCGCCCCGGCACGCCGGAAGGAGGCGATGCTGAAGTCCAGCAACTGCCCGGTCCGCGCCAGCTCGAGGAACGCGGAGCCGACCTGACCGGGGGAGGCGAGGATCTCGGGCCGGAGCAGCCCCGAAGCGGAGCCGGCCCACCAGGCGAGCACGAGGAGCGCGGGGACGAGCAGGCGCAGCGCGATCGACTGCGCACGCGAGCGCGGCCGGCTGCTGCGGACGTCGGGCACGATCAGGGCGTCGGGCACCGTCGACGCCTGCCGCCGGAGGTCGAGGACCGCCATGTCAGCGCCCCTTGCCGGCGGCCGCGCTGTACTCGGCCGCCTTGCTCTGCAGCGGGTACAGCACCTCGGAGGCGGGGACGCGGCGGCTGATGACGGCGTTGTCGGCGAACAGGTCGATCACCGACTGCAGGTCGGCCTCGTCCTCGGCCGTCGGGTAGCGCGGCACGCCGACGACCCGGTCGGAGGCGATGGCGCGGGCGAGCCGGTCGCCGGTCACGGCGCGGGGCCCGGCCTGGTCGAAGACGTTCTGGAAGGCGGCCGGATCCGTGCGCTGCCGCTCCTTGAGGCCCTGGAGCGCGGTGAGGAAGGCGGCGGCCACGTCGGGCCGGGCGTCCAGCACCGCGGTGCGGAAGGCGAGGATCGTGTGGTCGCGCGAGTCGATGGACTCCTCGGTGGCGATCTCGACGCCGCCGCGGGCCCGGGCCTCCTCGTACGGGTCGTTGAACGACGCCCACGCGTCGACCTTGCCGGTCGAGAAGGCGGCCGTCGCGTCGGAGGGTTGCAGGGCGACCCGCTCGACGCGGTCGACAGGGATCTTGGCCTGCTGCAGCGCCTTCAGCGTGATGTAGTCGCCCTTGGCGGCGGCGTTGACGGCGACGCGCTTGCCGGGGAGATCGGCGACGGAGCGGATGCCGGAGTCGGGCCGGACGATGATGCCGCTGCGGCTGCGGTCCTCGTTGTGCGCCACGGCGACGATCCGGACCGGCACGTTCTTCGACAGCGCCCCGACGACGGGGCTGTACGCGCCCTCCGAGACGTCGAGCTGGCCGGCGTTGAACAGCTTGAGGTTCGCGCTGAACGCGGGCGGGGCCTCCACCCACTCGATGCGGGCGCCCAGCGGCTTGAGGGCATCGTCGAAGACGTGGTCGCGCTTGCCGACGGCGAGCGCCCCGGCGTTCTGCGGCGCGGTCACCTTGAGCACGAAGTCGCCGGCGGCGGGCTCCTGGGACGAGCCGCCGCACGCGGTCGTTCCGACGGCCACGAGGGCGGTGATGCCGAGGGCGATGGCGCCGGCGCGGAACCGGTTGGCGGTCATGGTCGAACTCCTCACGAAGGGGAACGGATGACTGGTGAATCTAGGCGGCGCGAGGCGGCAGGCGTAGACATTGCCTTCCGGTGATCGGAATGTTTGACACCAATTTCCGGCGGACGAGCAATAAGTTTCCCGCTCTATGGAAAATTCAGCGGGTCGTCGCTAGGGTGGCGGCGTGGAGAATTCAGGGGTGCAAACCGTCGCGCGGGCGTTCGAGATCCTCGCCTGCTTCCGCGACGGCGACGCGCTGGGCGTCTCGGAGGTCGCGCGACGGTGCGGTCTCGCCGTGAGCACCACGCACCGCCTGATGGGGAGCCTCGTCGCCGCAGGCTTCCTCGACAAGGACGGCAACCGGTACCGCGTGGGCGGCGCGCTCACCGAGTTCGGCCAGCTCGCGCACCGGCAGTACGGGGCCTACCGCGCAGAGCCGCACCTCGAACTGCTCGCCACCACCGTGGGGGCGAACGCGTCCATCGCGATCCGGCAGGCCGGGGACGCGGTGCTGGTGGCGACGAGCCGCTGGCGCGAGGCGGACGGCGATCGGCTGCAAGGGATCCGGCTCCCCGTGCACGCGAGCGCGCTGGGCAAGGCGCTGCTCGTCTGGGGCGACGCCGCCGACGACCTCTTGGAGCTCCTGCCCTACGAGGGCGGCACCGACCGTTCCGTGACCGGGCCGGACGAGCTGGCCGCCGAATTGGAGCGGACCCGGGACCGCGGCTACGCCTTCAACGACGAGGAGCTGGACGCGGGATTCCGCACCATCGGCCTCCCCGTCCTGCGCGCGGACGGCACCTGCCGGTTCGCCCTCGGCCTGCGCGGCCCGGTGGAGCTGATGACCCCCGAGCGCGTGCCGATGTACGTGGAACTCGCCAGGTCCACGGCCCGCGACATCGCCGACGCGCTCGCCTGACCCCGGTGTCGCCGGGGCCGATCACCGGCCCGAGAGAGCCGCGGATCCGGCGGGTATCGTTGCAGTCACCGTGACGTGACCAGGTGAGCAGCGCATACCCGCGGATATCGCCAGCCGGCATTGCCGCAGACATTTCTTGGAGAACAGCTATGACGAACACGCTGCCCGACGGCCGGACCCTCGACGACGCCGTCGCCGCAGGAGCCCGCGCCTACGAGCTCGACCGCGCCCATGTCTTCCACTCGTGGTCGGCGCAGGCGCAGATCACCCCCATGACGATCCTCGCCTCCGAGGGCTCCTACGTCTGGGACGGCGAGGGGCGCAAGCTCCTCGACTTCAGCTCGCAGATGGTCAACACCAACATCGGCCACCAGCACCCGAAGGTCGTCGCGGCCATCGCGGAGCAGGCCGCGAGGATCTGCACCATCGCGCCCCAGCACGTCAACGAATCCCGCAGCGAGGCCGCGCGGCTCATCGCCGAGCGCACCCCGGGCGATCTGGACAAGGTCTTCTTCACCAACGGCGGCGCCGACGCCGTGGAGCACGCCATTCGCATGGCGCGCGTGCACACCGGCCGCCGCAAGGTGCTCAGCCGCTACCGCAGCTACCACGGCGGCACCGAGCTCGCGATCAACGTCACCGGCGACACCCGCCGGTTCGCCAGCGACTTCGGCGGCGAGTCCGTCGCCCACTTCGACGGCCCCTTCCTCTACCGGTCGTCCTTCTACGCCGAGACCGAGGAGCAGGAGTCGCAGCGCGCGCTCGAGCACCTGGAGCGCACCATCGTGCTCGAGGGCCCGAACACCATCGCTGCGATCATCCTCGAGTCCATCCCCGGCACCCCCGGCATCATGGTCCCGCCGCCCGGCTACCTCGCCGGCGTCCGCGAGCTGTGCACCAAGTACGGGATCGTCATGATCGCCGACGAGGTCATGGCAGGCTTCGGCCGCACCGGCAAGTGGTTCGCCATCGAGCACGCCGCCACCGCCGCCGGCCCCGTCGTCCCCGACCTGCTGACCTTCGCCAAGGGCGTGAACAGCGGCTACGTGCCGCTCGGCGGCGTCGCCATCGGCGCCGAGATCGCCGCGACCTTCGCCGACAAGCCCTACCCCGGCGGCCTCACCTACTCGGGCCACCCGCTGGCCACCGCGTCCGCGGTCGCGACGATCAACGCCATGGCAGAGGAGGGCATGGTCGAGAACGCCGCGACGATCGGTGACGAGATCATCCGGCCCGCCCTCGAGGGCTTCAAAGCGAAGCACCCGTCGGTCGGCGACGTCCGCGGCGAGGGCGTCTTCTTCGCGATCGAGCTGGTCCGCGACAAGGAGACCCGCGAGCCGCTGGCGCCCTACGGCGGCAGCAGCCCCGCGATGAACGAGACCGTCGCCGCGCTGAAGAAGGGCGGCCTGCTGCCCTTCGCCAACTACAACCGCATCCACGTCGTGCCGCCGTGCAACGTCTCCGCCGAGGAGGCCCGCGAGGGCCTCGCCATCATCGACGAGGCGCTGAACGTCGCGGACGCGCACACCGTCTGACCCCCGAAGAAGCCAGGAGCCCGACATGCCCGCTCTCAAGCCCGTCCTCCCCGCCGAACTGCAGGCCGGGCGTCCCGGCGTGTACGAGTTCTCGGTGCGCTCCGCGCGCCCCGTCTCGTGGGTGTGGGGTGAACTGACCTCGGACCGTCCCCTGCACTGGTGCAAGGGGATCCGCAAGATCGAGTGGACCAGCCCGCGGCCCTTCGCCGCCGGCTCCACCCGCCGCGTGCACCTCGGCCCGGGCATCAGCGCCGACGAGCTCTTCTACTCCTGGGAGGAGTCGGAGACGCTGTGCGAGAAGGCCTTCTACGTGCAGTCCGCCACCGCCCCCGGCCTGGCGCGGCTCGCGGAGAAGTACCGCGTGGAGGCGCACCCCGACGGCGGCTCCGTATTCACCTGGACGCTGCTCATCGAGCCGGTCGGCGGCGACCGCGTGATCGGCCTCAGCGGGCTCCCGGTGGGGCTCGTCGTGAAGTGGCTGCAGCGCGACACCGAGCGGTACCTCGGCTCGGCGTAGCCACCAGCACTGCAGAATCCGCACGGCCGAATCGAGTCGTGCGGATTCTGCATTTTCCGCTACTGTCGGCGCATGAACCCGGGTGGTCAGCAATCGCAGCAGGACGGATTCTTCGCCTTCCTCGACGCGGCGTTCCCCTATTTCTTCGGGGCGATCGCGATCATCGCCGTGATCAGCCTCGTCGTGCGTGGGGTCATCTGGCTGAGCAACTACAACGCCGCGGCCAGCCGGGGCGAGGACTACTTCACGCTGGAGACCGACCTGCAGGTGCAGGCGCTGCAGAGCCGCGCGCTGGGCGGTGAGCGATCGATCGAGGAGCGGCTCGCGGAGATCGACGACCTCGCGGAACGCGGCGTCATCGACGCCGACGAACGCGCCGCCGCCCGCGCGAAGATCCTCGCGGACGGCTGAGCCTCAGACCCGGATCGGGTCCATGCCGGGCGGCAGGTCGTGATCGCCCGCTGCACAGTCGCAGGGCGCGGCGGGGTCCGTCGCGGCGATCGTCTTCGTCAGCACGTCGGTCAGCCGCGGCAGATTCGCGCGGAACTCCGCGAGCACGTCCTCGGTGCGCACGCCCTCGCCGGCCTCGATGCCGGCATCCAGGTCGGTGACCAGCGCGATCGAGGCATAACAGAGCTTCAGCTCGCGGGCCAACGCCGCCTCGGGAAGCCCCGTCATGTCCACCAGGTCCCAGCCCTGCGCCGCGTACCAGCGGCTCTCGGCGCGGGTGGAGAACCGCGGACCCTCGATGACGACCATCGTCGAATCGGCGCGGTCCGCGTGCGCCGCGGCCGCGGCGCGCAGGGCGGGGCAGTACGGATCGGCGAAGCTCACGTGCACCCCGCCACCGTCGAAGTACGTGGACGGGCGGGAGAACGTCCGGTCCACGAGCTGCTCGGGGATCGCGATGGTGCCGGGGCCGGCGGCATCGTCGAGGCTCCCGACGGCGCACGGAGCGAGCACCTTGCGCACCCCGAGGCTGCGCAGCGCCCACAGGTTCGCCCGGTAGGGCACGGTGTGCGGCGAGAACTCGTGGCTGCGGCCGTGCCGGGGCAGGAAGGCAACCTGGCGACCGGCGGCCTCGCCGACGGTGATCGGCGCGCTCGGTCGCCCGTACGGGGTGTCGACGGTGCGCTGCTCGCTCCCGGCGGGCAGGAACCGGTACAGGCCCGTGCCGCCGATCACGCCGATCACGCGCGGCCCCCGAGCCGGACGCGGACGGCCTCGGCGACCTCGTCGGTCCGCCCCACCTCGAAGAACTGCTCGGAGCCGTCGCCGAGCGTCACGCACAGCCGCTGCCGGGTGCGCTTGAGCAGGCCGACCGTCTCCTCGACGATGCCGACCGCCGCGACGTGCTTGAGCTGGACGGAGAAGGGCGTGCCCTGCAGCTTCGACGCCACCCCCGCGGGGCGGAACCTCAGGTGTGTATCGGTCAGTTCGAGATGCCCCCGAACGGCGCCGGAACGCTTGCCGATTCGGAGGACGCGGGTCGCCTGCCAGCTGAGATCACTCACGCTGCCACAATAGGTCGATTCGGCTGTGGGGTTCGCGGTAGCATCGGCTATCCGTTTTCCTAAGGATGGGGGTTCAAGATGCCGTACTTCGGTGCGATCGTGATGCTGATGTGGGTCGCCGCGCTCATCGACGTGATCGTCTCGGACGAGTACCGGGTGCGTCATCTGCCCAAGGGCGGCTGGCTGATCGTCGTCATCCTGATCCCGCTCGCCGGCTCGCTCATCTGGTTCCTGCTGGGCCGGCCGGTCGGCGCCCCCGCGGGTGGGGGCGCACCGTCGCGCGCGACGGGTTTCCCGGAGTACGAGCGTCCGGGCCGGCACATCGCGCAGTACGCGGACGACGACGACGAGTTCCTGCGGCAGTGCCGCGAGCGCGCCGAGCAGCAGCGGCGCCGGGCCAAGGAGATGGACGCCCGCAACCACTCGGAATCACCCGAGGACAAGGACTGAACGCCGCCCAGCCGCGCGGCTTGGGCAGCATCTACCGCTCCTCCCTCGCGGTGCTCCGCGCGAACACCGGCCCGACGCTGGGGCTCTCGGTCGTGCTCATCAGCACGATCGCGGCGCTCGGCGTACTCGCCCGCCTGCCGCTCATCGGGGACCCGCGGTGGATGCCCACGGCCGACCGCGACAGCCTCCAGGTGGCGGTGGCGCTCGGCCTCTACCCTGCGGGCACGTTCCTCGTGATGATCGTGTGGATGGTGGTCAGCGTCGCCGTGACGGCGATCGGCTCCATCGTCGCCGTCCGGCACCTCGCGGGCGAGCGGACCCCGCTCCGCCTCGCTTGGCGGCAGGCCCGGCCGCGCCTCATGGCCGCCGTGGGGCTGGGTGTCCTCGATGTGGTGGTGGTCCTTGTGCCGATCGTCGTCGCTGCTGCGGCCGCGATCGCGCTCGCCGTCCGGGCCGGTCCGGAATCCGCGCACCTGACCACGATGGTGCTGTTCGCGCTCGCCGCAGTCGCCGTGCTCGCCGTCCTTCCGACGCTGGTGATCGCGGGTCCGATGCTGGTGATCGAGAAGCTGCGGCCCGTCGACGCGCTGTGGGGCGCCTTCGCCCTCCAGCGTCGCGGGTACTGGCGGCTGCTCGGCCGGGTGCTGTGCACCTACCTGCTGCTGGGTGTGGTCTCGACCGTCGTGAGCCTGCCGTTCTCGCTCGCC
This sequence comes from Tsukamurella sp. DT100, assembly GCF_049844855.1. NCBI lineage: Bacteria > Bacillati > Actinomycetota > Actinomycetes > Mycobacteriales > Tsukamurellaceae > Tsukamurella > Tsukamurella sp. DT100. Next base: position 423,394 of record NZ_JBNCLV010000002.1, read on the forward strand.
TCCGGGGTCCAGGGCCCGGGGGACGACCTCGCCTCCCAGAGTCTCGCCAGCCTGCTGTTCGCGACCGTCGGGTGGGTGGTCGGGCAGATCGTCGTCCTGCCCTTCCTCATCGTCACCAATGCGCAACTCTACGCCGATCAGGTGGCGCGGTGTGAGACCGGCGTGACGGCGTAGGAGATCACGTGCGAACCGGTGGCACTGGCGCACAGTGGAATCCGTACGACGACTGACGATCCGGGGTTCAAATCCGCGCCGTCATCGGAGCCGCCGTCGATGCGCATCGTCGGAGGTCGCGCTCGACGTGCGTGACGCGCGGCCACGCCGGGTCACCGCCAATTGCAGGTGACCGCGCCCTTGTACGAAACACACGTCACCGTGTCGTCGTTCTTCCCGTACGGATCTTTCCAAGTGACGACCTTGTCGCCCTGAGGCGATGCCCACGGCTGCCAGACCATGAGGCCGTGCATCAGCAGACCCACGAGCACGATCAATGCCGGTAGAACGCCAGGACGCCGAAGGAACGCCCTCAATGAGTCACGGAACGCGGGCTTCTCCGCGGACTCAGTCACGGTCGCGCGCCCTGATCGCGACGGCGATGCGCTCGCAGCCGAGCAGTACAGAGCCGGCGAGAACGAGGAAGACGAACGTCAGCTCGTGTGCGGTGTTCCAGGCTGCGACGCCGAGGCCCAGTACGACCATCCCCACCAGTACCGCAGCATTGAGTCGCAGCATCGCGTTATCCATGATTCGCGATCATACATACCGCGGGTTCGTGGAGCCGATGACGGGAATCGAACCCGCGCTACCTGCTTGGGAAGCAGGAGTTCTACCATTGAACTACATCGGCAGACGCGGCACCGTCGAAGAACGGGTCGCGCGTACCGGCAACATTAGCACGGGCACCGTCGGCCGCGACGGGCCGTCACCACCGGTCGAAACTCTGCGCCGAGACGAAGAATCCGCGCTCGCCGCGCCGGCAGGTCACGCCCCGGGCCTCGGACACGCAGGTCATGCCGCCTGCGGTGACGCTGTGCCCGTACTGCAGGGTCTTCTGCTCGGGAACGACCATGAAGAACAGGCCCTGGTTGAAGCACGACGGGGTGAACGCGCCGCCCTTGTCCGACACGTAGCCCTTCGACAGTTGGTCGCGGGGCATCGTGCCGTGGTCGCAGTCGGCGCCGGGCGGGATGACGCTGGTTTTGAAGACCTGGCAGCCCACCGTCGAGGCGTCGAGGCCGCAGGCGATGTTGCGGCTCGGGGTGAAGAAGTACACGCCCTGGCCGTTGGCGGGCCGGTAGAGCTCGGGCGCATCGGCGACGATCCCCGCCGGCGGGGCCGTGGCCGTGGGAGAGACGGTGTCCGAGGCTGTGACCGGTACGGATACGCCGGTCTCGGGCGCCGTGACCGGCGGCGGAACGGTGCCTGTCGGCGGACCGTCGGACCCGGATCCGCACGCGGTCAGGACGACGGCCAGGAGGGCGGGGAGCACGATCCGTGCGGGCTTCATGCTCTGTGGTCGGTCCGCGACCGGGGATCGTTACCCGTGGCAACGCTCGCGGCCCGCGTGGCCTGCCCTACGCTGAACCCGTGCTGCTCTCCGATCGCGACATCCGCGCCCATGTGGAATCCGGCCGCCTGGGGATCGATCCCTTCGACCCGCAGATGGTGCAGCCGTCCAGCGTGGACGTGCGGCTCGACGGCCTGTTCCGGGTGTTCAACAACACCCGCTACACCCACATCGACCCCAAGCAGCGGCAGGACGAGCTGACCACCCTGGTCGAACCGGACCCGGACGAGCCGTTCGTGCTGCACCCCGGCGAGTTCGTCCTCGGCTCCACGCTGGAGGTCTGCAGCCTCCCCGACGACCTGGCCGGACGCCTCGAGGGCAAGTCCTCGCTGGGCCGCCTCGGCCTGCTCACGCACTCGACCGCGGGCTTCATCGATCCCGGCTTCTCCGGCCACATCACGCTGGAGCTGTCGAACGTCGCGAACCTGCCGATCACGCTGTGGCCGGGCATGAAGATCGGCCAGCTGTGCCTGTTCCGGCTCACCAGCCCGGCCGAGAACCCCTACGGCAGCTCCGCCGTGGGCTCGAAGTACCAGGGCCAGCGCGGCCCGACGCCCTCGAAGGCGTACCTCAACTTCCAAAGCTGATCGCCCGGCGGGCTCGCCGCCGAATGTCCGGTCATCCGTTCTCACGATCGTGAGGACGAATGACCGGACTTGCTCGTCTCAGTCGGCGGAGTGCCGGCCCCGGCGCGACGGGGGCTCCTGCGCGGGCGGATCCGGCAGCACCGGCGGGCGCGGCTGGGGGCGCGGGGGCGCGGGGATCGGCTCGTCCGGCAGGCGCCGCCGACCCGGCCGCGGCTCCGGCGGCGACGGGGGCGTGACCTGCTGCGACGGTGCCGGGCGGGGCGTTTCGGGGCGCGGAGCCTCGGGACGCGGTGCCGCCGTCGGACGCTCGGGGCGCGGGGCCGCGGCGCGGGGGCCGGTGTGGCCCTCGGAGCGCTGGGTCGCGGGGCGGGGCGCGACGGGGAACTGTCCGGTCGGCGGCGCCACCGGCAGCTGCCCCGTCGGCGGCGCGGCGGGCGCCGGCGTCTCCTGCTCGACCCGCTCCTCGGCCGGCGTCGAGGCGGCCGCCGCGGTGGTCGTGGCTGCCGCCGCGCTCGCCGCTCTCGCGGCCGCGGCGCGGCGCTCGCGGACCCGGATCTCCGACGGGTCGGCGTCGGGATGGCTCTGCGTGTAGCGCTTCGCGGCCTCGGCGCTCACGGCGACCCGCTTCGGCTTCGCGAGCAGCGTCGCGATGGCGGTGGTCAGCGGCACGGACAGGGCCAGGCCGATGCCGCCGACGAACGCGCGGACCAGCTCGATCGCCACCGAGTCCGACGTGAGCACCTGGCCCAGCGGCCGGCCCGCGATGGAGAACAGCAGCAGTAGCGGCAGCGCCGTGCCGACGTACGCGAAGACGAGCGTGTAGACCGTCGACGCGATGTGGTCGCGGCCCACGCGCATCGCGGAGAGGAAGGTGCGGCGCCGCGACGACTTCGGCGAGAGCTTCGCCAGCTCGAAGGTCGCCGACGACTGCGTGATCGTCACGTCGTTGAGCACGCCCAGCGCGCCGATGACGAAGCCCGCGAGCAGCACGCCGGACGTCGAGACGGTCGAGGCGTAGGCCTGCAGGTTCGTGGTGTCCTCGCTGCTCAATCCCGTGACCTGGGTGGTGGCCGTCGCGAGCCAGGCCAGCACGCCGCACACCGCGAGCGAACAGAGCGTGCCCAACAACGCCGCCGACGTCCGCAGCGAGACGCCGTGCGCCAGGTACAGCACCAGGTAGAGGATCACCGCCGACGCGACCAGCGCCACCCAGACGGCCGAGTGCCCGTCGAGGATCGACGGCAGCGCGAAGAAGACGATCACCACGCCCGAGAGCGCCAGCCCCAGCAGCGCCCGCAGGCCGCGCCACTGGGCCACCGCGATCACCACGGCCGCGAAGACCAGGCCCCACACCCACAGCGAGACGCCGCGCGCGTAGTCGTAGAAGGCGTAGTTCGACGGCGAGCCGGCCACGCCGCCGCCGTTCCAGCTCATCATGATCTTGGTGCCGGGCGCGAGGTCGGGCTGGCCGGTGCCGGGCGTCGCCGGACGGGACAGGTCGATGCCCGACGGTGCCGCGTCCGGCGAGGCCTTCCCGGGCACCGCGGAGACGTTCATCCGCTGCGTGCCGATGGAGAACATCGTCCACTTGCCGGCGTCGGGGCCGCTGGTGATCTTGACGGAGCTGTTGAGGCAGCCACCGTCGGGGTTGAGGACCGGATGGCGCTCCGCGTCGCTGAGCTGCCCGTTCCCCGACGGGGAGAAGTCGCAGTCGCCGACGAGCTGCTCGGAGACCTCGCCCTTGGCCAGCGTCGGCGACTGCGGGCCCGAGGGCACGCTCACGCGGATCTGGGACGGCCAGAGCAGGATCACGCCGGCCACGACGAGGACGCCGATCACGGCGAGGAGGCCGACCACGACCCGGGACGCCCATCTCCCGAGGGAGATGTTGGTCAGCGAGTGGCTGTGCACGTGCGCTGCGGGGTCGTCGTGCAGGTCGTGGTCGTGGTCGGCTGTCACGCCGACACCCTACTTCTGCTTGTAGGAACTCAGGAAGTTGCCGAAACGATCGAGGGCCTCGGCGAGGTCGCGCGCCCAGGGCAGGGTGACGACGCGGAGGTGGTCGGGCGTGGCCCAGTTGAAGCCGGTGCCCTGCACCAGGAGGATCTTCTCCTGGTTGAGCAGGTCGAGCACCATCTGCTCGTCGTCGCGGATCTCGTGCACGTTCGGGTCCAGCTTGGGGAAGGCGTACAGCGCGCCCTGGGGCTTGACGCAGCTCACCCCGTCGATGGCGTTGAGCTTCTCGTAGGCCACGTCGCGCTGCTCCAGCAGCCGCCCGCCGGGCAGGATCAGGTCGTTGATCGACTGGTAGCCGCCGAGCGCCACCTGGATCGCGTGCTGCGCGGGGACGTTGGGGCACAGGCGCGTCGACGCCAGCAGCGTCAGGCCCTCGATGAAGCCGGAGGCGTGGTCCTTCGGCCCGGTGAGCACCATCCAGCCCGCGCGGTAGCCGCACACGCGGTAGGCCTTGGACAGGCCGTTGAACGTGCAGACGAGCAGATCCGGCGCGAGCTCGGCGATGGAGATGTGCTTCGCGTCGTCGTAGAGGATGCGGTCGTAGATCTCGTCGGCCAGCACGAGGAGCGAGTGCTTGCGCGCCACCTCGACGATCTGCTGCAGCGTCTCGCGCGAGTAGACGGCGCCCGTCGGGTTGTTCGGGTTGATCACGACGATCGCCTTGGTGCGCGGTGTGATCTTCGCCTCGATGTCCTCGACGGACGGGTTCCAGCCGTTGTCCTCGTCGCACAGGTAGTGCACCGGGGTTCCGCCGGAGAGTGACGTCATGGCGGTCCACAGGGGGTAGTCGGGCGCGGGGATGAGCACCTCGTCGCCGTTGTTCAGCAGCGCCTGCAGCGTCATCGTGATCAGCTCGGAGACCCCGTTGCCGAGGTAGACGTCGCCGATGTCGAAGTACGGGAAGTCCTGGACCTCCTCGTAGCGGGTCACCACGGCCCGTCGCGCGGAGGCGATGCCCTGGGACTCGCTGTAGCCCTGCGAGGTGGGCAGCGCGTGGATCATGTCGCGGACGATGGAGTCCGGCGCCTCGAAGCCGAACGTCGCCGGGTTGCCGATGTTCAGCTTGAGGATGCGGTGCCCCTGCGCCTCGAGCCGAGCCGCCTGTGCCACCACGGGTCCACGGATCTCGTACAGCACGTTCTGCAGCTTGGCGGACTGCTCGAGGGGCTTGAGTTCGGTGCGGATGTGGGGCACATGCGGTCGGCTCATGGGCTATATCGTCGCAGGCTGCAGCAAATCCTTTTCCTCCACCTCGCCCTTGTCCGACGGTGCGCCGCCCTGCGCCCGGTGCTTCGCCGCGCCGATCACGAGCAGGGCGTAGCCCACGACGATCCAGGCGCCCAGCACCGCGAAGGCCGCGCCGGCCCCGGCGCCGACGAGGGAACCGTCGGCGAAGAAGGCCGCGCTGCGCAGCGCGGTGCCCGTCGCGCCGATCGGCAGGCTCTGACCGAGGACCGCCCAGACGTGCGGCAGGAACTCCGGCGGCATGGCGATGCCGGCCAGCGGCATCCCGACCAGCATGAACAGCAGTGCGGCGGGGCCGATGCCCTTCGTGCCGAGCAGGGAGACCAGCCCTGCCACCGTCGCGCCGATGGCGAGCATGCCCGCGCTCATCGCGAGCCACTGGCCCCAGAAGCCGCCGGGCAGCACGCCGATCCACATGGCCGCGCCCACGGCGGCGGCGCCGATGACCGCCGCGCCCACGGGTAGGGCCACAGCGACGATCTTCGGATGGCCGCCGATCATCACCGTGGCCAGCGCCAGCACCATCCCCGAGAGGAAGACCGGCATCACGATGGAACCGAAACCGGCGCCGCGCGGGTCGTCGGCGGAGAGCGGAGCCACCTCGACGGTCTGCACCTTCTGGCCCTGGGCCAGGGCCGTGGCCATCTGAGTGATCATCGGCGCGACGGCGGGCGAGGCGCCGCTCGCGACGACGGCCTTGGTCTGCGACCCCGGGGCGGCAGGGCTCGCGGGCACGATGCCGCCGTAGACCTCGCGGTATTTCGCGGCCTGCACCAGGGCGGCCTCGGATTCGTAGGCGTGGACGGCGAAGCCGCCGGGCTGCTGTGCGTCGAGCCGCTGCTCGACCTGCTGCGCCGCGCTCGCCGGGCCGACGACGCCGATCGGCAGGTCGTGCGGCTTGCCGTGCGAGGCGGGGCCGGTGAAGAGCAGGACGATCAGCGGGATGGCGATCGCCAGCCCAGCGAAGACCGCCGCGAGCTGAGCGTGGGACTTGCTCATGGTGGAGCACCTCCAAGTAATTCAACGTGTGATGAATCCGAGAGTACGACTGCGGCGACACGGAAGTCAACAGGCGTTGAAATCCTGCTAGGATCGGCGCATGGCCACAGGGAGACGGGCGGGCGTCAGCACCGCGAAGGCGGACATCCTCGAGGCGGCGCGTGAGCTCTTCGCCGAGGTGGGCTACGACCGCGCCACGATCCGCGCCATCGCCGCCCGCGCGGGCGTCGACGTCGCGCTGGTCTCGTACTACTACGGCAACAAGAAGGGCCTGTTCCGGGGCGTCATGAGCATGCCCGTCGACCCGGAGGAGATCTTCACCGCCGCGCTCGACGGCCCGCGCGAGGGCGTGGGGGAGCGGCTCGTGCGGGCCGCGCTCACGGTCTGGGAGGGGCAGGAGACCTCCGACGCCTTCCGGGCGCTGCTGCGCGCCGCGGTGAACGCCGACGAGGGCGCGTCCAACACCTTCGGCGAGTTCCTGTCGTCGGTGATGATCCCGACGCTGACCAGGCACTCGGGGATCTCGATCGAGACGGCGCGCGTGGTCGCCAGCACGATGTTCGGGCTGGCCTTCATGCGCTACCTGATCGCCGCGCCGCTGTTCGTCGAGCCCTCGGCCGACGAACTGGTGGCGACCTACGGCGCCGCGATCCAGCGCATCGTCGACGGCGACGCGGGCTGACGCGTCCCGAAACCCGCAGAATTCGGGCCGACGATCGAAATACGTCGCCCCGAGCCGGGAATCGGCCGGTTTCTAGAGCCGGTCGCCCGGCGCGGGCAGGATCTCGGTCGGCTCGATGACCTCGGGTGCCGCCGCTGCCGGTCCCGGGGCAGCGGATGCCGGGGCGGGAGCTGCGGGCGGAGTCTGCGGGTCCTCGTCGTCGCCGAGGTTGTGGAAGGCGCGGCCCAGCTCCTCGGAGACGTTGATGATCCGCGCCTTCTTGATCTCCGGCTTGTCGATCTCCTCGGCGACGTACTGCGCGATGAACCGCCGGATCTCCGAGTCGACGCTGGCGACGACGCGCACGATGGAGCCGCGGATGGTGCGCGACTCGACGTCGACCCACACGTCCTTGGGCTTCGGCGGGTCGACCTCGATGCGCAGCTCCAGCGGCGCCGCGGCGCGCACCGTGAGCGGGAGCGTGATGAGGCCGGCCACGTCGTAGCGGATCCGGTCGACCTTGAGGTCGATCAGCAGGCCGATGCGCAGCGGGATCTTCACCGTGAAGGTGATGAGCTCGCCCACCTGGCGCGTGAGCTGCGGCTCGTCGATCTCCACCTGCGCCCACACCTTGGCCATCCCACCGGGGCCCGACGGGATCGGGCCCACGGTGAAATCGCCGCCGGCGATGTCGGCGAACGCGGAGCCCACGCGCTCCTCGTTCACGGCGATCTCGAAGAACCGCCGCCCGAACTCCTCGTAAGTCACGTACTCAGGCACGCGTACATCCTGCCGCAGAAGCGATAGCCAGTCGGGGAGCTTCGATCACTTCCGTCCACCGGGGCGCTTCGCGCCCGCCGCGATCCCGAAGCCCTTGGCCTTCGACTCACCCTCCGTGGTCACCGTGCGGTCGCTCGCGCCCGACGGTGCCTTCGGCTGGTCAGCGTCGGTTTCCGGGGCCGACGGTGCCGCCTCCGGAGCGGCCGCGGGGGCCTCTGCCGGGGCGTCGGCCGCGGGTGCGGGTGTGACCGGCGTCTCAGCGGCCGCCGGTGCCGAATCCGTCACAGGCGCTGGTTTCGGCGCGCCCGGCTTCTTCGCGCCGGGGCGCTTGGCGCCCGCCGCGATGCCGAAGCCGGCCGACTTGGACTCGCCCGCCGTGGTCAGCGTGCGGTCCTCGGCCGGGGCCGACGGTGCAGCCGGAGCCGCGGCAGCCGGTGCGGCCGGAGCCGCGGCAGCCTCGGTCGCGGGTGCCTCGGCCGCGGGGGCGGCAGGGGCCTCGGCAGCAGGAGCGGCGGCCGCTGCGGGCTTGGGCGCACCGGGCTTCTTGGCGCCGGGGCGGCGGGCGCCCGCGGCGATGCCGAAGCCGGCCGACTTGGACTCGCCCGCTGCGGTCAGCGTGCGGTCCTCGGCGGGAGCAGTGTCGGCGGCCGGAGCCTCGGCCGGTGCGGCGGGCGCCTCGGCTGCAGGAGCCGCCGGTGCGGTGGCCGCGGGCTTGGGCGCACCGGGCTTCTTCGCACCCGGACGCTTGGCGCCGCCGGCGATACCCAGGCCTACCGCGGGCTTAGCGGGCGCCGAGGGGGCCGCCGGAGCCTCGGCCGCCGGAGCGGCCTCAGCGGCGGGCGCTGCGGGAGCAGCCGGAGCCGCGCCGCCGGGCTTCTTGGCGCCCGGGCGCCTGGCGCCACCGGCCAGGCCCAGACCCACCGCGGGCTTCGCCGGTGCGGCGGGTGCCGCCGGTGCCTCGGCCGCGGGAGCGGCGTCGGCGGCGGGAGCCGCTGCGGGCTTCGGAGCGCCCGGCTTCTTCGGTCTACCGGGGCGCTTGCCGCCGCCGGCGAGGCCGAGGCCCACCGTCGGCTTCGCGTCCTTCTTCTCCGTGGGCGCGGCCGGAGCGGCTGCGGTCGCGGCGGCCGCCGGAGCTGCGGCCGGTGCCGCGGCAGGCGCCTCGGCGAGGGCGGTGGCACCGTCGGACACCTTGCGGTTCGGGTTGCCGACGACGATGCCCTCGGGCAGGCCCCGTCGGACGGACTCGAGGAGCATCTGCGCGACGTCGACGACCTCGGGCGCGGCGGCCTCGTTGTCGGCGGTCTGCGCGGTCACGCCGTCGGAGAGCATCACGCGGCAGAACGGGCAGCCGGTGGCGATCTTCTTCGGGGTGGCCTCGGGCGACGACGACAGGGTGTTCAGGGCCTCGTCGACGCGGTCGATGTTGATGCGCTTGCCGAGCTGCTCCTCCATCCACATGCGCGCGCCGCCGGCGCCACAGCACATGGACCGCTCGAGGTGCCGCGGCATCTCCTTGAGCGTGGCGCCCGAGGCGCCGATCAGCTCGCGCGGGGCCTCGTAGACCTGGTTGTGGCGGCCGAGGTAGCAGGGGTCGTGGTAGGTCACGTCCTCCGACGGGGGCGCGACGGGCACGAGGCGCTTCTCGCGGACCAGCTTGTTGAGCAGCTGCGTGTGGTGGACGACCTCGTAGTCGCCGCCGACCTGCGGGTACTCGTTGCCGAGCGCGTTGAAGCAGTGGGCGCAGGTCACGACGATCTTGCGCTGCTTGGCGGGCAGGCCGTCGAAGACCTCGTCGAGCTGCTCGATGTTCTGCTGGGCGAGCATCTGGAACAGGAACTCGTTGCCCGCGCGGCGGGCGGAGTCGCCGGTACAGGTCTCGCCCTGGCCCAGGACCAGGAAGTTCACGGCGGCCACGTCGAGGAGCTCGGCGACGGCCTTGGTGGTCTTCTTGGCGCGATCCTCGAAGGCGCCGGCGCAGCCGACCCAGAAGAGGTACTCGAAGCCGTCGAACGACTCGACGTCCTGGCCGTAGACCGGGATGTCGATGTCCATCTCGTCGATCCAGGCGGTGCGCTGGCTCGAGTTCTGGCCCCAGGGGTTGCCCTTGTTCTCGAGGTTCTTGAACAGGCCGGCCAGCTCGTGCGGGAACTCCGACTCGATCAGCACCTGGTAGCGGCGCATGTCGACGATGTGGTCGACGTGCTCGATGTCGACGGGGCACTGCTCGACGCACGCACCACAGGTGGTGCAGGACCAGAGGACCTCGGGGTCGATGACGCCGCCCAGGGCGCCGTCCTCGCCCGCGGGCCCGACCAGGGCGCGCTCGGCCTCGGCGCGGGCGTCGGCGGGGATCTTCTCCAGCTTGGCCTCGTCCGGGTTGCCCTCGGCGTCGACCAGGCCGGTCTGCTCGCCCGACGGGTCCGTGCGGCCGCCGGCCAGCAGGTAGGGGGCCTTGGCGTAGCCGTGATCGCGCAGGCCCATGATGAGCAGCTTCGGGCTCAGTGGCTTACCGGTGTTCCACGCGGGGCACTGGCTCTGGCAGCGACCGCACTCGGTGCAGGTGGTGAAGTCCAGCCAGCCCTTCCAGGAGAAGTCCTCGATCTTGCCGGCGCCGAGGTTGTCGACGTCGGGATCGGTGTTCTCCATGGTCAGGACCTTGCCGTTGGAGACCATCGGCTTGGCGGCGCCCAGCGCGCGGCGGCTTCCCAGCTCGCGCTTGAAGTAGATGTTGAAGAAGGCCGAGAAGCGGTGCCACGCGACGCCCCAGGTGAGGTTGCTGCCCACCAGGACGAGGAACATGACGCCCGACATCAGCTTGACGAAGGCGAAGACGGTGATCAGCGTCGGGCTCGCGGGGAGCAACTCGGCGACGTGGCGGGTGAAGAAGTCGGTCACGGGATCCGACTCGCCGTACGTGGCGATCTTGCTCGCCTTCACCAGGATCATGCCGACGCCCTCGGACAGGACGATGGCCTCGATCGTGTACGCGGGCAGGAACTTGCTGCCGGAGAAGCGCGAGAACAGCGCGGGGTTGCGCGGGTGCTTGACCTGGCGCACCACGATGAGCACGAGGATGCCGAGGAACGTCGCGATACCCAGTACCTCGTCGAGGAGGTGGTACACCGGCCACGAGCCGACGACGGGCCAGTGGAAGGCCGGGTCGAAGGTCTGCGGCAGGGCCTCGAACCAGAACACCATGCCGGCGAGGAAGCCGACCATGACGAACCAGTGGGCGATGCCCACCGTGCGGTTCTTGATCATCTTGGTGTGGGCGAGGAACTCGACCACGACCTCGGCGGCGCGAGGGATGAAGGGGAGCCAGCGGTCCTTGGCGGACTGTCCCTGGGCGATGATCCGCACCATGCGGAACGCGCCGCGGAAGAAGATCGCCCAGGCGACGACGAACGCGACTGCGCCGATCGTGCCGAGGGTGATGTTCAGCGGGGTGATGTCGGACTCGGCGGCGGCCACATATGTCTGGTCCACGTCGTGCACCTTTCTGCCTCGCGGGCTGGGTAACCACCGATATTACTCGTCAGTAACATAGGCGTGAAACCACTGCGTCTGGCTTAACGGTAGAACGCGGATATATGTCGTCCCGCGCGAAGGTTCACCTAACTCGCTGCTCGGTAAGGTGTGCTCATGAGTTCAGCCGTCCGCGTGCGCCGAAATCCCGTCGCACGTGCACGTTCGGTGGTGACCGGCCTCACAGGTGCAGGGCCGTTGTACGCGCCGGAATCGGCGCCGCCCGCGCCCGTCGCGATCGCCTTCGGGGCGTCGGTGCGGGGCGGCCGCCCGGGCTCCTTCGTCGAGGGCCGGTTGGAGGCGTCACTGCAGCTCCTGAGGCTGGGGAAGGTTGAGAAGATCCTGGTCTCGGGCAACGCCGGCGGCACGTCCGGCGACGAGATCGCCGTCATGACGGGGTGGCTCCGCGACCGGGGCGTGCCGGAGTCGGCCCTGCTCACCGACGGTGCCGGGCTCGACACCTATCTCGCGTGCCGTCGCGCGCGCGACGAGTTCGGGGTCGAACGGGTCCTGCTCGTCTCCCAGTTCTTCCATGCCCGACGGGCCGCCGCCCTCGCCCGCCATCTCGGCCTCGACGCCGACGCCGTCCGCGCTGCCTGCGGGTGCACGCGTCGCGCGTGGGTCCGCAACCTCGCCCGCGAGTACGTCCTGTCGCGCCCCAAAGCGGCGTTGGACATCGCGCGCGGGCGCTGATTGCTGAACTGAAAGTTTGTTTGGGTACATTCAAGGGCGTGTATCGAGTCCTGCAGCGGGTAGCGCTGGGAGGCGCGCTGGTCCTGCTCCTCGTCATCGCGGTCCTCATCGCCAACGACGACCGGGTCGAGGTGGGTCGCCTGTCGACCGAGATCTGCGGCACGTACCTCGACGGAGGCAACTACTTCTCGATCTTCGTGACCGACGTGGCCTGGTTGGTGGGGTGCGTCCTCCTTGCGCTCGGGGCGTGGGCCGCGCTGTTCTGGGCGGACTTCGCGCGGCGCGCTCGCAGGTACCGTCTCGCGTTCCTGGCGTGCGGTGCTGCCGTAGGTCTCGTCGTCGCGATCTTCGTCGGCTCCGAATTCTTCGTCTCCACGTATCGGGACGCCTTCCTCGGCTGGTGTCCGGCGTGACCGCGCCGGATAGCGGCGGCGACGGCTACACGAGCGGTCGCACGATCCTGCGGAACGCCGTACAGATCGGCATGGGCGTAGCGGTGGTCCTCGGTGGGGCAGCGGGCGGCGCCCTCGTCTACGGGGAGTCCCGTCGCGCACGCCTGCTCGGACTCGCCCTGATCGTCCTTCTCCTCGTGATCCTCGGGTTGATGCAGTGGTGGAGCGCGTCCTCGTTCGACGCCTCCTGCGGCGGTGAGGGCCACGCTCGCAGTCGTAGTCTCGCGGTGTGAGCGGAAGTGGCGCGCGGTCGATTCCGCCCGCGGGTCGCTCCCAGGCCGCTCGACGAACGCCGAGGCGATGCGTGTCACGCATGCCCTCCGGGGAAGAGGAACGGTCCGTTCAGTCGATGCTTCCGGATGCCTGAGGCCGCTTCGACGGCACCGACCTCAGGGCTGCGTGTCGATCCACTCCAGGTAGGCGCTGCCGGCGACCGGCTGGGATCGGTAGCTGCCGAGGTAGGTGTAGGCGCCCACGTAGCCGCGGCCGTGCCCGTACCGGAGCTCGCTGTCGACGGATCCGTCGATCGTGAGGACCTCGTCCTCGCCGTCCCGGACGGTCCACTTCAGCAGGACGGGCACCGTCATCGCGCGGCCCCGGTCGTCGACGACCCGGCGCGACTCGATCACGTCCATCCGGACGTCGTCGTAGACCTCGGCCGGTTCGCCGAGGCGCCGGACGTGCGCGAGCCGGCACGCGATGTGGCCGCGCGCGCGGACGTCGGTGAGGAGGATCTGGGTGGTGGGGTCGATGTCGATGATCTGGTAGGTGAAGAAGTCGATCGGCAGCTTGAGCGCCGTGGGCATCGCGCGGCGGGTGAGCGCCTGGTGGCTGCGGATGCGGGCGTACTCGAACGTGCCGACGCCTTCGACGGGATCGCCGTCGACGGTGCCGGTGTACGGCGCGGTCAGGCTGAGGTGGTCGTAGATCGGGGTCTTGACGAAGTACGAGACCTGGTCGGAGACCTCGAGTTCCAGGTCGACGTCGAAGCCCGGGTAGCGGCCGCGCACCGTGACGCGGGGCAGATCCACGTCGATGGCGAGCTCGTCGCCCCAGCGCAGCTCGGAACCGTCTGCGGCGAAACGGCATTCGCGCGACGCGTCGTAGGCGCGGTAGAAGTGCTGGTCGGCGTAGGCGGTGGAGGAGAGCACCGTCGTCGTGTTCCGCGCATCCGCGGCCGAGAGGTGGTCCTGGTCGAAGAGCTCCGCGCCCGCGGCGCCGATCAGCGTCATGGTGTTCACGTACCGGTACGGCTCCGGCAGGTCCGGCACGAAGACGCCGTAGTGGGTGGTGGCCCAGACCTTCGAGGTGGCGTGCGGCCGCAGGATCTCCGGCTGGTCGAAGGGCCGGCGAGAGGCCTCGATCCGGCGGTCCAGCAGGGGCAGCGCCCCGTCGACGACGGCGCGGGAGAGCAGAGTGGAAATCATGTGGCTCACGGGTTCTCCGTATCGGGGGAGGGGGACGGCGCGGGGATCGCCCAGGCCGCGAGGATGCGGGTGGCGCTCGCCGAGACCTCGGCGGCGGACAGTTCGGGGTTCAGGCGCCACCACTGCATGACGCCGGAAATCATGGATTCCCAGACGATGACGGCGGCGGCCTGGTCGCGCGGATCGGTGAGTCCTGCGGCGCGCACCACGCCGGCGACGGCGGAGGAGGACTGCTCCCGCAGGCGGTGTCGCTGCCCGCGCGCCACGACCCGGCCGTCGCCGTCGGGCACCGATCGGTCGTAGAGCAGGGCCCAGTACCCGATGCGGCCCTCGAGCGACGTGACGATGCCGGTGAGCACCCGGACGGCGGCGCGGTTGAACAACGAACCGGGCAGGGGATCGGGGTCCGGCTGGGCGAAGGCGTCGCGCACCGCGTCGAAGACGAGGGGCCCGGCCTTCTGCACGCACGCGATGTACAGCTTCTCCTTTGAGCCGAAGTAGGCCAGTACCAGGGCCTTCGACACCCCGGCGCGTTCGGCGACGGCTGTCACCTGGGCTCCGGCGTAGCCGTGGGCGCCGAACTCGGCCGCGGCGGCTTCGAGGATCTCCGCGGCCCGCACCTCGCGCGGCACGCCGCGGGTGCCGGACCGCGAACGCGTTGCCTCCCGCGTCACCGTGGAACCCCGTTCACGCCGTCCATCTTCGGGATCGCTGACCGGGCGGTCAAGCTCGCGCCGTCGCGGCGGACGTCGTCGGGGGCGTCCCACGGGGCCGGGTGGAGGGTGTATTCGGCGGGGTCGAATCGGTCGGTCCGGTGGCGGTACTCGCGAACCGTGCCGGGCCAGTTCGACACGACGCGGCCCGATTCGGTGACGTACCAGCTGTCGCACCGGGACCAGACGCCGTCGGCGAGCCGCGCCTGCAGGGCGTCGTCGTAGGCCGCTTCGACCTCGGGCAGGACCTCGGCGGCGGCACCGTCGGGAATCGCGGCGAGGGCCTGCCGGATGTAGCGCGCCTGGCACTCGAGCATCGCGACGATCGACCCCGATCCGAGGTTGGTGTTGGGGCCGTACATGAGGAACATGTTGGGGAAGCCGGGGACCGCGATGCCCAGGTGTGCGCGCGGCCCGTCGGCCCAGGCGGCGCTGAGTTCGGCGCCGTCCCTTCCCCGGATCGAGACGTGGTCGAGGAAGGTGCCCGCGGCGAAGCCGGTGCCGTAGACGATGACGTCGGTCTCCCGTTGCACCTCGTCGGCCGTGGTGATCGACGTGGCCCCCACCCGCGCGATGCGATCGGTGACGAGCTCCACGTTCGGCCGGCGCAGCGCCGGGATGTAGCGGTTGGAGAACAGGACCCGCTTGCAGCCGAGCGGGTGCTCGGGCCGGATGGTGCGGTACAGCTCGGCGTCACCGGCCTGCGCCCGCATGAAGGCCAGGCACGCGAGTTCGAGGGCGCGGGCCACCGGCGGCGCGTAATGCAGTGCGGCCGTGAATCCCTCGGTCACCCCCTGCCACAGGAGGCGTTGGGCGCGGAGGGTGACGGGCGCGCGGCGGGCGAGGATCGCGTGCGCCCGGGTGAGCCGGGAGTCGGGGCGCGGCAGGATGTGCGGGGCGGATCGCTGGTAGACGGTGACCGACCGCGCGACCTGCGCGATCTCGGGCACGATCTGGATGCTGCTCGCGCCTGTGCCGATCACCGCGATCTTCTTGCCGGCGAGGTCGATCGACTCGTCCCACTGCGCGGAATGGAAGGCGGCGCCGGTGAATCCGTTGTGCCCGGGCAGGTCCGCGAGAATCGGGGTGGAGAGCTGCCCGACGGCCGGCACCAGGAAATCGGCGTCGAGCTCGGCGACGACGTCCTGGTCCTCGCCGTCGTCGAGGCGCACCGTCCAGCGGTGGGCGTCGTCGTCGAAGCGCGCCTCGCGGACCGTCACGCCGAACCGGATGCGCTCGTACAGGCCGTATTTGTCGGCGTTGTCGCGGAGGTATCCGAGGATCTCCGCCTGCGGGGCGTACCGCCGGCTCCAGCGCGGGTTGGGGGAGTACGAGAGCGAGTAGTAGGCCGAGGGGACGTCGCACGCGGCGCCCGGGTAGGCGTTCTCGCGCCAGACGCCTCCCACGTCGGGGCCGCGCTCCAGGACCGTCACGTCGTGCCCGCCGCGGAGCAGTTCGATCGCGGCGGCCATGCCCGAGAAGCCAGCTCCGATCACGATGACAGAGGCCATGTCCCGTCCCTTCCTTGATATGACTACCGAGTCATATAAACACGGATTGACTCGGCGGTCAATTGCCGCGGTTGCGAGGCTAACGATGTTTGCCTAACGTCGAGCTAACAACGTTAGCCAAGGAGGAATCATGAAGTGGGTCCTGTCGATCGCAGCGGTGATCGCACTGGTGGCGGGCGCGGCGGTGGTGCTCCACCGGGAGCGGACGGTCGAGCGGTCCATCGAGATCGCCGCGCCGCCGGCCGAGGTGTGGCGCGTCCTCGTCGACTTCGCGGCCTACCCGCAGTGGAACCCGTTCGTGATCCGCGCCGCCGCGCCCGACGGCCTGGAAGTGGGGCGCGACCTCGACGTGCGGATCAGCAACGGCGGCTCCGAGACGGGCTTCCGGCCCGCGGTGCTGGCCGTGGAGCCGGACCGCGAGCTGCGGTGGCGGGGCCGCGTGCTGCTCCCCGGCGTCCTCGACGGTGAGCACTCGTTCCGCTTGGAGGCCACGGCGCAGGGGATGCGGTTCACGCAGGGGGAGCGGTTCCGGGGAGTCCTCGTGCCGGTGGCCGGCTCGTCGATCGACGTGGCGGGCGGCTTCGACGCGATGAACGCCGCGCTGCGCGACCGCGTCCTGGCTACGATCGCCCGGTGATTCCCGACGAGCTGGCGCCCCTGCGCACGGCGTCCCCGCGTGCGCGCCAGATCGTGGAGACCGCCCGCGCGCTCCTCGAGCGCGACGGGTGGGAACGCGTCACGATGCGCGACCTCGCCGACGAGGTCGGCATCCGCGCACCGTCGCTGTACAAGCACTTCGCGAGCAAGGACGCGGTGAAGTCCGCGCTGGTCGGGGTGGCGCTCGCCGAGTCCGGCGCGGCGCTGCGGCCCGTCACCGACGTGGCGACGCTGCTGCGGGACTACCGAGCAGTGGCCCGGAACAACCCGAACCTGTACCGCCTCGCCACCGTCGGGCCGCTCGACCGGGAGGCACTGCCGGACGGTCTCGAGGAATGGTCGGGCAGCCCGTTCTACGAGGTCACCGGCGATCCGCACGCCGCGCAGGCGCTCTGGGCGGCCGCGCACGGCCTCGCGATCCTGGAGATCGACGGGCGGTTCCCCACCGGCTCCGCGCCCGACGAGACCTGGGACGAGCTGGCCCGCCGCTTCGCGTGAAACATCGACGTCACCGAGGCGGTTTCGCGTGCGAAGACGGGCCCTGGGCGCGAAAAGGCGTCGAAGTTTCACCGCGGCCGCGCGTAGGGTGGGGCCCATGAACCGAGGAGGAGTGTCCGGCGCCCTGCGCCACGGCAGATGATCCCGCCCCGCAGCCGATCCACCGGACCGGCTGCGAAGCCCTGCCCACACACTCCCACTCCCCGGCATTCGCGCCCGGGAGCAACAGAACGGTTCACTCATGGATCCCGTATCCCAGCAGCAGGTCGTCGACGCCTTCCGCGGCGCCACCAAGAGCGAGGTCAAGCGGGTCGCGTTCCCGTCGGACTTCGACGAATTCGATTTCGCCGCGCTCGAATTCGTCGGCTGGCGCGACAAGAAGATCCCGCGTCGCGCCTATGTCAGCGTGCCCACCGACGGCGGGCTGGTCACCCTCCTGCTCACCCAGGCCGACGCCAAGCCCTCGGCGAAGGCCATGTGCACCTGGTGCCGCGACGTCAACATCTCGAGCCAGGCGGTCCTGTACTCGGTGCGACGGGGCGGATCGGCCGGCCGCAAGGGCGACACCCTCGGCGTCCTCGTGTGCGAGGACTTCCGTTGTGCCGCCAACGCGCGCAAGCTGCCGCCCGCCTTCCACAAGGGCACCGACGTCGAGCAGATCCGCGAGCAGAACCTCGCCGACCTGCGGCGCCGGGTGACCGGCTTCGTCGCCGAAGTGCTCAGTACCGAGGACTGATCACCGGTACTTCGGCTTGCTGTAGTTCGGGTTGTTCCCGGTGGGGATCGCGATGTTGATCGGCCGGAAGCCGCCCAGGTAGACCAGCTCGAACGTGTTCGCGATCTGGTCCATCTGGTGATACAGCTCGGGCGGGAGGGCGGCCTGCGTGAGTCCGCCCTCCCGGATCGCGACGTAGGTGGGCCACGCCACCGTGAGCAGGCCCTGGTACAGCGGCTGCGGGGGCAGCTGCATCCAGTCGGTCAGCTTGTCGCCGAGGGAGTAGCGGGTGAAGGCCTCGATGGCGGGGCGCGAGACGATCCGCGCGTCGAGGTCACGCCCCAGGTCCACGAGCATGTTCGCGATCTTGACCCCCTCGGGGGTCGGACCCATGATCGTGTCGAGGTCCTTCTGCGCTTGTCGCTCGGCCTGGTCCCAGCTCGACGGGATGTACTCGTCGCGAATGCCCAGCATGTGCCCGTTGACCTGCCACGAGTGCAGCAGCCCGTCGACCTCGTCCTGCGGCAGGCGGACGCCCCAGTTCCGCATGATGCGCATGCCCATGGTGGCGAGCGTGTGCCAGGTGACCATCATGTCGGCCTGGGAGATGGGCTTGGGCTGGTCGGCGACCTTCTTCCAGTGCGGCGACTGCGGGAGGAGGTGCCGGACGGCGCCGTGCGTGAGGCGGACCTTCACCGCGGTGGTGGCGGCGCGGCCGCTGGGGCCGTACGCGCCGACGGCGATCTGGTCGTACACCAGGCGGTAGGTCTTGGCGATGCGGTCCTTCATGTCGGCGCCGCCCGCGGACCAGTACACGGCCCGCGACTCGCGGGGGATGACGGACATCATTATGCCGCCGCAGAGCCCGATGATCGTGGAGAGGTAGAAACTGCGGGTGGTGTAGAACTTGTCGGCGCCCTTCATCAGGCGCGGGTGGAGCCACTCGGGGAGCTTCCGGGCCTCCTCGATGAAGTCCCGCACGTCCGACGGTAGGCCGGCCGGCAGCGGCTGGGAGTTCGTCTCCCACTGGGCGAGGGCGCGGTTGGTCCGCTCGACGTCGCCGCGTTCGAGCACCGACTTCATGAGCGCGTCGCACTCCGGGTCCCACGTCGTGGCGGAGTCGGGGGTGGCCGCGGTGCGCACGCCGGGATCGGCCGAGGCGAGCCCCGTGCCCAGCGTCCCTGCGAGTGCGGCCACTCCGGCGCCCGCCGCGCCCACGCCGGCGGCGCGGAGCGCGTCCCGCCTGGTGATGCCGTCCTGTACCGCGGTCCTGTCCACGCCACTCCCTCTCGCCTGTGATCTCGGCGAAGGGTAGCGAGTGAAGTATTGCTATTGCAACATGAAGCTGTCAGTCCTTGGCCTGGGGCAGCTTCGCGCCCTTGGGCGAGACCCGCCCGGCCGACGGTGGCGGCACCATCGGGCCCACGTCGCCGTCCGGTGCCGCGTCGAGGTCGAGCATGACGGGCGCGTGGTCCGACGGGCCCTTGCCCTTGCGCGCCTGCCGGTCGATCCAGGCCGCGGCGGTGCGGTCGGCGACCTCGCCGCTGGCAAGGATGAGGTCGATGCGCATGCCGAGGTTCTTGTTGAACATGCCGGCGCGGTAGTCCCAGTACGAGAACACCTGCTCGTCCGGCCAGTGATCGCGCACCACGTCGCGCAGGCCGGCGTCCGCGAGTGCCGCCAGGGCGGCGCGTTCGGGCGCCGTCACGTGGGTGTGGCCGGCGAAGGCGGCCGGATCGAAGACGTCGGCATCGGTGGGCGCGATGTTCATGTCGCCGCAGACCAGCTGGGGGACGGTATCGGCCTTCACCTGCGCGACGAGGGCGGCGAGCCACTCGAGCTTGTACGCGTAGTGGTCGGAATCGATCTCGCGGCCGTTCGGTGTGTACAGCGAGTGCACCCGGATCCCGTCGCAGACGCCCGAGATCGCACGCCCCTCGACGATCCCGTCGAACGCGGGCCCACCGGGGATTCCGACGATCACGTCCTCCAGGCCCACCTTGGACAGCAGTGCCGAGCCGTTCCACTGCGGCTGCCCCGCGGTGGCGAACTCGTAGCCGCGTTCCTCGAGATCGGGGCCGATGAGGGTGGCGAAGGCGTCGTCGGTCATCTTGAGTTCCTGCAGGCAGACGACGTCCGGCCGACGCGAGTCCAGCCACTCCAGCAGCCTGCCGTGCCGCTGCTTGACCGAGTTCACATTCCACGTGGCGACGCGCATGCCCCCACCGTATCGGGGTGCCCTGACAGGCCCGGCGGGGCGGTCGGGAGACTGGAGGCATGGATTCCGCCGAACGATACGGTCGCGCCGCTGTCGCGGCCTCCGCGGTCGTGATCCGCGACTACTCCACCTCGTTCTCGTTGGCCGCCCGCCTGATGCCGCATCGCGTCCGCGACCACATCACGTCGATCTACGGGCTGGTGCGGGTCGCGGACGAGATCGTCGACGGTGCCTGCCCCACAGATCCACGGGCTCATCTCGACGCGCTCGAGGAGGCCGTGGAGCGCGCGATCGCAGAGGGCTTCAGCGCGAACCTCGTGGTGCACGCCTTCGCGGGTACCGCCCGCGCGACGGGCTTCGGGACGGAGTTGACCAGGCCCTTCTTCGCCTCCATGCGCGCCGACCTCACCCCCGCCCCGCACACGGCGGAGTCCCTCGCCGAGTACATCCACGGCTCCGCCGAGGTCGTCGGGCTCATGTGCCTGCGCGCCTACCTGGTGGGGGTCGCACCGTCGAACTACGACAGGCTGGCCCCCGACGCCGCGCGCCTCGGCGCGGCGTTCCAGAAGGTCAACTTCCTCCGCGACCTCACCGACGACGAGCTCCGCCTCGGCCGCGCCTACCTGCCCGAGCTCACGCAGCGCGCCTACGACGAGGCCCTCGACGACGCCGTCGCCGACCTCGCCGCCGGGCGTGCCGGCATCGCGCGGCTCCCGCGGGACGTGCAGCGCGGCGTCCGCGTCGCCGCGGACCTCTACGGCGAGCTCCTGGTCCGTCTCCGGGCCGCCGGGCTCGACGGTGCGCGATCCGGCCGCGTCCGCGTCCCCGGGCCACGGAAGGCGGCGGTGATCGCCCGCTCGCTTTCCTCCTCGCGTTGATGCGGTAGTCGTTCTGAATGGCTATGCGCCTGCCGCATACCCGTGAAACGCCTGCTCACGACGTGTCTCCGGCCGCGTTGCTATGCAGTATCCGCATCACCTCCCCGCCGATGGTGTTGTTCGCCGTAGAGCCGACTGCTATACCTAGATACAAATTGGATCTAGGTAGGAGTCGAGATGGCGGTGAACGATTGGCCTGAGCACGACCGGGCGTGGGCGGGGCGGTACATCCTCGGGCTGGCCAGGTTGGGAGTGCCTGTGTCGTCCACCGCTGCGCGGCAGGCCGAACTCATCGCCGCGGTCAGCGCCGCCGATGTTCCCGCGGCGGAGCTGTTCGGCGACCCCGCCGAGGCGGCGGCGGCTGACGCCCCGGACCTCGAGGATGCCGATGCCGCGGCCGAGGAAGCGGATGGTGCCGGGGCGCGCGAAGCACTGGCGTACGGCGGCGCGGGGCTGCTCGTCATCGGTGTCATCGCGGCGGTCAGGCTTCAGATCGGCGGCGGCGGACCCGTGGATGTCACCGTGGGAATCCTTGCAGTGGGCCTCGCCATCGTCGCCGGACTGATCCTGGGGGGAGCTGCGATGATGCAGTTCGTCGCGGGGCGAATCGGGGTGGCGGCATACCTCGGGGCGGCCGCCATCGTCGCGGTGCTGGTCGGCGCGTCCCAGGTCTCGTGGTCTGGACGCGGCGTCGTGGTGGTAGCCGACCTACCGCGGTGGGGAGCGTCACTCGCACTCCTCCTTCCCGGTGTTCTGGCGATTTTCGTCGCCCGCCTCGTTCCGCCGCGTTCCCCGCAGACGACGTGGAGTGACGATGAGTGGTTCGCACGGTTCCGTGGCGTGCTCATGGCGAAGGGAACGCCACGCGCCGCCGCGAGTGAGCACGAACGCGCCCTGCGCGAAGGGCTGACCACCACGGCTTTCGACGAGTACGGCCGCCCCGACGCTCTCGCACTCAGGCTCGTGGCAGACGATCCGGCGACGCCGGGCCGCAGGTATTGGTGGGGCGCGGCAGGGTGGTTCGCCTTCGCGCTGCTGCAGGCGAGCTTCATTCCGAGTGACACCGGCGTGTGGCTCGTGCTGCGCATCGGCTTCGTCATCGGACTGGTGGCTTTGGCGGCGCGCAGCGCCTTTCGCGCTCGACGTGCGCGGCCGAACGCACCATCACCGGGGGCTGCAGCGTGAGTACCGCGGCGTGGCAGAGAGCGACGTTGCCGCTCTTGATCCTCGGGGTGCTGGAGTCGGCGCCGCGGCACGGGTACGGGGTCTCCGCCGCGCTGGTCGAGGTGGGGCTGCAGCCGATCAAGGGTGCGCAGCTCTACCCCGCCCTGGTGAAGCTGGAGAACGACGGCTGGATCGTCGCCGAGTGGGAGCAGAGCGAATCCGGCCCGGCGCGGAAGGTGTACGAGCTCACCGACGCCGGCCGCGCGGAACTCGCCCGCCTGCGTGAGGAGTGGTGCGAGTTCACTGCGGCGGCCGCCGCGCTCGGGGCCGCGCCCGCGCGCTGAGTCGTCGCGATCAGGCTTCCCGCTGACGTTTCCGCTTCTTCATAGCGTTGCAACGGTATGAGCAAGCGGAAGCGGGCTGAGGACCGCGGTCCGGTGTGAGTGCCGTGCCCGCTCCGCGGGCGCACGCACCAATACTGCTGAGGCACTACGAGAACGGAGGGTATGCGTTGGACGCATACCCTCCGTGAACGACTACCACCCCGCGGTGGCGCCGATGATCTACTGCGACGCGGCCTGTGGCAGCTCCGCCACCGGATTCCGCTGCAGGAACGACGTGATCAGCGCGGCGAACTCGCGCGTGCACTCGAGCTGCGGCATGTGGCCGACCCCGGGAATCAGGTGCGCCTCGGCGTGCGGAATGAGCCTCCGCGCGGCCTCGAGATGCACGGGCGGCAGCACCTTGTCGCGCGCACCCCACAGCACCATCGTGGGCCGCGGGGTCCGAGCGATCGTCCGGTGCAGCTCGTCGCGCCAGTCCTGGCGCACGCCGCCCAGCACGGAGCCGAGCTCGTCCGCGGTCTTCCACGCGGTGAGGCCGGCGTCGGTCTCCCGGGCGATGGCCATCGCGTGGTCGATACGCGCGCGGGTGGCGTAGGACTTGTCGGCGAAGATCAACCGCTCCTGGATGATCGCACCGGGGCGGCTCGGCGTGGTCGCGATCAGCTTGCCCAGCACGGGAACCCCGAGCAGGCGCAGCAGCGGCGTCACCTCCTTGCCGAAGCCGGCGGGATCCACGAGCGTCATCGACGCGACCAGCTCCGGGTGCCGGGCGAGCAGCATCATCGTCACCGCGCCGCCCAGCGAATTGCCCGCGACGTGCACCGGTCCCGAGACGTTCAGCGCAGCCAGGGTCTCCGCGACCCCGTCGGCGAGCGCGGCGAGGCCGGCACCGTCGGGATGCGGAGCGGACCAGCCGTACCCGGCGAGGTCGGGCGCGATGAGCCGGTACTCCCCCTCGAGCGCCTCGAAGGTCGGGTCCCAGTCCTCCAGGCTGCGCGTGATGCCGTGCAGCAGAACCAGAGTGGGCAGCGACGCGTCGCCCGACTCGCGGACCCGCACCCAGCGACCGCGGACGGGGATGCTGCGGATCACCGGTTCGCCTCGACCCACTCGAAGGTCGCATCGGCCAGTGGGCCGGGGTTCTGCGCGACCACCCAGTGCCCGCCGGGCACCGAGACGTGCCGCGACTTCGGCGACTTCTCCAGGCCGGCCAGCTGCAGCGGCGGCGTGACGAACAGGTCGCCCTCGGGCGTGACCACCTGCACGGGCACCGACGTCGTGGCGTCCGCCGGCTTGAGGAACGGGGCGGGCATGTTGGCGCGGTAGAGGTTCAGGCCGTTGGTGAAGTCGCGGTCGCTGCGCGTGTAGCCCTCGGCGACCTTGCCGCCGGTGCCGCGCTTCTCCAGCGTCTCGATCAGCTTCTGGCCCCAGCCGCGCTTGTACAGCGAATCCGCCAGTCCCGGAACGAGGAAGAACGGGATGTACGTCGAGCCCGCCGCCTGGCGCAGCCGCGCCGGCAGCTCCTTCGCGCTGCGCACGCCCTGCAGGTACTCGCCCGCGTGGTTCAAGTTCGGCCCGGACACCGAGGTGTAGGAGGCGGTCTTGTCCGCGACCGCGGGATCGACGACGGCGTGCCAGCCCTGGATCGAGCCCCAGTCGTGGCCGAGGAGGTGCACCTTCGAGCGGTCGCCGCTGACCTCGCGCACCGCGTCGATCACCCGCGAGATGTCGGAGATGAGGCGGTCGAACCGGTACCCGGCCTTGCCGGCCGGCGCCTCCGAGTCGCCCGCGCCGCGCACGTCGAACGTGTAGACGTTCGCGCGACCGTCGAGGGCCTCCGCGACGCCGTCCCACACGTGGTGGTTGTCGGGATAGCCGTGGATCGCGAGCACCGTCGGGCGCGCCGCGTCGTGGGTGCCGTAGCGGAAGCCCGCCAGGGTGAGGCCGTCGGACGTGGTCACGTCGAAGCGGTGCTGATCGGTCATGGTGTGCGCCTTACAGATCGATGGTCAGGTGGTCGCCGGCAGCGCGCGAGACGCAGGTCAGCATCTGTCCCTGCTCCCGCTCGAAGGGCGTCAGGGTCTTGTCCCGGTGGTCGACGGTGCCCTCGGTCACCGTCATCCGGCAGGTGCCGCAGAAGCCCTGCTTACAGGAGTACGGGGCGTCGGGCTTGGCCTTGAGGATCGCGGCCAGCAGGGTCTCGTCCGCGGCCACGTCCAGGGTCTGTCCGGACTGGGCGAGGGTGGCGGTGAAGGGCTTTCCGTCCACCACCGGCGGCGCCGAGAAGCGCTCGTAATGCAGCTCGACGTCCGTGCGGCCGATCAGGCCCACGCGCAGGGACTCGAGCATCGGGATCGGGCCGCAGGCGTACAGCGCCGTCGGGCCCGGGGTCTCGCCGATGAGGGTCTCGGCGGTGGGGATGCCGTGCTCGTCGTCGGTCCGGATCTCCACCTTGTCGCCGAACCGCTCCACCTCGGCGATGAACGGGATGGTGTCGGTGGAGCGACCGGAGTAGAGCATCGACCAGCTCAGTCCTAGGCGCTCGGCGGCGATCATCATCGGCAGGATCGGCGTGATGCCGATGCCGCCGGCGACGAACCGCAGGTGCTCCGCGGAGGAGCCGTGGCCCGGCACCGCCATCGGCATGCCGTTGCGGGGCCCCTTGACGGTCACCGTCGCACCGACGTGCAGGGTCTCGTGCACCTCGACGGAACCACCGCCACCGTTCGGTATGCGGCGCACCGCGATCCGGTAGGTATCGGGGTCCGCGGGGTCGCCGCACAGCGAGTACTCGCGCATGCGGCCCGAGGGCAGCAGCAGGTCGAGGTGCGCGCCGGGCGTCCAGCGGGGGAGCGGGGAATCGTCGGCCGAGACGAAGGTCAGGGCGACGACGTCCTTGTCGTGCGCGACGATCTCGCGCGAGACCACCCGCAGGTCGCGGCTGGTGCTGGGCTCGGCCAGGTGCCGCGGCTTCATCAGGTGCGCGAACGCCGGGATGGTCACGCCGAAGAAGGCGTTGGCGAAGCGCAGCAGCGGATCCCGCTTCCAGCGGCCGTACAGGTGCGGAGGGATCTCCGTGACGGGCTCGCCCCAGGGGCGGAAGACCGACGGTGCCTTGCGCTCGCCCGTCATCCGTTCGCCGCCCGGGCGGCCGGCGACTTCGCGAGGTACGCGACGGCCTGCGCGGTCGACCCGATCGACGCGGGATCGAAGCTCGGCTTGAAGTAGATGAGCGTGAACTTCACGACGTCCCGCAGCTTCGGCAGGATGTTCTTGCGGGAGCCCTTGAGGTACTCCCACCACAGCCGCGGGTAGGAGTAGCTGAAGTTCGGATCCTTGCGCAGCATGTAGCCCGACGTGCGGTGCAGCGCGAGGATGAGGAAGACGATGCCGACGATCATCGCGCGGCAACGGTGGAAGTAGCTCGGGTCGAAGTAGTTCGCCACGTCGTGCGCGACGGACCGGTGCTCGACCTCCTCGGCGCCGTGCCAGCGACAGATGTCGGCCATCGTCGGGTCCACGTCGAAGTCGTCCCAGGCGTTGTTCAGCGCGAACACGCCCAGGATCGCGGTGTAGTGCTCCACCGCCGCGATCAGCCAGAGCCGCTGCACCATGTCGTTGTACTGGGCGCGGTCCGAGTGGTAGGTCCGCGGCGCGAGGATCTTGCGGAAGATGTACTCGAACTGCCGGGCCACGGGCTGGGTGTCGATGCCGCAGCGCTGCAGGTACTCGGAGAGGGCGCGGTCGTGCGACTCGGCGTGCATGGCCTCCTGGCCGATGAAGCCGCGCATCGTGCGGGCGAGGTTCTCGTCCTTCACGAAGGGCAGCGCCTCGGTGTAGACCTCGCAGAACCAGCGCTCGCCCTCGGGAAGGACGGAGTGCAGGATGCTGCTGATGATGTCGCTGGCCACGGGCTCGCCGGGGATCCACTCGAGCGGCACGTTCTCCCAGTCGAACTCCACGTTCCGGGCGTGGATCTCGACCTCCGCGGGCTCGTGCTGCTGGGCCGATGTGCGCGAACTCATCGTCCGACTCCTTCCACGTGGGTGTCTTGACATTCAACACCCTGATGTCCAGTGAGCGCTACCGGCTGTGAGAGCACTCGGCACGGAACCTATCACTTTCGGGTGGCCGGGCCGAAGCTCTTGCAGGCCGGATGTGACGGCGGTAACGTACAACTCGATGGTTGTAAATGAACTGGCACCGGACGAGGCGGACCGCCTTTTCCACGCCCTCGCGGATCGCACCCGGCGCGACATCGTCGTCCGGGTGATCGAGCGGGAGTGCTCCGTCTCGGAGCTCGCCCGCGGCTACGAGATGAGCTTCGCGGCGGTGCAGAAACACGTGGCGGTGCTGGAGAAGGCCGGCCTGGTCGTCAAGACCCGGCGGGGGCGCGAGGCCCTGGTCGGCCCGGACGTCGACACCATCGCGCGCGGCGCCCGCCTGCTGCGCGGATACGAGGACCTGTGGCGGGGAAGAGTCGCGCGCATGGACGCGCTGCTCGACCCCCCGACCGATTGAGGAGTTCCGTCATGCCCGTGCTCACCACCGGCGCCGATCGCGAGGCGCTCACCTTCACCCTCGAGGCGGAGTTCGCCGCCTCCCCGGAGCGCGTCTGGCAGCTCTGGGAGGACCCCCGGCTGCTGGAGAAGTGGTGGGGCCCGCCCGGATGGCCCGCCACCTTCGTCCGGCACGAGCTGAGGCCCGGCGGCGAGTCCCGCTACTACATGACCGGCCCGGACGGCACCAAGGCCGGCGGCTGGTTCTCGACGGTGTCCACCGACGCCCCGTCGACCTTCACCTTCCGCGACGGCTTCGCCGGCGAGGACGGCGAGCCCGTCGACCCCGAGGACCACTCCACGACCACCGTCGTCATCACGCCCGCCGGCGACGTGACGCGCATGACCCTCACCGCGACGCACCGTTCGCTCGAGCAGCTCGAGCAGGTCCTCGAGATGGGCATGGAGGAGGGCATGACCCAGGCGATGAACCAGATCGACGCCCTGCTCTGAGCGTGTGCCGGAAATCCCGTTGACGGCGCCCCGTCGTCCCGGGATAGGCTGCCGCGCATGAACTCCTGACACGTGTCGACGCCCTGCGCGGCGTCGACGGATGCCCCCATCCGTGCCTCCCGTGTCAGGAGTCTCTCCTTTTGCGTACCTCCACGCCCATGTCCACGTCCGTCTCCGCCGACCGGTGGGCCGCGCTCGGCGCTCTCGCCCTCGGCTACGCCATGATCCTCGTGGACGCGACGGCGCTATCCGTCGTCACCGTCCGCCTCATGGACGGCCTGCACGCCGACGTCCGCTCGGTGCTGTGGGTCTCGTCCGCGTACCTGCTCGCCTTCGCCGTCCCGATGCTGCTGTGCGGCCGCCTCGGTGACCGGTTCGGGCACCGCCGCATGTACCTACTCGGCCTCGCCGTCTTCCTCCTCGCGTCGCTCGCCTGCGGCTTCGCGCCGACTCTCGGCGTGCTGGTGGCGATGCGCGTCGTGCAGGGGATCGGCGCGGCACTGATGACGCCGCAGGTCATGGCGATCATCACCCTCGTCTTTCCGATCGAGACCCGCGGTGCGGCCCTCGGCGTCTGGGGCTCCGTCACCGGCGTCGCGACGCTGGCGGGCCCGCTCCTCGGTGGCCTCCTCGCCGACGTCGCGAGCTGGCGCTGGGTGTTCTGGCTCAACGTCCCCGTGGGCGTCGCGGGGATCGTCCTTACCCTGCGGTTCGTCCCGCGGTCGACGGTGGACGCCCGCCGGCTCGATATTCCTGGGGCCGTCCTGTCCGCAGCCGCCGTGTTCGGGCTGATCCTCGGTCTGCAGGAGCTCGGGCGACCCGGCGCGACGCCGTGGATCGCGCTCGCAGGGGGCGCCGCAGCGACTCTCGCCTTCCTCTCCCGCCAGCGCCGACGGAGCGAGGACGCGCTCGTCCCGCTGCGGCTCTTCCGCATTCGCAGCTTCGCCGCGTCGTCGGGCGTCAACCTGCTCGCCGGCGCGTGGGTGACCGCCTACGTCTTCCCGGCGACGCTCTACGCGCAGGCCCGGCACGGCGTCTCGCCGGGCGGCGCCGCGCTGCTGCTGGCGCCGACGGCCCTGGTCTCGGCCCTGCTCGCGCCGCGGGTCGGGCGGTCGCTGCGCCGGCGCGACCCGCGCGGAGTCCTGTCGGCCGGTCTCGCGGTGTGCGCCCTCGGCCTGGCGCTGTTCGTGGCCGTCCTCGCCGCGGCGCTGCCGGCCGGGTGGCTGACGGTGCCGGCCGCGGTGGTCGGCGTGGGCAGCGCGATGATGTGGGGCCCGATGTCGCTGCTCGCGACCTCCGAGCTGCCGCGCGACCTGGTGGGCGCGGGCGCCGGCGTCTTCAACACGACGCGGCAGTTGGGCTCGGCGTTCGGTGCGGCCGCGGCCGCCGCGGTGCTCGCCCGCGGCGCGCTGCCCGGAGCAATGGTGTTCGCGGCGGTCGTCTGCCTGGCCGCCCTCGCCGCCTCCGCCGCGCTGCGCTCGTGAAACCGGCCGAATACCGCGGCACGAGGCCGAATCTTCCCTCGTGACCGAGGAATCAGCCGGTTTCACGAGGAACTGATCGCCTCCGCCGCCAGTCGGCCGGAGATGAGCGCGGGCGGCACCCCGACGCCGGGGTGCGTCATCGACCCGGCGAGCACGGCGTTCGCGAGGCCGGGCACCCGCTGCGGGCGGCGCAGCGGCCCCGTCTGGGTGAGGGTGTGGGCCGCGGCGAACGGGGTGCCCGCCGACATGCCCTGTCGCGCCCAGTCGGCGGGGGTGTCCACGTGGATCACCTCCGCGTCGGAGATCCCGCGGTAGCCGCGGCCCTCCAGGGTTCGCAGCACGTCGCGCGCGTAGTCGGTGCCCATCGCGTCCCAGTCCAGCGGCGCCGATTCCAGGTTCGGGCAGGGGGCCAGCACGCTCACCGGCCCGGGCTCGCCCGTCGTGACCGACGGCCGGGTGATGAGGAACGACGGGTCGCTCATCAGCCGCCCGCGGCCCCGCGTCGCGGTGATCTCCGCGAACGTCCGCTCCCACGCGGCGCCGAAGTCCAGCGTGTGGTGGGCCTGCGTGGGCCAGTGGTCCTGCAGGTCCGGGTCCACGTCGAGGTGCGCGACCACCGCCGACGGCGACAACCGCACCCTCCGCGGCGCCCGCCCGCCGAGCGGCGCGATGAGCCGGTCGGTGACGGGGGAGTCGGCGGTGAGCACCACCCCGTCGAACGGCAACTGGTGCACGCGGGTGATCGTCCGGGCCCGCAGCCCCGTCACACGGCCCCGTCGGCCATCGAGGCCGATCACCTCGTGGTCGAAGAGGAGCCGCCCTCCGGCCCGTTGGATCTGCCGGGCCATGACGGACGCCACCCAGCCCATACCCGCCCGCGGGTACCAGACGCCCAGGCCGACGTCCATGTGCGAGATCACGGCGTACACCGCCCGCGCCGCCGACGGCGCGACCCCCGCGTACAGCGCCTGGAAGGTGAGCATGCGGCGGGCGCGCGGGTCGTCGACGCGGCGGTCCACCTGGTGCTGCATCGAGCGCAGCGCGCCGCGTCGCACCAGCCCGCCGAGCCGGGCCAGGTCGCGCGGGTTCGCGTACGAGCCCCATGCGGCGTCGCCGGCGATGAACCGCTCGTACGCGGCGTCGAACATGCCCTGCTGCCAGCGCATGTGCTCGGGGACGGCGAGGTCCTCGGGCACGTGCAGCACGCTCGGCGGCAGGCCGTCCAGCGCGGGGAAGCGGCCCGCGTACGCGGGCGTGACGGGAAGGAGGTCCAGCTCGTCCTCGGC
This sequence comes from Tsukamurella sp. DT100, assembly GCF_049844855.1. NCBI lineage: Bacteria > Bacillati > Actinomycetota > Actinomycetes > Mycobacteriales > Tsukamurellaceae > Tsukamurella > Tsukamurella sp. DT100. The sequence continues at coordinate 453,826 of NZ_JBNCLV010000002.1, forward strand.
GGCGAACCGGTCCAGGCCGCCCGCCGCGAGGGCGTCGAAGACCAGCTCCGGCATGGTCAGCACGCTCGCGCCCGGATCGACGACGTGGCCGCCGATCCGCACCGTGCCCGCGCGCCCGCCCACGTGTCGCGACCGCTCGATCACGGTGACCTCGTGGCCCGCCCCGAGCAGGTGCAGCGCCGCCGACAGTCCGGACAGTCCCGCCCCGATGATTCCGATGTGCACGGGACGAGTCTAGAAAGGTCTCGCAGCAACATATTGCAATGTATGCATATGTGGCATACGCTCAGGACATGAGCGCAGAACACGACCACGAATCCGGCCACTCGGCGCGGTGGGAGATCGGCTTCGCCATCGCCTCGGGCGTCACCTACACCGCGGGCATGATCGCCGAGTACGCCCTGAAGCTGCCCGACGTCGGCACCGCCCTCTTCCTCGCCACCTACTTCTTCGGCGGCTTCTTCACCATCCGCTCCGCGATCAAGTCCACGCTGAACGGCAAGTTCGAGGTCGACTTCCTCATGCTGGTCGCGGCGATCGGCGCCGCCTCCATCGGCCGGTTCGCCGAGGGCGCGGTGCTGCTGTTCCTGTTCAGCCTCGGCCACGCGCTGGAGGAATTCGCGCTGGCCCGCGCGTCGAAGTCGATCGAGGCCCTGGCCGGCCTCGCGCCCCGCACCGCGCTGGTGCACGTCGGCGGACCGTCGACCACGGCGGGCGAGTTCGTCGACCGGCAGGTGGAGGACGTCGCCGTCGGCGACCTCGTGCTGATCCGCCCCAATGCCCGCGTCAGCTCCGACGGCGTGGTCGTCGACGGCCGGTCCGCGATCGACCAGAGCGCGGTCACGGGCGAGTCGATGCCCGTCGAGAAGGAGCCGCTCGATCCCGCCCGCACCGGCCGCGTCGCCGACGAGAACAAGGTCTTCGCGGGCACCGTCAACGGCTCCGGCGCGCTCGTCGTGCAGGTCACGGCGCTGGCGAAGGACTCCACGCTGAGCAAGGTGGTCGAGCTCGTCGCGTCCACCGACCAGGCCAAGTCGCCCACGCAGCGCTTCCTCGACAAGTTCCAGCGCATCTACGTGCCGGCGGTGATCGCCTTCGTCATCGGCGTCTTCGCCGTCGGGTACTTCGCGCTGGGCAACCCCTTCGACGACGCCTTCTACCTCGCGATGGCCGTCCTCGTCGCCGCGAGCCCCTGCGCGCTGGCGCTGGCCACCCCGTCGGCCGTGCTCGCCGGCGTCGCCCGCGCGGCCCGCGCCGGCGTGCTCGTCAAGGGCGGCGCCCCGCTCGAGACGCTGGGCCGGGTCACGTCGATCGCGTTCGACAAGACCGGCACGCTCACCTGGGGCGAGCCGCGGGTCACCGACACCGTCGCCGCGCCCGGCGTCGAGCTCGACGAGCTGCTCGCGACCACCCTCGCCGTCGAGAAGCTCTCGGACCACCCGCTCGCGGCCGCGGTCGCCGAGGCCGTCGCCGCCCGCACGTCGACGGTGCTCACCGCCTCCGACCTGCAGTCCGTCACTGGACGCGGCGTCCGCGCCCTCGTCGACGGGGAGCGGGTCGAGATCGGCAACGAGCGCCTCTTCACCGACGCCGCCATCGAGATCGACGGTGCCGTCGCCGCCGACGTCGAGCGGCTCCAGGCCGGCGGCCGCACCCTGATGATCGTGCGCCGCGGCGGCCGCTTCCTCGGCGTGATCGGCGTGATGGACACGCCCCGTCGGGAGGCCGGGCAGGTGCTCGACCGGCTGCGCGAGTCCGGCATGACCGACATCGTGATGATCTCCGGCGACCACCAGCAGGTGGCCGAGGCCGTGGGGCGCGAGGTGGGCGTCGACCGCGCGCTCGGCGGGCTGCTGCCCGAGGACAAGGTGACCCACGTCCGGGGCCTGTCCGGCGCCGGGCCGGACGCCCGACGGTGCGCAATGGTCGGCGACGGCGTCAACGACGCCCCCGCGATGGCGCAGGCCGACGTGGGCATCGCGATGGGCGCCGCCGGCTCCGCGGTCGCGCTCGAGACCGCCGACGTCGCGCTGATGAGCGACGACCTGGGCCGCCTGCCCTTCGCGGTGCGGCTGAGCCGGCAGACCAGCCGCATCATCCGGCAGAACCTCATCGCCGCGCTCGGCATCGTCGTGTTCCTGGTGATCGTCACCTTCCTCGGTATGCCGATGGGGCCGGTGGTCTTCATCCACGAGGGCTCGACGCTCATCGTCGTGGCCAACGCGCTGCGGCTGCTGCGCTTCGAGGTGGGAAGGGAGCACGAGGGCGTCGAGCACGAGGCGCGCCCCGAACGCGAGCCCGTGGCCGCGTGATCGGGGAAGCGCAGCGGAGCACGAGGTGCGCCCGGAGCGGGAGCCTGCGGCGGCCTGAAATCCGCTGAGGGCGAACGTCGATGCCCGGCCGGAACAACCCGGCCGGGCGTCGGCGTTGAGCGGGGCAGACTGAACTTTGGAGGTCCCATGTCTGAGCAGATCTCGCTGCCCGTTCTCTTCGTCCCCGACCTCGTCGTGCTCCCCGGCATGGTCGTGCCGATCCCCCTCGACGACGCCGCCGCGCAGGCGGCCGTCGACGCCGGCCGCGCGAGCGAGCGCGGCAAGCTCCTCATCGCCCCGCGGCTGGACGACCGCTACCCGACCCACGGCGTCGTCGCGTCGATCGTGCAGGTCGGCCGCGTTCCCGGGCAGTCCGAGTACGTCGCGGTGCTCCGCGGCGAGCAGCGCGCCCACATCGGCTCCGGCACCACCGGCCCCGGCGCGGCCCTGTGGGTCGAGGTCGAGCTCGTCGACGACGCGCCCGTCACCGAGCGCACCCGCGAGCTGGCCGCCGAGTACAAGAAGGTCGTGCTCGCGATGCTGCAGCGCCGCGAGGCGTGGCAGGTCATCGACGCCGTCAATCGGCTCACCGACCCCGCCGCGCTGGCGGACACGTCGGGCTACTCGTCCTGGCTGACGAACGAGCAGAAGCGCGAGCTGCTCGAGACCGGCGACGTCGACGCGCGCCTGCAGCGGCTCATCGACTGGACCGGCGAGCACCTCGCCGAGACCGAGGTGAGTGACAAGATCGCCTCCGACGTCCGCGACGGGATGGAGAAGCAGCAGAAGGAGTTCCTGCTCCGGCAGCAGCTCAACGCCATCCGCAAGGAGCTCGGGGAGGACGAGCCCGACGGTGCCGACGACTACCGGTCCCGCGTCGAGGCCGCCGACCTCCCGGAGAAGGTCCGCGAGGCGGCGCTGCGCGACGTCGGCAAGCTGGAGCGCGGCACCGACCAGAGCCCCGAGGCGGGCTGGATCCGCACCTGGCTCGACACCGTCCTCGACCTGCCGTGGAACGTCACGACCGAGGACTCGGACGACCTGGCCGGCGCGCGGGCGATCCTCGACGCCGACCACCACGGCCTCGACGACGTGAAGGATCGCATCGTCGAGTACCTCGCCGTTCGGTCGCGCCGGTCGCAGCGCGGCATGTCGCTGGTCGGCGGCCGCGGCTCAGGCGCCGTCATGGTGCTCGCCGGCCCTCCCGGTGTCGGCAAGACCTCCCTCGGCGAGTCCGTCGCCCGGGCGCTGGGTCGGAAGTTCGTGCGCGTGGCACTCGGCGGCGTGCGCGACGAGGCCGAGATCCGCGGGCACCGTCGCACCTACGTCGGCGCGCTGCCCGGCCGGATCGTGCGCGCGATCGGCGAGGCCGGAGCGATGAACCCGGTGGTGCTGCTCGACGAGATCGACAAGGTGGGCTCCGACTACCGCGGCGACCCCGCGGCTGCCCTGCTCGAGGTCCTCGACCCCGCGCAGAACCACACCTTCCGCGACCACTACCTGGACCTCGATCTGGACCTGTCCGACGTCGTCTTCCTGGCGACGGCCAACGTGGTGGAGAACATCCCGTCGGCGCTGCTCGACCGCATGGAGCTCGTCACCCTCGACGGCTACACCGAGGACGACAAGGTCGCGATCGCCCGGGACTACCTGGTGCCACGGCAGCTCGAGCGGGCCGCGCTCACCGCCGACGAGGTGACCGTCACCGACGAGGCGTTGCGCGAGATCGCCGCGAACTACACCCGCGAGCCGGGCGTGCGGCAGTTCGAGCGGCTGCTGGCGAAGGCGCTGCGCAAGGTCGCGGTGGAGCAGTCCTCCTCCTCGGAGGGCGGGCGCACCGTCGTCGATGTCGGGGACCTGCAGGGCTACCTCGGCCGGCCCCGGTTCACCCCGGAGACCGCGGAGCGCACCGAGGTGCCGGGCGTCGCGACGGGCCTCGCCGTGACCGGCATGGGCGGCGACGTCCTGTTCATCGAGGCGCTGCACACGCCCGGCGAGTCCGGCCCGGAGCTGAAGCTGACGGGCCAGCTCGGCGACGTGATGAAGGAGTCGGCGCAGATCGCCCTGTCGTACGTGCAGGCGCACGCCGCCGACTTCGGCATCGATCCGGCCGCGCTGAACGGCACGGTGCACATCCACTTCCCGGCCGGCGCCGTCCCCAAGGACGGGCCGTCGGCGGGCGTCACGATGGTCACCGCGCTGGTCTCGATGCTGACGGGGCGGCGCGTGCGCAGCGACGTCGGCATGACCGGCGAGGTCACGCTGAACGGCCGGGTGCTGCCGATCGGCGGGGTCAAGCAGAAGCTGCTGGCCGCGCAGCGCAACGGCCTGAAGACGGTGTTCGTCCCGCAGCGCAACGAGCCCGACCTGGACGACGTCCCGGCCGAGGTCCTCGACGCGCTGGACGTGAAGCCCATGGTCGACGTCGCCGAGATCGTCGCGCTGGCCCTCGAGCCGGTGTCCGAGGGCGCGCAGGTCGCCGCCTAACAGGTTCGACGGTGCGGGCGGGTCGCTTCGGCGGCCCGCCCGCTCGGCGTTCCAGGGGGAGGTCGGCGTCCGGTGGGGAGGGCTGGCGTCCGGTGGGGGATTCGGCGCCGCGCGGGGGACGGCCGGTCCCCCACCAGGGGAGCGGCTTGTCGTGGGGGAGCGAACGGATCCGCGGGGATTCGGCGCCGCGCGGGGGACGAACTCCGTCCGGTGTGCCCGTGCTGCGCGAAACGCGGTTCAGTTCGACGCGGCCGCGAGCACGGTGACGAGGACTATCGCGACGACTGGGCCGGTCATGAGGAGCACCGTGGTGCAGGCGATACGGCACGGGCCGAGTCCCCAGAAGCTGCCGATCGCGGCGAGTACGGGAGTCGCGAGAGCGAGGATCACCGCTGCACCGAGTAGGGAGTCGAAGTGGTCCAGGTTGTTGCTCAGCGCGCCGGCGACGACCAGGATGAAGCACCCGTACGCCCCGCCGCAGGCGAAGAGTGCTGCTCGGGCGACGCGGGTGCGAAGTGCGTCGCGGTGTTCGGTGTAGACCGTGTTCGTCATGCGTCCAGTCCACTCGGTTCGACGTGGCGGCGGATCCGTGGAACTACCCAGTCGACCCCTGGGATTCCCCCGCGGTTCGCGTGACGGCCGGTAATGCGGCGTGACGGCCTGCGAAGCTGCGCAGGGGGAAGTGCACGCCGCGCGGGGGACGAATCGTCCCCCATCAGACGACCGGCTTCCCGTGGGGGAGGTGCCGCCGCGTGGGGGACGTGGCCGCCGCGCGGGGGACGGAGCGGATGTCACCGGCACCTTCGGACTGCGCGACCTGGGAGAACGCACCTTGAGCGACCCGCGCTCAACTTTTTCGCGAAATCGGGAACATTCCCGTCCGGTCGTCCGTTGGACAGAACGTACTACTTGAGCGTGATCCGCTCAATGGGGTAGAACTGAAGTGTTCGCCCCTTGAGTCGGGGGCGCTGAAGTCTGGATCTGTAGCAGAACTATTCAGGAGGCAAATCAATATGGGACGTGCAGTAGGCATCGACCTCGGCACCACCAACTCGTGCGTCGCTGTCCTCGAGGGCGGCGACCCGGTCGTGATCGCGAACGCCGAGGGCTCGCGGACCACCCCCTCGGTGGTGGCCTTCGCGCGCAACGGTGAGGTCCTGGTGGGTCAGCCCGCCAAGAACCAGGCCGTCACGAACGTCGACCGCACCATTCGCTCGGTCAAGCGCCACATCGGCACCGACTGGACGCAGAAGATCGACGACAAGGACTACACCAGCCAGGAGATCAGCGCCCGCACGCTGATGAAGCTCAAGCGCGACGCCGAGGCCTACCTGGGCGAGGACGTCACCGACGCCGTCGTCACGGTGCCCGCGTACTTCAACGACGCGCAGCGCCAGGCCACCAAGGAGGCCGGCCAGATCGCGGGCCTGAACGTGCTCCGCATCGTCAACGAGCCCACCGCCGCCGCGCTCGCGTACGGCCTGGACAAGGGCGAGAAGGAGCAGACCATCCTGGTCTTCGACCTCGGTGGCGGCACCTTCGACGTCTCGCTGCTGGAGATCGGCGACGGCGTCGTCGAGGTCCGCGCGACCTCGGGTGACAACAACCTCGGTGGCGACGACTGGGATCAGCGCGTCGTCGACTGGCTCGTCGAGAAGTTCAAGGCGCAGCACGGCATCGACCTGACCAAGGACAAGATGGCCATGCAGCGTCTGCGTGAGGCCGCTGAGAAGGCGAAGATCGAGCTGAGCTCGGGCCAGAGCACGTCGATCAACCTGCCGTACATCACGGTGGACGCGGACAAGAACCCGCTGTTCCTCGATGAGAACCTGTCGCGCAGCGAGTTCCAGAAGATCACCAACGATCTGCTGGAGCGCACCCGCAAGCCCTTCCAGGCGGTCATCAAGGACGCCGGCATCGCCGTGGGCGACATCGACCACGTCGTGCTCGTCGGTGGTTCCACCCGTATGCCCGCCGTGACCGAGCTGGTCAAGGAGCTCACCGGCGGCCAGGAGCCCAACAAGGGCGTCAACCCGGACGAGGTCGTCGCCGTCGGCGCCGCCCTGCAGGCCGGCGTACTGCGCGGCGAGGTCAAGGACGTGCTGCTGCTCGACGTCACCCCGCTGTCCCTCGGCATCGAGACCAAGGGCGGCGTGATGACCAAGCTCATCGAGCGCAACACCACCATCCCCACCAAGCGGTCCGAGACCTTCACCACGGCCGACGACAACCAGCCGTCGGTGCAGATCCAGGTCTTCCAGGGCGAGCGTGAGATCGCCGCGCACAACAAGCTGCTCGGCAGCTTCGAGCTGACCGGCATCGCGCCGGCGCCGCGCGGCGTGCCCCAGATCGAGGTCACCTTCGACATCGATGCCAACGGCATCGTGCACGTGACCGCGAAGGACAAGGGCACCGGCAAGGAGAACACCATCAAGATCTCCGACGGCAGTGGTCTGTCGCAGGAGGAGATCGACCGGATGATCAAGGATGCCGAGGCGCACGCCCAGGAGGACAAGGCTCGTCGCGAGGAGGCGGAGACCCGCAACCAGGCCGAGTCGCTGGTCAACCAGACCGAGAAGTTCCTCAAGGAGAACGAGGACAAGGTCCCGGCCGAGAACAAGGAGAAGGTCGAGGCCGCCATCAAGGAGGCGAACGAGGCGCTCCAGGGCACCGACATCGCCGCCGTGAAGGCCGCCGTCGAGAAGCTCTCGACCGAGTCGCAGGAGCTGGGCCAGGCGCTGTACGCGCAGGCCGGTGCCGCTGAGGCGCAGGCCGACGGTGCCGACGCCGGCGCCCAGCAGGACGACGGCGTCGTGGACGCCGAGGTCGTCGACGAGGACCCGAAGGACGCCAAGTAATGACGAGTCCCGAGAATCCGGTGGAACCGGATGAGGTGACCGCGGAGTCCGAGGTCGCGGCGGAGGAATCCGCCGCGGCCGCGGCCGACGCCGAGATCGTGGAGGAGGCCGCGCCCGACAAGGAGGCGGAACTCACCGCCGATCTGCAGCGCGTGACCGCCGAGTACGCCAACTACCGCAAGCGCACCGCGCGCGACGTGGTGGACGCCCGCGCCGCGGGCAAGGCCTTCGTGGTCGGCGAGCTGCTCGTGGTCCTCGACGACCTGGAGCGCGCGCGCAACCACGGCGATCTCGAGGCCGGGCCGCTGAAGTCCGTGTCCGACAAGCTCGACGGCGTGCTCAAGACCCTCGGTCTCGAGTCCTTCGGCGCGGAGGGCGACGAGTTCGACCCCGCGATCCACGAGGCCGTGCAGCACGAGGGCGACGGTGCCGATCCCGTTCTGGGAGCGGTACTGCGCCAGGGATATCAGATCGATGGCAAGGTGATCCGTAACGCGATGGTCGCAGTGGTCGACCGTCCGGCGGAGGCCCCGAGCCAGGACGAGCAATAAAGGAGGTGATGCCCAGTGGCACAGAGGGAATGGGTTGAGCAGGACTTCTACAAGGAGCTGGGCGTCAGCTCCAGTGCGAGTGCCGACGAGATCAAGAAGGCCTACCGCAAGCTGGCCCGTGAGCTGCACCCGGACGCGAATCCGGGCAACACGCAGGCCGAGGAGCGGTTCAAGCGGGTCTCCGAGGCGCACGCCGTGCTCTCCGATCCGGCCAAGCGCAAGGAGTACGACGAGACGCGGCGCCTGTTCGGCGGCGGTCGCTTCGGCTCCGGCGGCGCGGGCGGCTACGGCGGCGGTGGCGGCTTCGGCACCGGCGGCTTCGGCAACACCGGCGGCGGCTCGGGCGGGTTCTCGTTCTCGGACATCTTCGACGGTGCCGCCTCCGGCAACGGTGGAGGCGGCGGCTTCGGGGACATCTTCGAGGGCCTGTTCAACCGCGGTGGCGCGGGGCAGGGCTCCGGCCCGGGCCCGCAGCCCACGCGGCCGCGCCGCGGCAGCGACCTGGAGTCCGAGCTGACGCTGGGCTTCCGGGACGCGACGCTGGGCGTGACCACGCCGATCACGCTGACCTCGCCGTCGCCGTGCACCACCTGCCACGGGTCCGGCGCCAAGCCGGGCACCAGCCCGCGGGTGTGCCAGTCCTGCAACGGTTCCGGGCTCGTCAGCCGGAACCAGGGGGCGTTCAGCTTCTCCGAGCCGTGCCCGGACTGCCGCGGCACCGGCTCGGTGATCGACGACCCCTGCTCGGACTGCAACGGCACCGGCGTCACCGTGCGCACCCGCACGGTGAACGTGAAGATCCCGCCCGGCGTCAAGGACGGCCAGCGCATCCGCCTGGCCGGCCAGGGGCAGGCCGGGATGCGCGGGGCGCCCTCGGGCGACCTGTTCGTCACGGTCCACGTCAGTGCCGACGAGGTCTTCACCCGCAACGGCGACGACCTGCTCGTCACCCTGCCCGTGAGCTTCGCGGAGCTGGCGCTGGGCGCCACCGTCACCGTCCCCACGCTGGGACAGCCGGTGGGCGTGAAGATCCCGGCCGGCACCACCGACGGTCGCACCCTCCGGGTGCGCGGCCGCGGCGTGCCGAAGCGGGCGGGCGGCCACGGCGACCTGCTCGTCAAGGTGCAGGTCGCGGTGCCCCCGTCGCTCGACGAGCGGGCGCAGCAGGCGCTCCGCGATTACGCGGAGGCCGAGCGCGCCGCGGGCTTCGACCCGCGGGGCGGCTGGGCCGGCGCCGGAAGTCCTGCGGGGGCGTAGCGATGAACGTCGACCAGCAGTTCCCCGAGGACCCGGACGCGCACGTGTTCATGATCTCGGTGGCTGCGCAGCTCGCGGGGATGCACGCGCAGACCCTCCGCACGTACGACCGCCTCGGGCTCGTGACGCCCGAGCGGTCGGCGGGCGGGGGTCGGCGCTACTCCTCGCGCGACGTCGACCTGCTCCGCGAGGTGCAGCGACTCTCGCAGGACGAGGGCGTGAACCTCGCCGGGATCAAGCGGATCATCGACCTGACGAATCAGGTCGACGCACTGCAGCGGCGGGTCGAGGAACTCGCCGCGCAGGTCGACAACGTCCGGCGCGGTGGCGAACTCGTGCACGTGCCGAAATCCAGCGCCATGGTGGTGTGGCAGCCCCGGAGCCGCCGCGGCGGCTGAGGGCGGCCCTCTCCTCCGCCCCGGGAGTCCGGCAGCCGCGGAGTCGCCGCAAGCCCTGATCAGATGTCCGTGCCACGGCCCCGGGAGTCCGACGACCCCGGGGCCGTCGCACGTCCCCGGGGACGGCGCCGGTTCACAGCGGGTCGTGCACCACGTCCTCGGCCGCGGCGCCCCGCGCCACGGCCTTCTCGCTCGCGGCGCGCAGCAGGCCCCGCGGGCCGGCGATCAGCACGCGGTGCCCGGTGAGATCCAGGCCGTCCATCGCGTCCACCAGCGAGCCGTGCCGCAGCGGCAGCGCGCGGTAGGCGGTGGCGGGATGCTTGAGCCACCACGGATCCCGTCGTGCGTCCGTCACCTGCGTCACCTTGAGCCACGGATTCGTCGCCGCCAGCGGCGCCAGCGAATCCGAGTCGTACAGCAGCCCCGGCGATCGCGCCCCCACGAGGAGGTGCACGTCGGGGTTGTCGGCGTTCATGGCCATCGCGAGCAGCATCGACTTCATCGGCGCGAGGCCGGTGCCGCCGGCGATCATCGTGATGGGGCGGTCACCGTCGGGCCGCAGGAGCCCGTGGACCTGCCCGAACTGCCACACGTCGCCCGGGCGGGTCTCGCCGAAGACGGTGCTGGAGAGGTAGCCGCCCGGCACCGCGCGGACGTGGAACTCCAGCTGCCCCTGCGTGTTCGGCGGCATCGCCAGCGACAGGGGGCGCCACACGCGCGGCACCTGCGGGATGTGCGTCTCGACGTACTGGCCGGGCCGGAAGAGCAGCGGCTCGTCGGCGACGAGGCGCACCACCGACAGGCCGGGGTGCGGACGCAGCACCTCCGCCACGCGGGCGGTGCGGCGGGCGGGCGTCGGATCGGAGTGCGCGCCGCCGCGCATCACGCCGGTGAGCAGCTGGACGCCCTGCTCGAGCACCACGGCGTCCTCCTCGTCGAGCCCGCCGTGCGGCTTGTACACGGCGTGGACCTCCGCGATGAGCGCCGTCGACATCGTCTCGTAGTGGGCCTCGGTGAGCCCGTACTTGCGGTGATCGCGCCCGAGCTGCGCGAGGAACTCGATCAGCTCGTCGTGCCCGTCGGTCTTCGGGATCGAGGTGAAGACGTGGTCGAGCACGCGCATGAACGTCGCGCGGTGCCCCGACATGCTGGCGGGGAAGAGGTCGCGCAGCGACGGGTCCATGGCGAAGAGGCGGGCGAACAGGCCCTTGGTGAAGTCGTCCGCCACCGGCCGGAGATCGGCCGCGATCTGCGCCAGACCGTGCCGTGCATGCGAACCCACTGCCGCTCCGCTCCTGCCTTCCGAACCGCTCGTTGACGGCCCCATCCTACCTGCGGCTTTGCGTTCGTCACGCCCCTGCGCGGACGGCGCGCCCAGTGCTGCGCCGAACCGGGCCGTCGAGTATCTTTCTCCCGGGCGCGCACACCGTGCCGAGGGGATCGATGAGCTCGAAGAGAGGGTTCCACCGCCATGATCGCTGTGCGAGTCAGCCGCCGCGTGCGCCGCATCGGATACGGCATCGCCTTCGGAGCGGGCATCGCCCTCGCGCCGATCGCCGCCGGGTCCGCCTCCGCCGACACCGGGACGGTCGCCGATGCTCCCACCGCCTCCGCGGCGGTGCAGCGCGTGAAGCCGGTCGTCGTGCCCAAGGCCGTTGTCCGGCCCGTGGCTGCGAAGCCGGTGGCCAAGCCGGTCTCCGGGAAGGCCGTGGCGGCGCAGCCCGCCGCGAGGCCGGCTGCGGCGAAGCCCGCCGCGGTCCGGGGCGGCTCCACCGACCGGCGCCCCGTCGTCGTGATCGGCGCCTCGGTCTCCTCGGGCAAGGAGGTCTCGTCCGCGCAGGCCTACCCGCGCCGCGTCGCCGCGCTCTCCGGCCGCCCGGTCCAGGTCAGTTCCCGCGTGGGCGCCGGCTACGCCGACGGCTCCATCGCGCGCCTCACCCGCGCCGCGAACCTGCCCGCGCAGAACCCGTCGCTGGTCGTGCTCCAGGCGGGTACCAACGACGTCGGCGCGCCGCCTGCTCTCGTCGCGGGCCAGGTGCAGCAGGTCGTCTCGACGGTGCGCCAGCAGGCGCCCGGCGCGAAGATCGCCGTGGTCACGGTGTTCCCGTCGATCCACAGCGGCGACGCGGCGCGCACCACGGACGCCGCGATCATCGGCGCGGCCCGGTCCGTCGACCCGAGCGTCGTCGTGATCTCCCCGCTCAGCGAGGGCTGGAACTACACCTCCTCGGAGGACGGCCACCCCGGTTCCGCCGCGCACCTGCGGATCGCTGAGCGCGTCTCCAGCCTGGTCTGACTCGAGCCGCAACCCAGCGCCTGCGACGGGACGACCTGCCCGCTGCGGGCATCACTCGCGGGTATTGCGGGTGCGGAGGATCTCCCGCACCTCTTTCACTCCAGCGCACCCGGCATGCCGGGTGCGCTGGAGTGTTTCGGGTGCGGGAGATCCTCCGCACCTGATACGCCAGGGTGGCGGGTGGACGGCTCGCCGGTCGTGACACTGAGGAGCGGTGCGCACGGGACTTGTGTGAAGAAAGTCGCGGAAGTTATGCATGTGACACCTGTTGTGTCAAGATGTCGGCATGAGCGTGTCGCGTTTCGGTGCAATGGTCGGAATCGGAGCCGTGGTGATCGCGTCGGTGGGCGGGGCGTCCGCGGGCACCGTTGCCGCTGACCCGGGCACCGTCGTGCGCACCGCGGATTCCCGGCCCATCGTCGTGATCGGGGCGTCGATCTCGACCGGCTACGAGGTCGAGGGCGTCGTCGCCTACCCGCGCATGATCAGCGCCATCGCCGGGCGATCGGTGTACCTCAGCGCCCGCAGCGGCGCCGGTTACAACGACGGCGCGATCGCCGGGCTGACCCGGGCTGCGAATCTCCCGGAGCGCGACCCGGCGCTCGTCGTGGTTCAGGCGGGGTCCAACGACGTGGGCGCCTCGACGGCTGCGATCGACAGTCAGGTGCGGCAGGTGATCACCACGGTGCGCTCGCAGGCGCCGAAGGCCAAGGTCGCGCTGATCACCGTCTTCCCGTCCGTCCACGGCAGCGGGCCGAACGCCCGCGCGACCGAGTCCGCGATCGTCGGCGCCGCCCGTGCGGTCGATCCGTCGATCTCCGTCATCTCCCCGCTCAGCGAGGGGTGGGTGTACGGCACCAGCAGCGACGGCCACCCCGACGCCGCCGCACACCAGAAGCTCGCGGAGCGCGTCGCGGCGCTGGCGTAGTTGAAAGATCTCCGCGCATCGCGCCGTTACGCGTGCGAAACCCTGCCGATCTCCGGATTCTCACGGTGATGTTTCAACGCGACCGTCGGACCTGTGGGATGGGTCACTCGGAATCCGTGGGTTGAGTGGAACAGACTCAAGGTTCTGCGCGTTGAGAACAACAGAAGGCATACTTGAGTGGAGAAGGCTCAGGGTGCACGACCGTGTTCGAGACGACCCAGGAGGTCACCAGAAGTGGATTCGTTCCAGCCCACCACCAAGACGCAGGCCGCGCTGACCTCGGCTCTGCAGGCGGCGTCCGCCGCGGGGAACCCGGAGATCTCTCCGGCGCACCTGCTGGTGGCGCTGCTCGACCAGACCGACGGGATCGCCGCGCCGCTGCTCAAGGCGGTGGGCGTGGATCCCGTCACCGTGCGCAACCGTGCGCAGGAGCTCGTGGACCGCAAGCCGAAGGCCAGCGGTTCCACCACCACGCCGCAGCTGTCCCGCGAGTCGATCGCGTCGGTCAGTGCAGCGCAGAAGCTCGCGACCGAGATGGGTGACCAGTTCGTCTCCACCGAGCACGTGCTCTACGGGCTCGCGGAGGCGGGCGGTGAGGCCGCGCAGGTCCTCACCTCGGCCGGCGCGACCCCGCAGGAGATCCGCGAGGCCTTCACGGCCGTCCGCGGCAGCGCGAAGGTCACGTCGCAGGACCCCGAGGGCCAGTACCAGGCGCTCGAGAAGTACTCGACCGACCTCACCGCGCGGGCCCGCGAGGGCAAGCTCGACCCGGTGATCGGGCGCGACAACGAGATCCGTCGTGTCGTGCAGGTGCTCTCGCGCCGCACCAAGAACAACCCGGTGCTCATCGGCGAGCCCGGCGTCGGCAAGACGGCCATCGTCGAGGGCCTGGCCCAGCGCGTGGTGACGGGCGACGTGCCCGAGTCGCTGCGCGACAAGACCGTGGTCTCGCTGGACCTCGGCTCGATGGTCGCGGGCGCCAAGTACCGCGGCGAGTTCGAGGAGCGGCTCAAGGCCGTCCTCGACGAGATCAAGGCCAGCTCCGGGCAGATCATCACCTTCATCGACGAGCTGCACACCATCGTCGGTGCCGGCGCGACCGGCGACTCCGCCATGGACGCGGGCAACATGATCAAGCCGATGCTGGCCCGCGGCGAGTTGCGGCTCGTCGGCGCCACCACGCTCGATGAGTACCGCCAGTACATCGAGAAGGACGCCGCGCTCGAGCGCCGCTTCCAGCAGGTGCTGGTGGGCGAGCCGTCGGTGGAGGACACCGTCGGCATCCTGCGCGGCCTCAAGGAGCGGTACGAGGTGCACCACGGCGTGCGCATCACCGACTCCGCGCTGGTCGCCGCCGCGTCCCTCTCCGACCGCTACATCACGTCGCGGTTCTTGCCGGACAAGGCGATCGACCTCGTCGACGAGGCCGCCTCGCGCCTGCGGATGGAGATCGACTCGCGCCCCGAGGAGATCGACGCCGAGGAGCGGCTGGTCCGTCGCCTCGAGATCGAGGAGATGGCGCTGTCCAAGGAGTCCGACGACGCGTCGAAGGACCGCCTGGAGAAGCTGCGCGGCGAGCTCGCCGATCACAAGGAGAAGCTGGCCCAGCTCACCTCCCGCTGGCAGAACGAGAAGGGCGCCATCGATTCGGTGCGCTCCCTCAAGGAGCAGCTCGAGACGCTGAAGGGCGAGTCGGAGCGCGCCGAGCGCGACGGCGACCTCGGCCGCGCCGCGGAGCTGCGCTACGGCCAGATCCCCGCGCTGGAGAAGCAGCTCGCCGAGGCCGTCGCCTCCTCGGGTGCCGCTTCGGACGGCGAGGTCATGCTCAAGGAGGAGGTCGGCCCCGACGACGTGGCCGACGTGGTCTCCGCCTGGACCGGCATCCCCGCCGGCCGCATGCTCGAGGGCGAGACCGAGAAGCTGCTGCGCATGGAGTCGGAGATCGGCAAGCGCGTGATCGGCCAGGAGGCCGCGGTCACCGCGGTCTCGGATGCGGTGCGCCGCACCCGCGCCGGCGTCGCGGACCCGAACCGGCCCACCGGCTCGTTCCTGTTCCTCGGCCCGACGGGCGTGGGCAAGACGGAGCTGGCCAAGGGGCTCGCGGAGTTCCTCTTCGACGACGAGCGCGCCATGGTCCGCATCGACATGTCCGAGTACGGCGAGAAGCACTCCGTCGCACGGCTCGTCGGCGCGCCCCCCGGGTACGTCGGCTACGAGGCCGGCGGCCAGCTGACCGAGGCCGTGCGGCGCCGCCCCTACACGGTGGTGCTGTTCGACGAGGTCGAGAAGGCGCACCCGGACGTCTTCGACGTGCTGCTGCAGGTGCTCGACGAGGGGCGGCTCACCGACGGCCAGGGCCGCACGGTGGACTTCCGCAACACGATCCTGATCCTCACGTCGAACCTCGGCGCGGGTGGCACGCCCGAGCAGGTGATGGCCGCGGTGCGGGCGAAGTTCAAGCCGGAGTTCATCAACCGGCTCGACGACGTGCTGATCTTCGACGCGCTGAGCTCCGACCAGCTGACCGGCATCGTCGACATCCAGCTGGACCAGCTGCGCACGCGCCTGTCGCAGCGCCGGCTGGGGCTCGAGGTCTCCGACGAGGCCAAGGGCTGGCTCGCGGAGCGCGGTTTCGACCCGCTCTACGGCGCCCGGCCGCTGCGCCGCCTGGTGCAGCACGCCATCGGCGACCAGCTCGCCAAGGCGCTGCTCGCGGGCGACGTCCGCGACGGCGACACGGTGAAGGTCACCGTCAGCGACGACGGAGACCGGCTCATCGTCGGCTGACGCCGAGCGATCCGCGCACGACACGGTCCCGTCCTCCATCCGGAGGGCGGGACCGTTCGCTGTCTCGGGGCGGATTCGGTCTTGCCAAGCAGGGGCGCGCCACCTAATGTGAACGCCATTCATAAATAGATATGGCTCACCTAATTAGGAGTGCTATGGCGACCGACCTGCCCACGTCCCCTCTCGACGCCCCACCGGGGGCGTCGCCCACAACCCCGCCGCGGGGGGAGGCGGCCTCGGCGAAGACGCAACAACGCGCGGGCGCCGCCGCGCTGAAGGACCTGACGCGGCCGGTGGCCGGCGGGCTGGCGCTGGGCCGCGTGATGGCGGTGGTCTCGGCGGTGCTCGCCGTGGTGCCGTACATCGCGCTGGTCCGCATCGGCGCGCTGCTCCTCGACGCGGCGGCGACCGGCGCCGCGGTCGATCGGGCCGAGGTCGACCGCTGGCTGCAGATCCTCATCGTGACCTTCGCGGCCCGCCTCGGGATCTACCTGGCGGCGCTCGCGGTCACCCACGTCGCCGACCTGCGGTTCGGGCACCACGTCCGGCAGCGGATGGTGGACCGGATCGCCCGCGTGCCCCTGGCCTGGTTCACCGCCACCAACTCGGGCCGCGTGCGCAAGTCCCTGCAAGACGACATCGGGACGGTGCACCAGCTGATCGCGCATCAGCCGGTGGACGTCACCAACGCCGTCGTCATGCCGCTCGCGCTGATGATCTACGCCTTCGTCATCGACTGGCGCCTCGGCCTGCTGTCGATCGGGACCCTGCCGCTGTACGCCCTCGCGATGGCGGTCTCGGCCCGCGGCATGGGCGAGATGACCGTGCAGATGGACCGCCGCCTCTCGACGGTGTCCGCGCGGACCGTCGAGTTCGTGACCGGGATCGCCGTGGTCAAGGCCTTCGGCCGGGTCGGCCGGGCGCACCGCAACTACCAGGAGGCGGCCGACGAGTTCCACACCTTCTACGCGGACTGGGTGCGGCCACTGGTCCGGATCTCCGCCGTGGGATCGTCGTTCCTCGCGGTGCCACTGGTCCTGCTCGTCAACGTCGGCGGCGGCGCCGTCCTGGTGCACGGGGGAGCGGTGACCGCCGCCGACGTGCTCGCCACGTCCCTCATCGCGCTTCTGATCCCCTACGCGCTGGAGGTGCTCATGCACTCGACGTGGTCGCAGCAGCTCGCCGGGGCCGCCGCGCTCCGGCTGCGGGACGTGCTCGAGACGCCGGTGCTGCCGGCCGCCGCCGACGCCGCGGAGCCGCAGGGACACGACGTCGTCTTCGAGAACGTCGCGTACTCGTACGGCGACGACGGTGCGCTCGCCGTCGACGACGTGAGCTTCACCCTGCGGCAGGGCACCGTCACGGCGCTGGTGGGCCCGTCGGGATCGGGGAAGTCGACCATCGCGACGCTGCTCGCCCGGTTCGACGATCCCCGGTCCGGCGCGATCCGCATCGGCGGCGTCCCGGTCGACCGGATCGCGGACCTGTACGCGCACGTGGGTTTCGTGCTGCAGGACCCGCAGCTGCTCGCGATCAGCATCCGCGACAACATCGCCCTCGGCCGGCCCGACGCCGACGACGAGCAGGTGCGGGCGGCGGCCCGCGCCGCCCGCGTGCTCGACGAGATCGAGCGGCTCCCCGACGGCTTCGCCACGGTCTACGGCGCCGGCACCGGACTCTCCGGCGGGCAGGCCCAGCGCATCGCCATCGCCCGCGCGCTCCTCGTCGACGCGCCGGTGCTCGTGCTCGACGAGGCGACCGCGCTGGCCGATCCCGAGGCGCAGGCCGAGATTCAGCAGGCGCTCTCCGCGCTCGTGCGGGGCCGCACCGTGCTCGTGATCGGGCACCGCCGCGAGACCATCAGCGGTGTCGACCAGATCGTCCTCGTGGACGAGGGCCGGGTCGTCGCCACCGGTACCCACGACGACCTGCTCGCCGAGCCCCGCTACGCCGGGCTCTGGCACTGCGGCGCGGCCCCGTCCACCTCGAGCGAAGGAACCCGGCGATGACGAATCTGCCTCTGCTCGACATCGTTCCGCGGGTGCGGCGCATGCTCTCGCGCCCCGAGGCGCTGGGCCTCGTCGTCGCGCTGGCCGTGCTCGCGGGTCTCATCGAGGGGCTGGCGCTGGCCGCGCTGCTCCCCGCGATCTCCGCGCTCGCGAGCGGCGGGCCCGTGTGGGGGATGGGGCTGGCCGGGTGGCTGTGGGTGCTCGCCGCGCTCGCCGCCGCCAGCTTCGGCGTCAACTACCTCTCCAGCCGCCGCTCCTACGCCGCCGCCCTCGACTTCCTCGCCAGCATCCACCGCCTCGTGGGCGACCAGGTGTCCAAGCAGCCCCTGGGATGGTTCGCCCGGCCGCGGGCCGGCGCGCTGTCCCGGGTGGTCTCGACCGAGCTGATGATGGCCGGAGAGATCCTGGCGCACATGCTCTCCCCGATCGTGGCGCGCTCGGTCGCGGCGGCGGTCGTGGTCGTGGCGGCGTGGCTGTGGAACCCCGCGCTCGGCCTCGTCCTCACCATCGCAGTGCCGGCGTTCGTCGCGATCACCCTGGTGTCGACGGCCCTGCTGCGCAAGGGACGATCCATCCACGAGCCCGAGGAGACGGTGCTCGCGCATCGGATCGTCGAGTACTCGCAGTGCCAGGGCGCGCTGCGGTCCTGCGGCCGCAGTGACGATTTCGAACCCTTGACCGACGCGATGAACGGCGCCACCGCGGCCAAGAAGCGGGCGCTGTGGTTCGAGACCGCGGGGCTGCTCACCAGCGGGATGGTCTCGCAGGGAGTGATCGTCGCGCTCATCACGGTCACCGGGACCCTCGCCGTCTCCGGCGAACTCGCTCCGATCCCCGCGCTCGCCTTCATCGGACTCGCGCTCCGCTTCACCTCCACCCTGTCCGAGATCACCAGCAGCGCCATGGCGCTCGAATCGCGGCGCCCCCTGCTCGATCAGCTCGACGAGGTGCTGACGGCCGTGCCCCTGCCCGAGCCCGGCGCACCGTCGGACCTGCCCGAGCCGGGCGCGATCGCGTTGGAGGGCGTCACCTTCGGGTACACGCCCGACGGTCCGCCCGCCCTGCGCGACGTTTCGCTGCGGGTGCCGCCCGGCAGCATGGTGGCGCTGGTCGGGCCCTCCGGCAGCGGCAAGACGACGGTGGCGAAACTCGTCAGCCGCTTCTACGACACGACTTCCGGCCGCGTGCTCGTGGGCGGGGCGCCCGTCACCGCGCAGACGACCGAGCAGCTCATGGGGCAGCTGTCGATGGTCTTCCAGGACGTCTACCTCTTCGACGACACGCTCCGCGCGAACATCGCGGTGGGGCGCGAGGACGCGACCGACGAGGAGATCCGGCGGGCGGGCGAGACCGCGGGCGTCGCGGACATCGCGCGCCGGCTGCCGCTGGGCTGGGACGCGCCGGTCGGCGAGGGCGGCCGCGCGCTGTCGGGCGGGGAGCGGCAGCGGGTGGCCATCGCCCGCGCGCTGCTCAAGCGTGCCCCGATCGTGCTGCTCGACGAGGCCACGTCCGCGCTCGACGTGGAGAACGAGGCCAACATCGTCGCGGCGGTGGAGCAGCTGCGGCGCGAGGCCACGGTCCTGATCATCGCGCACCGCCTGGACACGATCGCCCACGCCGACACCATCGTGGCGCTCGACGCCGACGGATCGGTCGAGGCGATCGGCACGCACGACCAGCTCCTCGCGGCCGGCGGCACCTACGCCACCTACTGGGAGCACCTGCGGACCGCACAGGGATGGCGACTGACGAATTAGAGTGCCGGGTGTGGCACGGGGCGATGGGATCACGCGGAAGGTCGGGCGGAAGCCCGCCTTCGACGCCGACGACGTGATCGACGCGGCGTTCGCCGAGGGCGTCGACCGGTTCACGATGGCGGCGGTCGCGGACCGGCTCGGCGTTGTCACCCCGGCGATCTACCGCGTCTTCAAGTCGCGGGACGAGATCGAGGCCGCAGCGCTGCACCGGGCCGCCGCGAGCATCGCACTCCCCGCTCCCGGATCCGATTGGCGCGCGGTCCTGCGGATGTGGGCTGACGAGTGCTGGAAGGTCTGCGAGGACCACCGCGGTCTGAACCGCGCCGTGTTCGCGAACCCGATCGCGTTCAACCACATCGAGCACGTCGCCGCCGCCTACGCCGGCGCGCTCGGCGCGGACGGGTGGACTGTCGAGCAGGCCGCCTTCGCCCTGGACTTCCTCGGCGACACCGTCTTCGCCTCGCACCTCGGTGTCCAGGCCATGCGCGAGGTGGACGATAGCGGCGAGTCCGGGTACGAACGGGCGCGCCGGTCCGCCGCGGACGACGCGGTCTTCCGGCCCGAGCCCGCCTGGGCCGACCGGACAGCCCTCGACGCCAAGGTCGACTTCATCATCGCCGGCCTCGCGGACCGCCGCCCCGGCCTGTAGCTCCCTACTCGGCGCGGAGCGCCCCGGTGTGGAAATCCGCGACCAGGGCGTCGACGGTGCCGCGGGCGTCGAAGCGGTTCGTGCCGATCACGCCCGTCGGGCCGCGCTTGCACCACCCGGCCACGTAGACGCCGGGGAGGGCGGCACCGTCGGGCCCGAGGACGCGCCCGTCGGCGTTCGGGATCGTGCCGGTGGCCTCGTCGTAGGGCACGCCCGGCACGGACGTGCCCCTCAGCCCGATCGACGGCAGGACCAGGCCGCAGGCCAGCTCCGACGGTGCGCCGTGGTCGTCGAAGGCGACGGTGAGCCCGCCGTCGGCGGCGGTGATGCCAGTGGGCGGCGTGCCGAATCGAAGGACCACCCGTCGGCCCTCCGGCGCGGAGTCCGCCGCCGGAAGCGCCTGCAGCAGGGAGAGTTTCTGCGCCCGGTAGAAGCGGGCCTGCTCGTCGGCGGGCTCGTCGCCGGCGTCCTCCAGATCAGCGGGCTCGACCACCACGGGCATTGTGCGGGCCAACCCCACCAGCTCCGGCGCGGTGAAGGCGGCGTGACCCGGGCCCCGTCGGGCGAGGATCACGACCTCCCGCACCCGCGAATCCCGGAGCGCGGCCAGGGCCTCGTCGGTCAGGTCGGTGCCGACGAAGGTCTCGGGATCGGCGGTGAGGATCCGCGCGACGTCGAGCGCGACGTTGCCGTTGCCCAGCACGACGACCCGCTCGTGCGTGAGATCGGGGGCGAGCCCGGCGAAGTCGGGGTGGCCGTTGTACCAGGCCACGAAGTCGGCGGCGGCCGTCACGCCGGGCAGGTCCGCGCCCGGCAGGCCCAGGTCGCGGCCGTGCAGCGAGCCCACCGCGTACACCACCGCGTGGTGCTGGCGCGCGAGCTCCTCGTGCGTGATGTCCTCGCCGATCCGCACGCCCAGGTGCGTCGTGACGCCCGACTGCTTGCGCGACCTCGCGAACTGCTCCTGCACCTTCTTGGTGTCGGCGTGGTCGGGGGCCACCCCGAAGCGCACCAGCCCGCCGGTCTCGGGGAGCCGCTCGTAGACGTCGATCGTCGCGCGGACGTCGATGCGGTGCTGCAACTCGCTCACCACGTAGTGCCCCGCGGCGCCCGCGCCCACGACCGCGACGCTCAGCGTCTCGGCGTCCGAGGCGGGGCGCTTGCGGCCGATCCGCGGGTCGGTGAACGGGTGATCGCGGTCCGCGGACGAGCCCACGGCCTCGTAGTAGTCCGCGTTCATCGTCTCGAACGGGGCCATCTCCGCGGTCAGCTCGTAGTCCGTCGTGATCGCCGAGACGGGGCAGGCGTCGATGCAGGCGCCGCAGTCGATGCACACGTCCGGGTCGATGTAGAGCATCTCCGCCGTCGCGTAGTCGGGCTCGTCGGGCGTGGGGTGGATGCAGTCGACGGGGCACTCGGGGACGCACGACGCGTCGTTGCAGCAGTTCTGGACGATCACGTGGGGCATGCATCGATACTGAGCCGTGGGCCGCGCGCGGGCAAGGGTGCGCGCCGCGTGTCAGGGTGGAGGCATGACCCTGACGCCGCACATCGCCGCGACCGAGCGCCACACCACCGCCTACCTCGCCTCGGGCCCCGTCGACGGTCCGCTGCTCGTCTTCGTGCACGGCTGGCCGGAGCTCGGCTACACCTGGCGGCACCAGCTGCGCGCCCTCGGCGCCCTCGGCTTCCGGTGCGTCGCGCCCGACATGCGCGGTTACGGCTCGTCGACGGTGCACTCCGAGAAGTCGGCGTACCGCCGCGAGGAGGCGGTCGCGGACATGCTGGAGCTGCTCGCGGCGCTCGGTCGCGACTCCGCGATCTGGATCGGGCACGACTGGGGCGGGCCCGTGGTGTGGAACATCGCGACCCACCACCCCGAGGTCGTCGACGCGGTGGCCTCGCTCAACGTGCCGCATTTCCCGTCGAGCGGGCCCACGCCCTTCGACCTCATCGACCGCGAGAAGTACCCCGCGGACGAGTACCCGTACGGCCAGTGGGACTACCAGGTGCACTACCTCAAGTCCTTCGACGAGGCGACGGCCCAGTTCGAGAGCGACCTGCCGGGCCTCGTCGCCGCGCTGTTCCGCAGCGGCGACCCGCGGCACCTCGACGGGCCCGCCCCGACCGCGGTGGTCACCCGCAACGGCGGCTGGTTCGGCGGCGGCCCGGTTCCGCAGCTGCCGCTGGACCCGGCGGTGCTCACGCCCGAGGACCACGCCGTCTACGTCGCGGCCTTCGAGCGGAACGGCATGGCCGGCCCCAACTCCTGGTACGTCAACACCCCCGCCGACGCGGAGTACGCGAAGGCCGAGCTCAACGGCGGCCGCATCGACAAGCCGGCCCTCTTCCTGCACGGCCGGTACGACGCGACCCTCGACACCGTCGGGACGCGGCTGGCCGAGCCCATGCGCGCGGCGTGCACCGACCTCACGGAGCTGATCGTCGACTCCGGCCACTGGATGGGGGAGGAGAAGCCCGCCGAGGTCAGCGCCGCGATCGCGGGCTGGATCGCCCGCAGCGTGCCGGCGTCCTACCCGGTTACGCTGGGCGCATGACCACCGTCGCTGATGTCGCGGATGCCAAGTACGTCCTGCTGACCACCTTCCGCAAGGACGGCACCCCCGTCGCCACGCCGATCTGGGCCGTGCGCGACGGCGCCGACCTCGTGGTGTGGACTGTCGCCGACTCGTGGAAGGTCAAGCGGCTGCGGCGCAACCCGTCGGTGCTGGTCCAGGCCTGCGACGCCCGCGGCAAGAAGACCACCGGCCCCGAGGTCGCCGGCGCCGGCGAGGTCATCGACGGCGGCGAGGCCGGGTCGAAGATCGCCAAGAAGTACGGCGTCCTCGGCTGGCTCACCGTCACCGGGTCCAAGATCCGACGGGGCGCGGGCGGCACCGTCGGGATCCGGGTCCGCGACGCCGCCTAGGCGTCCGCGCCGCGCCACTGCTCGACGACGGGCTGCAGGTACCCCGCGAGCTCCGGCAGCTGCGGGACCAGCGCCAGCGCGGTGATCGCGCGCAGCACGCCGACGGCGGTGACGAACTCCAGCACGTCGGGGCACAGGCCGCGGATTCCGGCGGCCGCCGCGCCGCGGTCGTACGCGGCCTCCAGTTCGGGGCCCAGCGTCGCGAGATCCCACTCGACGGGACCCAGCGTGACCAGCTCGAAGTCCGCGTACCGCAGGCCGTCGACGCCGGCGAACATGTTGGCCGGCGGGCAGTCGCCGTGCACCGGCTGCAGTTCCACGCCGGGGAACCTGGCCTCGAAGGCGGCGCGGGAGCGGACCGCGGGCTCGAGCGCCGCCCACTCGGCGCGGGCACGCGCGACGTCCGCGGCGGGCAGCAGGTCGGGGCGGCCCGCGAGGAGATCCAGGCCGGCCGCGACGCCGTCCGGATCGGCAGTCGTGAGGAAGCCCAGCTCACCCGGGTAGTCGCGCAGCGCGGCGTGCAGCCCGGCCGTGCTCTCGGCGTTCGCGGTGTAGTCGGGCTCGGCGGCCTCGTCCTCCTCGACGTACTCCCAGAAGGTCATCGAGAAGCCGTCGCGCTGCACCGGCCGCGCGGGCACCAGCGGCGACGGCACCAGGACCGGGACGCCGCGCGCGGCGAGCCAGGCGGTCACGGCCAGCTCGTCGGCCTGCCTGCGCGCGAGCGTCTCCGGGGTCTCGGTCGACGGCAGCACCGTCGGGATGCGGACCACCACGGGCGCCGGCTCCAGCCGCACCACCACGGAGAACAGGTCGTGCAGCACCGTCGAGCCGCTGACGTCGAGGCCCAGCTCGCGGGCGGCGCCGATCGCGGCGTCGACGGCGGCGGCCGTGCGGGCGGCGCGTTCGGTGTCTGTCATGTCGTTCACGCGGGCCATGATGTCCGATTCGTCGCGGGAAGTCGAAGGATTTGTCGAACCTTCAGCGCGTCGTGGCGAGGAGCCCGACCATCGCGAGCACGACCACACACCCCGCGAGCACCAGATGCGAGACGGGCGGCCGCGTCCGCAGCGTGATCACGGCGGCGACGGCCACGACGAGGCACGCGATCGCCGCGGGCGCGTTGGGCACTGCCCGCGCGACGATCGCGCAGGTCAGCACCAGTGCAACGGCGGTGCGCACGCGCGCCAGCAGGGTCCGTTCGGCCGCCTGGGTCGACGGTGCGCTCACCTCGGCGGCCTCACGTCAGGGCCCTCACGTCACCAGGAGCGAGACGGCGAGGACGGCGCCGGCGAGGACGATCAGCGCGGCGAGGACCAGCGTCGCCGGGGTGCCGCGCAGCTCGCGGCGGGTGCGCATCGCGCCCTCCACCGCCAGCCAGCGGACGAACGCGTACCCGGCCAGCGCGGACGCCACGAGGAGCAGCGCCACGACCAGCGGCGTCCGGACCGGCTCCGGCACGACGTGCGGCGCGAAGGCCTCCAGGCCGACCGCGGCGGCGACGAGCCCCAGCGACGTGCGGATCCACGCGAGGAAGGTGCGTTCGTTCGCCAGAGTGAACCGCGCGTCCGGCGCCTCACCATCGGTGAGGGCGCGCGGCGGCCACAGTCGTCCCACGCCGACAACGTTAGCGGGGTGCATAGACATTGGCCCGCCACATTCACAGGCCCGTCTCAGACACGACGAATAGTTTCGCGCAGGGCGCGCTCGACGAGGCGCACGATGAAGTGACGAACGGACGCGAGGAGGTGGTCGCCGATGGGTGGTGACGCACGCTCCCGCGGCCCCTGGCCCGCCGTCGTGCTGTGCCTGCTGGGTATCGGCGTCGTCGGCGCGGGCATCGCCTATGCGCTGCACATGTCCGCCGACCTGGGCAGCGCCCGCCGCGTCCTGCCCGCGGCCCAGTCCGCCGGCGTCTCCGTCAGTGACCAGCGGTCCGTCGCCATCACGCCCGGCCGCGAGGTCATCGGCGCGATCACCTCCGTCGGCGACGCCGCGATCACCGTGCGCTCGGCGCCCGACGGCGGCACCGTCGTCCTGCGCACCGGCCCCGCCACCCAGGTGACCACGACGCACGGCAGCACGCTGTCCGATCTCGAGGTGGGCGACGTGGTCATGATCCAGGTGAGCGCGGACGGTAAGTCGGCGCTCGCGATCTACGCCGGTCAGATCTCGGTCGCCGGTAGCCCGTCTGTCGGGTGAACTCCCCGGTCGACGCGCTACTGTAGGTGGCGATGTCGTACGTAGTGTTCCTGATCCTCGCGGTGGTCTGCGCGGCGCTGGCCGCCGCGCTCATCTGGTATGAGCGCAACCACTCGCCCGCCGTGAACTCCGAGCGCGCCGACTGGGCCGCGCAGCGCGAGTTCGTCTACAGCGCCGCCGACCCGTCGCTGCACGACGAATTCCACCGCGGCGGCATGGCCGTCCCCGGTGACCCCGCGATCGTCGACGTGGCCCACGGCGCCTACTTCGGGGCCGCCGCCTACGTCTTCGACCTGCAGGAGGCCGCGACGATCGTCGCCGTCAGCCGCGGCGCCGCGTCCGGCGCGCTGCTGGACCTGCGGGCCGAGGGTCGCCCCGCCCCCGGGGAGCCCGGCATGGAGCCGCTCGGAGCCCTGGGCCCGCGCGTGCTGTACACGAACAACGCCGAGGTCGCGCGCCGCGTCGCCGATCGCCGGATGATCACGTTCGCCGAGCAGGTGCCCGACTACATCGAGTCCCTGTGGAATGAGGGCGAGTGGACCGTGGCGTCCATGGCGGCGACCGACGACCCGGATGACCTCGACGAGGCGCTCGAGGCCGTGCGCCGCTTCGGCGACCTGCTGCGCGTCCTCCCGCCGGAGGGCCACGCCCGCGTCGTCACGTCGGGCGGCCCCCGCGATCCCGGCCAGCCCGTGCCCGTCCGCTCGGGCAAGGAGTCCGGCCGGTGACCGCTTCTCTCGACCCGGCCGCCAAGGCCCGGCTCGCCGAGCTCGTCCGTGAGCTGGCCGTCGTACACGGCAAGGTCACGCTCTCCAGCGGCCGCGAGGCGGACTACTACGTCGACCTGCGCCGTGCGACGCTGCACCACGAGGCCTCCCCGCTGATCGGCGCGCTGCTGCGCGAGCTCACCGCGGACTGGGACTTCACGGCCGTCGGAGGCCTCACCCTCGGCGCCGACCCCGTCGCCACCGCCGTCATGCACGCCCCCGGCCGGCCGATTGACGCCTTCGTCGTCCGCAAGGCCGCCAAGGCGCACGGCATGCAGCGCCAGGTCGAGGGCCCCGACGTGGTCGGCAAGCGCGTCCTCGTCGTCGAGGACACCACGACCACCGGCAACTCGCCGCTCACCGCCGTCCGAGCGCTGCGCGACATTGGCGCCGAGGTCATCGGCGTCGCGACCGTCGTGGACCGCGCGACCGGCGCCGCCGACGTCATCGCCGCCGAGGGCCTCGAGTACCGCTCGGTGCTCGGCCTCGCCGACCTGGGGCTGTGACCGACCCGTCCGACGCCGAGGGCGGCCCGGACGAGCAGCTCGGGCCGACCGAGTGGGTGACGGGCCTGCCCGGACCGCACACCGTCGGGCTGGGTCCGTGGGCTTCGGAGAATCCGGGCGTCCCGGCTCCGACCGACCCCCGGTACGACCCCCACCTGCTCGCGGAGGGCGACCGCCGCAACGTCGTCGACGCGTACCGGTACTGGACGCGCGAGGCGATCGTCGCCGATCTGGACGCCCGCCGGCATCCCTTCGAGGTGGCGATCGAGAATCTGGGCCACGACGCCAACATCGGCACCGTCGTGCGCACCGCGAACGCCTTCGGCGCGCGGGCCGTGCACATCGTCGGGCGGCGCCGCTGGAACCGGCGCGGCGCCATGGTCACCGACCGCTACCAGCACCTGCACCACCACGAGGACACGGACGCGCTGGCCGCGTGGTGCGCGGAGCGCGACCTGCCGATCGTCGCCGTCGACAACCTGCCGGGCTCCGTGCCGCTCGAGCGCGCCTCCCTGCCCCGACGGTGCCTGCTCCTGTTCGGGCAGGAGGGGCCGGGCGTCTCCGGCGGTGCACGACACGTCGCGGGTACGACGGTGTCGATCGCCCAGTTCGGCTCGACCCGGTCGATCAACGTCGGCGTGGCCGCCGGCATCGCGATGCACGCCTGGGTCCGCGAGCACGCGGACCTCGACGCCGCCCGATGACCGCGGCGGGCCGACTCAGCGGGTGTCGATCCCGTACTCGCGGATCCGTTCATCGACGGTGAGGAGCGGCACCTGCTCGACCAGGCATTGCGCGACCATCATGCGGTCGAACGGGTCGCGGTGGTGCCAGGGCAGCTCGCGGAGGGCCGCGGCGTGGCGGGCGTCGAGCGGCAGCGGGGCGAAGCCCTCGTCGAGGAGGAACTGCTCGGTCAGCGCCGGCGCATCCAGCTTGCCGAGCGACGCCTTGATGGCGACCTCGGCGACCGCGACCGCGGAGACGAGCGCCTCGTTGTCCGGGTCCTGGATCAGTGATCGGTGCGTCGGATTCAGCTTCGGGCTGTCCGCGAGCCACCACAGCAGGACGTGGGTGTCGACGAGGAGTCTCACTCGCCGTACCAGTCCTGCAGGTCCTGCTCGGTGAGCGCGTCGAAGTCGTCCGGGACCTCGAGCCCGGCCCACGCCCCGGGCCGTCGCGCGGGGTGGTCGGCGACGTAGGGGACGAGCCGCGCGACCGGCTTGCCGTTGCGGGTGATGGTCATCCGGTCTCCTTGCTCGGCGCGCGCGACCAACCGCGAGAACTGCGACTTCGCGGCGTAGATGTTGAACTCGGCGCTGCCCATGCTTTCACGATACCTGGGTTGGTCAGGTCTGGCCAGATGATGTCGGGCGGGGATACCCCCTCCTGAGGCTTGCCCTGACCTGCGGTGACGTGCACTCGTCGGTGACCCGTGATGTGATGTCATCATGAGTTCGGTCGAGTGGAATCAGCGCGCGGCCGCGGCGCAGGCCGCGGTCGTGGAGCGGCACCTGAAACCGGTGTGGGGCATCCCCGGCACCCTGCTCGGCACGCCCGCCTACCCCGCCACCCGGCGCGACTCGCTGTTCGTCAGCTGGAACTACTGGTGGCAGGCCCACCTGCTCGACGTGGCGGTGGACGCCTACGTCCGGGACGGCGCACCGTCGACCCGGAAGCTGGTGCTGCGCATCGCACGCGGCCACCGCGTGCGGAACTTCTTCCGCGTCACCAACTCGTACAACGACGACATGGCGTGGATGGGGCTCGCGCTGGAGCGGGCGCAGCGCCACGCGGGCCTGAACTCGGCGCGACGGCTGCGCGTGCTCCGTGACACCCTCTACGACGCGTGGGTGCCCGACGCCGGCGGCGGCATCACCTGGCGCACCAAGGGCCTGTTCCTCAACGCGCCCGCCAACGGCCCGGCCGGCATCTTCCTCGCCCGGATGGGCCGCTTCGAGCGCGCGGAGGAGACCTCCGACTGGCTGTACCGGCGCCTGCTGGACCTGGAGACGGGCCTCATCAACGACGGGGTCGACGGCGACTACGACAGCCCAGACGTCGGGAAGATCTACCCGGAGAAGTACTCCTACAACCAGGGCGTCACCATCGGCCTGGACGCGGAGCTCTCCTCGGACCTGGCGCCCACGCACGCGGTCCGCGCCGCGGGCCTCATCGCCGCGGTCGCCGAGCACATGACCGACGGTGCCGTCATCACCGGCGGGGACGGGGGCGACGGCGGCCTGTTCAACGGCATCCTCATCCGGTACCTCGCGGTCGCGGCCCGCGCCCTGCGCGGTCCCGACGCGGAGGACGCGCGCACCCTGGCGTCGGAGATCGTCTTCGCCTCCGCCGAGGCGGCCTGGCACGGCACGCGCGAGCTCGACGGCCGCGTGCTGTTCTCCGCGGACTGGACCCGCGACGCCCGCATCCCCGGCAGCACCGACGCGCCCGCCTACTTCACCGGCGGCACCGTGCGCTCCAGCGAGACGCCCGAACGCGACCTGTCCGTGCAGGTCGGTGGTTGGATGGCGATGGAGGCCGCGGCCGCGCTCGCGCGACACTGAGCCGGGCACCGAGACCCAGGAGGTCGCCATGCAGGTCATCGAGGTCGACGGTGCCGCGCTCGCGGTGGACGTCATCGGCCGCGCCGGCGGTCCGACGGTGCTGCTCGTCGCCGGCGGCGGGCAATCCATGGACTGGTGGACGCCCGAGTTCTGCGCCCGGCTCGCGGGCGACGACCTGCGGGTGATCCGCTACGACCACCGCGACAGCGGCGAATCGTCCACGTCGCCGCCCGGCGCGCCCACATACACCGGCGGCGACCTCGCGGCCGACCCGCTGCGGATCCTCGATGCCCTCGGCGTCGGCGCCGCGCACGTCGTCGGGATGTCGATGGGCGCCGGGATCGGGCAGACGCTGGCGGTCGGCGCGCCCGCGCGAGTGCTGTCGCTGACGCTCATCGAGTCCAGCCCCGCGGGCGGCGATCACGACCCGCTGCCCGGCCCGACACCCGCCGTGGCGGCGACGTTCTCGGAGCCGCCGCCCGAGATCGACTGGTCCGACGAGGCGGCCGTCATCGACTACCGGGTCGACGTCGAGCGGCCCTACGCCGGCCCTGCGGGGCTCGACGAGGAGCGGACGCGGGCGATCGCGACGCGGGAGGTGCGCCGCACGCGGACCATGGAATCGTCGCTGAACAACCACTTCCTCGCGGAGCCGGCGCCACCCGTCGACCCCGCGGCGATCGTCGCCCCGACGCTGGTGATCCACAGCGCCGACGACCCGCTGTTCCCGCTGCCGCACGGCGAGGCGCTGGCGCGGCTGATCCCGGACGCGCGCCTCGTGGTGCTGCACGGCGCCGGCCACGAGATCCCGCCGCCCGCGACGTGGGACGTCGTGATCCCGGAGATCCGCCGCCACGTGCTCGGCGGGGAGGCCTGAGCGCGGCTAGTGCGCTTCCAGGCTCGGGGCGTCGGATGTGGCGCCCCGATGCACGGGGCAGCCCGGCGCGAAGGTGCCGAGGCCCTCGGTGCGGAAGCCCTTCGGGTAGCTGCGGATCCGGTGGTTGTTCTTCACCAGCGCGGGGCGGCGCCGGGACGGCAGGACCGCGAGAAGCCGGGCGCGGAGCTTCATCGCGCCGACGGAGATCCGGCGCACGACGGGACCCGGATCGTCGTAGTGGAAGGCGGCGAGCAGCGGCGGGTCCATGAGAGCGCGGCTGAAGACGCCGATCGCGGGGCGCACGGGCGCGACGTAGAAGCTCTTGAGCAGCTCGAGGGTGGAGTCGGCGACGCGGCGGGCGCCCTCGTCGAAGGCGAAGTGCTCGGCCTCGTAGCAGTCCATGTAGTCGGCGAACTCGTCGTACGTGGCGGGGATGTCGGGGATCGCCATGTGCTTGCCGAGGGTCTGGTAGTAGCGGACCGTCGCGAGCTTCTCCGCCTCGGTCAGCTTCCGCCAGCCGTAGTCGGCGTTCCACCGGATCGGCACCACGACGAAGGTGCACAGCACGTACCGCATGTCGTCGTCGGAGATGTCGTACATCTTGTGCATCTGGTTGATGCGCCGGACGGCGGCCTTGCCCTCGGGGCTGGCGAAGCCCTTGAGCAGCGGCACCTCGAGGAGGAGGGCCGTGTCGTCGTAGCGCTTCTGCACCCGCTCGGTGAACTCGCCCGTGTCCGCGAGGAGGCGGCCGATGCTGGGCACGGCGTAGGTGCGGAAGAGTGCGAAGCTCAGGGCCTGGGTGATGTCCCACGGGAAGTCGTACGTCCCGAGATTCCGCGAGATCTCGACGAAGTCGGTCTCCGGGTTCAGGCCGCGGTTGCGGTCGATCTTCTGCATGACGTCTCCTCGGTGGGCTGACCTCACTGTAAGTCGACTTATACAGATGTGCAAGAGGTCACACGGGCGGTCGACAACGGGCGCGGGGAGCGATGGCGCGACTCTCGGATCCTGTCCACGGCGGACACCGTGTCCGCAACGGACAGAATCCGAGAGCGCGCCGGACGAACAGGGCGCGCAGCGGCGCCGCACCGGCGACGCTCCTATGGGTGTCAAGTAGTCCACGGGTGCTCAAGTAGGCGGTAGAGGTCGCGGGCGATGTAGCGCTTGAGGCATCGTTTGATCTCGCGTGGGGTCTTGCCTTGGGCGGTTCGGCGGGCGGTGTAGTCACGAGTGGCCTGGTCGTAGCGTTGGCGCGAGAGGACGACGGTGTGCAGGGCGCGGTTGAGCTGGCGGTCGCCGTGCCGGTTGAGCCGATAGCGGGTGGTGACCTGCCCGCTGTTCGCCGGGATCGGTGCGACGCCGGCGAGCATCGCGAATGCGGCCTCGGAGCGCACGCGGCTTGGATGCGACCATGCGCAGAGCAGGGTGGCGGCGACGATCGGGCCGACGCCGAGCTGCGCGAGAAGGTCCGGCCGCCAGGCTTTGACTATCGCGAGGATCTGCTTTTCGTGCTCGTCTGCTTCTTTCTGCAGGCTTTGTACTCGGCGGGCCAGTGTCTTGAGCACCGATGCGGTCGTGGCGGTTTCGGTGTCCCAGCTGGCGCGGGTGCGGAGCTTCGCGGCGATGTTCACCACCTCGGGCAGCGGGCGTCCGCGCAGGGCCTCGCGGAGCGGCTCAGGGGCGGCGATGACCAGGCTGAACAGTTGCCGCATCGCCACGGTGGAGCCGTCGACTGCCGATCGCCGGGCCGCGAGGAGCACCGACAACGCTTGCCGGTCGCCGGCCGCACGAGGGGTTCCCAACTCGGGCCGGGACA
The DNA here is from genome assembly GCF_049844855.1 of Tsukamurella sp. DT100. Taxonomy (NCBI): domain Bacteria; kingdom Bacillati; phylum Actinomycetota; class Actinomycetes; order Mycobacteriales; family Tsukamurellaceae; genus Tsukamurella; species Tsukamurella sp. DT100. The sequence goes on from NZ_JBNCLV010000002.1 coordinate 485,773, forward strand.
GAGCCTCGCGGGCGGCGCGGATCGCATCGAGTGGGTCGGACTTCGCGCCGTGCCGTCGTTGCACTCGTTCGGGGCGGTCGAGCTCGACCACCAGCTCCTCGCGCACCGCGAGTGCGCGGGTCAGGCCGGCGCCGTGTCCGCCGGTGCCTTCGATCGCCCAGGCCCGCAACTGCGAGTGCCCGTCGGCGAAGTCGAGCAGTTGCTGGTAGCCGTCGGCGGTGGTGGCGACGGTGATCTGATCGAGCACCGCTCCGGTGCGTGCGTGCACCGCGGCGGCGGTGTGTGTCTCGACGTGCGTATCGACTCCGATGACGACATCGACGATTTCCGTCAGACTGGTCATGCGTTCCTCCACATCCGGTGGGACCAACAGGTTGGTTCCGGTCCGGGAGGAGTCACGGCGGGACTGTGACGGGACACGATCGCGGCGCTGCAACACCGCGGTCGGTCAAGCTCCTGATCAGGCCAGTCGCTCCGACCGGGCCGGTGCCGACAACCCCCAAACGGACAAGTCGCGAGTAAGGCATCACGGCCAGTCAGGCCACGGGTCACATCCGAGGGCCGTCAGCTACAGCCCACCACCGAAACACCGATCCTGCTGGCACATCGAGGTGGCAGATCCCATCCTCACAGTCAGCCCTGCGCCTCGCGGACGGCCCGCTCGATCCGCTCCCCGATCTCCTGGTCGATCCGCCGCCAGTAGTCGAAGGCGCGCTGGAGGACCGGCTCCGTCACCCCGTCGAGAAGGTGCCCGGAGACGTTCGACACCAGCCGCTCGCGCTGCGCGTCGTCCATCACGTCGCGGACCAGGGTGCCGGCCTGGCCCCAGTCGTCGTCCTCACGGTGCGCGACGTACGCCGCCCGCACCAGCTCGCCGTCGGCCGCCCACTGCGGCTCGGGCTGCCCGGGGTAGTCGGCGGCGGGGCCGCCCTTGGAGTTCGGGGCGTACACCGGATCCCGGACCGGATCGATCCGCATCGCGCCGTCCTTGGAGTAGCTCCGCACCTCGGTGCGCGGCCGGTTCACGGGGATCTGCTTGTAGTTCGCGCCGAGCCGCGCGCGGTGCGCGTCGGCGTACGCGAAGACACGACCGAGCAGCATCCGGTCCGGGCTGAAACCGATGCCGGGGACGATGTTGCTGGGCTCGAACGCCGCCTGCTCGATCTGGCTGTGGTTGTCGGTGGGGTTGGTGTGCAATGTCATCCGACCGACCTCCTGCAGCGGGTAGTCGGCGTGCGGCCACACCTTGGTCAGGTCGAACGGGTTGAACCGGTAGTCGGCCGCGTCGTCGAAGGGCATCAGCTGGACCTTGAGCGTCCAGCTCGGGTGCTCGCCGCGGGCGATGGCGTCGAAGAGGTCGCGCACGTGGAAGTCGCCGTCGGCCCCCGCCAGCCGATCGGCCTCGTCCTGCGTGAGCGTCGCGACGCCCTGGTCCGACACGAAGTGGTACTTGACCCAGTGCTTGACGCCCTCGGCGTTGACCCACAGGTACGTGTGCGAGCTGTAGCCGTTCATGTGCCGCCACGACTTCGGAATGCCGCGGTCGCCCATCAGCCAGGTGACCTGGTGCGCGGACTCCGGCGACAGGGTCCAGAAGTCCCACTGCATGTCGTGGTCGCGGAGGTTGTTGTCGGCGCGGCGCTTCTGCGAGCGGATGAAGTGCTGGAACTTCATCGGGTCCTTGATGAAGAACACGGGGGTGTTGTTGCCGACCATGTCGTACACGCCCGCGGGCGTGTAGAACTTGAGCGCGAAGCCCCGCGGATCGCGCCAGGTGTCGGGGCTCCCGCGCTCCCCCGCCACCGTCGAGAACCGGGCCATCATCTCGGTCTTCGCGCCGGGCGCGAAGACCTCCGCGCACGTGAAGGCGGTGACGTCAGCGGTCGTCTCGAACGTGCCGAAGGCGCCGCTGCCCTTCGCGTGCGGCTGGCGTTCGGCGATCCGCTCCCGGTTGAACTGCGCCATCTGCTCGATCAGGTAGTGGTCGTGCAGGGCGATGGGGCCTGCGGCGCCGACGGTCAACGAGAGCTCGTCGCTCCCGGCGGGCGCTCCGGAATCGGAAGTGGTGAAGTTCGCGTTCTCGGACATGGCTGTTCTCCTCCGCGTATGTGGTTGTCGTCCAGGACCGTTCACACCCGTCGGGCTGGTCGACGAGCGGAAGCGGGGTCCTCTCCCCACGGTAGCGAATGCGAACGAGCCCCGCCCGGACGGATCCGGACGGGGCTCGTACGTACGAGGTACTGCTATCAGCCCTTGTGCGCCTTGACGGCCGCGGTGAGCTGCGGGGCGACATCGAACAGGTCGCCCACGATGCCGTAGTCGGCGATCTCGAAGATCGGGGCCTCTTCGTCCTTGTTGACGGCCACGATGGTCTTCGAGGTCTGCATGCCGGCGCGGTGCTGGATGGCGCCCGAGATGCCCAGGGCGATGTACAGCTGCGGCGACACGGTCTTGCCGGTCTGGCCCACCTGGAACTGGCCCGGGTAGTAGCCCGAGTCGACGGCGGCACGCGAGGCGCCGACGGCGGCACCCAGCGAGTCGGCGAGCTCCTCGACGACCGAGAACTTCTCGGCCGAGCCCACACCACGACCACCGGAGACGACGATCGTCGCCTCGGTGAGCTCCGGACGGCTGCCGCCCTGGATCGGGTTCTTCGAGGTGATCTTCACCGCGTTCTCGGCCTCGGCCGGAACCGCGACGTCGACGATCTCACCCGCGCCGGCGACACCGTCGGCCTCGATGGCGCCGGGGCGCAGCGAGGCGACGGGGGTGTCGCCACCCGCGGTCGCGTCGACGGTGAACGAGCCACCGAAGATCGAGTGGACGGCGGCGCCACCGGGGCCGAACGAGATCGCGTCGGCGATCAGGCCGGAGCCGAGGCGCGCGGCGACCCGGCCGGCCACCTCCTTGCCCTCGAACGTGGCGGCGGTGAGCACGGCGGCGGCGCCGGTGCTCTCGGCGAGCTCGGCGAGCACGGCGACCTTCGGGGTCACCAGGTAGCCGTCGGCGTCGGCCGACTCCGCGCGGTAGATCTTGGCGGCGCCGGCGGCCTTGAGCTGCTCGGCGACGGCGTCGGTGGTGCCGGGGGCGCCCACGACGACGGCGGACGGCTCACCCAGCGCCTTGGCGGCGGTCAGCAGCTCGGCGGTGACCTTCTTCAGATTCCCGTCGACCTGCTCGACGAGGACGAGTACTTCTGCCATATCGGCTTCTCTCCTTATGAGTGGACTCGAGGGGTCTTAGATGATCTTCTGGCCGATGAGGAAGGCCGCGACCTTGTCGCCGCCGTCGCCCTCGTCCACGACCTTCTCGCCCGCCTCCTTGGCCGGCTTCGGGGTCACGCCCGTGACGGTGGTGCCGGCGTTCGCGCCGCCGACCTCGTCGAGCTCCACGCCGATCTCCGCGAGGGAGAGGACGTTGATCTCCTTCTTCTTCGCGGCCATGATGCCCTTGAAGGAGGGGAAGCGGGGCTCGTTGATCTTCTCGTTCACCGAGACGATCGCGGGGAGCGAGGCCTCGAGCTCGAAGAGACCCTCGTCGGTCTCGCGCTCCGCCTTCAGCGCGTCACCCTCGACGGTGAGCTTGCGCAGGTGCGTGAGCTGGGGCAGGCCCAGGTACTCGGCCAGGATGGCCGGGACGGCGCCGACGCGACCGTCGGTGGCCTCGTTGCCGGCGATGACGAGCTCGACGCCCTCGATGGTGCCGAGCGCGCGGGCGATCACCCAGGAGGTCTGGATGGCGTCCGAGCCGTGCATGGCGTCGTCCTGCACGTGGACGGCCTTGTCGGCGCCCATGGACAGAGCCTTGCGGATCGCATCGGTGGCGCTGGCGGGACCGACGGTCAGCACGGTGACCTCGCCGCCGTTGGCCTCCTTGATCTGGAGGGCCTGCTCGACGGCCTTCTCGTTGATCTCGTCCAGGTACGGGTCGATCGACCGGTCGAGGCTGAAGTCATCGGCCAGCTTGCGCTCGGAACCCGTATCCGGGACCTGCTTGATCAGTACGACTACGTTCGTCATTGGTCTTCGTCGACCTCCATCGATGATCGGATACTCGTAGGCACATTCTCACACTGCCGCGAGGGACGGAAATCCTCCCCCGCCTCAGGTTCGGCGAGTAGAACTTAGCACCGCCTCACGACACTGTTTAACGCCAGAGTAAGTTACCGATTGGTAACTGTCCATGTGGGATGGCCCACCCCCGTCGACGACTAGGCTGAGAAGAATGTGTGACCCGCTGCCCCTGACCGGCGAGCGAACCGTTCCCGGAATCCCCGAGGAGAACTACTGGTTTCGCCGGCACGAGATCGCCTATCTCGCGATCGTCGACCGCTACGCCGGGAAGTCGGTCTTCGAGGCCGGCAGCGGCGAGGGCTACGGCGCCGCGATGCTCGCCGACGCCGGCGCGAACGTGACCGCACTCGACTACGACGAGTCCGCCGCCGCGCACGTGCGCGCCGCGTACCCGAAGGTGATCATGCTGCACGGCAACCTCGCGGAGCTGCCCCTCGAGGACGCGTCCGTCGACGCCGTCGTGAACTTCCAGGTGATCGAACACCTGTGGGACCAGCCGCAGTTCCTCCGCGAGGTCGCCCGCATCCTGCGCCCCGGCGGCGAGCTCGCGATCTCCACCCCCAACCGGGTGACCTTCTCCCCCGGCCGCGACACCCCGCTCAATCCGTTCCACACCCGCGAGCTCAACTCGGCTGAGCTGGTCGAGCTGCTCGAGGACGCGGGTTTCGAGGTGACGGAGAAGCTCGGCGTCTACCACGGCGCGCGGCTGGCCGAGCTGGACCGCACGCACGGCGGCAGCTTCATCGACGCGCAGATCGAGCGGTCGCTGGCTGGCGAGCCCTGGCCGGAGGAGCTGTCGAACGACGTCGCCGCCGTCGCGGCGCAGGACTTCGACCTGCGCGCCGACGCTCCGGACAGCCTCGACCTGTTCTTCTACGCGAGGAAGCCGTGACCGCCGGGCACGAGCCCGGGATGATCGCCTTCGTCCTGCATTCCCACCTGCCGTGGCTCGCCCACCACGGCGCGTGGCCCGTCGGCGAGGAGTGGCTGTACCAGTCGTGGGCGGCCTCCTACCTGCCGATGGCGGAGATGCTCGACCGGCTCGCGGCCGAGGGCCGCACCGACCAGCTCACGCTCGGCGTGACCCCCGTGCTCGCCGCGCAGCTCGACGACCCGTACTGCCTCGAGGCCATGCACCACTACCTCGGCAACTGGCAGCTCCGCGCCCACGAGGCCGCGCTCTCCGGGCGCCCCGCCGCAGCGGAACTCGGCGCGCGCGAGCACCGCAACGCCGCGCACGCCCTCGAGCTGTTCGAGACCCGCTGGCGCCACGGCGGCAGCCCCGTGCTGCGCCGGCTGGCCGACGCGGGCACCGTCGAACTGCTCGGCGGCCCCCTGGCGCACCCCTTCCAGCCCCTGCTCCACCCCCGCCTGCGCGAGCTGTCACTGCGCGAGGGCCTCGCCTACGGCACGTCCCGGCTCGGCTCCCCCGCCCGGACCGGGATCTGGGCGCCCGAGTGCGCCTACAAGCCCGGCATGGAGACCGGCTACGAGGCCGCCGGCGTCACGCATTTCATGGTCGACGGGCCCACCCTCGGGGGCGACACCGCCCTCGCACGCCCGGTCGGCGATTCCTCCGTCCTCGCCTTCGGCCGGGACCTGCCCGTGAGCTACCGGGTGTGGTCGCCCAAGTCCGGCTACCCCGGCCACGCCGCCTACCGCGACTTCTACGCCCACGACCACGCCACCGGCCTCAAGCCCAGCCGAGTGACCGGTAAGAACGTCGCCGAGGCCGACAAGGCGCCGTACGACCCCGCGCGCGCCGACGCGGTGATCGACAAGCACGTCGCCGACTTCGTGGACACCGTCGTGGCGCGCGTCCGCTCCGAGAGCGCCCGCATCGGCCGCGACGCCCTCGTGGTCGCCGCCTTCGACACCGAGCTCTTCGGGCATTGGTGGTACGAGGGGCCGATCTGGCTCGAGCGCGTCCTGCGCGCCCTGCCCGAGGCCGGCGTCCGCGTCGGCACGCTGCGCTCCGCCGCCGAGGCCGGGTACGTGGGCGCGGCCCGCGAGATCCCCGCGAGCTCGTGGGGCTCGGGCAAGGACTGGCACGTCTGGGACGGCCCGCTCGTGCGCGAGTTCGTCGAGCTCAACGAGGAGATCACCACGACGGTGCTGCGCGTCCTGGACAAGCGGGCCGGACGCACGCGCGACGTGGTGAGCGACCAGGTGCTGCAGGAGGCGCTGATGTGCCTGCAGTCCGACTGGCCGTTCATGGTCTCCAAGGACACCGCCGCGGCGTACGCCCGCGACCGCGCCTACAAGCACGCCCACGCCCTGCGGGAGATCGCCGAGGCCGCCGAGCGCGGCGACGAGGCCCGCGCGGTCGCGCTGGCCCGTACCTGGCGGCTGGCCGACGATCCGTTCCCCGGCCTCGACGCCCGGCGCCTCCCCGCGCCGCTGGGAGGGTTCTGACATGCGCGTCCTGCTCGTCTCCTGGGAGTACCCGCCCGTCGTGGTCGGCGGCCTCGGCCGGCACGTCCACCACCTCGCGCTGCAGCTGCGCGACCAGGGCCACGAGGTGGTCGTCGTCTCGCGCCAGCCCACCGGCACCGATCCCCGCAGCCACCCCACGTCCGACGCCGTCGTCGACGGGATCCGCGTCATCATGGCCGCCGAGGATCCGCTGGCCCTCGACTTCGGCACCGACATGATGCCGTGGGTGCTGTCCATGGGGCACTCCATGCTCCGGGCGGGCCTGCGGCTGGCCGGGTACAACCCGACCGCCGGCGAGGACGCCCTGCACGGCGCCGGCACCGTTGGCCGGCCCTGGGTGCCCGACGTGGTGCACGCCCACGACTGGCTCGCCGCGCACGCGGCCGTCGGCCTCGCCGAGGCCTTCGACGCGCCCCTCGTCGCGACGATCCACGCCACCGAGGCCGGCCGGCACAGCGGCTGGGTCTCCGGACCGGTGAACCGGCAGGTGCACTCCACCGAGTGGTGGCTCGCCAACGAGGCCGACGCGGTGATCACCTGCTCGCGCTCGATGTCCGACGAGGTGAACCGCCTGTTCGGGCCCGGACTCGCGCAGCTGCACACCATCGCGAACGGCATCGACGCCACCGCCTGGCCCTACTGGGACCGGTCCCGCACGGCGGCCCGACGGGGCGCGCCCCGCCTGCTGTACGTCGGCCGGCTGGAGTACGAGAAGGGCGTGCAGGACCTCATCGCCGCGCTGGCCCGCGTGCGCCGCACGCACCCGGGGACCACGCTGACGGTGGCCGGCGACGGCACGCAGGCCACGTGGCTGCGCGAGGTCGCGCGGGAGCAGCGGGTGCTGCGGGCCGTCGAGTTCACGGGCGCGCTGGACCACGAGGAGCTGGTCGCGCAGCTGCACTCGGCCGACGCCCTCGTGATCCCGTCCCGCTACGAGCCCTTCGGCATCGTCGCGCTCGAGGGCGCCGCCACGGGCATCCCCGTCATCGCGACCACCGCCGGCGGCCTCGCGGACTTCATCCGCACGGACGAGACGGGCCTGTCCGTCGAGCCCGCCGACGTACCCGGCCTCACCGCCGCGATCCGCGCCGTGCTCGACGATCCGGCGTCCTCGCACCGCTGGGCCGCCGCGGCGCGCGCCGAGGTGGAGGAGCTCACGTGGGAGGCCGTCGCCCGCGAGACGACGCAGGTCTACCTCGCCGCGAAGCGGCGTCCGCGCACCCCGCTCGGGCGGCGCGTGATCGACGAGCGGCCCCTCCCCGAGCGCGATCCGACGAATCCGCTCTAGGTCCGCCCGGGCCCCCGACCTGCACGATGTGCATCATCGTGAATCCTGTGGCACGGTCGATTCATGACAGCGCGTTTGTTAGACCTCCTTCCCATGGACCACGGGAAGCAGCACGCGTGCTGATCCGCAACGAGACGCCGGAGGATCACGCCGCGGTCGCGGACGTCCACCGGAGCGCGTTCGCCCCCATGACGCCGCCCGGGCGCACGGAGCCGCTGGAGGTCGTCCTCGTCGAGGCGCTGCGGCTCAGCGGCGCCTGGATCGACGAGCTGTCCTTCGTCGCCGAGGACGACGAGGGCGCCGTGATCGGCCACGTCTGCCTCACCCGCGCCGCCGTCGGCGAGACGCCCGTGCTCGCCGCGGGGCCGCTCGGCGTGCGCTCCGAGGCGCAGGCCCAGGGCATCGGCTCGGCGTTGATCCTCGCCGCCCTCGGCGCCGCCGACGCCCTCGGCGAGCGGCTCGTGGCGCTGCTCGGCCACAAGGACTACTACCCGCGCTTCGGTTTCGTCCCCGGCACCGAGGTCGGCATCGAGCCCGACGTCGCGGAGTGGTCCGGCGACTCGTTCATGGTGCGCACGCTCGTCGCGTACACGCCGGACGTGCGGGGCCAGTTCCGCTACGCCCGCCCGTTCTACGTGCTGTAGCTCCTAGCCTGCGTCGAACTCCGCACGACGGTCGCGCGCCCACTGCGCGAACGGCCGGGCCACCCGCCCGGTGAGCGCTGCCAGGTCATCCGTCACGAGTCGGGACGCCGGACGCGACCGCGCCGCCTCGACCACCGCTTCTGCCAACGCGCGGGGACGGCCGTCGGCGAGGAGCTGCGCCAGGGCGGCGTCGTACGGCACCGCCTCGAACCGCAACGCCCGGCCGAGGACCGCGTCGACCGCGTCGACCTGCTCGGCCCGGTCGATCGGTCGCGGGCCGGTGATCCTGTGCAACTCCCCCGCCCGCGGGTCGAGGAGCACCGCGGCCGAGGCGGCGGCCACGTCCCGCTCGTCGACGACCGCCGTCGGCGCCGTGGCGGGTCCACGCACGACGTCGCCGGCCGCGAGTTGAGCCCGCCACCCGCGGGCGTTCGACGCCAGGGTGTCCGAGCGCAGCACGGTCACGGGGACGCCCGTCGCGCTGAGGAGCGCCTCCATATCCGCGTGCGTCCGGGCGATCGGATCGGGCTCCGCACCGACGTCCGCCGCCGCATCGATCGCGGTCGACGAGAGGTACACGACCCGCGTCCCGGACTCCGTGAGGGCGTCGACGACCGGCCCGGACTGGGCGGTGCCGAGGAAGGGCCACATCAGCAGGACGGCGTCCACGTCGCGCAATGCCGCGCGCACCTCGGCACCGTCGGTGAGGTCCCCCATGACCAGGTCGTGCACCGCATTGGCGGGCGGCGTCCGGACCATCCCGCGCACGGCGGCACCGTCGGCGCGCAGGCGCGCCACGATCTCCCGTCCCAGGTTCCCTGCAGCACCGGTCACCAGGACCAGTCCATTCGAAGTGCGACTCATGGGCGAGAATGTAGGGGTTCAAGTCGACCTGAAGGCAAGGGCGCGATGACGATCGGTGAAGTTGCGGCGCTGCTGGGCGTCGAGGCGCACGTCCTGCGGCACTGGGAGGACGTGGGCGCGCTCATCGTCGCGCGCGACTCCCACGGCTATCGCCGCTACGACGCCGCCGCGGTCGAGCAGGCGCGCACGGTGCTCAAGCTGCGCGCCGTCGGCCTGTCACTGCCCGAGGTGATCGCGGCGATGGCCCCGACGAAGGCGGCGGCGCAGCCAGTCGTCGTGGCGAAGATCGAGGCCCTCGAGGCCGAGGTCCGCGCGCGCCGCGCGGCCATCACGTACCTGCAGCACACCGTCGACTGCCGGCACCGCTACCTCGACGACTGCCCCGAGTGCGCCACCTTCGTCCGCGCGCCCTAGCCGTTCCCCGGCAGCCCGCGGGCCTCGGCCTTCTTGCGCTCGATGTCGGCGAGCGCGCGCTCGAGCTCGGCGCGCTCGGCGATGGACGCGTCCCACATGTCCTTGCGGTTCTTCACCACGCGCGCCGGCGAGCCGACGGCGATCGAGTAGGGCGGGATCTCCCCGCGCACCACGGCGTGCGCGCCGAGCACGGTGCCGTGGCCGATGAGGGTGTTGCGGGTGACGGTGACCTTGGTGCCGACCCAGGTGTCGCCGCCGATGCGGACGGGCCCCTTGACGATGCCCTGGTCCTTGATGGGGATGTTGATGTCGTCCATCTTGTGGTCGAAGTCGCAGATGTAGCACCAGTCGGCGACGAGGGAGGCGGGCCCGAACTCGATGTCGAGGTAGCAGTTGACCACGTTGTCGCGGCCGAAGACCGACTTGTCGCCGATGCGCAGCGAGCCCTCGTGGCAGCGGATCTTGTTCGAGTCGCCGATGTGCACCCAGCGGCCGATCTCCATCCGGCCGAGGCCGGGCGTCGCGTGGATCTCGACGTTCTTGCCCAGGAAGACCATGCCCTTGAGCACGATGTGCGGGTTCGCCACCCGGAACTTCAGGAGGCGGAAGTACCGCACCAGGTACCAGGGCGTGTACGCCTTGTTCTTGAGGACCCAGCGCAGCGATGCGGGCGTGAGGAATCGCGCCTGCTGATCGGCCTGCCGCGCGTGCCGCCACCGCGATCGATACGGGGCGTTCCACATGCTCGTCATGCCGGGGAGCCTATCCGGCGGGTGCGCCCCGCCGGTCCGGTACCGCCGCCGCGCTAGTCTGTGGGGCGATCGTGGCAGTCGATAGTCGAGGGAGACACATGCGGTTGGGTAGGCGCGCGCTCACACTGGGCGCGACGGTGGCCGCCGCCGCGGTGCTGGTCTCCTGCACGCCCGACGACACCTGGGTGTACGCCGACGACTCCGCCTCCTGGCCCGGCATGTACGGCGACTCGCGCAACAACTCGTACGCGGAGAAGGACGCCGCCTCCTCCCTCGTCCCCGCCTGGACGCGCGACCTCGTCGGCCCCAACACCGTGCAGCCCGCGATCTCCAATCGCGGCGTGGTCTCGGTGACCGCCCGCACGGAGACCGGCTGCACCACGTTCAACCTCGAGCTCACCGTCGGCCGCAAGACCTACTGTCGCCGCGACGCCGCGGGCGCCGACCTGCAGGCCCCCGTCGTGGATCAGTTCGACTACACCTACCTCGGCATCCCCGGCTGGGTGTACAGCTTCAACGCCGACAACCAGGTGCGCTGGCGCTACCCCACCGCGGGCACCCCGCTGTGGATCAAGCTCGCCGGCGACAACACCGTTCTCGCCGTGACGCACCTCGGCCAGATGGTGCTCGTCGACACGCACGACGGGGACGCCGCGGGCGCCGCGATCGGGCTGTTCCCGCAGGTCTCGGCCAACGCCAACGGCGCCGGCCTCGAGGACTGCGCGACCAACGGCCCCGGCTGCCCGGTGTCCGGGCCGCCCGCCGTCGACACCCAGGCCGAGCGCGCCTTCGTCGTCGTCGGGGCGAAGGGCGGACCGTCGAAGGTGATGGCGGTCGACTACGACAAGAACGGCGGCGACCGGCACGACCTGCGGTACGCGTGGGAGCGCGCGGACCTGCCCGACGGTGCGATCGGCTCGCCCGCGCTGTCAGCCGACCGCTCGACGCTGTACGTGAACCTGCGGGGCGAGAAGCTGGCCGCGCTCGACGCGAGGACCGGCGCCACGAAGTGGACGCACGACCTCGGGTACCAGAGCACGCTGCCCCCGTCGGTCTCGCCCGACGGGACGATCATCCCCGCCGCGCCCGGCCTGCACCGCGCGTCGTTCGTCGCGCTCAAGGACGAGGGCACGAGCGTGCGCGAGGCCTTCAAGCGCACCGACGTCGCGATGGTCTCCCCCGCCACGCAGATCCGCGGCGGCGTCGGCTACGCGGTGGTCCGCTCCTGGGCGGCCGTGCAGTCGCAGCTCATCGAGTTCCGCACCGACACCGGCACCACGCTGCGCACCTTCGACCTGCCGGACTCGGTGAAGTCCGCCTCGGGCGTCTCGATCGGGCCCGACGGCGAGCTGGTCACCGTCGGCGACGACGGGACCGTCTTCGCGTTCACGTCGGGCCGCCGCACGGGCGACAGCGTCGCCAAGAACTGACGCGCACGGGCACCGTCGCACGACGGTGCCCGGACGCTCGGGTCAGCGGTACGAGGGGCCGCGGTACGCGGTCAGAGCAGGGTGACCGGCAGCAGGTCCCGGAGCTCGTCGAGGCTCGTGCCGAAGGTCTCGAGCACGCGAACACCGTCGGGCCCGGTCTCCAAGACCGCGACGTCGGTGTACACCCGGTTCACGCAGCCGAGGCCGGTGAGCGGGTAGGTGCAGGCCGGGACGAGCTTGGACTCACCGGACTTGCTGAACAGCGACATCATCACGTACACCTGCTTCGCCCCGATCGCGAGGTCCATCGCGCCGCCGACGGCGGGGATGTCGCCCTCGCGGCCGGTGTGCCAGTTCGCGAGGTCGCCGTGCTCGGAGACCTGGTAGGCGCCGAGCACGCACACGTCGATGTGCCCGCCGCGCATCATGGCGAAGGAGTCGGCGTGGTGGAAGTAGGCCGCGCCGGGCTTCTCGGTGACGGGCACCTTGCCGGCGTTGGTGAGGTCCGGATCGACGGCGTCGCCCGTGGCCGTGGGCCCCATGCCGAGCATGCCGTTCTCGGTGTGGAGCACCACCTCGCGCTCGTCCGGCAGGTGGTCGGCGACCTTGGTGGGCTGGCCGATGCCGAGGTTGACGAAGGCGCCCCGCGGGATGTCGCTCGCGATCCGGGCGGCCAGCCGGTCCATCGTCATGCGCTGCTGCGTGGTCATCGTGCACCCTCCACGGTGTAGTGCCGAGCGGCGACCGGAACGATCCGGTCGACGTAGATGGACGGCGTGACGACCGCCTCGGGGTCGATCGTGCCGAGCGGGACGACCTCGTCGACCTGGACGATCGTGGTCGCGGCGGCCGTCGCCATGACGGGCCCGAAGTTGCGGGCGGTCTTGCGGTAGAGCAGGTTCCCCCACGGGTCGGACCGGTGGGCGGCGATGAGCGCGTAGTCGCCCCGGATGGGGAACTCGAGCAGGTACGTGCGCCCGTCGATCACGCGGGACTCCTTGCCCTCGGCCAACGGCGTGCCGACGGCCGTCGGGCAGTAGAAGCCGCCGATGCCCGCGCCCGCGGCGCGCATCCGCTCGGCCAGGTTGCCCTGCGGAACGACCTCGAGGTCCACCTTCCCCGCGCGGTAGAGCTCGTCGAAGACGTACGAGTCGCTCTGCCGGGGGAAGGAGCAGACGACCTTGCGGACGCGGCCGGCCGCGAGCAGCGCCGCGACCCCGACGTCGCCGTTGCCGGCGTTGTTGGAGACCACGGTGAGGTCGGTCGCGCCCTGCCGGATCAGGGCGTCGATGAGGTCGAAGGGCATGCCCGCGAGGCCGAAGCCGCCGATCAGGACCGTCGATCCGTCCTCGATGCCGGCGACGGCGTCGTCGACGCTCCCGCGCACCACTGCCTTGCTCATGCGCTTGCCTCCGTGTTCTCCGAGACGTTCTCCAGGACGACGGCGAGACCCTGGCCCACGCCGATGCAGATGGCCGCGACGCCGTAGCGCTCGCCGCGCTGCCGGAGGGCCTTGGCGAGGGTGCCCAGCAGGCGTCCGCCGGACGCGCCGAGCGGGTGCCCGAGCGCGATGGCGCCGCCGTAGGGATTGACGATCGCGGGGTCGATCCCCCACGCGTCGACGCACACCAGCGACTGCACCGCGAAGGCCTCGTTGAGTTCGACGACGCCGACCTCGTCCCAGGAGATCCCGGCGCGGGCGAGGGCCCGGTTCGCCGCCTCGACCGGGGCGTACCCGAACAGCTGGGGCTCCAGCGCCGCGGCGCCGCGGCCCGCGATCCGGGCGACGGGGTCGAGCCCGATCGTCTCCGCCGCCGCGCCCGAGCCCAGGAGGACCGCCGCCGCGCCGTCGCTGAGCGGGCTGGCGTTGCCCGCGGTGATGGTCCCGTCGGCGCGGAAGGCGGGCTTGAGCGCCCCCAGCTTCTCGGCGGTGGACCCGGGCCGGACGTTCTCGTCGCGCTCGAGCCCGTCGACGGGGACCACGAGGTCGTCGTAGAAGCCCTCCTCCCACGCCGCGTGCGCCCGACGGTGCGACAACGCCGCGAACTCGTCCTGCCGCTCCCGCGAGACGGAGTACTTCTCGCCCAGTTGCTCGTTGGCCTCGCCGAGGCTCACCGTCCACTCGGGCGGCATCGCCGGGTTGACCAGGCGCCAGCCGAGCGTGGTCGACACCGCGGTGACGTCGCCTGCGGGAAAGGGCTTGGCGCTCTTGGGCAGTACCCAGGGCGCACGGGTCATGGACTCGACGCCGCCGGTGAGCACGACCTCGGCATCGCCGGTCTCGATCGCGCGGCTGCCCATCATCGCGGCGTCGAGGCCGGAGCCGCACAGGCGGTTCACCGTGGTCGCGGGGACGCCGACCGGGACCCCGGCGAGGAGGGCCGCCATCCGCCCGACGTTGCGGTTGTCCTCCCCGGCGCCGTTGGCGTTGCCCCAGACCACCTCGTCGACCGACGCGCCCGCGCCGAGGCCGGGGGCGCGGTCGAGCACGGCCCGGATCGTGGTCGCGGCCAGGTCGTCGGGTCGGACGCCGGCGAGGGCACCCGCGAACCGCCCGAAGGGCGTGCGTGCGGCGGTGTAGACGAAAGCTTCCATGGCTTCGACCGTAGGGCGAGACATACAGATATTGAAGTACCAAAATGATGGCCAATTGATACTCTTGTCGTATGAATCTGCGCCAGCTGCAGTACTTCGTCGCGGTCGCCGAGGAGCGCCACTTCGGCCGCGCGGCGCAGCGCCTGCACATGGCGCAGCCGCCGCTCTCGCACCAGATCCGGCAGCTGGAACAGGATCTGGGCGTCGAGCTGTTGCACCGCACCACCCGCCGGGTCGAGCTCACCGACGCGGGGCGCGCCTACCTCGAGCGGGCGCGGGCCGTTCTGTCCTCCGTCGACGACGCGGCGGACCACGCGCGCCGCGTGGCCGCCGGCGCCACCGGGCACCTGACCATCGGCTGCGTCGGCACGGCGACCTACAGCCTGCTGCCGCCCCTGGCCCGCCGGCTCGCGGACGAACTGCCCGGCATCGACTTCGCCTTCCGCGGCGAGATGCTGGTGCCGGACCAGGTCGAGGCCCTGCGCACCGGCGCGATCGACATCGCGCTGCTGCGCCCGCCGGTCGCCGACCCGTCGCTGCGGGTCCGAGTCCTGCGGCGCGAGCCATGGGTGGTCGCGCTGCCCTCCGATCACGCCCTCGCGCGCCGGAAGCGGCTGCGGGTGGCCGACCTGGCCGGGGAGCCGTTCATCGTGCACAGCGCCGGCCGGCGATCCGCCATGTACGACCGCGTCGTGGCGCTGCTGCGCGAGGGCGGCGTGGCCCCCACGATCCGGCACGAGGTGGGCGAGACCTCGACGCTCGGGACCCTCGTCGCGGCGGGGCTCGGCATCGCGCTGGCGCCCGAGCCGATCACGGCGCTCCGGCTCGACGGCATCACCTACGTGCCGCTGGCCGGGGCAGGGGCGGGCGGCGGTGTCGAGCTCGCCGTCGCGCACCTCGCCGACCGCACCGATCGCCACCTCGAGCGGGTCACCGACCTCATCGCCGACCTGACGGCGGGCTAGCAGGGACCGCTACCGGATCGCCCGGTCGCGGGTCTGCGACGGGGACTCCCCGAACCGCCGCCGGTACATCGCCGCGAACCGCGACGGATGCGTGAACCCCCACGCGTACGACGTGTCCGTGACGGTCCGGTCGACGCGCGCGTCCAGCAGCTCGGCACGCACCCGGTCGAGCCGCTCCCCGAGGATGTAGGCGCTCGGCGTGATCCCCAGTCGCTCCTGGAAGGCCCGCTGCAGCGACCGCACGCCCACCCCGGCGTGCGCGGCGACGTCCGGCACCGACAGCGGCCCGCGCAGGCCGGCGTCGATGTGGTCGAGCGCGCGCTGGAAGACCTTCGGGTGCACCCGGTCCGGACCGGACTCGTGCACCAGCGCGGAGTGGCTGTGCGGCTGCGCCACGAGCAGCCCCGTGATCAGGAGGTCGCGCCAGTGCCGGGACATCGCCGGCTCGGCGGCGAGCCCGGCCTCGTCATCGAGGTCGCGCAGCAGCAGGCGCAGCGCGTTCGACCAGCTGCGCATCCCCGGACCACCGAGGTCCAACGCGACATCGAAGACGACGGGCCCGCCGACGGGCCGCCCGACGAGGGATTCCAGGCGCTCGTGCACGGCCGCGCGCTCGAGCCGTAGGTGCAGTTGGCGGTACGCGCCGTCCATCCGCATCCGCGCCCGCATCCTGGGCGAGAGCAGCGCCGCGCCGGCGCCGTCGATCACCGCGCCCCCGTCGGCGTCGACGAGCTCGAGCCGGTTGCTGCCCCCGACGGCCAGCATCAGGTCGTAGTAGTCGATCCGATCGAGGATGTCGACGTCGACCGGCACGCCCTGCTCGAGGTAGATCATGCCCAGGTCGGCGATCCGGGCCGATCGCACCTCGCCGTCGAACGGCGCACCGTCGCCGCGGGGAACGACGATCGAATGGGTGCTCAGCAGCCCGCCCGCCGCGCTCCGGAAGGCGTCTACATCGCGGGTCCGCAGGCCCCCGAAGCGGCCGAGCGGGGACGGCGCTGTCGCGCCGCCCACCTCCGCGCCACCCCACATCGCACTCGCCTCCACAGCTCCGCGGGGCACCCCGGAGGCGCCCTCACCAGCACGTTACACCCGGCCGTCCCCACCACCGGCGGTCCGCGACACCACCTCGCGACGCGAATCGGCCGGTCGCGTCGCACAGCGGATAGTGGCGCCGGTCACAGCTTCGTAGCGTCCCTCCCATCGCACAGTCCAGCCCACCGTCCAGCCCCTGGAGGAGACCCGTGAACGCGGAACCGAGAAGCACCACCGAGTACGACGTCGCCGTCGTCGGCTACGGCCCGACGGGTCTCGTCCTGTCGTCGATGCTGGCGCGCGCGGGGCACCGCGTCGTCGTGATCGAGCGCTGGCCCGGCCTGTACGGCATGCCCCGGCTCACCCACATCGACGGCGAGACGGCCCGCATCATCCAGGCC
The DNA here is from genome assembly GCF_049844855.1 of Tsukamurella sp. DT100. Classification (NCBI taxonomy): domain Bacteria; kingdom Bacillati; phylum Actinomycetota; class Actinomycetes; order Mycobacteriales; family Tsukamurellaceae; genus Tsukamurella; species Tsukamurella sp. DT100. The sequence goes on from NZ_JBNCLV010000002.1 coordinate 502,670, forward strand.
GCCGGCGACGTGGACGCCGCGCTCCGCGACGCGGCCCCCGCGTCCGTGTACGAGTGGCGCAACGGCGCCGAGGATCTGCTCATCGCGGTGGACTGGTCGGGCGAGTCCAGTGGCTTCGCCGCGCACTACTCGATGTACCAACCCCACATCGAGCAGGCGATCGACGACCGCAACCGCACGTACCCGAACGTCGACGTGCTCCAGGGCACGATCGTGGTCGGCATGGAGCAGCACGAGGACCGCGTCGAGCTCGCGGTGCGGCCGTTCACGCGCGACCGCGACGCGCAGTGGGCGGACGCCCCCGAGCGGGTGATCACCGCGTCGTACGTGGTCGGCGCCGATGGTGCCTGGAGCACCGTTCGGCACATCCTCGGCGTCGGCCTCACGGACCTCCACGTCGATGATCGATGGCTCAACATCGACACCGAATGCGCGCGCCCCCTGGGCGATCGGTTCGCCGTGGCCCGGCAGTTCTGCGATCCGGTCCAGCCGCACATGTTCATGCCGATCGGCCGGAGCCGCCAGCGGTTCGAAGTGGCCGTCCGCCCCGAGGACGACGCCGACGAGATGGCGACCGAGGAGTTCGCGTGGCGGTGGCTGCGGGCGCAGCACGGCCTCGGACCGGACGACCTGACCATCCTGCGGCACATCGTCTACACCTTCTCCGCGCGCACCGCGGACGCGTGGCGCGTGGGCCGCGTCTTCCTCGCCGGCGACGCCGCGCACACCATGCCGCCCTACATGGGGCAGGGTGCGTGCTCCGGCATGCGGGACGGGATCACGCTCGCCTGGAAGCTCGACCTGGTGCTGTCCGGCCGTGCGGGCGAGAGCTTGCTCGACACGTACGAAGCGGAGCGCCGGCCCCACGTTGAGGTGATCCAGGCCTGCGCCGTGGAGCTCGGCCGGGTGGCGAACCTCAAGGATCCGGTGGCGGCCGCGGAGCGCGACGCCGCGTTCCTGCGCGGCGAGGTCCCGCCGCTGCCGCCCTTCCCGACGATCACCGCGGGCGTCGTCGACCACGACGACCGCAACTGCCTCGCGGGAACTCTCGCGCCCCAGGGCGTGGTGCGCCGCGGCGACCGCGCCGGGCGGTTCGACGATCTTCATCCGTGGGGATTCGCGGTGATCACGGCGGCGGACGCGACCGCCGCACTCGGCGCCGACCGGCTGGCCTCCCTCGCGGGGCTCGGGGCGACCGTCGTCACCGTCGAACCCGGGCATCCGCACTCGATCGGGGACGAGGACGGCACGTACGCCGCGTACTTCGCCGCCACCAGGACCGGGGCGATCGTCGTGCGGCCCGACTTCCACCTCTACGGCGCGGGCACCGTCGACGACCTCCCCCGCCTGGTCGACGGACTCGCCGCCACTCTGCACCGCGCCGCCGCCCGCCCCGAGGCGGTCGCGCGATGACCGCCGCGAACGACGCCCACTGGCGGGCGATGGGCGTCACGCGCCTCCTCGACGCGGGAATGCGCTACGACGACGTGCTCGCCCTGCGCGCCGGCACCGACGCGGGCGAGCCCTGGGACGAGGTCGCGGAACGACTCGGCGCCGACCGCACCGCGCAGGGCGAGGACGCCGCGGCCGCCGGACGGCACGTGACCGCGTACGAGCACTTCCGGGCCGCCGCCGCGTGCTTCCTGTTCGCGCAGATGGCCTTCAACGCCGACACCGATCGCAAGCGGGCGCTGTACGCGCGCTTCGACGATGCCGTCGCCGCAGCCGCCGCGCACTCCCCCGTGCCGATGCGGCGGATCGAGCCGGCGTTCGGCGGGCGCCGGCTCGCGGGCTGGCACCTGCGGCCGGCGGCTCCGCACGGCACCGTCGTCGTCTTCGGCGGCCAGAGCGGCTGGGGTGCGACGTACCTGCGCTACGCCGACGCGCTGCTGGCCCGTGGGCTCGCGGTGATCCTCGCGGAAGGCCCAGGCCAGGGCGACTCCCGCCTCCGGCACGGCGTGTACCTCGATGTCGACGTCGCCGCCGCCATCGGGACGTTCGTCGATCTCGCGCGCGCCGACGGGCCCGTCGGCGTGTGGGGCAACAGCGTCGGCGGCCTCTTCGCGGCGCTCACCGCCGCGCGCCACGACGGAGTCGGCGCGTGCTGCGTCAACGGCGCCTTCGCCGCGCCGCGGCTGCTCCCCTTCCGGACCTTCGCCGAGCAGGCGCGCGCGATGCTCGGCACGACCGACGACGACGCCGTCGGCGCGAACTTCGCGCGCCTGCGCTTCGATCCCGCCGTCGACCGGATCGCGTGCCCGCTGCTCGTGCTGCACGGCGGCGCGGATCCGCTCGTGGACCTCGCCGATCAGCAACCGTTCCTGGACGGCGCGGACGACGCGACTCTGCGAGTCTGGGACGACGGGGAACACACCATCTACAACCACGCCGACGAGCGGAACGCGGTGGCCGCGGACTGGTTCGCCGAGCGACTCACGGAGGTACGCGCATGAGGTTCACCCACGACACCCTCGCCCAGCAGGTCCGCTTCGGATCCGGCACGGTCGGCGACGCCCTGGCCGAGGTCACCGCGGGCGCGCAGCGGATCATGCTCCTCTGCACGCCCCGCGAGTCCGAGCGGGCGGCGGCCATCACCGCGGGCCTGCCGGTGGCGCTCGCGTACCACGACGTGGCGATGCACGTCCCGATCGAGGTCGCGGACCGCGCCCGCACCGCCGCCGCCGACGCACAGGCGGACCTGTTGCTGTGCTTCGGCGGCGGCTCCGCGATCGGCCTCGCGAAGGCGGTGGCGCTGACCTCGTCCCTGCCGATCGTCGCGGTCCCGACGACGTACTCGGGGTCCGAGGCGACGTCGGTGTGGGGCCTGACGGAGGACGGCCGCAAGACCACAGGGGTCGACCCGAGGGTGGCGCCGCGCGCGATCGTCTACGACGCCGAGCTGACCCTCGGCCTGCCCGTCGCCACCAGCACGACGTCGGGGCTCAACGCCTTGGCGCACTGCGTGGACGCGATGTGGGGCCCCCGGGCCGACCCGATCGACCGAGTGCTCGCCGCCGAGTCCGCGCGTGCCCTGCGCGACGGTCTGCCGGCCGTCTCGGCCGACCCGTCGGGGCTCCCGGGGCGCGAGCAGGTGCTGTACGCGGCGTACCTCGCCGCGACCGCCTTCTCCTCGGCGGGATCCGGCCTGCACCACAAGATCTGCCACGTCCTCGGCGGCGCCTTCGACCTCCCCCATGCGCCGACGCACGCCGCAGTGCTCCCCCACGTCCTCGCCTTCAACGCGACCGCCGCGCCGGAGGCGGAGGCCCGGCTGGCGGCGGCCTTCGGCGCCGACGGCGCCGTCGCCGGCCTCGCGGCCCTCTACGCCGAGCTCGGCGGGGTACGGCCGCTGCGCGACCTCGGGATGGCGGAGAACGACATCGATCCCGCCGTCGAGGCGATCGCGCCCCTCGTCCCGTCCGGGAATCCGCGCCCGGTCACCTCCGCCGACCTGCACCGCATCCTCTCCGCTGCGTGGTCCGGCGCCGCGCCCGGCACCGTCTAGGGAGTTCGCCATGGACCACACCGTCACCCCCGAGCAGTCGGCGGCCGAGCAGGCACTCACCGAGCGCGTCCTGCGATCCTTCGCCGGGACCGATGATCCGCGCCTGAAGGAGGTGCTCGCCGCGCTCGTGCGGCACCTGCACGCCCTCGTCCGCGAAGTCCGGCTCACCGAGGCGGAGTGGGAGGCCGCGATCGCCTTCCTCACCGCGTGCGGCGACATCACCGACGACAAGCGGCAGGAATTCATCCTGCTCTCCGACGTGCTCGGCGCGTCGATGCAGACCGTCACCGTCAACAACGAGCTCGACGGCGACGCCACGGAGGCCACGGTGTTCGGGCCCTTCTTCGTCGACGACGCCCCGGAGATCCCGTTCGGCGGGGACATCGCGGGCGGCGCCGTCGGCGAGCCGTGCTGGGTGGAGGGCACCGTCATCGGGACCGACGGCGCGCCGGTCCCCGGCGCCCGCATCGAGGTCTGGGAGGCGGACCAGGACGGCTTCTACGACGTGCAGTACGGCGACGACCGCACCGCGGCGCGGGCCTGGATCGCGGCCGACGCGAACGGGGCGTACGGGTTCTGGGGCCTGCGACCCACGCCCTACCCGATCCCGGCCGACGGCCCCGTCGGCCGCCTGCTCGCGGCGACCGGCCGGTCCCCGATGCGCGCGGCGCACCTGCACTTCATGGTCTCCGCCCCCGGGTTCCGGACGCTGGTCACGCACATCTTCGTCGAGGGCGACGAGCAGCTCGTCGTCGGCGACAGCGTCTTCGGCGTGAAGGACTCGCTGATCAAGCGCTTCGACCGGCAGCCGGCGGGCACCCCGGCGCCGGCGGGCCGCGACTTGGGCGGCGTCGCGTGGTCGCGGACGCGCTTCGACGTGGTCCTGGCGCGCGAACCCGCCGCTCGGTAGGTACGGCGCCCGCCTCGCGGTGTTACGCACGGACGCCCCGCGCGGTTACCGCCCGATCACCGACTCCTCATCGCGCTCCCCCGGTGTCGAGTGCGTTCGTGGACCTCTCCACCATGGTGCGATCCGTTCACCGCTCTGCGAAGGAGCTCAGCCCGATGCCCATCACCGATCGCCGGATCACCCTGCGGTTCCTGGCCGCACCCACCGACGTCGCCACCCTCGGTGGCGGCGTCCGCGGCGGCCGCGTCCTGGAGTGGATCGACAAGGCCGCCTACGCCTGCGCCGCCGCCTGGTCGGGCGGCTACTCCGTGACCGCGTACGTCGGCAACATCGGCTTCGGCCGCGACATCGCCTCGGGCGACGTGGTCGAGGTGCGGGCCACGCTGGTCTACACGGGGCGCAGCAGCATGCACATCCGGTGCGAGGTCGCCTCGGCCGATCCGCGGGTGGGCACGTTCACCGTCGCGAGCACGTGCCTGCTCGTCTTCGTCGCGGTCGACGAGGCCGGGAAGCCGACGCCGGTGCGCCAGTGGCAGCCCGTCCTCGCCGAGGACGTGCGCGCCGCGGAGGAGGCCGAGGCCCGCACCGACGTGCGGCGGCGGATCGCGGCGGCGATGAACGGCGCCGACTACACGCTGCCGAGCGAGGCCGAGCGGCGCACCACCCGCTTCCTCGCCGCGCCCACCGACATCAACTGGGGCGGCAAGGCGCACGGCGGCCGGGTGATGGGCTGGATGGACGACGCCGCCTACCTCTGCGCGGCGGGCTGGAGCGGCGGCGAGGCCGTCACGGTCTACGTGGGCGGCGTGCGCTTCTACCGCCCGGTACAGATCGGACAGGTCATCGAGGTGACGGCGCGGCTGCTGCACACGGGCCGCCAGACGATGCACGTCTCCGTGCACCTCGCGACCTGCTGGCCGCACGAGCACGAGCCCCAGCCGGCGGCGCACGCTCTGCACGTGCTGGCCGCACTCGACGCCGACGGGGACGCCACCGCGGTCCGGCCGTGGGCGCCGCGGCTGCCGGGCGACGTGGCGCTCGACGCGCACGCTCGCGAGCTGATCGCGATCCGCGGCCGGCGCAGCGCCTCGGCCGCGACCCGGATGGTGGCGATCTGACCGGCTAAGCTGGGCGCATGGTCCGGCAGCCCCTCACCCCCGAACAGATCGCCGCGGGTCGGCGCCTGGGGGCGCGTCTGCGCACGGCCCGGGGCGCCCGCCGGCCCGACGAGGTGGCCCGCGCGGCGGGGATCTCCCCGGAGACGCTGCGCAAGATCGAGACCGGCCGGATGGCGACCCCCGCGTTCGGCACCGTCGTCGCGCTGGCGGCCGTGCTGGGCGAGCCCCTCGACGGGCTGGCGGCGGAGTACCTGGACGCGGAGCGGTTCAGCCCCACCGGTTAGTGCATGGTATTTTAATACCATGATGGAGCTCAAGACCCCCGCCGAGATCGCGAAGATGCGCACCACCGGCATCTTCATCGCCGAGCTCCTCGAGGAGCTCACCACGATGGCCGAGCCCGGGATGAACCTCATGGAGCTCGAGTACCGCGCGCGGAAGATGATCGAGGACCGCGGTGCCGTCTCCTGCTACTGGGACTACGCGCCGTCCTTCGGCAGCGGCCCGTTCCGCAACGTGACCTGCCTGTCGGTCAACGACGCCTGCCTGCACGGACTTCCGCACGAGTACGTCTTCGAGGACGGCGACCTGCTCACCGTGGACATCGCGGTGTCGATCGACGGCTGGGTCGCCGACGCAGCCCGCAGTGTGAGCGTGGGCACCGCACGCGACGAGGACACGCGGCTCATCCTCGCCACGCGCGAGGCCCTCGACGCCGCGATCGATCACATGCGCCCGGGCACCAAGCTGGGCACGGTCTCGGCCTCCATCGGCGAGGTCGCGAAGAAGTACGGCTACCCGGTGAACACGCAGTTCGGCGGACACGGCCTGGGCCGCACGATGCACGAGGACCCGCACGTGCCGAACACCGGCAAGGCCCGCAAGGGCATGCTCCTGCAGACCGGCACGACGCTGGCCCTGGAGCCCTGGTTCTGCGCCACCACCGAGAAGATCATCTTCGATCCGGACGGCTGGACCCTGCGCTCCGCGGACGGCTCCCGCGCCGCACACAGCGAGCACACCGTCGCCATCACGGAGGACGGTCCGCTCGTCCTCACCGCCCCGGCGTAGCCGCTCGCTGCGAGGCGATGAGGACTCTCGCCGCATCGCGGGCCCCGTCGACGACGCCGTCCGGGCCCAGAATGGCGGCGGTGGTGAGCGCGCCCTCGGTGAGCAGCCCGATCTGGATCGCGACGCGCTCCGGCAGGCCGGCCTCGGCGACGAGCGCCGCGAGTTCGTCCTGGTAGCAGGACTTGTTGTGCTGCGCGGCCTCGGCGACCGTGGATGAGGTCGCGCCCAGCTCGCCGTAGCTGTTGATGAACGAGCAGCCGCGGAAGTCGTTCTCGGCGAACATCTCGTCGAGCCAGTCGAAGACGGCGAGCACCCGGTCCTCCGGCACGACCGCCCGGTCGACGTACTTGTGCAGCCCGTCGGTCCAGCGGCGGTCGCGGATCGCCAGCACCTCGGCGACGAGCGCATCCTTCGAGGGGAAGAGCTTGTAGATCGCCTTGAGCGAGACGCCCGCGGCGGTGCGGATCTCGTCCATGCCGACGGCCTGGATCCCCTTGCCGTAGAACAGCTTCTCCGCCGCCTCCAGCACGGCGGCGCGCTGCTGATCCGTATCCATTCCGCATGACCCCTTGACGAGAGAACGATCGTTCCCCTACTGTAGCACCCAGCGCGAGAACGTCCGTTCTCCGCGAAGTCGACAAGGAGCAGATCATGAGCAAGACCGTCCTCGAGCCCGCCGCCCAGGCCTTCTCCGACGCCACCGCGAATCCGCCCTACCTGTTCGACCTCGGCCCCGTCGAGGGCCGGAAGACCGTCGACGAGGTCCAGTCCGGCGAGGGCGTCACCCTCCCCGAAGTCGACGAGGAGTGGATCACCGTGCCCGGCGGCCCCACCGGCGAGGTCCGCACCCGCATCGTCCGCCCGAAGGGCGCCACCGGCGTCCTGCCCGTCATTCTCTACGTCCACGGCGCGGGCTGGGTCTTCGGCAACGCCCACACGCACGACCGTCTGGTCCGCGAGTTCGCCGTCGGTACCGGTGCGGCCGTCGTCTTCCCCGAGTACGACCTCTCCCCCGAGGCGCGCTACCCGATCGCGATCGAGCAGAACTACGCCGTGGCGCAGTGGGTCGTGAACTCCGGCGCCGAGAAGAACCTCGACGGCACCCGCATCGCCGTCTCGGGCGACTCGGTCGGCGGCGACATGGCTGCCGTCCTCGCCCTGCAGGCCAAGGCCCGCGGCGACGTGCGGCTGGCCGCGCAGGTACTCCTGTACCCGGTGGTGGACGCGGACTTCGAGATCGGCTCGTACCACGAGTTCGCCGAGGGCTACTTCCTGCGCCGCGAGGCGATGCAGTGGTTCTGGGACCAGTACACGACCGACCCCGCGCAGCGCGCCGAGATCTTCGCCTCGCCGCTGAACGCCACCGTCGAGCAGCTGCGGGACTTGCCGCCCGCCACCGTCATCACCGCCGAGGCCGACGTGCTGCGCGACGCCGGCGAGGCCTACGCGGCGAAGCTCCGCGAGGCCGGCAACCAGGTGACCGCCGTGCGCGTGGGCGGCGTCATCCACGACTTCATGATGCTCAACGCGCTGCGCGAGACCCACGGCGCGCAGGCCGGATTCGACCTCGCCATCGCCGCGTTCCGCCGCGCGCTCGCCTGAGCCGAGTCCCTCCGCACGCCGCGACGGCCCCGGGCGCGTGCCCGGGGCCGTCGCCCGCGTTCGGTCAGTCGTGGATGATCACGCCGCGGATGTTCTTGCCCTCGCGCAGGTCCGCGTAGCCCTGGTTGACGTCCTCCAGCGAGTACCGGGTGGTGATCAGCTCGTCGAGCTTGAGCTCCCCCGCGTCGTAGAGGCGCAGCAGCCGGACGATGTCGTACTGCGGGTTCATCGATCCGAACAGCGTGCCCATGATCGTCTTCTGGTTCAGCGTGAGATCGGTGCCGGAGACGTGCACGGTGAGCTTCTCCGGGTCGGCGAGGCCCGTGATGACGACCTTGCCGCCCTTGCCGATCGCCGCCGTCGCGTCCTGGACCACCTTCTCGTCGACGGTGCCCACCAGGATCAGCGCGGCGTCGGCGCCCTGGCCCCAGGTCAGCTCGGTCACCTTCTCCTGGGCCTCCTCCGCGGTCGCGAAGGCGTGCGTCGCACCGAACTTCAGCGCCGTGTCGCGCTTGAGCGCGATGGGGTCGACCACGACCACGTACTTGCAGCCCGCCGACACGGCGCCCTGCACGGCGTTGATGCCGAGGCCGCCGATGCCGTAGATCACGGCGCTGTCGCCGGGGCGCAGGCCGCCGGCCGAGACCGCGGTCCCCCAGCCCGACGGGACGCCGCAGCCCACGAGGACGGCCGTCTCGAGCGGGAGCCAGTCGTCGATCTTCACCACCGAGTGCTGGCTGATGGTGGCGCGCTCGGCGAACGTGCCGAGCATGCACATGGCGCCGAAATCCTGCCCGCCGCCGTGGAACCGGAAGGTCCCGTCGGGCATGGAGCCCTCGAGGATGGTGGCGCCGAGGTCGCACAGGTTCTGCCGGCCCGTGGAGCAGTAGCGGCAGGTGCCGCAGTTCGGGATGAAGCTGCAGACCACGTGGTCGCCGGGCTTGACCTTGGTGACGCCGGGGCCGACCTCCTCGATGATCCCGGAGCCCTCGTGGCCGCCCACGATCGGATAGCGCGGCGGGAGGTCGCCGTCGGTCAGGTGCAGGTCGGAATGGCACAGGCCGGCGGCGGTGTACTTGATGAGCACCTCGCCGGGGCCGGGGCCGTCGAGCTCGAGTTCCATTATCTCGAAGGGCTTTCCGGCCTCGAGCAGCACTGCGGCTTTGGTCTTCATGATGTTCCCTTCCGCGTCAGAGCGCGATGTTGACGGACTTGGTCTGGGTGTAGAGGTCGATCGCGGAGTCGCCGAGCTCGCGGCCCCAGCCGGACTGCTTGAAGCCGCCGAAGGGCAGCGCAGTGTCGAAGCCGTTGTACTGGTTGACCCACACCGATCCGGCCTTGACGGCGGCGGCGGTGCGGTGCGCCTTGGAGACGTCCTTGGTCCAGATCCCCGCCGCGAGGCCGTAGATCGAGTCGTTGGCGGCGCGCACCACGTCGTCCTCGTCGTCGAAGGGCAGGGCCGCGACGACGGGGCCGAAGATCTCCTCCTCGACGATGGAGAAGCCGGGCTCGACGTCAACGAAGACGGTGGGCTCGATGAAGTAGCCTTCGTCGCCCCAGCGCTTGCCGCCCGTGAGGGCCCGCGCACCGTCGGCCAGGCCCTGCTGGATGTACCCGTTGACCCGGTCGAACTGCTCCTGCGAGACGAGCGGGCCGAGCTCGGTGGTCGGATCCAGCCCGGGCCCGATCTTGGCGGCGGCCGCGGCGTCGGCGACCGCCTGGGTGAACTCGTCGAAGATGGACCGCTGCACGTACATCCGGGTGCCGGCGACGCAGCACTGGCCGTGGTTGAACGTCCACGCGGCGACCGAGCCGGCCACGGCGGCCTCCAGGTCGGCGTCCGCGAAGACGATGTTGGGGCTCTTGCCGCCCAGCTCCAGCGACACCTTCTTGAGGTTGCCGGTCGCGGCGGAGACGATCTTCTTGCCCACCTCAGTGGAGCCGGTGAAGGCCACCTTGTCCACGTCGGGGTGGCCCGACAGCGCGGCACCGGCGTCGCCGAAGCCGGGGACGATGTTCACCACGCCCGGCGGGAAGCCCGCCTCCTCGAAGACCTCGCCGAGCATCAGCGCCGTGAGCGGGGTCTGCTCGGCGGGCTTGAGCACCACCGTGTTCCCGGCCGCGAGCGCCGGCGCCAGCTTCCACGTCGCCATGAGGATCGGGAAGTTCCACGGCACGATCTGGCCGCACACACCGAGCGACTCGCGGCGGGTGTACGCGTGGAACTGGCCGCCGGGGGCGAAGGGCATCGACGGGGTGACCGCGGCGCCGCGGATCTTGGTCACGAGGCCGGCGTTGTAGCGCCAGACGTCGGCCGACCAACCCACGTCGACGCCGGTGGCGATGGCGACCGACTTGCCGTTGTCGAGGGCCTCGAGCTGACCGAAGATCTCGGCGCGCTCGGAGAGGATGTCGCCGACCCTCCAGATCAGTCGCTCCCGCTCGTTCGGCTTCATCCGTGACCACGGGCCCTCGTAGGCGGCGCGGGCGGCGGCGACGGCGCGGTCGACGTCGGGGGCCTCGCCGTGCGCGACCCGGGTGATCACCTGCCCGGTCGCCGGGTCGTGGGTGTCGAAGGTGCGGCCGGACAGGGCGTCGACCCACTGCCCGCCGATCAGCATCCTCCGATCCCGGGAGACGAAATCGGCGACGGCGGGAAGCAGATCGGGCACGGCGATGGTGGTCATCGGATTCTCCTTGCGAACCGTGGGTGTGATGCACGCCACGTGGCGTCACCTACAGTTCTCGCACGGAGCGAGCGGGCGGCCGTGTTCGGAAACTGGACACTCCGGGTGGACGGTCACCGGGCGGCGCCGGGCCGCGCGCCCTTCCTCACCAGCCGAAACGGTCCGGTCAGCCCCGGATGCCGAGCGCCCGGATGCGGGCGTACAGGGTGGTGCGGCTGATGCCGAGTTCCGCGGCGGCGCGGCTCTTGTTGCCGTCGGCGGACGCGAGCGCGGCGAGGATCGCCTGGCGCTCCGCCTGCTCCATCCCCCGCAGCCGGGCCGCACGGGTCGAGCCGCGGTACTCGGCCGGCAGGTCCGCGGCGGTGACGGTGCGCCCGCCCCGCGCGAGGACGGCGTCCGCCGCCTCCGTGAGCACCATCGACAGCTCCGCGAGGTTGCCCGGCCACTCCTGCGACAGCAGGGCGTCCGCGGCGTCGGCGCCGAGCTCGAGGTGCGGGTCCACCGCGGCCACGAGCCCCTGGCCGAGGGAGGCGATCTCGGTGGTCCGCTCCCGCAGCGGCGGCAGCACGATCCGCCGCCGGCAGCAGGCGACCAGGGCGCCGACGGCGGGCGAGAGCGACTCGGCCGGCCCCGTCACCACCACGATCGAGACCGCGGGGCCCGCCGCCGGGTTCGCGACGGCCGCGTGCAGCAGCCTCGCCGAGCGCTCGTCGAGCAGGCCCGCGCCGTCGACGACGAGGCCGCGGCCCGCCTCCCGACACGCGCGCAGCACCGCCGGAACGTCCGGCTCGCGCCCGGCGAGGATCGCGCCGGCCACGTCGAGGACGGTGTGCGCGTCCTCGGCGACGCAGGTCAGGGCGCGCGTGCTCCGGCCGGTGCCGGGCTCGCCGCTGACGGCGACGGTCGGCGCGGTCGCGGGCCGCGGGGCGATGACCGGCGCGGAAGGCCCGCCGGGGCGCGGTCGGAGCCGGAAGACCGCGGCGTGCGGCGCACCGTCGGGCCTGCTGACCACGACGTCGGCGACGACGCCCGAGACAAGTGTGAGCACGGCCGTGCGCGGCGCGCCGTCGGCGAGCAGCAGGCGGAGCGTGCCGAAGTCGCCGGGAGCGAGCAGCTGCGCGGCGGCGGCGTTGGTGAGCTGCAGGTCGTCGCCGATCGCGGCCACGGCGACGTCCCGGCGCCGGGCCAGCCGCTGGTAGGCGGCGATGACCGCGCGGTGCGAGGCGTGGGAGCGGTCGAGCAGCCGGCCCGAGATGTCGTCGACCAGGCCGCGGACCAGCGGGATCGACAGCGGGTTGATGCGGTCCGCGATCTCCGCCATGCAGATGACGCCGGCGAGGCGCCGCGTCGCCGGATGGATGATCGGGCGCCCGAAGCAGCTCAGCGTGCGGAACTGCTCGAGGTAGTGCTCCGCGCCGTTGATCGCCACGTCGCCCCGGACCTCGAGCGGCGTGCCCAGCGCCGTCGTGCCCATCTCCTCCTCGCCGAAGCCCGCGCCCGCGATGGCGCCCAGTCCCTCGAGGCGGCGCTCCAGGGTCAGGTCGGCCGTCACCCTCGAGACGAGGCGCGAGCGGTGGTCCACCAGCAGGAGCGCGGTGTTCGAGCCGCTGAGCGCGGTGGCGGCCCGGGCGAGCACCGGCCGGGCGGCGTCGAGCAGGGTGTCGGCGGCCTCGATGGCGCCGATCTCGGGGTCGGGGTGCGCGTCGGGGCGCAGGCCCGCGCGGTCCGACCGCAGCCACGAGGCCGCGATCACCGGGCGGTGCGGGGAGGTCTCCACCGTCCCAGTGTGACATGGATCACCGGATATGACACTCAGTGTCGGAACACGGGCTGCAGGCGGTGGAGCGCCTCCTCGATCTCGGCGGTCGCGCCGGCGAAGCTGAGCCGGATCGTCCGGCGGCCGCGCACGGTGTCGAAGTCCAGGCCGGGCGTGATCGCGACGCCGGTCTCGTCGAGCACCCGCGCGCACCAGGCGAGGGAGTCGTCGGTGAGGTGGCCGATGTCGGCGTAGGCGTAAAAAGCGCCGTCGGGCGGCGCGACCTCCGTGACGCCCAGCTCCCGCAGTCCGGCGAGGACCACCTCGCGGTTGCGCGCGTACCCTGCGACGTGCGCGTCCAGCTCGACCCGCGCCTCGTCGGAGAACGCGGCGACCGCCGCGTACTGGCTGATGGCGGGCGGGCAGATGGTCATGTTCGCGGTGAGCCGCTCGACGGGCCGCCGCAGGTACTCGGGCAGCAGCATCCAGCCGAGCCGCCAGCCGGTCATCGCGAAGTACTTCGACACCGAGCCCATGACGACCTGCTCGCGGGAGGTCTCCCACGCGCACGACGTGGGCCGCCCGTAGCTCACGCCGTGGTAGATCTCGTCGGAGAGGAGCAGCGTGCCGTGCGCCTCGCACCAGCGCGCCAGGGCCGCGAGCTCCGACGGTGCCAGGATCGTCCCGGTCGGGTTCGCCGGGCTCGCGACGATGAGGCCCTTGGGCGGCGTGTCGAGCGCTTCCAGCATCGCGACGGTCGGCTGGAACCGGGTGTCCGCGCCGCAGTCCAGCTCGACGACCTCACAGCCGAGCGCCTTCAGCGTGTTCCGGTAGGCGGGGTAGCCGGGCCGGGCCATGACGACGGTGTCGCCCGCGTCGAAGGCGGCGAGGAAGACCAGCGTGAACGCGCCCGACGAGCCGGTGGTCACCGCCACCGCCTCCGGGGGGACGTCAAGGCCGTAGGCGCGACCGTAGTGCGCGGCGATGGTCTCGCGCAGCGGCGCGATGCCCATCGACTCGGTGTAGCCGAGCGGCCCGGCGTCCAGCGCCGCGTGCGCGGCGGCGAGCACCGGCTTGGGCGCCCCCGCACTGGGCTGGCCCGCGGCCAGCGAGATCACGTCGCCGTGGGTCTCCCGGCGCCGGGCCGCCGCGGCCAGCACGTCCATGACGTGGAACATCTCGACATCCGACCGGCTGGATTCCTGCATGCGCTCCATCGTTTCACGCCCGGTCGTGTCCGAAACCGGCCTCACACTCGGTCACGACGCGAATACTTCGGCCCGGCCCAGAAATCGGGCGGTTTCGGACGACGATCAGCGGGTCGGGCGGGTCAGGTAGGCGACGACCTCGCGGCCGATGCGGGTGATCACCACGGTCATCGGCTGTGAGCCCTGGAGTTTGAGCCGTTTGCGCAGGGCGTCGGGATCCACGCCCGCGCCGCGGGTGAGGATCTCCACCGACCCCACGTCGCGCCGCCGCAGCTCCGCGCGCAGCGCCTTCTCGGAGAACTTCAGCTCCTCGAGGATCTCGAAGCCGCGCTCCCCCGCGGGCACGGCGTCGCCGCTGAGATAGGCGATGTGCGGGTCGATCTGCCACAGCCCGTGGCGCGCGGCGTAGTGCCGCACCAGGCCGGCGCGGATGACGGCGCCGTCGGGCTCGAGGAGGTACTTCCCCGCCGGCTCCGGGTCCACGTCGTGCGGGTCGGTGGAGAAGACCTCGTAGCCGCCGGAACCGGAGCCGTGCAGCACCGTCGCCCTGGTCAGGCCGGGGACGGCGACGGGGCCGGACCACAGGCAGGCCTCCCGGACGCCGCCGTCGAGGGAGACGATCTCCACTTCCCCGTCGAAGCCGCCCCGCCGCAGGCCGTCGTAGTCGATGCCGGGCGCCGTCTTCACGGCCAGCGAGCGTCCGGCGTACGCGGCGCGCAGGGCCGAGAGCGCGGGCGACATCTGCTCGGGATCGACGATGCGCCGCCCGCCCGCCCGGCGCGCCGGGTCGGCGATGACGACGTCGGCGGTGGACGTGGGGGTGAGCGCGTCGGCGACGTAGACCAGCGCGCGGGGCACGTTGTGCGCGGCCATCCGGGCGCGCAACGGATCCAGGTCGCTGCCAACGACCCGCGGGCAGACCTGCACCAGCGCGCGCAGCTCCGCGCCGATCGAGCAGGTGACGTCGTGCACCGACAGCCACGCCAGGCGGCGGGCGCGGTGCTCCGCGACCGCCGACGGGGTGGCCTGCTGCACCGCCTCGTCGGTGAGCAGCCAGCCGTCGACGTCGCCGAGCTTGGCGGCCGCGCGGCGGCGGGCCCGCACCTGCTCGATGACGGCGGGGGCGTGCGCACCCGCGATGCCGCGCACCGTCCCCACGTCCGCGAGGAGGGTGCGATCGGTCAACGCGAGCCGACCCGCCGCGGCGACGGCGGCGGCGCCGTCGGCCGTGCGCAGATAGGCGAGATCGGCCCCGTCCAAACCCGGCGTGCCCGGACTACTCGGGCTTGGTGCCCGTGATGGCCAGGTTGTAGAAGAACTTGCGCGGGACGACGCGGCGCATCACGGCCTCGTCGAGCGCGGAGAGCTTCTTCCAGCCGCCGAAGGCGAAGCCGGCCCAGCCGAAGCCGAGCTTCGACGGCGGCACGGCCGCCTCGAAGGTGCGCACGGGCCAGCCGAGGAAGGCGGCGGTGAACTCGTCGGTGGTGGCCTCGACCTCGACGGCGCCGGCGCGGGCCGCCATGGCCTCCATCTCGTCGGGGTCGAAGGTGTGGATGTCGACGACGGCCTCGAGCGCCGCGGCGCGCGACGACTCGTCGAGCTCGGCCTGCGGGCGGCGCCAGTCCGCGAGGAACGGGAGCTTCGTCGCGTTGGTGGTGATGCCCCAGGTGATCCGCCCCAGCCAGCGGGCGTAGAAGTCGCCGATGGTCGTCGGCTCGCCCGCGAAGACGAACCGGCCGCCCGGCTTGAGCACGCGCAGGACCTCGCGCAGCGACTGCTCCACATCGGGGATGTGGTGCAGCACGGCGTGGCCGACGACCAGGTCGAAGGTGTTGTCCTCGTACGGGATCGTCTCCGCGTCCGCGACGCGCCCGTCGACGGTGTGGCCCAGGGCCTCGCCGTTGCGCAGCGCGACCTTCACCATGCCGGGCGAGAGGTCGGTGACCGAGCCGGTCTCCGCGACCCCCGCGGACATGAGGTTGAGCAGGAAGAAGCCGGTGCCGCAGCCCAGCTCCAGGGCGCGGCCGTAGGGCTTCTCGTTCTCCCCGCCGGTGGCGGCCTCGAAACGCTCGCGGGCGTAGTCGATGCACCGCTCGTCGAAGCTGATGTGCCACTTCTCGTCGTACGTCTCGGCTTCCCAGTCGTGGTAGAGCACCTGGGCGAGCTTCGTATCGGAGAATGCGGCCTCAACCTCGTCCGCCGTGGCGTGCGGGTTGGGAGCCGGCTGCTGGTCGGTCATGAAGGCCTTTCGAGAAGATTGTTCCCGTCAGGTTACCGCCCGGTCAGATCACCGCCAACCCGCGTGATGAGAACAGGTTCTCCCGCCGCGGGCCGCCCGGGACCTCCGGGCGGCAGCCGCGGGGCGCTCGGGCTACTTGCCGACGAACTTCGCCTTGCCCGGCCCGTTCTCGATGAACGAGGTCATGCCGATGGTGCGGTCCTCGGTGGCGAACAGCCCGGCGAACAGGTGCCGCTCGATGGCGAGGCCGGTGTTCAGGTCGGTGTCGAGCCCCTGGTCGATGGCCTGCTTGGCGGCGCGCAGCGCCTGCGAGGCGGCGCCCGAGAACTGCTTCGCCCACGTCAGGGCGGCGTTGTAGACGTCGTCGGGGGCGACGACCTCGTCGACCAGGCCGATCTGCAGGGCCTCCTCGGCGCCGACGAAGCGGCCGGTGAAGACCATGTCCTTGGCCTTGGCCGGGCCCACGAGGCGGGCGAGGCGCTGTGTGCCGCCGCCGCCGGGGATCACGCCGAGCAGGATCTCGGGCACGCCCACCTTGGCGTTGTCGCCGACAATGCGGCGGTCGGCGCCGAGGGCCACCTCGAGGCCGCCGCCGAGGGCGTAGCCGGTGATGGCGGCGACGGTCGGCTTGGTGATCGACGCGATTGCCGACAGGCCGCCCTGCAGCCGGGCGATGGCCTCGCTCATGTCCGCGTAGCCCATCGCCTGCATCTCCTTGATGTCGGCGCCGGCCGCGAAGACCTTCGGCCCGCCGTAGACGACGACGGCCTTGATGTCGTCGCGCGTGTTCACCTCGGCGGCGAGGGCGATGAGCTCGTCCTGGACCTGCGAGTTGATGGCGTTCATCGGCGGGCGGTTCAGGCGGATCGTGCCGATGCCGGGGTGCTCGTCGGAGGTCTCGAGGGTCACGAATTCAGTCATGACCCCAGAGGCTACCGGGTGCCGGGAAATTTAGTTGGACGTCCACGTAAATCCGGCGGGCGCCGCGGTCAGTCGATCGTCGAGCCCGCGGCGTACTCCGCCCAGCCCGGGAACCGTCGCTCCTCGCGCGTCATCCCGTCGACGATGGCGACGGGCGTCAGGTCCGCCGCCTCGGCGGCCCAGCCCAACACGTCCTCCACGGTGTCGAAGGGCAGCAACTGGAACAGCTGGGAGTAGGTGGGCGCCATGAGCTTGTTGCGTCCCGCGAGCCACGCGTCGATCACGGCCTGCGGCGCGTGCCAGCCCGCCGACACGGCCTCGGTGGTCACGCACGTCGCCTCCTGCCCCGCGGGCAGCGCGGCCAGGTAGAACATCGTGTCGTAGCGGCGCGGCCGCCCGGGCGGGGTCACCCACCGCGACAGCGGCACCAGGTCGTCCGGGTGCACGCGCACGCCGCACTCCTCGTGCGTCTCCCGCGCCGCAGTCACCCGCAAGTCGTCGCCGTCCGACGGCTCGATGCCGCCGCCCGGGAAGACCGTCACGTCGGGCGCGAACTCCATCCCGCTCGCGCGGGTCTGCACGAAGACCTCCAGGCCCGACGGTGCCGTCCGCAGCAGCAGGACGGTGGCCGCGGGCCGGATGGGCACGTCCGGGAGGTCACGCCGATGGTCGGCCCCCTCCGCGCGGTGCGCCTGCGCCGCCTCGTCGCCGCTCATGCCTGCAGCCTCCGGCGTCCGGGGCGCGAGGCCCGTCGGGCGAAGAACCGGCCGTCCACCTCGTCGAGCAGGATGCGCTGACTGAAGGTCTCCGAGAGCACCTCGGCGGTGAGCACGTCGCCGATCAGGCCCTGCGCCACGACGCCGCCCTCCTTGAGCATCAGCGCGTGGGTGAAGCCCGGCGGCACCTCCTCGACGTGGTGCGTCACGAGCACGGTCGCGGGGGCGTCGGGATCCTGCGCCAGGGTGTCGAGGCGGGCGACCAGCTCCTCGCGGCCGCCGAGGTCGAGGCCCGCGGCGGGCTCGTCGAGGAGCATCAGCTCGGGGTCGGTCATGAGGGCGCGGGCGATGAGCACGCGCTTACGCTCGCCCTCGGAGAGCGTGCCGAAGCGGCGGTTCGCGAGGTGCTCGGCGCCCATGGACTCGAGCACGTCGACGGCGCGGCCGATGTCCACCTCGTCGTAGCGCTCGCGCCACCGGCCGAGCACGGCGTAGCCGGCGGAGACGACGAGGTCGGTCACCAGCTCGTCGTCCGGCACCCGCGACGCCAGGGCCGCCGAGCACACGCCGATCCGCGCGGTGAGGTCCTGCACCACCGTCTTCCCGAGCACCTCTCCCAGGATGTGGGCGGTGCCCGCGCTGGGGAAGTCCTGCGCGGAGGCCAGCCGCATGAGCGAGGTCTTGCCCGCGCCGTTGGGGCCGATGACGATCCACCGCTCGTCGAGCTCGACCCGCCAATCGATGGGGCCCACCAGGGTTCGGCTGTCGCGCCGCAGGCTCACGCCGCGGAAGTCGATCACCAGGTCCTGGTCGGGTTCGGCGGCGGAGTCGGGGGCGGGCGCGCTGGATGCGGCGGCGGGATCGGACACATCACCATCCTGCCGCACGCGACCGGTCGCGGTTGGCAGGATGGTCCCCGTGTCCACAGACCACCGCTCCCCCACCCCCGGCGCCGCGCACCCCCTCGGCGCCGCCCCGCAGCCCGGCGGCGTGAACTTCGCCGTGCACGCCCCGCGCGCCACCGACGTCTGGGTGTGCCTGATCGACACCGACGAGGCGGGGGTGCGCAGCGAGCAGCGCCTGCGACTCCCCGCGCAGACGGCGGGCGTCCACCACGGCTTCGTCGCGGGGATCGGCGAGGGCACGCGCTACTGCCTGCGCGCCGCGGGCCCGTGGGAGCCGGAGAACGGTCTGCGCTTCAACGAGCGCAAGGCCCTCATCGACCCGTACGCCCGCCGGCTCGACGGCGCCCTCGGCGACGGCACCGCCCTGTTGCCGTACGGCACGGACGGCGCACCGTCGGAGACGGATTCGCTCCCCGACATCCCGCTGTGCGTGGTCACCGGAACACCGCCGGCGCCGGAGCCGGGCCCGGGCGTCCCGTGGGACCGGACGGTGATCTGCGAGGTGCACGTCGGCTCGTACACCGCGCGCCACCCGGGCGTCCCCGAAGAGCTCCGCGGGACGTACCGGGGCCTCGCCCAGCCCGCCGTGATCGAGCACCTGCGGCGCATCGGCGTCACCGCCGTCGAGCTGCTGCCCGTCCAGGCCTGCCTCACCGAGCCCGGCGTCCGGGACCGCGGCATGCGCAACCACTGGGGTTATTCGACGGGGGCCTACTTCGCGCCGGACCCGCGGTACGCGGCGCAGCCCGGCCACGAGGTCGAGGAGTTCGCGGAGATGGTCTCGGCGCTGCACTCCGCCGGCCTCGAGGTGTTGATGGACGTCGTCTACAACCACACCGCCGAGGAGTCGGTGGCGGGCCCGTCGCTGTCCTGGCGCGGGCTCGACGCGCCCGGCTACTACCTGCTCGAGAACGGCGAGGACCTCGACTACACCGGCTGCGGCAACACGGTCGACTGCGCCTCCCCCGCCTCGGTGCGGATGGTGCTCGACAGCCTGCGGTACTTCGCGGGCGAGTTCGGCGTCGACGGCTTCCGGTTCGATCTCGCGAGCGTCCTCGGCCGCGGCCGGACGGGGACCGGGCCGCAGGGCCCGGTCATCCCGTTCGACCACCGCGCGCCGCTGCTCACCGCCATCGCGGCCGACCCGATCCTGTCCACCCGCAAACTCATCGCCGAGCCCTGGGACGCCACCGGCGAGGGCTACCGGGTGGGCGGCTTCCCGCCGGTGTGGGCCGAGTGGAACGACCGCTACCGCGACACCGTCCGCGACTTCTTCGCCGGCGGCGCGACCGTCGGCGCGCTCGCGTCGCGGGTCTCCGGCAGCCAGGACCTGTTCGGCGCGCAGGGCCGCACGCCCTTCTCGTCGATCAACTTCGTCACGGCCCACGACGGCTTCACCGCGCGCGACCTGGTCAGCTATGAGCGCAAGCACAACGAGGCCAACGGCGAGAAGAACCGGGACGGCACCGACAACAACCACTCGGTCAACCACGGCTTCGAGGGCGGCACCACCGATCCCGCGATCCTCGCGGCGCGGGCGGCGCACGTCCGGGCGCTGATCGCCACGCTGCTGCTCTCCACCGGCACGCCGATGCTGCTCGGCGGCGACGAGCTGGGCCACACCCAGTTCGGCAACAACAACGCGTACTGCGTGCCGGAGGGCACCCGCGCGGCCGACGCCTTCGCCGTGGACTGGAACGCCGCCGACGCCGACCTGACGGCCTTCGTCGCCCGAGTGGCGGCCGTGCGCCGCGCCGCACCGGTGCTGCGCCAGCACGAGTTCTTCGACGGCCGCGCGACGAGGGACGGCGAGCCCGACCTGGCGTGGTTCGGGGCGGACGGCGCGGAGATGTCGGGCGAGGCGTGGCAGTCACCCGAGGTACGCACCCTGCAGGCCTGGGTCGACGGCTCCGATGTCCGTGCGCCGGGCCGCGACAGCGCGATCGCGGAGAAGGATGCGCTCATCGTCTGGCACGCCGGCGGCGAGGCCGTCGTCGTGCTCGGCGGCCCCGAGTCGTGCACGCACGACTGGGAACTCATCGTCGACAGCACGCTCCCGACGGGCGAACCCACGGGTCGCACCGTCTACCCGTCGCGCACGGAGGTCACGGTCTCCGGCCCGACGGTGCTGGCCTTCCAGCAGGTCTGACGGCGCTCAGCTCTCGATCGGGCTCAGTTCTCGATGGGGACGCGGCGCAGCCGGCCGTCGACGGCGTCGGCCGCCTCGATCTCGTCCCGGGTCACCCCGAGCACGAACAGGACCGCGTCGAGGTAGGGGTGCGAGAGCGCCGCGTCGGCGACCTCGCGGAGCGCGGGCTTGGCGTTGAACGCGACGCCCAGGCCGGCCGCGGAGAGCATGTCGATGTCGTTGGCGCCGTCCCCGACGGCGACGGTCTCCTCCACCGGCACCCCGAAGGTGTCGGCGAACTCCTGCAGCGCGCGGGCCTTGCCCGGCCGGTCGACGACCTCCCCGATCACGCGACCGGTCAGCACACCGTCGATCACCTCGAGAGTGTTGGCGCGGACGAAGTCGAGCTCCAGGTCCCGCGCGAGCGGCTCGATGACGGCGGTGAAGCCGCCGGACACGACGCCGCACCGGTAGCCGAGGCGCTTGAGCGTGCGGATCGTGGTCCGCGCGCCGGGCGTCAGCTGCAGGCCGGCCGCCACGTCGTCGATGACGGACGCGGGCAGTCCGGCGAGGTTCGCCACGCGGGCGTGCAGGGACTGCTCGAAATCGAGCTCGCCGCGCATCGCGGCCTCGGTGACGGCCGCGACCTCGGCCTCCTTGCCGGCGCGGGCGGCGAGCATCTCGATGACCTCGCCCTGCACCAGGGTCGAGTCGACGTCGAAGCAGATCAGCCGCTTGGAACGGCGCGCGATTCCCGCGCGGGAGGTGGCGATGTCGACGCCCTGCTCCTTGGCGACGGCCGCGAGCTCCGCACGGAAGGCGACCTCGTCGGCACCGTCGGGCACGGTCACCATGAGCTCGAGCGCGGTGACGGGGTAGTCGGCGACGCCGGCGATCGACTCGATGTTGACGTCCCGCCCGGCGAGGGCGGTCGCGAGCGCCGAGAGCGCGCGGGCGCTGACGGGGGCGCCCAGTAGGACGACGGCGTGCGTCGGCACGGGCGGGCGGGGCGGCTGCTCGGCGGTGATCTCCACCGCCACGTCCATCCCGACGGTGGCCATGGCCTGCTCGACGAGCTCCTGCACGTGCTCGGGATCGCCGTGCACCGCGGCGAGCACGCCGAGGGTCAGGCGGCCGCGGATGACGGTCTGCTCGACATCGAGGACGCTGACCTCGTTGCGGGCCAGGACCCCGAACAGGACCGAGCTGACGCCGGGCTTGTCGCCGCCGGTCACGGTGATGAGGATCGTGGGATCCGAAGTCGCTTCGTGCACGGGGGAAAGCGTAGTCGCCGCCTCGCGGAACGCCGAACGGCGCCTCCCGTGCGGGAGACGCCGTTCTGATCAGGTCACGAGCCGAGCATCACACCTTCGCGTCGCCGCGCTCCTGCGAGTGCTTGTCGCCCAGACCGGGGCCCGAGTGGGCCTCGGTGCGCATGCGCTCGACCATGTGCGGGTAGTGCAGCTCGAACGCGGGGCGCTCGGAGCGGATGCGGGGCAGCTCGGTGAAGTTGTGCCGCGGCGGCGGGCAGCTGGTGGCCCACTCGAGGCTGTTGCCGAAGCCCCACGGATCGTCGACCGTGACGACCTCGCCGTAGCGGTAGCTCTTGAAGACGTTCCACACGAAGGGCAGCGTCGAGGCGCCCAGGATGAACGCGCCGACCGTCGAGATCTGGTTCAGCGTGGTGAAGCCGTCCGTGTCGAGGTAGTCGGCGTAGCGACGCGGCATGCCCTCGGCGCCGACCCAGTGCTGCACCAGGAAGGTCATGTGGAAGCCGATGAAGGTGAGCCAGAAGTGCCAGCGGCCCAGGCCCTCGTCGAGCATGCGGCCCGTCATCTTCGGGAACCAGAAGTAGATACCGGCGTAGGTCGCGAAGACGATGGTGCCGAACAGCACGTAGTGGAAGTGCGCGACGACGAAGTAGGTGTCGGACACCGCGAAGTCGAGCGGCGGCGATGCGAGGAGCACGCCGGTCAGGCCACCGAAGAGGAAGGTCACGATGAAGCCGATCGAGAACAGCATCGGCGATTCGAACGTTATCTGGCCTCTCCACATCGTGAGGATCCAGTTGAAGAACTTCACACCTGTCGGCACCGCGATGAGGAAGGTCATGAAGCTGAAGAAGGGCAGCAGCACCGCGCCGGTGGCGTACATGTGGTGCGCCCACACCGCGACCGAGAGGGCCGCGATGGCCAGCGTGGCCAGGACCAGACCGCTGTAGCCGAAGATCGGCTTGCGGCTGAAGACGGGGAAGATCTCCGAGACGATGCCGAAGAAGGGCAGCGCGATGATGTAGACCTCGGGGTGGCCGAAGAACCAGAACAGGTGCTGCCACAGGATGACGCCGCCGTTGGCGGGGTCGTAGATGTGGGCGCCGAACTGGCGGTCGACCTCGAGGCCCATGAGCGCGGCGGTCAGCAGCGGGAAGGCCAGCAGGATCAGCAGCGAGGTCACCAGGATGTTCCAGGTGAAGATCGGCATGCGGAACATCGTCATGCCGGGGGCGCGCATGCAGATCACGGTGGTGACCATGTTGACGGCGCCGAGGATGGTGCCGAGGCCACCGACCGCGAGGCCCATGATCCACAGGTCGGCACCGGGGCCGGGCGAGTGGAGGGCGTCGGTCAGCGGGGTGTACGCGGTCCAGCCGAAGTCGGCAGCGCCGCCGGGGGTGATGAAGCCGGCGATCACCATGATGGCGCCGAAGACGAACAGCCAGTAGCCGAAGGCGTTCAGGCGCGGGAAGGCGACGTCGGGCGCGCCGATCTGCAGCGGCAGCACGAAGTTGGCGAAGCCGATGACGATCGGCGTCGCGTACAGCAGCAGCATCACGGTGCCGTGCATGGTGAACAGCTGGTTGAACTGCTCGGTGGAGAGGAACTGCAGGCCCGGGTTGGCCAGCTCGGCGCGCATCAGCAGCGCCATCAGGCCACCGATGAGGAAGAACGCGAAGCACGTGACGATGTACATGATGCCCAGCGTCTTGTGATCGGTCGTCGTGACCAGCTTGTAGATGAACGAGCCCTTGGGCCCGGTCCGCTGCGGATACGGACGTGCGGCGGTCACCTCGACTGCCGGACGATGCGCTTGCGCGGTCACAAATCCTCCTGCCCTGGGCCTTCCGGTACCGCGGCTGTCGGTATCGGCGTACGGCCTCTTCAATCAGGTCTTTCGGGCGGTGTTCGCTCACGGCGGACGCCACCCTTGTGGGGCTAGCGTAGCGCCTCGCACCCGGGCTTGTCCCCGCGGTCCTACTCTGCGTCGTACTCGCGTCGCGGGAGCGGCCGGAAAGGCCCCGGCTGCTACCGTGGCGCACGGTCGGAACTACAGGTGAGGACAGTTGCCGTGAACAGGCTCGGAACATCCAGGGCGGGCGCCGCGATCGCGCTCACCGTCGTCGCCGGCTCGGTACTCACCGCGTGCGGCGGCTCGGAGCCGATCCAGCAGCCCTTCGCCTCGATCTCCACCACCACGACGCGCCTCGCGTCGGCGAACATCATCGGCCTCGACCGCGAGCCCGGCGAGGCCTGCGCGGCCCCCGTCGCCGGCACCGCCGCGCCGGCCGCCATCGTCGTCGCCGATCCCGCGCTCCTCGACGGCCTGTGCGCGCTCGGCCTGCAGAACCGGGTGAAGGCCGTCGGCGGGGACGTGCCGTCGTACCTGGGCGCGACCCTCGCGAAGGTCCCGAAGCTCGCCGGCGGCGCGCAGGCCGACGTCGCGGTCGGCACCGCGGACTCGGCGGAGGCGAACCGCCGCGCCGGCCGGACGGTGACGATCCCGGCACCCGCGGCGGACTGGCGCCGCAGCTTCCTCGCCCTGGCCGACGCGGTGCGCATGCCCGCGGAGGCGCGGGCCGTGCTGGACCGCTACCAGCGGGACGCGGCGGAGAAGTCGGTGAAGATCGACGCGGTGCACAACACCGTCTCCCTGGTCCGGTTCACGGCGGACGGCAAGAACCTCGCGCTGGGTACCGCGCCGCTCGCGGCGCAGGTCCTCGCGGACCTCAAGGTCGTACGGCCGGAGCCGCAGCGCAAGCCCGAGGCCGTCGAGATGTCGGGCGACGACGTCTCCGCCGCCGACGCCGACCTGATCTACGTGGGCTACGAGGGCGACAAGGGCCGCGAGCACGGCATGGCCGTCATGACCACGAAGCCCTGGAAGCAACTCCGCGCCGTGGTCGCCAAGCGGCAACTCCTGGTCGAGGACTCCGCGTGGTTCTCCGCGGGCGGCCCCGTCGCCGCCGGCATCGTGCTGCACGACGTCGGCAACACCATCAAGGCCTCCTCCTAGGCCACCTCCCCCGCACCCCGTCGCGTCCCGACGGGGTGCTCGGCGTGCGTCCGCCACAGCCTCCGCGCAGGGGCGGAAACACCCCGGAACGCGAACGTTCCTCCGTGACGCCTCTCACATCCGCCGGGTAAAACCGCTGGCCGAGAGCTCGGTGTACACCTGTTCACGGATTGCCGGTCGAAGAGCCTTCATTCATGCTTGTTTCAAGTGATAGTCTGAGGACGATTCAATCTCATACACGGCTTCTACCAGCACAGACGCCTGTGGGATTTCCCACAGGGTCACGGAAGAAACACCAGGTACGAGCCGGTCGAGGGTGCCAGGAAAGGATCCATCATGGCCCTGCTGAACATGCCCCGAGTGACCCACATGGCGCGCATGCGCGGCCGCTCGTTCCCCGGCCAGGCCGAATACGAGCAGACGCTGAACGACCTCTCCGAGGCCTCGGTGCGCCGTAATTTCGATCCCTACGTCGACATCGACTGGGACTCCCCCGAGCTCGCGATCGTCCCCGACGATCCGCGCTGGGTCTGCAACCCGCGCTTCGACCCGATCGGCCGCCACCCCTGGTACCAGGAGCAGCCGCTGGCCAAGCAGATCGAGATCGGCATGTGGCGCCAGGCCAACGTCGCCAAGGTCGGCCTGCAGTTCGAGTCGATCCTGATCCGCGGCATCATGCAGTACACCGCCGTGCAGCCGAACAACTCCCCCGAGTTCCGCTACGCCACGCACGAGGCGAAGGAGGAGTGCCAGCACACGCTGATGTTCCAGGAGTTCGTCAACCGCGTCGGCATGGACGTCCCCGGCGGCGCGTGGTGGTTCCGCCGCCTGTCGCCGATCATCCCGCTGGCGGCCACCACCTTCCCGAACATCTTCTACATGGGCGTGCTCGCCGGCGAGGAGCCGATCGACCACCTGCAGAAGCAGTTCCTGCGCTCGGCCGACACGCAGCACCCCGCGATGACCTCGGTGATGCAGATCCACGTGGCCGAGGAGGCCCGCCACATCTCGTTCGCGCACCAGCTGCTCGAGCACAAGGTGCCCACCCGCGGCCCGATCCCCCGCTTCCTGCTGTCGCTGGCGATGCCGCTGGTCATGCGCATCCTGCTCGGCGCGATCATGGTCCCGCCGAAGCAGTTCTGGGACACCTTCGACATCCCGCGGTCGGTCAAGAAGGACATCTTCTGGCGCTCGCCCGAGTCGAAGGCCATGCGCCAGGAGATCTTCGGCGACGTCCGCCTGCTCGCGGAGCGCACGGACCTGATGAACCCGGTCTCCCGCGTGCTGTGGCGCGTGCTGGGCATCCACGGACGGACCTCGCGATTCCGCAGCGAGCCGTCGTACACCGCGCAGTAGTCTCGAACCACCCCGAATATCCGGCTCGGCGGTCACCCGCCGAGCCGGACCCGTATCCCGGCCCGGATGCGAACACCCCGGAGGAGCTTCCTCAATGCCCCACGTCATCACCCAGTCCTGCTGCAGCGACGCCTCGTGCACGTTCGCGTGCCCGGTGAACTGCATCCACCCGACGCCCGACGAGCCGGGCTTCGCGACGGCCGAGATGCTGTACGTGGATCCCACCACCTGCGTCGACTGCGGCGCCTGCGTGACGGCGTGCCCCGTCGACGCGATCGGCCCCGCGCACCGCCTGCCGGAGGAGCACAAGGTCTACATCGAGCTCAACCGCTCGCTCGCGGCGGCCGACCCGGCCAACTCCTCGCTCGGCGGCCCCAACCCGCAGGAGCGCAGCCGCCCGCCGATGGCGCACACCGTGCCGCCGAAGGTCCTCCCGATCCCGTCGGGCACCGTCATCAGCGTCGGCGTGATCGGCAGCGGCCCGGCCGCGATGTACGCGGCCGACGAGCTCCTGCGCTACCCGGGCGTCACCGTCGACGTCTACGAGAAGCTGTCCACGCCCTACGGCCTCGCCCGGTTCGGCGTCGCCCCCGACCACACCCGCACCCGCAAGGTCTCGGGCCTGTTCGACAAGGTCGCCGCCGACCCGAACTTCACGATCCACCTGAACACCGAGGTGGGCACCGACGTGAGCCTCGAGGAGCTGCGGAAGCGCCACGACGCGATCGTCGTCGCGGTCGGCGCCAGCACCGACAAGAAGCTGGGCATCACCGGCGAGGACCTGCCCAACGTGCGCAGCGCCACCGACTTCGTGGCCTGGTACAACGGCCACCCCGAGCACAAGGGCGACGCGGTCGACCTCACGCACGACCGCATCGTCGTCATCGGCAACGGCAACGTCGCGCTCGACGCGGCCCGCATCCTCACCGCGGAGCCGGAGGAGCTCGAAGGCACCACCATCTCCCCCGCCGCCCTCGCCGCGCTGCGCGAGTCGAAGGTCGAGGAGGTCGTGATCGTGGCCCGCCGCGGCCCCGAGCACGCCGCGTTCACCCTGCCGGAGGCCCTGGGCCTCGCGGACGAGCGCACCGTCATCGTGCACCCGGACCCCGACGTCGCCGAAACGCTGGTCGCGGGCAGCGATTCCGAGCTGGTCAGTCACAAGCTGGAGCTCCTCGAGTCGCTGGAGACCCAGTCGGACGCGCCCCGTCGCATCCGCCTGCGCTTCCTCACCACGCCCGAGTCGATCGAGGCCACCGACGACGGCCTGGTCCTGCACGCGAAGCACACCGTCACCGGCGAGGCGATCGACCTGCCCGTCGGCATGGTGTTCACCTCCGTCGGCTACCGGGGCGTCCCGGTGCCGGGCCTGCCCTTCGACGACCGCCGCGCGGTGCTGCCGAACGAGGCCGGCCGGGTCCTCGGGGACGACGGTGCGCCGCTCCCCGGCGTGTACGTCACGGGCTGGATCAAGCGCGGCCCCAACGGCTTCATCGGCACGAACAAGACCGACTCGCAGGAGACGGTGGAGAAGTTCGCCGAGGACGTCGTCGCCGGCGTCATCAAGGGCCGTCCGTCGGGGAAGCGCAAGCGCCCGCTGGGCCGTTTCCTGGGCGCGTAGTCCCGCCCGGGCGCGTAGTCTCAGCGCCGTGGCCTCCTCCGCGCACGGCGAGCCGATCGAACTGACCGTCGGTGACCGGGTCGTGCGCGTCTCCAGCCCGGACCGGGTCTACTTCCCGCGGATCGGCGCGACGAAGCTCGACGTCGTGCGGTACTACGAGGCCGTGGGCCCGGGCATCGTCCGGGCGCTGCGCGATCGGCCGACGATGCTGCACCGCTACCCCAAGGGCGTCGACGGGCCGAAGGTGCACCAGAAGCGGATCCCCGCCGGCGCGCCCGACTGGCTCGAGACGGTGGAGATCTACTTCCCGCGGTTCGGCCGCACCGCCGACGAGGTGGTCGTCACGGAGCTCGGCTCGGTGATCTGGGCGGCGCAGATGTCGACGGTCGAGTTCCACCCCTGGAACTGCCGCGCGGGCGACCTGGACCATCCCGACGAGTGGCGGATCGACCTCGACCCGATGCCCGACTGCTCATGGGAGCGCGTACAGAAGGTGGCCGCGGTCGTGCGGGAGGTGCTCGACGAGCTCGGCATCCGCGGCTTCCCCAAGACCTCGGGCGGCTCCGGCCTGCACGTGTACGTGCGGATCGAGCCCCGCTGGACGTTCTCGGAGGTCCGACGGTGCGCCCTCGCCTTCGCAGGGGAGGTCGAGCGCCGGGCACCGTCGGACGTGACGACGGTGTGGTGGCGCAAGGACCGCGACCCGGCGGCGGTGTTCCTCGACTACAACCAGAACGCCCGCGACCACACCATCGCGTGCGCGTACTCGCTGCGCGGCACCCCGATCGCCACCGCCTCCGCCCCGATCACCTGGGACGAGGTGCCGGACGTGCACCCCGACGACTTCACGATCCGCACCCTCCCCGCCCGCTTCGCCGACCTCGGTGACCTGCACGCATCCATCGACGACGAGGCCTTCTCGTTGGACACCCTCGTCGAGTGGGCCGACCGCGACGACCTCCCCCTCGCCGATTGACGCAGCGGGAGCGCAACGGTGGGCAGCGCCCCATGCGCGATCGACCATGGATCCCATGACCGTCACCGACGACCTGCTCACGAACAACGCCGCATACGCCGAGGCCTTCTCAGGCCCGCTTCCCCTCCCACCGTCGAAACACGTCGCGGTCGTCGCCTGCATGGACGCCCGGCTCGACGTCTACCGCGCCCTGGGCCTCCAGGAGGGCGAGGCGCACGTCATCCGCAACGCCGGCGGTGTGATCACCGAGGACCAGATCCGCTCGCTGGCGATCAGCCAGCGGCTGCTGGGCACCACCGAGATCATCCTGATCCACCACACCGACTGCGGCATGCTGACGTTCACCGACGACGGGTTCAAGGCCGACATCCTGGCCGAGACCGGCATCAAACCCGCCTGGGCCGCCGAAGCCTTCGCCGATCTGGACACCGACGTGCGGCAGTCGCTCAAGCGCGTGGCGGCGAGTCCGTTCATCCCGTCCACGACGTCGTTGCGCGGCTTCGTCTTCGACGTGGCCACCGGCCGGCTGCGCGAGGTGGCGTCGGCCTAGGGCGGACGACCTAGCGGCAGGTCTCGCTGACGACGCGGACCGTCGAGGCGGGATGGGCTTCGAGCAGGGCCGCCGGGCGGATCGGGCGGCGGACGAGCTCGCCGCCGCAGTTGGGGCACGTGCCGTGCAGCTTCTCGTCGTTGCAGTCCGCGCACCACGTGCATTCGAAGGTGCAGATGAGCACGTCGCGTGCGTCCGGCGCGAGGTCGCGCCCGCAGCACTCGCAGTTCGGCCTGATCTCCAGCATGTGAACCTCCTTGCCGCCCACTGTCGCAGTTCCGTGCGGTTCCGACGAACGAATCCCCAGGATGTCGCCGCCGAAACCGCTAGGAACTGCCGATGAAGTCGAGCAGACCGTGGACGGGATCGAGAGCATTCGTGACGTTGGCGACGGTGACCACACCGGTGACGACGGCGGCCACCAGCGTCGCCGCCGCCCACCGTCGACGATCCTGCCGCCAGGCACGGACGGCGAAGACCAGCAGCACGACGGTCAGCACGCCGGCCATGACCACGACGGCCAGGTGGTACCGCGCGAAGTCGTCGACCAGCGCCTGGACCGGGCCGGACGGCGTCGCCCGCAGCTCGGAGCGCATCAGTGCGAGCGCGCGTCCGGGCTCCCCGTCGCGCAAACGCACCGGGTCGAGCAGCGAGAACGCCGACGACAGCGGCGCGATCGCGCCCTGCACATTGGCGATGAGCAGCACCGTCGGGATCAGCGCCAGCGCGCGGTGCCCCAAGTACAGGGCCAGCGCCAGCAGCAGCGCCGCGCACACCGCCTTGATGAGGTGGAAGCCCGCCCAGTCATCGACGAGCGATTCCAACCCGGCCGTCGGCTCCGCCCGCTCCCCGAGCAGCCAGGGCGGGAACACATCGACGGCCC
The DNA here is from genome assembly GCF_049844855.1 of Tsukamurella sp. DT100. Taxonomy (NCBI): domain Bacteria; kingdom Bacillati; phylum Actinomycetota; class Actinomycetes; order Mycobacteriales; family Tsukamurellaceae; genus Tsukamurella; species Tsukamurella sp. DT100. The sequence continues at coordinate 533,109 of NZ_JBNCLV010000002.1, forward strand.
TGGCCTCGACGTCCGTGCCGTACACCGCTCGCGGCAGGAACACGAACGCGAGAACGAGAAGACCCGCCCCGACGAGCCACCACAGGCTCGTCTGCGGGCGGGTCTCGCCGGAGTCGTCCGGGGTCAGAAGTCCCAGTCCTCGTCTTCGGTGTTGACGGCCTTGCCGATCACGTACGACGAGCCGGAACCGGAGAAGAAGTCATGGTTCTCGTCGGCGTTGGGCGACAGGGCGGAGAGGATCGCCGGGTTCACGTCGGTGGCGTCCTTGGGGAACAGCGCCTCGTAGCCCAGGTTCATCAGCGCCTTGTTGGCGTTGTACCGCAGGAACTTCTTCACGTCCTCGGTGAGCCCGACCTCGTCGTACAGCGACTCGGTGTAGTCCTCCTCGTTCGAGTACAGCTCCATGAGCAGGTCGAACGTGTACTCCTTGAGCTCTTCGCGGCGCTCCGGGCTCTGCGTCTCCAGCCCGCGCTGGTACTTGTAGCCGATGTAGTAGCCGTGCACGGCCTCGTCGCGGATGATCAGGCGGATCATGTCGGCCGTGTTGGTGAGCTTGGCCCGCGAGGACCAGTACATCGGCAGGTAGAAGCCGCTGTAGAACAGGAAGGACTCGAGCAGCGTCGAAGCCACCTTGCGCTTGAGCGGGTCGTCGCCGCTGTAGTAGCCCATGACGATGGCCGCCTTGCGCTGCAGATTCTCGTTCTCCTCCGACCAGCGGAAGGCGTCGTCGATCTCGCGAGTGCTGCACAGGGTGGAGAAGATCGAGCTGTAGCTCTTCGCGTGCACCGACTCCATGAACGCGATGTTGGTGTACACCGCCTCCTCGTGCGGGGTGAGCGCGTCGGGGATCAGCGAGACCGCGCCGACGGTGCCCTGAATCGTGTCGAGCAGCGTCAGGCCCGTGAAGACGCGCATGGTGAGCTGCTTCTCGTGGTCGGTGAGCGTGCCCCACGACGGGATGTCGTTGCTGACCGGCACCTTCTCGGGCAGCCAGAAGTTGCCCGTCAACCGGTCCCAGACCTCGGCGTCCTTCTCGTCCGGCACCCGGTTCCAGTTGATCGCCGACACCCGGCTGACCAGCTTGAGCGGAGCTCCGTCGGCGGGGCTGTGAGCGGCGGTTTCAGACATGACACCTCGGTTTTCGCGGAGCTGGATTTCAACGCTCATGACACTACCCCTTGGGGCCGACAAGTCCGGGAAACGCAACACCTAGTGCCATCGCGCCAGTTCGGCGTGTCGCCCGTCGGTGCCGCCGGGTAGCCTCCGCGCATGCAGATCACCAGCACGGTCGCCATCGCCGCGCCCCGCGCCGCGGTCTTCGCGGCGTTCGCCGACATCGAGAACGCGCCCGCTCGGATGTCCGGGATCGAGAGCGTCGAGTTCGTCTCCGACGTCCGCACCGGGCTCGGCACCCGCTGGCGCGAGACGCGCCGCATGTACGGCCGCGCCGCCACCGAGGAGATGGAGATCACGGCGTTCGACGCACCGTCGGGCTACACCGTCGAGGCCGACGGGCCAGGTGTCCGGTACCGCACCGAGTTCCGCTTCGAGGACGACGGTGCCGGCACCCGCGTCACGATGACCTTCGGCGGCGAGCCCACCACGACGGTCAGCCGCATCCTCGCCGTCCTCACCAAGCCCCTCACGGGATCGGTGCGCAAGGCGGTGGAGGCCGACCTCGCCGATATGAAGCGGTACCTGGAGCGCCCCGGCTCCTAGCCGCGCCCTGCGGTGGATTTTCGCCGCTCAGCGGGCACTATCCACCGCACAGCGTCGCTCAGATGATCACGACGTCGAGCAGCCCGTCGAGCACGGACCGATCGCCGTCCAGCTCGACGGTGCCGGGCTCGGCCCGTCGCCACAGCACCAGGTCGAGGTCGGACGCGGTGCCGCGCAGCGTCACGTCCGCCGGGGCCGGCTCGTCGAGGACGTCGATCCCGTCGGCGCGCAGCCGCAGTGTCCACCGGTCCCCCGTGTCGGTCGCCTCGATCGCGATCACCTTCCCCACCAAATCCTCAGGCAGCCCCTTCTTGCCGACGATGAGTGGGATCTGCATCTGCGTCAGCTCGGTGATGCCGTCGGCGGCGGTCCACGCCGGGAGCGGCTCGGCACCGTCGGGCAGCGAGTTCTGCAGGTCCCAGCGATGGATGGACACTTCCTGCGTCATCCGGCGCATCCAGAACGCGGCGACGGTGCGGCCGATGAAGGCGCGCGCGGGCTCGTCGGGCGCATGCCGGCGGAGCTCGTCGATCAGGGCCGCGTTGACGCCCGCGTACCACCCCAGGACCGCGTCGCCGTCGGGCGCGTCGGAGACGTCGGGGATGAAGCGCTCCTTCGAATCCGGGCCGCCCTGCAGGAAGGCGGTGGCCCAGCGATGCGCGCCGGCGGTGTGGACGATGCCGTCGCGCACCGTCCACCCGGGGCAGCTGGGGACGGGGAGCGGCAGGTGGGCGGGGTCGATGGCGGCGATGCGGGCGCCGTCGGCGGCGATGGAGTCGAGCCAGAGCTGAGCGGTCATACCCCGACCTTACGAACTCAGGACAGGCCCGCGAGCCGATACAGCACCAACGACCCCGCGACCGCGACGTTGAGACTCGCGCCCCGCCCGATCATGGGGATCTCGACGGCCTCGTCGAGCAGGGGCAGGGTGTCGCTCGGGATCCCGGAGAACTCGTGCCCCAGCACGACGACGGTGCGCCCCCGCGCGGGCGGGAGGTCGCCGAGGCGCGTGGCGCCCTCGGCGAGTTCCACGCCGATGATGTGCGAGCCTCGTTCGCGCTGCTTGAGCAGCCAGTTCTGCGGGTTGCCGACGCGGTGGATGCAGCTGGGCCCGGGCAGCGTATTACCCTTGCGCAGAGCACCCTTCACCCAGTCGTGCGACGGGACCGCCATGCAGGCGCCGACGGCGTCGCAGGTGCGCAGCAGGGTGCCGAGGTTCGCGCCGTGCTGCGCCCAGAGCGGGGCGACGATGAGGTGATCCCAACAGGAGTGGCCCTGGCGCCGCCGTGCGCGGCGCAGTTCGGAGCGGGACTTCACCCGCAGCTCGGCCATCAGACGGTGTGAGGCGTGGCGCCCCTTCCATGATTCGTCATCGCTCCAGGCTACGTGACCTGCACGGCGTCCAGCAATGCCGCGGCAACGGTGGCGTCGCCGAAGATCGCGAGGTCGGCGAGCGGCACCCGACGCCACAGCGCGAGGTACAGGTCCGACGTGGCGCCGCGGAGCGCGACGTCGCCCTTCGCGTGCCCACGCTCGACGGCGATGGACTCCCGCGCGAGCGTCAGGGTCCATTCCGCGTCGTCGCGGTCGGTGCCGTGCAGGTGGACGGTCCGCCCGACGAGCCCGTCCGGCAGGCCGGGACCGCGGGAGAGGAACCGTCCGGCGAACACCTCGGCCCACTCCTCGATCCCGTCGCCGGCGAGCACGGATTCGACGGGTCGCGCTGCGTTCCAGGAGTTCTCGGCGTCCCAGCGGTGCACGGCGGTCTCGTGGGCCTGGCGGCGCATCCAGAAGCCGGCGGTGACGCGGCCGGTGAAGGCTCGGGCCGGCTCGTCCGCGTCGTGGCGGCGCAGCTCGGCCAGCAGTCCGTCGAGGCGGTCGCGGTACCAGGCGGTGACCGCCGCCCCGGCGGGCGCGTCGTCCTCGATCGGGGCGAACCGGTTCGTCGAATCCGGGCCCTCGGCGAGGAAGGTCGCGGCCCAGCGATGGACTCCGCCGAGATGCACGACGAGGTCGCGCACCGTCCACCCGGGGCAGCTCGGGACGTCGAGGGCCAGCCGCTCCGGCGGGGTGGCGGCGACCGCGCCGCCGTCCCGCTCCAGCGCCGCCAACCAGTCGTTCGGGGCCGTCATGGCCGCGACGATACCGCCTGCAGTGCATGCTGTAGCGGTGACCGAACTGCCGATGTTCCCGCTCGGCGCCGTGCTCCTGCCCGGCGAGGAGCTGCCGCTGCGCGTCTTCGAGCCGCGGTACCGACGCATGATCGAGCAGTGCCTCGCGACCGACGGCCGGTTCGGGGTGGTCCTCATCGAGCGCGGCAGCGAGGTGGGCGGCGGCGACGTGCGCACCGACGTCGGCACCGTGGCGCTCATCGACCGGTACGTGCGCCGCCCCGGCGGCGAGTTCACCCTGATCTGTCAGGGCACGGACCGCGTCCGCGTCACCCGCTGGCTGCCCGACGATCCCTACCCCCTCGCCGAGGCGGAGGCCTGGCCGGACGAGGTCCAGCCCGCCGTCGACCTGATCCCACTGCTCGGCAAACGCAGCGAGATCGAGAGGCTCGCAGCGCGACTCGCCCGCAGCGAGGGAGGCCGTCCGCGCGCATGGCCGAAGCTGAAGCTCCCGGAGAACCCGGTGGAGCGCAGCTACTACCTCGCCCGAGCGCTGCCGCTGGCCGACGCCGACCGGCACCGGGCGCTCGCCGCTCCCGGTCCCGCCGACCGGGTGCGCGTGCTCACCGAGGCCCTGGACGACGTGATCGCGACCCTGCGGTTCCGCCTTCAGTAGCGGCCGCGCTAGGTAGACCGTATGGTCTACCTAGCGGGACGACACCGATCGAGAGGGCCGCCATGCCACGACGTCCAGATCCGAGTGCGCAGCAACGTGCGATCCGGAAATTCCAACGCGAGAGGCTGATCGGTCGATACGTCGCGAATCCGATCGTGAGCGGGCTGCAGCGCCTCGGCGTGCGCACCTCGCTCGCGACCACCTTGGAGACCACCGGTCGGAAGAGCGGCGAGCCCCGAGCAGTGCCGGTCGCGGCGACGTTCGACGACGAGGGCGCCTGGATCGTGAGCCAACACGGCCGCCGGTCCGGCTGGGCGCTCAACGTCAGCGCCGATCCCGAGGTCCGGATCCTGGAGGGCGAGATCTGGCGCGCCGGCACGGCGGAGTTCCGCCCGGAGGACGACACCCACGCTCGGATGCGGACGTTCGCACCCAGCGCGACGCTCGAGGGAATCACCACGTCCGCGTTCCGGGCACTCGCCTCCGATCCGATCAGCGTGCGCATCACGTTCGTCGACGCGCCCTGATATCCGCCTAGCGGTCGCCGTACATCGCGAGCAGCGACGCCTCGACATCGTCGAGCGGCTGCGTGGATCGCGTCGCGCTGCTCACGATGACCGCGCCCTCGATGGCGGCGATGATGGTGGTCGCGGCCTGACGCGCCGCCTTCGCCCCTCCGCCGCACTCCTCGAACCGGTTCGCCAGCAGCGCGATCCAAGTCTCGAACGCCTCACCGGCCGCATCCGCCGCTGGCGCGGAATCCGCCCTTCCCAGCGCTGCGGCGACGATCGGACACCCCGACCGGAACCCGGACGAGACCAGGACCTGCCGCCATGCAGCCCCGACCTGCTCGAGCATGTCGGTGCGACCGGTCGACTTCGCGATCGCCGCCTCGATCAGTCCGGCGATGTAGCCGCCCGCCGCCCGCGTCGCGGTATCCACCAGTTCCGACTTCCCGCCGGGGAAGTTGACGTAGACGGTGCGTCGCGATCGACCGCTGCCCTCGATGATGTCGGCGATGCCCGTGCCGGCCACGCCCTGCTCACGCATCAGAGCGATGGTGGTGCGTATCAGGTCATCCCTGGAAGTCATCTCTCCGCCTGTCGGGTTCGGGGGCGCCGCGCCGCCGTGCGCGGCACCCATCGTCCCGCGAGTATACCGATCGGTATACTCGCGGGTGCCGTAAGCGCATCATCCGATCGAAGGAGCGAACATGTCGACCACGAGCGAGATCCCCAGCGGCCTGGAGCTGCTGCGTGCCGCCGCCGCGATGCCTGTGACTGAGCACGGCATCGGCGGCCTGCTGGGGATGCGCATCGACGAGGTGAACGAGGGCGAGGTCACCTTCAGCCTCAACACCCGCACCGACTTCGCGAACCCGCTCGGCAGCGTGCACGGAGGGATCTGCGCCACCCTGCTGGACTCGGTGATGGGTTGCGCCGTGCACACCACACTCGGCCCCGGCGTGGGCTACGGAACCCTGGAACTGAAGGTGAATTACGTGCGGACGGTGCCCACCGACGGCGTCCGCCTCACCGCGACCGGTCGGGTGATTCACGCCGGCCGTCAGGTCGCGACCGCGGAGGGCCGGGTCGAGGACGAGCGTGGCAGGCTCGTCGCGCACGGCACCACCACCTGCCTGATCTACCCCGCGATCACGCCGTAGCCCGGATCGCCTCCGGCTCGGGAACAAGGGCCGGTCGGGCCCGGCGGATCTGCGGAGCCGTAGGGCTGCGCCTCCGATGTGCACCAGAATGAGTCCCATGCACCTCGACGGAATCGACTGCTGATGCATATCGAGGACGTCCGTGCCGCGAGCCCGGAGTGGTACCGGACCGGCTTCCGATACTTCCCCTACGCCGCGCGGCACGACGATGCCTGGTGGGTCCTACGGGTCAATCACGGCTTCCCCGAACACGATCTGCTCACCCTGTTCGTCGGCGGCGCCGCCGTCGTCGACGTGACCCCCGGCAGCAGTTCCTCCCCGTTCCACACGAGCCTCTCTCGGCTGCAACCGCTCGGCGGTGGCCGTGAGCCGCTGCTGGAGCAGGCCGTCGCCCGCACGGCGATCGAACCGATCGCCGCGTTCGCCGACTTCGGCAGCGAGGACGGCGACACCTGCGACTTCTGCTTCAACGACAAGGACGGCTACGCCCCGATGTGAGAGCCGCCCATGTCGTTGACGATCGCGGTCGCCAGGGCGCGCGCCCGGTCGAGTTCCGCATCGTCGCCGAAGAGTTCGCGACGGGTGTTCGCCGCGGCGAGGTAGGCGTCGACGCGGAAGGCGTCCGTCGCGGGGTCCGGCGACCCCGCCGCGGCCAGCTCCCGCTCGAGGAGATCGAGCCACTCCCGCTTGAGTTCCCGCACTGCGTCGGCGACCGGCCCCACCCGGTGCCCGTACTCAGCGGAGGTGGTGGTCACGAAACATCCGCCGGGGAACGTGCCTGCGCGGAGGTAGGCGACCCAGGCGTCGAGGAGCGCACGGAGGCGGTCCGCGCCGGGCGAGGCCGCCAGCGCCGGCCGGATCACCACGTCGACGTACACGCGCCGCGCCTCCGCGACCGCCGCGATCTGGATCGCCTCGCGCGTGGGGAAGACGGTGAGGATGCCGCTCTTGCTCACCCCCGTCGACGAGGCGAGGCCGCCGACGGTGATGCCGTCCAGCCCGTCCACCGTCGCGACGTCGGCCGCGGTCCGCGCGACCAGCCGCCGGGTGGCGTCGCCGCGTGCGCGCCGGCCGTCGGCGGCCGCCGGTTTCGTCATGCGTTCACTGTAGCCACGCGGACCCGCCTGGACGGGGTGCCGCCCGGGGCGTACCGTCGAGCCATGTTTACGACCGATCGGTCGTGCATGAACGGAGGACCATGCCCGACAACGCGTTCACGCCGCTCCTCGAGCGCAGCATCGCCATCGCCGCCCCGCCCGCCGTGGTCTGGGAGGCGGTCGGCGACGTGCGCCGCATGCCCGAGTGGAGCCCGCAGGTGACGTCCGTGCGACTACGGGCACCCGAGGACGACATCCGTCTCGGCACCCGGTTCACCAACCTCAACCGCCTGGGCGACCTGGAATGGGTCACGCACGGCGAGATCGTAAGGCACGAACCCGCGCAGGAGATCGCCTTCCGCATCGCGGAGAACTACACGATCTGGTCGTTCACACTCACGGCCGACGGCGCCGACACCCGGCTCACGCAGCGCCGTGAGACCCCGGACGGGATCTCGCGGTTCTCCCTCGACCTCACCGAGAACCACCTCGGCGGACAGAAGGCGTTCACCGCACTGCTGGAGGAGGGCATGGAGCGGACCCTCGCCGGCATCCGCGCGTCGACCGAGGCGGTCGCCCGGCGCTGACCGCACCGACCCGGCGAGCCCGGGCCCGGGTCACACCGGGGAGGCGGCCGCGACCAGTGCCTCCAGGTACCCGACGACCTGATCCAAGGGCTCGACGGATCGCTCCACCCGGCAGAGGATGATCGCCCCCTCGATCGAGGCGATCGCCATCGTCGCGAGGCTCTCGGCCGCCGGCGGCTCGAAGCCGTCGGCCACCATCCCCGCGGCCAGGACCTCGCGCCAACGCCGCATCGTGTGCGCGACCACCGGACGGAGGTGCTCCTCGTCGGACGAACCGCCCACGGCGACGGACACGACGGGACAGCCCGCAGCGAAGTCCGAGCCGCGCAGGACGGCGACCCAGAAGGCCGAGAACCGGTGCAGCGCCGCGACGGCACCGTCGCCCGACGCGCCCTCGACGAGCGCGGTGATCGACTCCCCCGCGAAATCGAGCGCGTCCGCGACGAGTTCGGCGCGGCCACCCGGGAAGTGGTGGTAGACGGAACCGCGGGGGGCACCGCTGCGGGCGAGCACGGCGTCGATCGTCACCCCGGCGGCGCCCCGCTCCCGCATCAGATCGACAGCGCTGAGCAGCATCCGACGTCGCGTGTCCCGCCGTGGTGCCACGGTGCACCCCTCTCCACCCTTGCTATGAATTATGGCCTAGTCCATACTAGGCCCATGAACCCCGAGGCGCCCACCACCGACTGGCAGAAGTCCGCGTGCATCCTCTGCGAGTGCAACTGCGGCCTGGAGATCCAGGTGCAGGACGGGCGGCTGGCCAAGATCCGCGGCGACAAGGAGCATGCGACCTCGCACGGCTACACCTGCGAGAAGCCCCTCCGCCTGGACCTCTATCAGAACGGCCGCGACCGGCTGACCTCGCCGCTGCGCCGCCGGCCGGACGGGACCTACGAGGAGATCGACTGGGACACCGCCGTCCGCGAGATCGCCGCGCGGCTCACCGCCGTGAAGGAGACGCACGGCGGCGAGCGGATCCTCTACTACTCCGGCGCCGGCCAGGGGAACCACCTGCCCGCCGCCTACGGCCAGTCGTTCCGGGCTGCGCTCGGCATGCGCTACTACTCCAACGCGCTCGCGCAGGAGAAGACGGGCGAGGGCTGGGTCGACGAGCAGCTGTACGGCACGCACACCAAGGGCGACTTCGAGCACGCCGAGGTCGTGCTGTTCCTGGGCAAGAACCCCTGGCAGACCCACTCGTTCCCGCGGGCCCGGCCCGTCCTCAAGGAGATCGCGAAGGATCCCGCGCGGTCGATGATCGTGCTCGACCCCCGCAGGAGCGAGACCGCCGCGATGGCGGACTTCCACCTGCAGGTGCTGCCGGGAACCGATGCCTGGTGCGTCGGCGCCATGCTCGCGGTCCTCGTCGAGGAGGACCTGATCGACCACGCGTTCGTCGACGAGCACACCGACGGGATGGACGACGTGCTGGCCGTCCTGCGGCGGATCCCCATCGACCAGTACGCGGCCACCTGCGGCGTCGACGAGGAACTCATCCGCGCGGCGACCCGCCGCTTCGCGACCGCGGCGAGCGCGACGACGTACGAGGACCTCGGCGTTCAGCAGGCGCCGAACAGCACGCTCGTCTCGTACCTGAACAAGCTGCTGTGGATCCTCACCGGCAACTTCGGGCGCCCCGGCACGATGTTCCTGCACTCGTGGTTCTCCTCCCCCGTCGCCGCCCCCGGGGGCGACCCCCGGCGCGCGCGTCGGGCACCGTCGAGCGTGGCGACGAAGGCGGCGCGCCGGACGATCGCGAAGGGCGTCGCCCTCGGCGCCAGCGGGCTCTCGCGCGCCGTGCCCGCGGCCGCCGGGACGCCGCTTCCCCACGCGCTCATCGATTCCGCCGCGCACGCGCTGCTCACCCGGATGGCACCGATGATGAGCGCGGGGCTCGCCGCCGAGCAGCAGCCGAAGACCGAGCGGACGACACCCGTCACGGGCGCGCGGATCATCGGCGGACTCATGCCGTGCAATTCGATCGCCGACGAGATCCTCACCGACCATCCGGATCGCCTCCGCGCCATGTGGATCGACAGCTCGAACCCCGCCCACTCACTACCGGAGTCGCGGCGCTTCATCGAGGCGATGCAGGCGTGCGAGCTGACGGTCGTCGTCGACGTCGCGATGACCGAGACCGCACGCCAGGCCGACTACGTGCTGCCCGCCTCGAGCCAGTTCGAGAAGTGGGAGTGCACCTTCTTCACCATGGAGTTCCCGCACAACGCGTTTCAGCTGCGCGCGCCGCTCCTCGATCCGCGGCCGGGAACCCTGCCGGAGCCGGAGATCTACGCCCGCCTGCTCCGCGAGCTCGGCGCCGTCGACACCGGGCTCCTGGACCGGCTCCGCACCGCGCTCACGGCCGGCACCGACGCGTTCGCGCTCGCGTTCTTCTCCGCCGCTGCCGCGGACCCGTCGCTGCTCCGCCTCGTCGGGTACGTGCTGTACGAGACGCTGGGCCCCACCCTGCCCGACGGTGCGCGCAGCGCCGCGATCCTCTGGGGCGCGGCCCACCTGTGTGCCCTGTCCCGTCCGGATTCCGTCGCCCGCGCGGGCTTCACCGGCTCGGGCATGCGTCCGGGCCAGCAGCTCTTCGACGCGATCCTCCGCGAGCGCTCCGGCGTCACCTTCTCCGTCGATGAGTGGGAGAACGCCTGGGACTACGTGCTGCGGAAGGACAATCGATTCACCGTCGCCATCCCCGAGCTGCTGGCGAAGGCCGACGAGCTCCGCGAGGCGCCGTCGTCGTGGACCACCGACGAATTCCCGTTCGTCCTTATGGCCGGCGAGCGGCGGGCCTTCACCGCCAACACGATCATCCGCGACCCGGCGTGGCGACGCCGGGACGCCGGTGGTGCCCTGCGGATCAGCGCGGAGGACGCGGACCGTCTCGGCCTGGAGCCGGAGTCGCGGGTGCGGATCACCACCGAGGCGGGCTCGCTGGAGTCCTCGATCGAGATCAGCGACATGATGCGCGCCGGACACGTCTCGCTGCCCAACGGTCTCGGCCTCGACTACCCCGACGCGGATGGACTCGCGCGTCCCGGCATCGCCCCGAACGAGCTCACGAGCGCGAAGTACCGCGACTGGTTCGCCGGGACCCCGTGGCACAAGTACGTTCCCGCCCGCATCGAGCCGGTCGCGCCATGACGCCGCCGACGGTGACCGTCGCCGACGTGATGCTGCGGCGCCCGACCGTGCACCCGGCCGACATCACCGTCGGCGCCGCGCGCACGGCGTTCGAGACGAGCCCCAAGCTCCACCTGCTCCTACTGATCCGCGACGGCGCGCTCGTCGGAACGCTCGACCGCGACGACCTGACCGGAAGCGCGGACGACGCGGCCCCCGCGCTCGCGGTGGCATCCCTCACGGAGCGCACCACCCCGCCGGTAGCGCCGGCCGACCGGCTCCGCTCCCACATGATCACCACCGGGATCCGCCGGCTCGCCGTCGTCGACGACGACCTGCGCCTGCTGGGGCTGCTGTGCCTCAAGGCCAGCAGGACCGGGTTCTGCACCGACGACGGTGTCGACGGGATGCGCCGGGCACGCCGCGACTCCGACGGCGACTGAGCTAGATCCCCCGCTCGTCCTCCACCATCGTCGTCAGGATCCGCCGTGCGCGCACGGCGGCCCGGTCCGCCTTGACGTTGACGTAGCGCCGTGGGACCGGGTCCTCATCGAGGCACCGCTGCATGGTCTCGAGGACGGCGACGTCCCGGTCGGCCATCGCGTGGAAGACCTGGATCAACTGCTCGCCGATGTCGGGCGAGACCGCGGCGCCCCGCCACGAGATCTGCAGGAAGACGTGGGTGACTCCGGACGACCGGGGGGTGAAACCGTGCGTCCGTACGAGTTCCAGCTCCGGACCGGTCGCGCCGACGATGGTGTACGTCTGCTTGTGCAGGCCCGGCGTCACGAACGTGCCCGTCTCCGTCCGACCGAACGACTCGGACGCGGTGGCGTCGTCCAGGCCCGTGACCGCGGCTTCCCACGGAGCCAGCGGCGCCTCGGGCAGTTCTCGCCTGTACGAGACCGACACCTCGGAGACCTCGACGTCCTCCAGCGGCGGCAGCGCCTCGATGCCGGGCGGCATCATCTCCGGGTGCATCGCGACGACGTTGGAGAGGTCGAGGTAGTGCTCGTGCAGCAATTGCAGGTTGGCAGCCACCTCGCGCCGGTCTCCGACGCTCGTCCATCCGTCACCGTGCAACCACGGTGTCGCCGGCGGCGGCCGCAACCGTTCGCCGCCCGGCGTCCCCGCCCAGATCCAGACGAAAGGCCCGCGCTCGACGACCGGGAAGGCCCGCACGCGCACGGACGAGGGCGGGTTGTCCTGCGACGGCACGCTCACCCAACGTCCGGTCGCGTCGTAGGTGCAGCCGTGGTAGCCGCACACGACGAAGTCACCCTCGCGGCGTCCCGCCGACAACGGGTAGGGCCGATGCGCGCAGCGATCCTCCAGCGCGGCGATCGCACCGTCGGACAGACGGAAGAGCACGACCGGTGTGTCGAGGACGCGCCGCGCGGTGAATCCGTATCCGACCTCAGCAGCGGTGGCGACGACGTACCAGCAGTCCCGCGGGTAATCGACGACGGGACGGTTCCGAGCGGTGTCGTTCATACGTCCAGCACCAGCTTCTTCGACAGGGAGCGGGAGACGCAGAGCATGATCGTCTCGCCTCGTTCCTTCTCCGCCTTGGACAGGATCGAGTCACGGTGCTCGGGCGTCCCCTCGAGCACGTCGGCCTCGCAGGTGCCGCAGATGCCTTCCATGCAGGACCCGAGGACGTCGACGCCGGCCTTCTCGACCGCGTCGAAGATCGTGGTGCCCTCCGGAACGGTCACGCTCACCCCCGAGCGCGAGCACACGACCTCGAACGAGTCGAGCGCGTCCTCGGACGCCGCGACCTCCTTGGCCGCGAAGCGCTCGATGTGCAGGCTGCCGTCGGGCCACGGCGCGCACGCCTCCTCCACGGCGTCGAGGAAAGCGCCGGGGCCGCAACAGTAGACCACCGTGTCCGGCGTGGGCGTTCCGAGCGTCGCCGCCAGGTCGATCCGACCGTTCTCGCTGCTCGGCCAGATCGTGACCCGATCGGTGTCCTCGAATCGGTCCAGGAACGCCATCGACTCGCGGGAGCGGCCGCAGTAGAGCAGGCTCCAGTTCGCCCCGCGTGCCCGAGCGGCCTCGATCATCGGGAGGATCGGAGTGATCCCGATCCCGCCCGCGACGAATCGGTAGTTCGCGGAGGCGACCAAGGGGAAATGATTGCGCGGTCCACGCACGCGGACGGTCGCGCCCTCCGTCAGCTTCTCGTGGACGTACGCCGAGCCCCCTCGGCCGTCCGGGTCGCGCAGGACGCCGATCCTCCACGACGACTCGTCCGAGGCGCTGCCGCACAGCGAGTACTGCCGCGTCAGCGACGGCTCCAGAAGAAGGTCGATGTGGGCCCCGGCGGTCCACGACGGAAGCGGTGCACCCGCCGGGTCGCGGAGGGTGAGCTCGACGACCCCGTCTGCCACCTCGCGCCGGCCCGCCACCTGAACGTCGACCTCCGTCTCCGTGGTGGTGGTCGCTTCGCGGGAGCGGCGAATCGGTGGACGAGCGGGGGCCCGTACCGCGGCGGGCTGCAGCGTCCGTTGGTCGCGGGGGCGTGGCTTCTCGCCGATCGGCGTCAACGTGACCATCATCTTCGTGTAGCCCCGGACGAAGTTCGACTGGAGGTATTCCGGCTCCTCCACCACTTCGATGTCCTCGAACCGCGCGAGCAACTCCTCCCAGAGGATCCGCAACTGCAGTTCGGCCACGCGACTGCCCATGCAGCGGTGCACGCCGATGCCGAACGAGAGGTGGTGGCGGGCGTTGTGCCGGTCGATGACGAAGTCGTCCGGATTCTCGAAGGTGCGCTCGTCCCGGTTCGCAGAGGCGTACCACATGACGACCTTGTCGCCCTTGCGGATGAACTGACCGCCCAGGACGGTGTCCTTCGTGGCGACGCGCCGCATGTAGGCCAGCGGCGTCTGCCAGCGGATGTTCTCGTGGACGAACTTCGGGATCAGGCTGTGATCGGCTTTGAGACGATCGAACTGGTCCGGGAACAGGTTCAGTGCGTACACGCCGCCCGACATCGAGTTGCGGGTGGTGTCGTTGCCGCCCACGACGAGCAGGATGAGATTGCCGAGGAATTCCATCGGCCTGTTGATCAGGTCCTTGGTGTCCTCGGACATCTGCATCAGGGTGATCAGGTCGTATCCCGGCTTCTCGCCCGCCTTGAGGCGCGCCGCCTTGTCGTGCCAGAGGGCGCTGAAGCTCTTCGCCATCTCGGCAGCGCCCTGGTACATCTCGTCCATGTCGACGTCGCCGCCGGTGGCCGCGGCGCTCGCGCCTGCCAACTCGGTCCAGTGGACGAGCTTGCGCCGATCCTCGTAGGGGAAGTCGAGCAGGGTCGCGAGCATGCGGGACGTCAACTCGACGCTGACCCTGTCCACCCAGTCGAACGGTTCGCCGACCGGCAGGTCGTCGAGGACCTCCTGGACGCGCGAGCGGATCAGGCCCTGCATCTCCTCGAGATTCTGCGGTGCCACGACTCCCTGTACCGCTGCGCGCTGCTCGTCGTGGCGCGGCGGATCCATCGCGATGAACATCTCGATGTCCAGCCCGTCCGGCGGTACGCCGATGACGATCTGCGGCTCGGCCGAGTAGGTCTCGAAGTCACGGTCCACCGCGACGATGTCGTCGTACCGCGTGACCGACCAGTACGGCCCGAATTCGCTCGACGCCCGGAAGTGCACCGGCGCCTCGTTGCGCAGTCGCTCGAAGTAGGGGCGCCACTGGCCCTGCCGCCACATGAACGGGTTGCTCATGTCGATCTCGGTCAGCGACACCGCGTCGACGTCGGGGATCTCCTCCTCGACGAACTCCGGCTGCCGGTCACCCAGAGCCAGCGTCTTCGCCTTCTGGAAGAGGTGCAGGCCCTGGACCTGCCGTTCCATCGGGATGGTCGCCTGGGCCTTGTTGATGACCCGATCGAGAAAGCTCATGGTCCAACCGCCTTGCGGACGAGGATGTGTGGACTCATCCAAACTAGGCCGCCCACCGCCTCGCGCGGCCGAGTTTGCTCGTTTCGATCGACCAGTGAGAACAAGAACGCCGGCCAGGGGATGTTCCCCCTGGCCGGCGACTTGAGCTACGACACCCCTAGAGCATGCAGCTGACGCAGCCCTCGACCTCGGTGCCCTCGAGCGCCATCTGGCGCAGGCGGATGTAGTACAGGGTCTTGATGCCCTTGCGCCACGCGTAGATCTGCGCGCGGTTCACGTCGCGCGTGCTCGCGGTGTCCTTGAAGAACAGCGTCAGCGACAGGCCTTGATCCACGTGCTGCGTGGCGGCCGCATAGGTGTCGATGATCTTCTCGTAGCCGATCTCGTACGCGTCCTGGTAGTACTCCAGGTTGTCGTTGTCCATGAACGGCGCCGGGTAGTACACGCGGCCGATCTTGCCCTCCTTGCGGATCTCGACCTTCGCCGCGACGGGGTGGATCGAGCTCGTGGAGTGGTTGATGTAGCTGATCGAGCCGGTGGGCGGCACCGCCTGCAGGTTCTGGTTGTACAGGCCGTGCTTCTGGACGTCGGCCTTGAGCTCGCGCCAGTCGTCCTGCGTGGGGACGTGGATCTCGGCGTCGGCGAAGAGCCCGGCGACCTTGTCGGTGGCCGGCTTCCACTCCTGCTCGGTGTACTTGTCGAAGAACTCGCCCGAGGCGTACTTGCTGTTCTCGAAGCCGCCGAAGGACTGGCCGCGCTCGCGCGCGATGTGGTTCGACGCGCGGATCGCGTGGAAGAGCACCGTGTAGAAGTAGATGTTCGTGAAGTCCACGCCCTCGTCGGAGCCGTAGAAGACCCGCTCGCGCGCCAGGTAGCCGTGCAGGTTCATCTGCCCGAGGCCGATCGCGTGGGAGAGGTTGTTGCCCTTCTCGATCGACGGCACGGAGCTGATGTCGGTCTGGTCCGAGACGGCGGTGAGGCCACGGATCGCGGTCTCGATGGTGGCGCCGAAGTCGGGGCTGTCCATGGTCTTCGCGATGTTCAGCGAGCCGAGGTTGCAGGAGATGTCCTTGCCGATCTCGGCGTAGGACAGGTCGTCGTTGTAGGTCGACGGGGTGGAGACCTGCAGGATCTCGCTGCACAGGTTGGAGTGCGTGATCTTGCCGGCGATCGGGTTCGCGCGGTTCACGGTGTCCTCGTACATGATGTACGGGTAGCCCGACTCGAACTGCAGCTCGGCGAGGGTCTGGAAGAACTCGCGGGCGTTGATCTTGGTCTTGCGGATCCGCGAGTCGTCGACCATCTCGTGGTACTTCTCCGAGACGTTGACGTCCGCGAAGGGCACGCCGTAGACGCGCTCCACGTCGTACGGGGAGAACAGGTACATGTCGTCGTTGTTCTTGGCGAGCTCGAAGGTGATGTCCGGGATCACCACGCCCAGCGACAGGGTCTTGATGCGGATCTTCTCGTCCGCGTTCTCCCGCTTGGTGTCGAGGAAGCGGTAGATGTCCGGGTGGTGCGCGTGCAGGTACACGGCGCCCGCGCCCTGCCGGGCGCCGAGCTGGTTGGCGTAGCTGAACGAGTCCTCGAGCAGCTTCATGATCGGGATGACGCCCGAGCTCTGGTTCTCGATCTTCTTGATCGGCGCGCCGTGCTCACGGATGTTGCTGAGCAGCAGCGCGACTCCGCCGCCGCGCTTGGACAGCTGCAGCGCGGAGTTGATCGAGCGGCCGATCGACTCCATGTTGTCCTCGATGCGGAGCAGGAAGCAGGAGACGGGCTCGCCGCGCTGCTTCTTGCCCGAATTGAGGAAGGTGGGGGTGGCGGGCTGGAAGCGGCCGGCGATGATCTCGTCCACCAGGTTCACGGCGAGCTTCTCGTCACCGTCGGCGAGGGTGAGCGCGACCATGCAGACGCGGTCCTCGAAGCGCTCCAGGTAGCGCTTGCCGTCGAAGGTCTTCAGCGTGTAGCTGGTGTAGTACTTGAACGCGCCCAGGAAGGTGGGGAACCGGAACTTCTTGGCGTAGGCCGCGTCGAACAGGCCCTTGACGAAGGAGCGGCTGTACTTGTCCAGCACCTCGGGCTCGTAGTAGTTCTCCTCGACGAGGTAGTCGAGCTTCTCGTCCAGGTTGTGGAAGAAGACCGTGTTCTGGTTGACGTGCTGCAGGAAGTACTGCCGCGCGGCCTCCCGGTCCTTCTCGAACTGGATGCGCCCGTCCTTGTCGTACAGGTTGAGCATCGCGTTCAGGGCATGGAAGTCCAGCTCGCTGTGGCCGGGGCCGCCGTGGACGCCGGACTGGCTCGCGGAGGGGACGAGGTCTTCCTGAGTTGCGGTCATGAGCGCGCGCTTTCCTTTTCGAGGGTGGAGACGGTTCCGGCGAAGAATTCGGTGAGCCCGCTGTGGACGCGATCCACGTCGTCAGTGGTGCCCATGAGCTCGAAGCGGTAGAGGTACGGGATCCGGCACTTGCGCGAGATCACATCCCCTGCGAAGCAGAACTCTTCGCCGAAGTTGGTGTTCCCCGCCGCGATCACTCCACGGATCAGGGAACGGTTGTGTTGGTCGTTGAGGAACCGGATCACCTGCTTGGGGACGTATCCCCCGCCAGACAGCGCGGTGGCCTGCTTCCCCCCGCCGTACGTCGGGGTGATCAGGACGAAGGGCTCGTCGACGGTGAGCGGATCGGACGCCCGCGTCACCGGGATGCGCAGGGCGCGCATGCCCAGCTTCTCGACGAATCGGTGCGTGTTCTCCGACACCGACGAGAAGTAGACGACGAGCGGCGCAGCCATCGCTACGCCGTGGCGGCGACGGCGGCGAGCGCCTTGACCCGGTCCGGGCGGAAGCCCGACCAGTGCGCATCGCCGGCGACGACGACGGGGGCCTGCAGGTAGCCGAGCGCCATGACGTAGTCACGGGCCTCCGCGTCCTCGGTGATGTCCACCACGCGGTACTCGAGGCCGGCCTTGTCGAGCGCCTTGTACGTGGCGTTGCACTGCACGCAGGCGGGCTTGGTGTAGACGGTGATCTCGACCTGGCTCATGGACGGCTCCCCTTCGCTGGACGGTCCCGAAGACTGCTCGGAACCCGATTATCGACCTACGGACTGACAAGTTTTCTCGCCACGTTTACCTGCGTGAACTCAGTCGGCCAGCGGACCCCTCAGCGACGTCCTCATGCCTCCCGGGCGGCCTTTCGGCGCGTCCGCTCTCGCAGTGGACTGAACACTACACCTAGTGGTGGCCCCGAGGAAGCGACACAACCACTTGCGAACAACATTCGTGAAATTACTAGCTCGCAAGACGGTCTTTCGGGCGTTTTTCATCGTGAATCCCCAGGACACGCCGAGGATCGACGACACGCCGATCCGACACGCCCGACACCGTCGGAACACCGCTCGCGACGGCCTACCGGACGCGCGGGACCGCCCTACCGGACGGGCGCGACGAGGCGCTCGAGGAGGTCGCCCGCGCGCTGCGCGACGGCGTCGTGCTCGCGGACCGACTTGCCCTCGAGGCCGGAGATGGGGAACTCCTCAACGAGCCCCTCGGGGACCTCGCCACCGGCGATGGTGACGGCCCGCTCGGCGTCGGCCAGGGTGGTGTCCAGACGGTGCCCCACACCGGCCAGGGCGACCCGCTTGCCCGAGAGCGCGCTGGCGCCGTAGGGCCGCGAGCCCCAGTCGATGACGTTCTTGAGCACGGCGCTGACGGTGCCGTTGTTGGGCGGGGCGAGCAGCAGGAGGGCGTCCGCGGCGGCGATCCGGTCGCGCAGGGCCGCGGCGGTGGCCGGCGCACCCTCGCCGTCGATGTCCTCGTTGTAGAAGGGCACGTCCGCGATCCCCTCGGCGATCTCGACGCGCACCCCCTCGGGCGCGTTCGCGACGGCGACCTCGGCCAGCTCGCGGTTGAGTGAGCTGCTGCGCAGCGATCCGACGACGGCGAGCACGGTGATGTCCGACATGATCCTCAGTTCTCCTGACGTTCCGAGCGACCCCGCCGGGCCGCATCCGCACAAGTTAACGGACTTCGGTCCGGATTTCTTCCCCGGGATCATGGTGAGTCGAAAACCCGCACGGTAGGCTCCATCCGATGACCGGACCACTCCTGCCCCTCGCGCAGCCGCAGACCGAGCCGCGCCGTGACGCGGCCCGCAACCGCGAGCTGCTCATCGACGCGGCGCAGCGGCTCTTCGCCGAGCACGGCGTCGACGCGGTGAGCATGGACGCCGTCGCGCAGGCGGCCGGCGTGGGCAAGGGCACCGTCTTCCGGCGCTTCGGCTCGCGCGCCGGGCTCCTGCAGTCGCTCCTCGACCACGACGAGACCGAGCTGCAGCACCGCTTCATGTTCGGCCCGCCGCCGCTGGGCCCGGGCGGCGATCCGGTGCACCGGCTCACCGAGTACGGCAAGGCCCGGATGCAGCTCATCGCGCGCCACGGCGACCTGCTGCGGGGCGCCGAGCAGGCCGCCCGCGACCCGTACGACGCCCCGCCGTGGCGGGTGTCGACGATGACGGTGCGCGCGATGCTCGTCGAGGCGGGGCGCACGGCGCAGGCGGACGTGTGGGCGGCGGCGCTGATGGCCACGCTCAGCCCGGCATGGGTGCTCCACCAACTCGCCTCGGGCGTCACTCAGGACGAGCTCGAGGCAGTCTGGACGGAGCACGTGCGCCTAGTGGCCGCGCTCTGAGATCTTCGCCAGGTAGGCGAACCGGTCGTTGGCCACCCGCATCGCGATCTCGTAGGGCAGCGCGAACTTCCGCTTCCAGAAGTAGCCGAAGCGGGTGTCGAGCGAGGTGTACACGATGAAGCGGTTGTGGAGCACCCCGTCGACGATCGCCTGCGCCGCCTTCTCGGCGGTGACCTTCGGGAAGGCGTCGATGCCCTTGTTGACCTTCGGGTTGGTGCGGTCGACTCCGTTGATCTCGACGGTCTTCACCAGGCCGGTCTCCACGGCGCCGGGCACCACCACGGAGACGCCGATGCCGTGCCGGCGCAGGTCGTAGCGGAGCACCTCGGAGACGCCGACGAGGCCGAACTTCGCGGCCGAGTACGCGGCGTGCCAGGGCAGTGCGATGAGGCCGGCCGTGGACGAGACGTTGACCAGCTGGCCGCCGCGCTTCGCCGCGATCATCGGCGGGATGAAGGTCTCGATCACGTGGATCGGCCCCATGAGGTTCACGTCCACGGTCTTGCGCCACTGCTCGTGGGTGAGGTTCTCGACGGTGCCCCAGACGGCGATACCGGCGACGTTCATCACGATGTCGAGGGCGCCGGCGGCCGCGTGCACCTCGTCGGCGAACGCGCGGACCGCGTCGTAGTCGGAGACGTCGAACGCCCTGGACGCGATGACCTTCGCGCCCAGGGCGGTGACGTGGCGGGTGACGGCGTCGAGCTGTTCGGCGTTGATGTCGGTCAACACCAGCTCGGCGCCGTGCGCCGCGAGGAGATTCGCGGTAGCGCGGCCGATCCCGCTGGCCGCGCCGGTGACAAGGACCTTCTTCCCCTTCAGGTCCTTGATCGGCGGGGCCATGTGGACGAGCCGGACGATATTGCGGAGTGCCATATCAGCCAGCTTGCCAGATCGGGCCGCGCTACCGCTTCCCGCCGGGGCGTGACGTCCCCGGCGGAAGTCGGTGCGGTGTGACGCCTACTTCGGCAGGATCGCGCCGGCGCTCAGGATCGCCTTGAGGATCTCCTGCGCGGCGGCCGGTCCCTGCGCGGACTGCAGGGAGTTGAAGGCCTGCGGGCTGGAGATCAGCGTGTTGACGAGCTGCGTCCCCTGCGAGCTGGTGAGGAACTCTGCGGCCTTGGGCCCCATCTCGAAGAGGGAGTTCACGCCCAGCGGCTGGGCCTGCCCGGGGATCGTCACCGTCGGGAGCTGCGGCAGCGCCACCTGCCCCAGGCCGGGGATGGTCACCGAGGTGCCCTGTGGCGCGGTCGCCGCCGGAGCGGTCGCCTGCGGTGCGGTGGCGGCCGACGGGGTCGCACCGCCCTGCAGCATCGGCACGCCCGAGACGATCGGGGAGGTCCCCGTCCCGGTGCTGGGCGTCACGGGAGCCGCAGCGGCGGGCGCGCCCGGCACGGCGGGAACGATCGGCGTCTGCGCCGGGGCGGTCGGCACCGTCGCCGCCGGAGCGGTGGCGGCCGGAGCGGTCGCGGCGGGAGCCGTCGCCGCGGGCGCGGCCGGAGCTGCGGGGGTCACCGGCACGACCGGGTCGACCTGCGGTGCGACGGGCTGGGCCACGACGGGCTGCTCGACGACGCCGCCGGGCTTGACCTTGCCGGTCAGCTGCTGGATCACGCCGTTGGTGAGCACGGAGGCGTACTGGGTCTGGCCCTCACGCGAGGTGAGCAGCGCCGCATCGTCGGCGTTGGCCAGGTTCCCGAGGTTCGCGTAGACGAGCGGGATGTTGACCAGCGAGGCGAGGGCGTTGGTGGTCTTCGCGATGCCGTCCTGGCCGCCGAAGTACTGCGCAGGCACGAAGCCGCCGGCGCGGGTGGCGTCGCGGAGCACCGTGGTCGCGGGGTCGCTGACGGCCTGCTGGGCCGTCACCTTGGGGTCGGTGGCGCCCGGGGCGGCCGTCTCCAGCACGAATCCGCGCTGGGCCGCATCCTGGACCGCGCTGTTGATACTGACGGCGAGGTCGGCGCCGGACTTGTTCGCGGCGGTGGCGCGCTGGTCGACGCAACCGCCGAAGCCGGCGTCGTCCGCGCGGGAGAGGATGACCTTGGCGCCCTGGGTCTTGAGCGCCGCCTCGACCATCTTGGCCACGGCGAAGTTGACGGAGTGGTCGGCGGTGCCGTTGGAGGCGATCGCCACCGGATTGACGCACGGCACCTGGCCGCCGCGACCGTCGGCGACCTTGCGGGCCTGCTCGACGGCCGACGCGACGGACGAGCCGGCGTCGAGGAACACGGTCTTGCCGTTCAGCGGCTTCGCCGGTGCGGCGGGGGCGGGGTCGGCGGATGCGAAGCCGGGCACGCCGAAAAGCGCGACGGCCGCAGTCGCAAGCGAACCTGCGAGGACACGGGTCTTCTTCATGGGTAGCTGGGCGCCGGGGAAGTGGCACCGCTCTCCTTCCAAGTCTCTTGTGCAACTTTCGTCACATCAGTCACACGAGAAACAGTCAACCATCAATTGAGACTTTAGGAAAACCCCGACCTTGATCGTTACCGGATCGTTACCAACGAACGACGTCGATCAGTCCTCGAGGATCGCCGAATCAGCTTGCGCCGCAGCGGAGTACCGCAGCAGGGAAAGCACTGCCCGCGGGTCGGCGGGGGCGTCCGGGTCCGCCAAGCATCCCTCGACCCGGGAGCGGATCGCCTCCTCGTCGAGCCCGATACCGAGCAGGACGAGCACCGACGCCGCCCCGCCCCGCCGGCCGCGCTCCGGGGCCGTCCGCACGTGCCGGCCGACGGCGTGCACCTCGAGCCGGGTGCCGTCCGCGGCGGTGACGAAGCCCTTCGTCCGGAAGACGCCCCGCGGCGGATCGGCGAGCAGCGCGGCGGTCGCCCGGGCGTCCAGCCGCCCGGTCTCGACGGTGACGGCGGCGTAGTCGTCGTGCAGGTGCCGGTGCGATTCGCCGTGCTCGTGATCGTGACGGTGGTCGTGCTCACGCAGCGCCTCGTCGAGAGTCAGCTGGCGCGGGGAGTCCCGCCGCTGCGCGGCGCGACGGGCGAGGACCTCCGCGTCGATGAGCAGTTCCACCGGCACCACCGCGTCGACCGTCCCCACCACCGGGGCGGACGGCGCGTGCTCGCGCACCAGCGCCCGCGCGGCGTCCGGGTCGGCGGCGAGGTCGATCTTGTTGAGCACCACCAGGTCGGCGAGCGCCAGGTGGTGGCGCAGCGAGGGGTGCCGCTCCATCGTGCCGGCGAGGTGCGCGGCGTCCGCGACGTACACGAGCCCGCCGTAGTCGATCCGCGGATCCTCCGCGAGCACCACGCGCCGCACCATCGCCGCGGGCTCGGCGAGCCCGGACGCCTCGACCACCACGAGGTCGAGGTCGCGCGCGGCCAGCGAGGAGAGCACGTCCTCGAGCTCGTCGTCGTCGACGGTGCAGCACACGCACCCGTTGCTCAGGGAGACGGTCCGCACCGATCCACCGCCGGACGCGCCCGAGACGAGCATCGCGTCGATGTTGACCGCGCCGAAGTCGTTGACCACGACGCCGATCCGGGCGTCCCCCGCGCCGGACAGCAGGTGGTTGAGCAGCGTCGACTTGCCCGCGCCCAGGTAGCCGGCCACCACGACGACGGGGACGGGACCGCCGCTCACGGCGCGCAGTCCTCGCACAGCACCGCCAGCTCCCGGTCCTGCGGCGGCGCGAGGTTCGCGACGTTCGAGGTCGGCGCGCCGCACTCGGTGCAGCGACCGATCCGCTTCGCCCGGTCGGAGAAGTCGATGCGCATGCGCCGGTCGAAGACGTACATCGAGCCCTCCCAGAGCCCGCGGTCGCCGAACCGCTCGCCGTAGCGCGCGATGCCGCCGTCGAGCTGGTAGACCTCGCCGAACCCCCGGTTGCGCATCACGGCGCTGAGCACCTCGCAGCGCACGCCGCCGGTGCAGTACGTGATGACCGGGCGGCCCTTGAGGTGGTCGTACTCCCCCGCGTCGAGCAGGGTCACGAAGTCGCGGGTCGTCGTGGCCGGCGTCACGACGGCGCCGGCGAACCGGCCGATCTCGGCCTCGATGGCGTTGCGGCCGTCGAAGAAGACGGCGTCGGGCTTCTCGGCGAGGAGTGCGTGCACCTCGTCGGGCGTCAGGTGCACGCCCCCGCCGCGGACGCCGTCCGCGTCGACCTCCACCTCGTCGGGGACGCCGAAGGTGACGATCTCGTCGCGCACCTTGACGGAGAGCTTGGGGAAGTCCTCGGCGGAGCCCTCGGACCACTTCACGTCGGCGCCCTTGAAGGCCGGGTACTCGCGCACGGCGCGCACGTACCGCTTCACCGCCCGGATCTCGCCGCCCACGGTGACGTTGATCCCGTGGCGGGAGACGATGATCCGGCCGCGGAGACCGTTCGCCTCACACAGCGCCCGCTGCCACAGCCGGATCGCCTCCGGGTCGGCCAGCGGGGCGAACACGTAGAACAGCACGACCTTGCCCATGACGCCCACCATTCTATCCGGGCCGCCTTGCGCTCAGCCTGCGTCCAAGGGTTCCGACGACGCCCCCGCTCCCCTTCAATGGCCCCCATGCCTTTTCGCCTCCCCCGCCGCGCCGCGGCGCTCGCCACCGCCCTCGTCGCGGTGCTCGGCGTCTCCGCGTGCGCGTCGTCGACGGGGCCCGCGTACGACCCGTCCGCGCCGATCGCCGACCAGGTCCCGGCCGGCACCGTCATCACCGTCGCCGACCAGCAGTCCATCCTCAAGACGATGCTGACCGCGTCCGGGGAGGCCGCGAAGCTGGGGTTCGGCGTGAAGTTCGCGGACTTCGCCGGCGGGCCCGCGATCCTCGAGTCCTTCCGCGCCGACGCGACGCAGGTCGCGATCGTCGCCGACGTGCCGCCGATCCACGCCCGGATCGCGCGGTTCCCCAGCCCGATCATCAAGGCCTGGCAGCTCGACCGCGGCGGCGTCTCCACCGTCGCGCGCCCCGGTGTGCAACTGCGCACCGCTGCCGACCTGCGCGGACGCAAGATCGGCTATGCCGAGGGCACCGCCCACCAGGCGATGGTCCTGCGGCTGCTGCGCTCGGCGGGCCTCTCCAAGCACGACGTCCAGCTCGTACCGCTGCAGCTCACCGAGGTGGGCGAGGCCCTGGGCGCCGGCCAGATCGACATCGCCCCGCTGATGGAGCCGATCAGCACCAAGTACCGGCTCGCCCACCCGGACGCGCAGGTGCTGCCGGACCAGCTCAACCAGGCCGCGCAGTCCGGCCTGATGTTCCTCTACTCACCGCAGGCCGCGCTGGCCGATCCCGCCCGGGCCGCGGCCCTGAAGCGACTCTCGGCGGCGGTCGACCGCGCCCGCGCGTGGGTGGACGCAGACAAGGACCGCTGGATCCAGACCTACTACGCGGGGGCGCTGAAGATCCCCGCCGCCGTCGGCCGTGTCGCCTACGAGGGCCAGGGCAGCTGGCGCTCCGTGCCGCTCGACCGCGCCCTCGTCGCGCGCCAGCAGAGCACCATCGACGTCCTCGCCGACTTCGGCGAGATCCCCGGCGGCCGCGTCTCCGCCGACGGTTCCGTCGACTTCCGGTTCGACACCCACCCCGCAACGTAAGGGCCCTCCCGTGACCTCTCCCCCGACCGGCCGCCTCGGCAGCGGCCTCGCCCACGATTCCGCGCCCGAGCAGCGACCGGGCGCCCTCGATCCCGACCACGAGCTGCTGCCCCGCACGTCCACGCGCCGCGCCCTCGTCGACTCCCGCCCCATCGGCGCGTGGATCCTCGCCGGCCCCGCGCTCGTCGTCGCTCTGTGGGCCGCGGGCTCCGCAACCGGGATCATCCCGGACACCGTCCTGTCCGCGCCGTGGACGGTCGCGAACACCGCCTGGAACCTCGCGCTCGACGGCTCGCTGTGGTCCAACATCTGGGCCTCCGCGCAGCGCGCGATCATCGGCGGCGTCCTCGGCGTGACCCTGGCGGTCGTGCTCGCACTCCTCTCGGGCCTCACCCGCCCCGGCGAGGCTCTCATCGACGGAACCGTCACCATCTACCGCGCGATTCCCGCGCTCGCGCTGCTGCCCCTGTTCATCGTCTGGTTCGGCATCGGCGAGGAGATGAAGATCGTCCTCATCACCCTCGCGGTCGCCACGCCGGTGTACCTCAACACCCACGCGGGCCTGCGCGGCATCGACCGCAAGTACGTGGAGCTGGCGGAGACCGTCGGCCTCAGTCGCGCGAAGTTCGTGCGGTACATCGCGATCCCCGGTGCCCTGCCCGGCTTCTTCACGGGCCTGCGGCTCGGGGCGACGGTGGCCTGGCTCGCCCTGGTCGTCGTCGAGCAGGTCGGCGCCTCCGACGGCATCGGCTACCTCATGTACAAGGCCCGGCTCTACGGCCTGACCGACGTCATCGTCGTGGGCCTCGCCGTCTACGCGCTCCTCGGCTTCAGCACAGATCTCCTCGTCCGCTTCTCCGCACGAAAGGCCCTGTCATGGCAGAGCACCCTGGCCCACTGAGCACGCCGACCGCCACGCCGGAGAGCGACGGTCCGGTGATCGAGGCGCGGAACCTGGTGCGCGGCTTCGACGGCCGCGCGGTCCTCCGCGGCATCGACCTGACCATCCGGCGCGGCGAGTTCGTCGCGCTGCTCGGCCGGTCCGGCTCCGGCAAGTCGACGCTGCTGCGCGCCATCGCCGGACTGGACGACGGCGTCCCCGGATCCGGTGTGCTCGACGTCGATCCGCGGCGCGCCGTGGTCTTCCAGGACTCCCGGCTGCTCCCGTGGTCGCGCGTGCTCGACAACGTCATCCTCGGCCTCGGCGGCGCCGATGCCAAGGACGTGGGCCGCGAACTGCTGCGCGAGGTGGAGCTGGACGGGCGCGAGAGGGCCTGGCCGCGCGAGCTCTCCGGCGGCCAGCAGCAGCGCGTCGCACTCGCCCGCAGCCTGGTGCGCGAGCCCGCCGTTCTCCTGGCCGACGAGCCCTTCGGCGCGCTCGACGCCCTGACCAAGCTCAAGATGCACGACCTGCTGCGGCGTCTCGTCGCGCGGCACCGCCCCGGGGTCCTGCTCATCACGCACGACGTCGACGAGGCCATCGCGCTCGCCGACCGGATCCTCGTGCTGGACCACGGGATCCTCTCCGTGGACGTCACCCTCGCCGACGGTGCCGGGCGCCGGCCGGGCGAGTCCGGGTTCGCGGAGCTGCGCGGCTCGCTGCTCGACGCCCTGGGCGTGGAGCAGGATTCGGCGGTGGCCGCCACCGCATGACGATCCCCGATCACGCCCGCGGGTACGACGGCTTCACGGGGCGTATCGGCCGCTCCGAGGCCGAATCGGAGCCGGCCTGGCCGGCGGAGGTGCGGGCCAGGCCCGGTGCGCCGAACATCATCGTCGTCCTCGTCGACGACATGGGCTTCTCGGACATCGGGCCCTACGGCTCGGAGATCCCCACCCCGCACCTGGACGCGCTCGCCGCCCGCGGCATCGTCTCCACCAACCACCACACCACCCCGGTGTGCTCGCCCGCCCGTGCGGCGCTGCTGACAGGGCTCAACCCGCACCGCGCGGGCTACGGCTCGGTCGCCAACTCCGATCCGGGCTTCCCCAACCTGCGCCTGAGCCTCGCCGACGACGTGCTCACCCTGCCGGAGATCCTCCGCGAATCCGGCTACGCCACCCACGCGGTCGGCAAGTGGCACCTGGCGAAGGACTCGCGGCTCGGCCCGGACGCCGACCGCTCGTCGTGGCCGCTGCAGCGCGGCTTCGACCACTACTACGGCTCCCTGGAGGGGCTAAACTCCTTCTTCCACCCGAACCAGCTGGTGCGGGACAACACCGTCGACCCCGTGACCGAGTACCCGGAGGACTTCTACGTCACCGACGCGCTCACCGACACGGCGGTCTCGTGGATCAAGGACCTGCGGGCGCACGACGCGGAGAAGCCCTTCTTCCTCTACTTCGCGCACATCGCGATGCACGGTCCGCTGCAGGTGAAGCACGAGGATCTGCCGCGCGGCGACCTCGACTACGCCCGCGGCTGGGACGCGGTGCGCGCGCAGCGGTTCGCGCGGCAGCAGGAGCTCGGCCTGTTCGGCGCGGACGTCCGGCCGGCACAGCGCAACAGCGAGCCCGGCTACGACGTGCCGCCGTGGGACGAGCTCGATCCCGAGCGGCAGCGGCGGTTCGCCCGGTACATGCAGGTGTACGCGGCGATGGTGCGCACCGTCGACGACAGCCTGGGCCGGCTGTTGGAGACGGTCGAGCAGCTGGGCGAGCTGGACGACACGATCGTCGTCTTCACCTCCGACAACGGTGGCACCGCCGAGGGCGGCCCGGAGGGCACCCGCAGCTACTTCGCCGAGTTCGTGAAGTTCGCCGACGGCATCGGGCCCGACGGCTGGGAGGGCGACGTCGACCACCCCGAGGAACTCATCGGCACCGCGCGGCTCGGCGTGCACTACCCGCGCGGCTGGGGGCAGGTGTCCAACACGCCCTTCCGGTTCTACAAGGGCCAGACCTTCGCCGGCGGCGTGCGCGTGCCCCTCGTCCTGTCCTGGCCCGGGGGCCTGCCGGAGGCGCGCGGCGTGCGTGAGCAGTTCTCGTTCGTCACCGACGTGGCACCGACTTTGCTGGACCTGGCGGGCGTGCCGACGCCCGCCGCGCGGCACGGCCTTCCTGCGCAGGAGCGCGACGGGCTCTCGCAGCGCGCCGCCTGGTCCGATGCGGCCGCCCCGTCGGCCCGCACGCGCCAGTACTCGGAGTTCCGCGGGCACCGCGGCTACTACCGGGACGGCTGGAAGTTGCTGAGCCTGCACGGCCGGGGCGACGATCCGCTCGCGCCGCGCTGGCAGCTCTTCGACAACCGGGCGGACCCCGCCGAGACCACCGACCTCGCCGCGCAGCACCCCGACCTCGTCGCCGAACTGGCCGCCGAGTGGGAGCACGAGGCCTGGCGGAACACGGTGTTCCCCATCGTGATCGACGGGTCCACCCGCAATCCCGCGGAGCGGCGCCTCTCCGATCCCGTGCGCCTACTGCCCGGCACGCCCCTGCTCGAGCGGTACCGCTCGGCGAAACTCGTGCAGTACCGGGACTTCCGCGTCGACATCGACGTCGAGTTCGCCGACGGCGCCGAGGGCGTCCTCGTCGCGCACGGCGACGCCTTGGGCGGCTATCTCGTCTACGTCGAGGACGGAGCAGTCGTCGTCGGCTACAACGCCTACGGCCGGTACGCCGAGGCGCGCTCGGGCCCCGTCGAGCCGGGCCGGCACACCGTCACGCTCACGGCGACGGTGCGCCCGAACCTGCGCTGGGACCTCGCGCTCGCGGTCGACGGCGCCGAGGCAACCGTGCTCCCGGACCGCGTCCAGCTCATCGGCATGGCGCCGTGGACCGGGATCTCCGTCGGCCTCGACGCCCGCGGACCGGTCGCGTGGGAGCTGCGCGAGCGCCGCGGCACCTTCCCGTACTCCGGTGCGCTGCACGCGATCACGTACACTCCGGGCCCCGTCGGCGTCCCGTCGGACGACATCGACCGCCTGCAGCAGGAGGCCGAGGAGGAGGCGGACTGAGCGGATTGCGCCCGCGTTGAACGCAACCCTGGCCCCGTCGGCCCGGATCGGGTGAGCTGGGTCTACCACGCACGCAACGCACCCCGGAGGCAGCCATGACCGCAACGCTCGAGCCCACCACCACCGCGCCCGAGATCACCGTGACCAAGCTGGGCGAGCACATCGGGGCGATCGTGCACGGCGTCCGGGTCGGCGGCGACATCGACGACGCGACCGCGGAGACGATCCTCGACCTGCTCGCCGAGCACGAGGTCATCTTCTTCCGCGGCCAGGACCACCTCAACGACGCCGGCCAGCACGCCTTCGCCGCACGCCTCGGCGTGCCGACGACCCCGCACCCGACGGTCCGCTCGAACTCGGACCTGCTGCCCATCGAGGGCGCGGCGAACAGCTGGCACACCGACGTCTCCTTCGTCGACCGCGTGCCGAAGGCGTCGATCCTGCGGCCCGTCGAGCTGCCGCCGCACGGCGGGAACACGACGTGGGCGTCCACCACGCGCGCCTACGACCGGCTGCCGGAGCCGCTCAAGGCGCTCGCCGAGAACCTGCGCGCGCTGCACACCAACGACTACGACTACGCCGGCCACAACGCCACCTACCAGCGCGCCGAGTACCACAAGGAGTTCATCCGCAACATCTTCGAGGCCGAGCACCCCGTGGTGCGCGTGCACCCGGAGACGGGCCGCCGCTCGCTCCTGCTGGGCCACTTCGTGAAGTCCTTCGCGGGCCTGAGCACGCAGGACTCGGCGCCGATCCTCGCGCTGCTCCAGCGGCGGATCGAGAACCCGGACAACACCGTCCGCTGGGCGTGGCAGCCGGGCGACGTGGCGATCTGGGACAACCGCTCGACGCAGCACTTCGGCATCAACGACTACGGCGACCACAAGCGCCTGCTGCGCCGCGTGACGCTCGCGGGCGACCTGCCCGTCGGCGTCGACGGCCGGGAGGGCGTGGCGCTCAAGGGCGATGCCTCGGACTACGCGCCCGTGACCCCCGCGCGCTCGCGGGGCTGATCCAGCCAGCTCAGGATCCGCTCGTAGACGGCGTCCGAGCGGAGCAGGGTGAAGTGATGGGCTCCGCCGAGGTGCATCCCCGCCTCGGCGGTGAACCCGATGCGGCGGGCCTTTCCCCGGCCCGCCGCACTCGGCGCGAGCACGAGGCCGTCGCCCAGGAGGCGCCCCACCGGGTGCCGCGCGTCGCGGGTGAAGGTGGCGGCGACGAAGTAGTGCTCCGCGCCCTCCAGGAGCGGGATCTCCGCCGCGGCGGCGGCGCCGAGCGCGTCGGCCTCGCGGCCCCGCCAGTCCTCGTCGACGATCGAGCCCCCACGCAGGTCGCGGATCCCCGCGCTGCGGCGGCGCAGTAGCCGTCCGAAGGGCGCCGTCTCCGGGATCGCGGTCAGGGCCGCGCTGCCGTAGTGCGCGGCCTGCTCCAGCGGGGCACCCAGGTGCGGCGTCCCCAGGCTGACGGTGGCCGATACCGCTGCGGGCCACGCCATCACCTCCTCGTCGGCGAGGTGCGCCGCGCTGCGGGCGACGAGGCCGCCCATGGAGTGGCCGATGAGCACGAGATCCGTGACGGGGACCGGCCAGGCCGCGACGAGCCGCTCCAGCAGCTCCGCCAGATCGCGCCCGTTGTCGCTGATGTGTCGCCCGCTGTTGTAGCGCACGTACACCGGGGTGGCGCCGAGGTCGACCGCCAGCCGCACGCCGTAGTCGTCGGCCTCCAGGCCGCCCACGCCCCACGCGTGCTCGGTCTCGGTGAGCCCGTGCAGGAGCACCACCACGCGGCCCGTCGCGCCGTCGAAGACCTCCGCCGGATCCAGCCGGCCGGGCGGGACGGGCCCCTCCCCCAGGTGGACGACGGCGCCGTCGATGCGGACCGTGACGGGGTCCGCGGCCAGCGGCGAGGCCCGGGTCTCGAGGTCGTCGCCGATGAGCCCGAGCACGGCGCCGATCAGCGTCGCCCCGCGCATCGTCTCCGACGGTGGCCGGTCCCCCGGCCAATCCGCGCCGACGGCCGCGACCCGCCCGACGGTCCGCGCGACGGTGCTGATGGTCGCGTAGACGCCGTCGGTGATGCCGTCGTGCAGGGCGCGCACCGGCGCGACCGCAGGGCCGACGCCCAGGCGGACGTAGCGGAAGACCCGGTCCGAGATCGCCCGGTGCACGCCGTGCACGCCGTCAGCGGCGCCCGCTATCTCGCTGCAGCCCAGCTCAGCGAGAGCACGCACCTCGGCGCGACGGCGATCTTCGACAACACTCACGAAGATCGAGTGTACGAGTGTGCACTCGAACTGTCCAGCAGCGACGTCAGGCGCGGTACTCCCA
This sequence comes from Tsukamurella sp. DT100, assembly GCF_049844855.1. Classification (NCBI taxonomy): domain Bacteria; kingdom Bacillati; phylum Actinomycetota; class Actinomycetes; order Mycobacteriales; family Tsukamurellaceae; genus Tsukamurella; species Tsukamurella sp. DT100. The sequence continues at coordinate 564,520 of NZ_JBNCLV010000002.1, forward strand.
GCCGGCGGCGACCCACTCGGCGGACGGCATGCAGTTGCGGCCGTCGAGCAGCACGGGGTTGCGCACGACCGCGCCGACCACGGCCGGGTCCAGCTCGCGGAACTGGGTCCACTCGGTGAGCACCAGCACCACGTCGGCGCCCTCGCAGGCCTCGAGTGCGGTGGTGGCGTAGTCCAGCGTCGGGAAGACGCGGCGCGAGTTGTCCATGGCCTCGGGGTCGTACACCGAGACGGCCGCGCCCTGCAGCTGGATCTGGCCCGCGATGTTGAGCGCCGGCGAGTCGCGCACGTCGTCGGAGTCCGGCTTGAAGGCGGCGCCGAGCACGGCGACCTTCGCGCCGAGCAGCGAGCCGCCGCAGGCCTCCCGCGCCAGGTCCACCATGCGGGTGCGGCGGCTCATGTTGATCGCGTCGACCTCGCGGAGCAGGCCGTGCATGTGGCCGGCGCCGAGCTCGCCCGAACGGGCCATGAAGGCGCGGATGTCCTTCGGCAGGCAGCCGCCGCCGAAACCGATTCCGGCGCCGAGGAACTTGCGGCCGATGCGGGAGTCGACGCCGATCGCGTCGGCCAGGGCCACCACGTCGGCGCCCGCCGCCTCGCAGACCTCGGCGACGGCGTTGATGAACGAGATCTTGGTCGCCAGGAAGGCGTTCGCGGAGATCTTCACCAGCTCCGCAGTGGCGGTGTCGGTGACGAAGAACGGGGTGTCGCGGGCGAGGATCTCCGCGTAGACCTCGCGGGCGACCTCCTCGGCGCGGCCGCCGGGCTCGACGCCGAGCACCAGGCGATCGGGCTCGAGCGTGTCCTTGACGGCGTGGCCCTCGCGCAGGAACTCGGGGTTCCAGGCGAATTCGACGCTCACGTCGGCCGGCACCAGCTCGGCCGCGCGGGCCCGGAGCAGGTCGGTGGTGCCGACGGGGACCGTCGACTTGCCGAGGATCACCGCGTCGCGGCGCAGGTGCGGCACGAGCGAATCGATCACGGAGTTCACGTAGGTCATGTCGGCCGCGAACTCGCCCTTGCGCTGCGGCGTGCCCACGGCGATGAAGTGCACGTCGCCGAACGCGCCGGCCTCCTCGTAGGAGTCCGTGAAGCGCAGCCGGCCGGCCTCGATGTTCCGCTTGAGCACCGCGGGGAGCCCCGGCTCGTGGAAGGGCACCTTGCCCTCCGAGAGCGCGGCGATCTTGCTGAGGTTGACGTCGACACCGAGCACCTCGTGGCCCAGCTCCGCCATGCACGCCGCGTGCGTGGCTCCCAGGTACCCCGTACCCAGCACTGTGATCTTCATGCGCCGAAAGTAGGTCGGCACCAGGGCGACACGGAAGGGCCGCGCGCCGGAGTTGGGCAAGGGTTACGCGGAGATTCACGAGCGCGCCCGCCGCGATCCCCCGTGTTCGCCTCGGAGTGGCCGCGGGTTCGCCTCGGCGTTACTGGGGCGGAGCGGCGGGATCGTCCGCCCCGGGCGCAGCGGGACGGGGCGCGGGCGCGCTCGGTCGGGGCGCCTGTGCCGCCGCGCTCGCCGGGCCGGACGGGGCCGAGGGCGCACCGTCGTACGCGGACGAGCCGCGGCGGGGCTCCCGGCCCTCGCGGCCCTTGAGGATGCGCTTGGGCAGCCGGTTGACCAGGTCGCTCATCGGGTTCACCGCCGCGGTCATCAGCGCGACGGCCTCGTTGAGCTCGGCGACGACGTCGGGGAGCTGGGAGACGGCGTCCAGCGTGCCGCCGGGGGCGATGGCGCGCTCGATGGCGCCCTCCTGGCCGAGGAGCTGGTCGACGATGCCCCCGTCGGCGATCGCGCGGTCGATGACCCCGTTCGGCTCGGTGAGCTTGTCGATGAGGCCGTCCTGGCCGGTGAGCTTGTCGAGCACGCCGTCCTTGGCGGCCAGCTTGTCCAGCACGCCGCCCTTCTCGGTGAGCTTGTCGAGGACGCCGTCCTTGGACATGAGCTTCTCGAGCACGCCGTCGGGCGCGGTGAGCTTGTCGATGACGCCGCCCTCGGAGGTGAGGCGCTCGAGGACGCCCTCGGACTCCGTGATCTGGTCGACGACGCCGCCGGGGCGGGTGAGCCGGTCGAGCGGTCCGCCCTCCTGCGTCAGGCGGGTGACGGGGCTGTCCTCCTTGGTCGCCTGGTCGAGGAGGCCACCGGGGGCGGTGAGCTTCTCGAGCATGCCGCCGGGCTCGGTGAGCCGGTCGACGACGCCGCCGGACTTGAGCACGCGGTCGAGGGGCCCGCCGCGCGAGAGGATGATGCCGACGGGGCGGTCGGGTTCGAGGAGCGAGGCGAGGCGCTGCAGCAGCTGCATCGGCGTGGCGGAGGACATCCCCGCCTCGACGTGCAGCGCGTTGCTCACCTCCGTGTCGACGTTCTGCACGGCGAATCGGGTGACGGCGACGCCGCCCTCGATCGCCGACATCGCGGCGTCGGCGGTGGAGAAAGCGACGCGCAGCGGTGTGGTGACGATGCCCTTGAGGTCCATAGCCGCCCATCGTAGGGGTGCAGTGAGAGGATCTGCGCCGAATCCACTCATTGTGGGCCACCTATGCGGGCCGACGGACCGCCTCCACCGTCGCGGTCCAGCCCTCCGCTCCGCGCCCCTCCGCGATCGCCCGCTGCGCCACCGCGCCGACCGCCCGCAGCACGGAGACGTCCAGGCCGTGATGCGCGGCGGCGTGCCGCACGTGCTCGACGCCGGCGGCGTCCATGACCAGGTTGTCCTCGTCGCCCGGGTACTCGCCGGCGTCGACGTCCGCCGCCATGGCGGGGATGATCGAGGCCAGCAGTCCGCCGTTGCCGAGCAGGTGGGGCGCGAGGTCGGCGGCCGCGATCCCCTCGGCGCGGGCCAGCGCGAAGGCGTGCACGATCCCCGCCATGCTCGTCCAGAAGTAGTCGAGCACGGCGACGTCGTACGCGGCCGCGAGGGCGTGGTCCTCGCCGAGGTACGTGGTGGCGCCGCCGAGTGCCCGCAGGGTACGCTCGTGCCGCTCGTACGCGGACCGCGGGCCCGCGTACAGGACCAGCGCGTCGTCGGCGCCCACCATCGGCACGTTGACGACGATGGTGCCGTCCAGGTAGTCGAGTCCCTCCTCCTTCGCCCACGCGGCGGCCTCCCGGGCGCGCTGCGGGACATCGGAACTCAGGTCCGCCAGCACCCGGTCCCGCAGGTCCGCGGCGAGTGGGCCGAGCACGGCCCGGGAGGCCGTCTGGTCGAGCAGGCACACCACGACGAGATCGGACGCGCGGACGGCCTCGGCCGCGGTGGCCGCCTCCCGCGCGCCGCGGGCGACGAGACGGTTCGCCCTCCCCGGAGTCCGGTTCCACACGGTGACGCGGTGCCCCGCGTCGACGAAGGCCGCTGCGATCGCGTGCCCCATGGCCCCGAGGCCGAGCACCGTGACGTCGGCGGTCACGCGATCCGCTCCTGCTGCTCGCCGCCGCGCGGGAAGCGCAGGCTCTCGTAGATCCGGGCGAAGCCCTCCCGCCCCCGGCCCGCGTCGACCTGACGCCGGATCAGGCCCTGCGCGGCCGCGATCGTCGACGAGTCGACCCCCGCTCCGTCGCTGGTCCGGACGATGTCGCCGAGGTCGGAGAAGTACAGGTCCTGCTGCCCGGCGACGGTGTAGTCCCCGCCGTCGATGATCGCCGCATCGGTCGCGAAGTGGTGGACGAGCGATTCGAGGAACGGGATCACCCGCTCGGCGAACGCCGCGGCCGGCATCCCCTGCGAGCCCACCATCGCCGCACCGTGGAACATGCCGACGAACATCTGGTACATCGCGGAGAGCATCGCCAGGTCGATCAGCGACGCCGCCCCGATGTCGGGCCCGTCGTACACGCCCTCGGCCCACGCGGCCAGCGCATCCCGGTTGCTCTCGAACAGTTCCGACGGTCCGCTGTAGAGGATCCGCGCGCCCGGCGCGCCGATCTGGAAGGGCGTCGCCATGATCGCGCCGTTGAGGAAGCGGATCCCGTGCTCCGTGGCCCACCGCCCCAGCTCGCGCGCCTCGTCCGGCGTCGTGGTGGTGAGGTCGATGAGGGTGCGGCCGCGGAGCGATTCCGCGAAGGGGTCGAGGGTCTCCCGGACCGAGGCGTACCGGAGCAGGCAGGTGACGATCACCTCGCTCCGGCCCACCGCCTCGTCGATGGTGCCGGCGCGGTGCGCGCCGCGCTCGACGAGGCCGTCGCCGCGCCCGGGGCTGCGGTTCCAGACCGTGACGGGGTCGCCGCGGTCCAGGAGTGCGGCGGCGAGGGCGGTGCCCATGGCCCCCAGTCCGAGGATCGACAGGGTCTGCGGCTCGTGTGCTCTTGCGTTCTGCGGTGTCATGCCTCGATCATCGAGAGGCACAGTCGGTTCCGTAAGTACCCACTATTTACTGGGGTACTTACCTTCTGGTGAGTGAGGTGGTCATGGCGAGATCGACACGATCGGGCCCGTACATCTGCGGCATCGACGCCGCGCTGGACGTGGTGAGCGGGAAGTGGAAGGGCCTCATCCTGTGGGAGCTGCAGGCCCACGGCGTGCGGCGGTTCGCGGAGCTGCGCCGAGGACTGCCGGGAGTGAGCGAGAAGATGCTCACCCAGCACCTGCGGGAGATGGAGGAGGACGGCCTCGTGATGCGCGAGGTGTATGCGCAGGTGCCGCCGAAGGTCGAGTACTCGCTGACCGCGTCCGGCCTGGCGCTGAACGCGGCGCTCGCGCCGCTCGGCGCCTGGGGGCGCGACCGCCTGCAGCGGGAGCGGATCGACACGGTGCCGCTCGCGCCCGACAGAGAAGCGTCGGAGAAAGTTGACACGTCGGGAATCTCCGACATATCCTCGACGGCGTGACCACCAAGACGGAGAGCGCCGATCGCGTCTTCCTCGCGCTCGCCAATCCTGTTCGCCGCGAACTCCTCCGCATCCTCGCCGAGGGGCCGCTCGCCGCGGGCGAGCTCAGCGAGCGGTTCACGCTGAGCCGCCCGGCCGTGGCGGAGCACCTCAAGGTGCTCCGCGACGCGGGGCTCGTCGCCGACTCCCCCGACGGCCGGCGCCGGATCTACCGGCTGACGGCCGAGCCGCTGGCGGACCTCGGCGAGTGGTTGCATCCGTTCGAGAAGTTCTGGCGCGCACGCCTGTCCGCGCTCGCCGACGTCGCAGAGGAGTTGTGAGATGGCCGTCATCACGCTGGATCAGTTCGTCGCCGCCGCGCCGGCCGCCGTGTGGCGCGCGCTCACCGAACCGGAGCTGGTGCGGCGATGGTGGGCCGAGGGCGACATCGGGCCCGAGGTCGGCCACGAGTTCACCCTGGACATGCCGGGTTTCGGCGCGCAGCCGTGCCGCGTCCTGGAGTCGGTCGCGCCCGAGCGCTTCGTCTACACCTTCACCCCCGCGTGGACCCTCGCGTGGACGCTGCGCCCGGAGGGGCGGGGCACCCGCGTCGTCCTGGAGCACAGCGGATTCGACCTGGACGACAAGCGGATGGCCGCCGCCTTCGAACGCATGGGTCCGGGCTGGCGCGACGTGGTGCTGCCGCGCCTCGCGGAGACCGCCGCCGCGCTCTGACGCCGGCACGTCTGCCATGATCGGCTGGTGACCGAGCGCACCGTTCTCGCCGACCCCGTCAACTCCGCCCTCTCCGGCCCGCACGCGCGGTTCCGGCAGGCCTCGGGACGGATCCAGCGGTACCACCCGGACGTCTCGGTGTTCTACGGCCACCCGCGCGAGCTCACCGACGAGGACTACGCGGACGTCGCGCGCCTGACCGGCGCGGACCGGATCGCCCTCCTGCGCGACCGCTCGGCACCGCTCCCGGCGGGATGGACCGTGGTCGAGACGATCGGCCTGGTGCAGTACGACGGCAGCGCCGTCGAGACCGCGCCGGAGCCGGAGGCCGTGCGCCTCACCGCCGCCGACGTCCCGGAGATGACCGCGCTCGTCGAACGGACCAAGCCCGGCCCGTTCCTGCCGCGCACCATCGAGCTGGGCACGTACCTCGGCATCCGGGACGCCGACGGGGCCCTCATCGCCATGGCCGGCGAGCGGATGCACCCGCAGGGCTGGACCGAGATCAGCGCGGTGTGCACGGCGCCCGAGGCCCGGGGGCGGGGCCTGGCCTCCCGGCTGATCCGCGCCGTCGCCCACGGCATCCGCGAACGCGGCGACGTCCCCTTCCTGCACACCTCGGACGACAACCCGGCGCAGAAGCTCTACGACGCCATGGGCTTCCACCACACGAGCACGGTGCCCCTCGAGGTCGTCCGCGTCCCCGCGGACTAGGAACTAGGCCGCGGGAGCGCCCGTGGCGCCGGATGAGCGCTCCGAGCCCAGCCGAACCGCGGCCGCGCACGCGCCGATCAGCAGCACCACGAGCAGCGCGCCGATGCCGAAGGTCTCCCAGTCGAACGGGCCGGCGGCAGCACCGTCGGCCTGCTTGCGCGCGGAACCGGACAGGAAGGGCACGATCAGCAGCACACCGCCGCCGGCCACGGCCTCGGCCGTGACCACCCTCGGGAAGTGATGCAGGGCCAGCCGCACGACGGTGTCCTCGTCACCGGCGAGGCGCGCCCGCCGGATCGCCGGAATGAGGACGCGCACGTTGTAGACGCCCGCCGCCACCATGCCCACAACCAGGACCAGCTTGATCAGCAGGTACCGGCCGTACGGCGTGGTGACGAACTGCATGAACGAGCCCACGTGCACCCACGTCAGCCACAGACCGCTCACGCCGACCGCGATGACGGCGCCCATCGCCCACGCGCTGAACCGGACCCACATGCGCTCGAAGGCGCCGGCACCGTCGACCCCGGAGCGCCGCGCCCGCAGGCCGGCGGCCGCGAGCACGAACAGCCCGCCGAGCCAGACGACGCAGGCCAGGATGTGCGCGAGCTTGAGGACGCGATTGGCCGCCGCGTCCATGCCCACCACCGCCGTGGTGAGGCTGGGCGCCGACGCGGCGAGCATCACGACGGCGAATCCCGCGGTCGCCACGACGGCCATCGAGCGGCCGTGCAGCCGCCGCAGGGCCAGCAGCAGCACGACCGCGAGCGCGAACAGGGCGAGCTGCACCGTGGCCATCGCGGCGCCCGAGATCCACGCGCCCTTCTCCTTCGGCAGGTCGAGGTACGCGCCGAATCGGGCCGGCGAGAGCGACTCGGCGAACGAGAGCCCCAGCTTGCTCCGCGCGATGCGCCCCGCGTACTGCGCGTAGGCGGCGACCACGGTGAAGACCGCGACGTACGGCACCAGGCCGCGGAGGGCACGCTCGGCCGCGCCGCCCCGGGCAGTGGCCGGCAGCAGGAAGGCGAGTGCCAGGAACAGCCCGCCGGACAGCGACAGTGCGCCGAAGTAGCCCATCTGCGTGAGGATGCGCCACAGCGGAGGAGCGGCCGGTGCGGCCGCGGCGAGATGCAAGGTAAGGCTCGTCATAGTCGAGTGAGACTAGCCTTACTTATCCGGTGTGACCAATCGGACAAAACCCCTCTTTACCTGGGGTTTTATTAGTTTGGACAAGCTGTCCGGTTCTTGCACGCGCGCATCCTCGGCCGAGAATTGATAGGATGATCCGGCCGCGATGACGCCGCGGCGACAGCTCCGTGTATCTACCTGGCACGGCCTCCGGGCACCCAAGGCGGCACGTCGACAACGATGGCGGCCGTGGCGCCGCGGAAAGGCCCGACGACGGTGACCGCCACCATGTCCCACGAGACGTCCCCCCAGGAGACCCCTTCCCCCGCACCGACATTGATGTCGGTCGCCGGGCGCAGCTACTTCCCGGTGGCCTTCGTCGCGCGGCTCCCCTTCGCCATGATGGTGGTCGGCGTCCTCACCCTGGTGGTCGCCGGCCGGGACTCGCTCGCCTTCGGCGGCCTGAGTTCCGCGATGGTCGGCATCGGCTCCGCCGCAGTCGGTCCGCTCGTCGGCGCGGCGGCGGACCGGTTCGGCCAGCGCCGGACGGTGCTCGCCGCGGGGATCGCGAACAGCCTTGCGCTGCTCCTCATGACGTGGGTCGTCTTCAGCCCGCTGCCCGGCTGGGCGGTGCTCGCCTCGGCCGCGCTGGTGGGCGCGAGCGCCCCGCAGGTCGGGCCGATGTCGCGCAGCCGCCTGGTCACCATGATCACCACGAAGCTCCCCGAGGGACGCCGGGTGCGCACGCTGCTCTCGGTGATGGCCTACGAATCCGCGGCCGACGAGGTGATCTTCGTCTTCGGCCCGGTCATCGTCGGCCTACTCGCGACCACGATGTCGCCCGCCGCCCCGATGATCGGCGCGGCCGTGCTCACGGTGCTCTTCGTCTCGGCCTTCGCCCTGCACCCCAGCGGCCGGGCGCCCGAGCAGCACGGCGACGGCGCCGTCGTGCAGGCGCCGGCCCGCGAGCTCGCGAATCCCCTGCTGTTCACCGTGATCGCCGGCGTCTTCGGCATGGGCCTGTTCTTCGGCTCCACCCTCACCGGCCTCACGGCCTTCATGCGCGACGCCGGCAACGCGGAGTCCGCCGGGCTCTTCTACGGCGTCATGGGCGTCGGCTCCGCCGCGCTCGCCCTCGGCTCCGCACTCCTCCCCGAGCGGTTCAGCATCGCCGCGCGGTGGGTGAGCTTCTCCACGGTGCTCGTGTTCGGCGCCGCCCTGATCGCCGCCGCGCCCTCGCTCCCGCTGCTGGTGGCAGGACTGGCCATCGCGGGCATCGGCGTGGGCCCGACCCTGGTGACCGAGTTCAGCCTGGGCGCCGAGCGCAGCCCGCTGGGCCGCTCCGCCACCGTCATGACCATCCTCGGCAGCAGCCTGATCCTGGGCCAGTCGCTGGCGTCGGCGGTGAACGGCGCGCTCGCGGAGAACGTCGGCACCGCGGCGGCGCAATGCGCGCCGCTGGTCGCCGCCCTCGTCGTGCTGGGTGCGGGCGTCGCGAACGCCGTTCTCTCGCGGCGTCAGTCGGCCGACGCCGCCGCGGGCAGTGCGGGTGCGGCGGGCGACCAGCCCGGCCCCTTCGCCACGTAGCCCCATCGCTCGCGCCACGAGCGCGTACCCCGCACGTCCGCGAGGATCGCGGAGTATTCGTGCGTCGCGACCTTGAGCGGGTTGTGCGTCTCGATGTTCTTCGTCAGCCCGAAGCGCACCCGCTCCCCCTCCGGCTCGAAGGTGCCGAACAGACGGTCCCAGACGATGAGGATGCCGCCGTAGTTGCGGTCGAGGTACGCCGCGTTCGAGCCGTGGTGCACGCGGTGGTGCGACGGGGTGTTCATCACGAATTCGATCGGCCGCCACAGCTTCCCGACCCGCTCGGTGTGGATGAAGAACTGGTAGAGCAGGCTCACCGACTGTTGCAGCAGGATCATCCACGGCGGGATGCCGAGGAGCGCCAGCGGGATCCAGTAGGGCAGCGCGGTGAACGGCGTCCAGGTCTGGCGGAGCGCGGTCGAGAGGTTGTAGAAGCGGCTCGAGTGGTGCACCACGTGGCTCGCCCACAGCACGCGCACGGTGTGGTGGGTGCGGTGGTACCAGTAGTAGGCCAGGTCGTCGGCGACGAAGAGCAGCACCCAGGTCAGCGGGTTCGTCGCCGGGAGGTGCACCGGCGCGATCAGGTACGCGCCGGCCAGCGCCGCCAGTACCACCAGCTTCCAGCCCAGGTTGATGACCACGTTGCCGATCCCCATGGTGAGGCTGGTGCGCGCGTCGCGCAGGTCGTAGCCGAGTTCGTCGTCGTCCGGCCGGAACCGGAAGGACAGGTACTCCAGCGCGAGGCAGAGCACGAACACCGGGATGGCGGCGCGAATGAGGTCGAACACGGTGGCATCGGTGCTTTCTAGGAGGTCGCCGAGGCGGCGTCGAGGGCGGCGACGACGCCGGCCAGGAGGTCGGAGGTCGTCCGGTGGGCCGCATCGCCGTCACCGTCGGCGATGGCGCGCGCGAGGTCGAGGTGCGCCTGCCGGTCCAACAGCTCACCGTCGAGCCCGAGGGCGCCGAAGGTCTGCTCGCCCACGCCCCGCATGCCGGCGAGGAGGGTGTTGAGCGCGAGCCGATAGGCGAGGTTCCCGGAGCCGTCGATCACGGCCGTCCAGAAGGCGGCGTCGGCGGCGTATCCGCCGTCCGGATAGCCCTGCGCGAGCGCGACGATCGTGGCCTTCCGCTCCGCGGTAGCACGCTCAGCGCACAGCCGCGCGGCGTCGGCGGCGATGGTGCGGCGCATCTCGGTGACGTCGCGCAGCACCCGCAGCGGTGGTACGACGCCCGCGGCGGCGACGGCGCTGAGCACGTCGAGGCCGGCGCTCTCCCGCCAGTCGAGCACGCGGGTCTTGCCGCCCTGCGCGATGTGCACCAGTCCCGCCTGCCGCACGCCCTTGAGGGCCTCGCGGATCGCGTGGCGGTTCACGCCGAAGCGCTCGGCGAGCTCGCGCTCCGCGGGCAGCGGGTCGCCCGGGGCGAGGCGCCCGGACAGGATCTCGTCGACGATGCGCGCGAGCACCTCGTCCGAGACCGCCGTCCGGGCGATGGGGGTGACGTCCATGGCGAGCAGCATGGCACGGCTCCAAATTCTAGTCAACTGGTTGGACCAGTTGTGTGAGGTGCACACTGAGGACGTGACCACGACCAGTGCCGGGCTCCTGCTGTTCCGCCGCACCGACGACGCTGTCGAAGTGCTGCTCGGCCACATGGGCGGCCCGTTCTGGAGCCGCAAGGACGCGCACGCCTGGTCGATCCCCAAGGGGCTGTACACCGACGAGGAGCCCCTGGCCGCCGCGGAGCGCGAGTTCGCCGAGGAGATGGGCTCCCCCGCGCCAACGGGCCCGACGGTGCCGCTGGGCTCCGTCCGGCAGTCCGGCGGCAAGACGGTGACGGTCTTCGCCCGCGAGGGCGACTTCGACGCGGAGACCATCCGCTCCAACGAGTTCGAGCTGGAGTGGCCCCGCGGCTCCGGCCGGATGCAGAGCTTCCCCGAGATCGACCGCGCCGGCTGGTTCAGCCCCGGGGAGGCCGCGGAGAAGCTGGTGAAGGCGCAGTCGGCGTTCCTCGACCGGCTGCGGGAGCACCTGACCGGAGCGTGAGCGCCCAGGCGCCGACAGCGCAGGTGAGCGAGGCTCCGGCGGCGGCCAGCGCGATGTGGTTCCACCCGGCGACGGCGCCGGTGCCCGCCGCGAGGACCCCAGCGATCGTGATGCCGAGCGCGGAGCCGACGTAGCGGGCGGTGTTGTTCACACCGCTCCCCATCGCGGCGTCGGCCGCGGGGACGCTCGCGATCGCCTCGCGCGCCAGTCCGGTGTTGAGCAGACCGGAGGCGATGCCCGCGACCAGGAGACCCGGAACGAGGCGGAGCGGGGAGGCACCGTCGGACAGCCCCGCGGTGAGGAGCAGGCCCAACCCCACGCCGGCGAGCCCGCCGACGAGGTGGACCCGACCGGACAGGACTCCGGCTAGGCGCGAGAAGCCCAGCGCCGCCACGGCGCTCGTCCCCGCCCACAACGCGAGCAGCGCACCCGCCTGCAGCGTGCTGAGGCCGAGCCCGCGGACCACGAAGGTGCCGGCGACCGACATCGCGGAGATGACGCCGATGCCGGTGCCGAAGGCGGCGAGGGTCGCGGCGAGGAACCTGGGCCGCCGGAACAGGCCCGGGTCGACGAGGCGCGCGCGACCGTAGCGCTGGCTCGCGATGAGTGCGACGGCGAGGACAACGGACACCACCCCGAGCGCAGCCGCCGGGGCGCCCGCCCCGGCGCGCGCCTCGACGAGGGCCGCGACCGCGGCGGTGAGGGCGCCCGTGAGCAGGGCGAATCCGAGGACGTCGAGCGGGCGGTCCGGGTTGTGCGCCGGCCGCGCGGGAATCCGGCGAGCGGAGCCCCACAGCGCCGCGCCGCCCGCCGCGAGCAGGAGGTAGAACAGGCGCCACGCGCCGGCGAGGTCGAGGAGGCCGGTGAGGATCGGCCCGAGGGCGATCCCCGCACCCATCGACGAGCTCCACCACACCGCGGTGCGGGCGCGGTGGCCGTCGTGTTCGCTCACCGCGGCGACGAGGCCCAGCCCGGTGGCGATCATCCCCGCCGCCCCGACTCCCGCGACGATCCGGGCGGCCACGAACAGCGGCGCCGAGGCCACCGCCGTGCACGCGAGGCTCGCCACGACGAAGACGGCTGCGCCGGCGAGGAAGACCCGTCGGTGGCCTATGCGGTCGGCGACGACACCCGCGGTGACCAGGGCCGCCGCGAGCCCGACGCTCATCGACGCGAGGATCCACGTGGCCGCCGCCGGGCCTGCGCGCAGCGCGCCGTTGAGCGTGACGGCGTTGCCCAGCGGTCCCGCGTACGCGAGCATCGCCAGCAGCGTGCTGGCGGCGACGGTCGCGAGGACCCGCTCGTATCCGGACTCAAGTCTGGTCATGAGACTCATCATGACCCATGACGAGTCCATTCACAAGACTCTTTCAACTATGCTGAAGGCATGGCTCTGGGGACCGGATACGAGGCGCAGCCCTGCTACCTGGCACGCGCGCTCGAGGTGGTCGGCGAACGATGGACCCTGCTGATCCTGCGCGACCTCTTCTACGGCGTGCGGCACTTCAGCGACCTGCTCGAGCACCTCGACGTCTCCCGCGGCGTGCTCACCGAGCGGCTCGACACCCTGGTCGCCGCCGGAGTCGCGACCCGCCGCAAGGTCGGGCGGACCGTCGAATACGAGCTCACGCCCGCCGGAGAGGACCTGTGGCCCACCGTTTTCAGCCTGGTGCGGTGGGGCGAGCGGCACCTCGACGGCGACTTCCCCGCGCGGATCTTCGCGCACGCCACCTGCGGGACGGACCTGGCGGAGTCCGGCCTGTGCCCACGGTGCGGCATCGTCCCGACGGTGCGGGACATCGACACCCGTCCTGGCGAGGGGCCGAACCCGCGCCGGCGCGACGACCCGGTCGCCGTGGCGCTGCGCACCCGGCACCGGATGCTGACGCCGGTCCCCTGACGGCCGTCAGTTGCGGTAGTTCTCCACGGTGTTCGCCGACCGGGTCGCCGCGTCGTCCGGGTTCTCGCCGAACTCGCGCCGCGCGCGTCGCTGCCGGAGCAGATCCCACGCCTGGTCCAGCTGGGTCTCGAGCACCTGGAGCCGGGCGCGCTCCTCGCTCTCGCTGATCTCGCCCGCGCCGAGCCTCTCCCGGAGCGCGTGCTCCTCCGCGATGAGGGCGTCGATCCGGGTGTGCACTGCGTCGTCGGTCATGATTCGATCCTGCCACCGATCGGCGGGGCGCGTGGGGACACAATCGAGGTGTCCCCGCCGAACCGTCGGCGCGATCGCGTCCGATCGCGGACAACCACTCCGAGCACAGGAGGCACCGTGGCCAAGGGCTACTGGGTCAGCAACTACCGCGCGATTCTCGATACCGACAAGCTCGAGGCCTACAACGTGCTGGCGGCCCGCGCCGTCGCCGCCGGCGGCGGGAGGTTGCTCTCCCGCGACGGCCGCGTCGCGGCCTACGAGGCCGGCATCGCCGAGCGCACCATCGTGATCGAGTTCGAGAGCTTCGAGCAGGCGATCGCCGCCCGCGAGAGCGCCGCCTACCAGGAGGCGCTGGCAGCGCTCGGGGACGGCGTGGAGCGCGACTTCCGCATCGTCGAGGGCCTCGACTGACCCCGCCATCACCGCGAGAACAAGAAATCCCCTCCGACCTGCGTCGGAGGGGATTTCTTCGGTGGAGCTAAGGGGACTCGAACCCCTGACCCCCACACTGCCAGTGTGGTGCGCTACCAGCTGCGCCATAGCCCCGTATTGCGTTGTTCACCTGCGGTTTCCCGCCCGGAGAACATTACAGGAGGCAGCTCTCGTGCACCAAATCGGCTGGTCAGTGCCGGTTTTACTTGAGGAGCGGGGTCAGCCAGTCGCCCTGCACGGTGATCTTCTCGCCGTTGTGCACGACGGTCGGGGTGCCGGTGCTGCCGATGTCCTGCATCAGCTGGCTGCCGGCGCCGGCGTTCTGAGCGGACTCGACGGTGTACTTGCCGTCCCGGATGGCGCTGACCACGTCGGCGGGCAGCTCGACGCCCTTGGCCTTGGAGCCGTCGGCGAGCATCGTGGCGATCTCGGCGTTGGTCTTGTCGCCCTTGCCCTCCTCGGGCTGGTTCGCGTACATCGCGGTGTGCGCGCCCAGCCACGCCTTCTGCTTCTGGTCGTCGGGCAGCGAGGACTTCGCGATGGCCAGGAGGCCGCCGGCGGCGCGGTCGGAGTAGTCGCCCGACGGGCTCTGGCGGTTCAGGAACGACAGCATGAAGAACTTGACCTGCAGCTTGCCGTCCTCGATCGCCTTGGTGACCTGCTCGCCGTACTGGCGCTCCATGTTGCCGCAGGCGGGGCAGTACGGGTCCTCGAAGAAGGTCAGCTTCGTCGGGGCGTCGGCCTTGCCGAGGACGAAGGCCGAGGTGGCCTTGTCGATGGCGGCCTGCGCCTTGTCGACGGGCGTGCCCTCCTTCTTGCTCAGCAGCAGGACGCCGCCGATGACCACCACGATCACCACGAGCACGGCGATGCCGCCGAGCACGTAGGTCATGGTGTTGGACTGCTTCGCGGGAACGTACTTCGCGTTCTTACCCTTGCTCACGCCGACCACAATAGCGGCAGTCGGCGAGTGCGCAGGTCAGGCGGGGTCAGGCGCCCAACACGCCGTCCACGAGCGCCTTCGCCTCGGCCTGCACCTGCGCGAGGTGCTCCGGCCCCCGGAAGGATTCGGCGTAGATCTTGTACACGTCCTCCGTGCCCGACGGCCGCGCCGCGAACCACGCGCTCTCGGTGGTCACCTTGAGGCCGCCGATGGGCGCGCCGTTGCCGGGCGCGCGGGTGAGCTTGGCGGTGATCGGCTCCCCCGCGAGCTCGTCCGCGGTGACCTGCTCGGGCGAGAGCTTCGCCAGGACGGCCTTCTGCTCGCGGCCGGCGGGCGCGTCGGTGCGGGCGTAGGCGGGCACGCCGTACTGCTCCCCCAGCACCGCGAAGTGCTGCGACGGGCTCTTGCCGGTGACGGCGAGGATCTCGGAGGCCAGCAGCGCCAGGATGATGCCGTCCTTGTCCGTGGTCCACACGGAGCCGTCGTGCCGCAGGAACGAGGCGCCGGCGGACTCCTCGCCGCCGAAGCCGACGCTCCCGTCGAGCAGGCCGGGCACGAACCACTTGAAGCCGACGGGGACCTCGAGGAGCTTGCGACGCTGCTCGGCCACCACGCGGTCGATCATCGACGAGCTGACCAGCGTCTTGCCGACGGCGGCGTCGTCGCGCCAGCCGCCCCGCGACGCGAAGAGGTAGTCGATGGCGACGGCGAGGTAGTGGTTCGGGTTCATCAACCCGCCGTCGGGGGTGACGATGCCGTGCCGGTCGGAGTCCGCGTCGTTGCCGGTCGCGATGTCGTACTGGTCCTTGTTCGCGATGAGCGAGGCCATCGCGTTCGGCGAGCTGCAGTCCATGCGGATCTTGCCGTCGGTGTCCAGCGTCATGAAGGCGAACTGCGGGTCCACCGTCGGGTTGACCACCGTGAGATCGAGGTTGTAGCGGTCCCCGATCGCGCCCCAGTAGCCGACGGCGGCGCCGCCGAGCGGGTCCGCGCCGATCCGGATCCCGGCGTCGCGGATCTTGTCGAGGTGCAGCACGGAAGGCAGGTCGCCGACGTAGGAGTCGAGGAAGTCGAAGCGCTGGACCGCGTCCGAGGCGAGGGCCTGCGCGAGCGGGATCCGGCGCACGTCGCGCAGGCCGCCCTCGAGGATCTCGTTGGCGCGGGCCGCGATCGCCGAGGTCGCGTCGGTATCGGCGGGGCCGCCCGTGGGCGGGTTGTACTTGAAGCCGCCGTCGGCGGGCGGGTTGTGCGACGGGGTGACGACGATGCCGTCGGCCTCGATGCCGCCGCCGTGCCGGCGATTGAAGGTGAGGATCGCGTGGCTCAGGGCCGGCGTCGGCGTGTACCGGTCGTCGTGGTCGATGAGGGTGTCCACGCCGTTCGCGGCGAGCACCTCGACCGCCGTCTCCCACGCGGGCCCGGACAGCAAGTGCGTGTCCTTCGCGAGGTACAGCGGCCCGCGCACGCCCTCCGCCGCGCGGTACTCGACGATGGCCTGCGTGGTGGCCGCGATGTGATTCTCGTTGAAGCTGCCGTTCAGCGACGTGCCGCGGTGCCCCGACGTGCCGAAGGCCACGCGCTGATCCGGGTCGCCGGGGTCCGGCACGACCGAATAGTACGCAGCACGAACAGCTTCGACGTCGATCAAGTCCTCGGGAAGAGCCGGTTGACCGGCACGCGCATGAGCCATCTTCAGTCCACCTCGTCAGTGCGGGAACGCGGCCGCGGATCGCACGGCCGCTGTCGTCCAACGTATCGCCGAGTCGGGTTCCGCGCGCGGTAATCCGGCGCACCAGCGGGGGCCGGGGTGGTGGGACGGCGACGCGGCGTCGCGACGGCGGACCGTCGCGACGCCGCGATCGTCAGACGATCGCCCAGACGACGAGCACCATCGCGAAGCCGACCACCGACAGGATGGTCTCGAGGACCGACCAGGTCATGAGGGTCTGCTTGACCGTCATGTTGAAGTACTTCGCGACGATCCAGAAGCCGCCGTCGTTGACGTGGCTGAGGATGATCGAGCCGGCGGAGATCGCGATGACGATGAGCGCGATCTGCGCCTGCGAGAAGTTGCCCGCTGCCACGGACTCGCCGATGATGCCGGCGGTCGCGGTGATCGCCACCGTCGCCGAGCCCTGGGCGATGCGGAGCGCGCAGCTGACCAGGTACGCGGTCACGATGAGCGGCAGGCCCAGGTCCGACATCGAGTCGGTGAGCGCGGTGCCGACGCCCGTGGCGCGCAGTACCGCACCGAACAGCGCGCCCGCGCCGACCACGAGCAGGATCATGCCGATCGGCTTGAGCGCCGCACCCGTCATCTCGGCGAGTTGACCGGCGTTGATGCCGCGGCGGATGCCGAGCAGGTAGAAGGCCATCACCACGGCGATGGTCAGGGCGATCGCGGGCGTGCCGAGGAAGACCAGGATCGAGAAGGGCTTCGTGCCCGGCGTCAGCCACACGGACCCGAACGTGCCGCCCAGGATCAGCAGCATGGGCACCGCGATGATGAAGGCGATCAGCGCGAGCGGAGGCTTGTCCTTGCTCGCGTGCTCCTCCTCCGGCACGAACTCCTCCGGCACCTCCACGATGACGCGCTTGCCGATCCACGTGCCCCACACGATGCCCGAGGCGAACCACGCCGGGATGCCGCAGACGAGGCCCATGATGATGATCCAGCCGAGCGAGGTGTGCAGCAGGCCCGCGGCGGCAACGGGGCCGGGGTGCGGGGGCAGGAAGGCGTGCGTCATCGACAGGCCCGCGAGCATGGGCATCGCGTACATGACCAGCGACTTGCCGCCGCGCTTGGCGCAGACGTAGACCAGCGGCGCCAGGATGAAAATGCCGATGTCGAAGAACACCGGGATGCCCAGGATGAGGCCCGTGACGCCCATCGCGAGCGGCGCGCCCTTGGGCCCGAACAGCTTCAGGAGCCAGCTGGTGAGCACGTCGGCGCCGCCGGAGCGTTCCAGGATGGCGCCGAGCACCGTGCCGAGGCCGATGATCGGGGCGATGTGCCCGAGGATGCCGCCGAAGCCGGTCTCCAGGATCGATTGCGCCGCGCCCTTCTGCGGCGACCCGACGAGCTTCTCGACGGAGACGCCCGCGACCAGCGCGAGGCCCACCGAGACGATGATCAGGGCGATGAAGGGTTCGAGCTTGACCTTGATGATGAGGAGGAGCAGGACCGCGATCGACACCGCGGCGAGGGTCAGCAGACCCCCGGTGTCGTGCTGCAGCCAGTCGATGGCCGAGGACATGAGTGGTACTCCCGTTCTGGAAGGGGATCAGAGCGCGGCGACGAAACGCGCGGCGCGGATGGTGATGTCGGCCCAGTCGCCGGCGGCGACGGTGTCGGGGGGCACGACGGACGTGCCGGCGCAGACGGCGACCGCGCCGGCACCCAGGAACTCGCGGGCATTGGCCTCACTGACCCCGCCGGACGGCAGGAGCGGCAGGCCGGGGAACGGACCGTGCAGGTCCTTGAGGTAACCCGGCCCGAACGCGCGGGCGGGGAAGATCTTCACGGCCACCGAGCCGAGCGCGGCCGCGCGGGCCACCTCCGTGGGAGTGAGCGCGCCCAGGAAGACGGGCACGCCGAGATCGCGAGCGGCCTGCGCCACCTCCTCGTTGACGTCGGGCGTGACGAGGAAGCGGGCGCCGGCGTTCACGGCGTCGCGGGCCTGGGCGGCGGAGCGCACGGTGCCCACGCCGAGGTTCGTGCCCTCGACGCCGGCGGCCCGCTCGAGGTGGCCGAGCACCCCGGGCGTGGTGAACGTCAGCTCCACGGTGCGGATCCCGCCCTCGGCGAGCGCGCGGCACAGGGCCGCCGCGTCGGGGAGTTCGGGGGCGCGCACCACGGTGAGCGCCCGGTCGGCGGCGAGCGCATCGAGCAGGCCGGAATGGTCGGTCACGGTCACAGGACCCCTTCTTCGGTCAATCGCAGCGCGCCGCCCGCGAGCGCGCCGGTGAGGTTGCCGTCGTCGAGCGCGGGGACCCCGCGGACGAGGACGTGCGTGAATCCCGCTGCGGGCGTGCGCGGGGCGTCGTAGGTGGCGCGGTCGATGACTGCGTCGGGGTCGAAGAGCGCCAGGTCGGCGGCGTAGCCCTCGCGGACGAGGCCCCGTCGGACCAGCTTCAGGCGCCGGGCCGCGCGGCCCGTGAGGTGGCCCACGCACTCCTCGAGGCTCATCAGGCCCAGGTCGCGGCTGTAGTGGCCGAGGTAGCGGGCGAAGGTGCCCCAGGCTCGCGGGTGCGGCTTGCCGCCGACGAGCAGGCCGTCGCTGCCGCCCGTGTGCGTGGGGTGGCCCATGATGGCGCGCACGTTCTCCTCGTGCCCGACGTGCTGCAGGATGCCGGTGGCGAGGCGGTCGTCGAGGAGGATCCCGATGCACACGTCGAACGGGTCGCGGCGCTCGTCGGCGGCGATCTGCTCGATGGTGCGGCCCACGTAGCCCGCCAGGTCGTCGCTGCCGACGCCGCTGATCTCGATGGTGTTCCATTCGGCGATCACGCCGTGGCAGCCGTCGGATCCGGTGTGCTCCAGGTGTTCCCGGATGCGGGCGAGGTCCCGCGGGTCGCGCAGGCGCGCGAGCGTGGCGTCGGCGCCGCCGGCCGCGGCCCAGCTCGGGAGGATCGCGGCGAGCGTCGTGGCGCCCGGCAGGTAGGGGTAGGTGTCGAGGGAGACGTCCGCGCCCGCCGCGACCGCCTCGTCGAGCAGCGTCAGGAGCTCCGGCGCGCGGCCCTTGTTGGGCCCGAAGTTGAGGGTGGCGTGCGCGAGGTGCAGCGGGCAGCCGGTGCGCCGCGACAGGTCGATCATCTCGGCGTAGGCCTCCATCGCGCCCGCGCCGTAGCTGCGGTGGTGCGGCGAGAAGTAGCCGCCGAGCTCGCCCGTGGTGCGCATGAGCGCGGCCAGCTCGGCGTCGTCGGCGTACATGGCCGGGGTGTAGGTGAGGCCGGTGGACAGGCCGACGGCGCCCTCCCGCAGGCCCTGCGCCAGGATCTCCTGCATCCGGGCCACCTCGGCCGGGGACGCGACACCGTCGCCGAAGCCGATCGTGAGGGCCCGGAGCAGGCCGTGCGGCACGAGGTACGCGAGGTTGGTGGCGGTGCCGGCGGCGTCGAGCCGGTCCAGGTACTCGCCGACGGTGCGCCACGAGAAGTCGAAGTCCTCGGGGTCGGTGTTCCACCCGGCGATCTGGCGCCGCACGACGGCGAGCGTCTCGTCGGACACGGGGGCGTAGCTCAGCCCGTCCTGGCCGATCACCTCGCACGTGACGCCCTGCGTGATCCGCGAGGGGTGCTCGGGATTGAGGAGGACCTGCAGGTCGGAGTGCGCGTGCATGTCGATGAAGCCCGGGCTCAGGACGAGACCGTCGGCGTCGATGACGCGGTGCGCAGGCCCGAGGTCGGTGCCGATCGCGGTGATGACACCGTCGGTGATCGCGACGTCCGCCGTGTAGCGCGGCGCCTCGGTGCCGTCGACGACGGCGGCGGCGCGGATCAGTGTGTCGTGCATGATGACTCCGCTCTAGAAGTACGTCGAGATCATGTCGACGACCTGCGGGTTCTCGCTGTCGTCGGCCACGACGGGGATGACGCGCCACTTGTCGAAGACGGTGCACGGGTGGCTCAAGCCCAGCCGCACGACGTCGCCGACGGCGAGCGGGTCGCCGGCGGGCAGGCGCAGGAAGGCGTGCTGGTCGTTGACCGCGGAGATCTCGCCCTCCAGGGGGCGGGCGGGATCGCCGAGTCCCGGTGCGGCGACCTGCGGTTCGGGCAGGCCCTCGTCGAAGGAGACGTCGCGGCGGCCCACGTCGAGGAGCGCCAGGCCGGGCTCGGGCCGCGAGATGACGCGGGCCCAGACGTGCATCGCCGACCGCAGCCGGGGTGCGTCGGCCTCGCGGCCGGACGGCGTGATGCCGCGATAGAAGCCGTCGTCGTGGATGATGTACGCCCCCGAGCGGACGACGATCCGCGCGTCGTCGATGTCGCCCAGGACGGCGGCGACGCGGTCGAAATAGGCGCTGCCCCCGGCGGAGACGACGATGCGACCCTCCGGGTACAGCGGACGCAGCCGGACGTGCAGGTCCTTCAGCGTGCGGAGGTAGTCGTCGACGGTGCCGAGCGCCGCAGCCGAGGTGTCGTGCGCGAACGCGCCCTCGTAGCCGGTGACGCCGCCGAGGCGCAGCCGCGGGGAGGCGGCGATGCGCTCGCCGATCGCGAAGGCCTCGTCGACGGTGCGCGCGCCGGTGCGGCCGCCGGGGCCGCCCAGCTCGACGAGCACGGTGGGCTGCCGGGTCGCTTCGGCGAGGCCGCGGTCGAGCACGTCGACGGTGCCGAGCCCGTCCGCCCACAGGGTGACCTCGAGCGCGGGGTCGGCATCGAGCGCCTCGCCGAGCCAGCGGATGCCGGCCGGGTCGGCGATCGCGTTGGCCACGTGCAGGTTCCGGAAGCCCGTGGCGACGGCGGCCTGCAGCTGCGGGAGATTCGCGACGGTGATGGCGGTGGATCCCGCGTCGAGCTGGTCCTGCCACAGGACGGGCGCCATCGTGGTCTTGCCGTGCGGCTCGAGGTCGAAGCCGTGCGCGGCGGTCCACCGCGCGAACTCGGCGACGTTGTCGGCCATCGCCGCGCGGTCAAGGACGAGCACCGGCGTCGAGAGCTCCGCCAGGCGCGGCGCGCGGGCGAGGAAATCGGCCGTCGTCATGCCGTTCGCCCACGCGGGCACCGCCTTGTCGAGCACACTCAGCTCCGCCGGCCGCGCGCCGTTCCCGTTGGCCATTATGCTTCCCAATCTGCTACGTTGCGTATATTGCAATCACCGTTGCGTGATGCGTGTCACAGACGCTAGCATTGCGGCGAGGACCTGCACAACCACGAGATGAAAGAACGGTGCGAGACGGTGACGGAAGCTTGGATCGCGTGCCTCGGGGAACCGCTGGCGCTGGTCGCCGCGGCCGACCTGGACGCGCCCGCTCCCGCCATGCACGCCGGCGGCGCCGAGGCCAACGTCGCCGCCGGCACAGCGGTCCTGGGCACCCCCACGGCCTTCCTCAGCCGGGTCGGCGGGGACGCCGAGGGGCGACGGATCGTCGAGCACCTGCGCGCGCACGGCGTGCTCACCGACGGCATCGAGGTCGACGGCAGCGGGTTCACCGGCCGGTACGCCAAGACCGAGGGCGTCGACGCGGACGGCGAGCCCGCAACCGCCAGCACCTACCGTCGCGCGGGCAGCGCGGCGGCGGCGATGGGCCCCGACTTCCTGACGCGCCCCACGATCGCCGCGGCCCTCGAACAAGCCCGGATCGTGCACACCAGCGGCATCACGCCGGCCCTGTCCCCGTCGTGCGCGGCCCTCACCCGCGCCCTGCTCCGCGACCGGACGGGCGTGCGCGGCACCGTCACCTTCGACGTCAACTGGCGCGAACAGCTCTGGCCCGACGGGGACCCGTCGCTGGTCATCGAGCTGGCCCGCTGCGCGGACGTCGTCCTGGTCGGGTCCGACGAGGCCGAGCGCGTGCTCGGCACCGGCTCCCCCGCCGAGGTCCGGGCGCTCCTGCCCGAACCGCGCACCGTCGTCGTCAAGGACGGTGCCGTGCGGGCGATCGCCGTCGACCGCGAGGGCGCGCAGATCACGGTTCCCGCGCTGTCCGTCGACGTGGTCGAGCCCGTGGGCGCCGGCGACTCCTTCGCCGCGGGCTTCCTGCACGGGCTCGCGCACGACGAGGATATGCGCACCTGCCTGCGCCGCGGGCACGCCGGCGCCGCGGCGACCCTGACGGTGCGCGCCGACTTCGCCACCCTGCCGCCCGAGGCGATGACGGCGTTACTGACCTGCGACGACGACGCCTGGTCCGCCGCGCACATCGGCCCGGACGGGATCCGCGTGGGCGGCGCTGACTTCCCGCCGCCCCGCGAGAGCGGAGCACCATGAGCCAGAGCCTGACCCGAGCGCTCGAGATCCTCCGCCTGCTGGGCGAGAGCCCCGCCTCGCTCGACGAGCTGGCCGACGAGCTCGGCGTGCACAAGACCACCGTGCTGCGCCTGCTGCGCCCGCTCACCGAGGCGCGGTTCGCGTACCACGACGAGGCGCACCGCTACCACCTCGGATCGCGCGTCTTCGACCTGGCGGCACGCGCCTCGGAGCAGCGCGGGATCCGCGAGATCGCCGCGCCCCACCTGGTCGCGTTCAACCGCGAGTACGGCCGCACCACGCACCTCGCGGCCCGCGAGGGCGACGCCGTCGTCTACATCGACAAGCTGGAGTCGCGGGACCTCATCCGCATGTACTCGCGGGTGGGCATGGAGGTCAATCTCAACTCCAGCGCCGTCGGCAAGCTCATGCTGTCGACGCTGCCCGACGACGAACTGCGACGGTTCGTCGCCGGGATGGACTTCACCCGGCGCACGCCGAACACCATCGTGACCCCCGAGGACTACCTCGCCGAGATCGAGCGCGTCCGCGCACAGGACTGGGCCGTGGACCGCGAGGAGAACGAGCCCACGATCAACTGCATCGGCGCGCCCGTCCGCGACGCGAGCCGCACCGTCGTCGCCGCGGTGTCCGTGTCGGTGCCCGACGTGGTCCTGCCCTTCGACGAGCTGCTGGACCTGCTGGAGCCGCTGCGCGCGACGTGCGCCGCCATCTCCCGCGACTGCGGGTACCGCCCGCGCTGAACCTCCCGGACACCCCGGGGAACACCGAAACACTCACGAGAGCAAAGGAATCACCACCATGACCGCGACCGCCGTCTCCACCACCGACGCGCCCGCTCCCGCCCACTTCTTCTCCCAGGGCGTGCGCCGCGGCAACATGCTGCAGGTCTCGGGCCAGGGCCCGATGGACCCGGCGACGAACCAGTACATCGCCGAGGGCGACGTCAAGGAGCAGACCCGGCGCACCCTGGAGAACGTCAAGGCGATCCTCGAGGCCGGCGGCGCCTCGGTGGCCGACGTGCTCATGTTCCGCGTCTACCTCACCACGCGCGACGACTTCGCCCCGATGAACGAGGTCTACGGTGCGTTCATCGCCGAGAACGTGCCCGAGGGCGCCGCGCTCCCCTGCCGCACGACGGTCTTCGTCGACCTCCCGCACGAGGTCATGCTCGTGGAGATCGACGCGCTCGCCGTGCTCGACTGATCGTCGCCGCGCTCCGCCCATTGATACATGCGCATACAGCCATGTATGTTCGTCCGGTGATCTCATCGGACGAGGGGCGGAGCTGAGATGAGCGGACACGCGGGACACGACCACGGGGTGTCGGCGGACGCCGACAAGCGCTGGCTGAGCCTGGCCCTGGCGCTCATCGTCGGCTTCATGGCGATCGAGGTGACGATCGGCATCATCGCGAGCTCGCTCGCGCTGATCACCGATGCCGCGCACATGCTGACCGACGCCGCGGCGATCGTGCTCGCGCTGGTCGCGATCAAGATCGCCGCGAAGCCGGCGAAGGGCGGATACACCTGGGGCCTCAAGCGGGTGGAGATCCTGTCGGCGCAGGCCAACGGGATCACCCTCCTGCTCCTCGCGGCGTTCTTCGTCTACGAGGGGATCTCGCGGCTGATCACGCCGCCCGACGTCGACGGCCGGCTGGTCTTCTTCACCGCCCTCGCCGGCTGCGCCGTGAACCTCGCCGCCACCTGGTGCATCCGGCGCGCCAACCGCACCAGCCTCAACGTCGAGGGCGCCTACCAGCACATCCTCAACGACCTGTACGCCTTCATCGCCACCGCCATCGCGGGCGCGATCATCTGGGCCACGGGGTGGGGCCAGGCGGACGCGATCGCCGCCCTGGTCGTTGCGGCGCTCATGCTCAAGGCCGGCTGGGGGCTGGTCAAGGCGTCGGGGCGGATCTTCCTCGAGGCCGCGCCCGAGGGCATCGACCCCGCCGAGGTCGGGCGCGACGTCGCGGCCGTCCCGTCCGTGACCGAGGTGCACGACCTGCACATCTGGGAGATCACCTCGGGGCAGCCCGCACTCTCCGCGCACGTCCTCGTCGACGCGGCGGCGGACTGCCACGCCGTCCGCTCGAAGATCAGCGGCATGCTGCACGACGAGTACGGCATCGAGCACGCGACGCTGCAGGTCGATCACGACGGCGCCGAGGACCACTGCGACGAGCCTCACGGGGAGGCGTACCGCTCGGAGTGAGCCGCGACACGATCCTTCTCAACACTGGTTGTTTAGGTTAGGCTCCCCTGCATGAATGCAGGACGCTCCCTCCTCGCCCTGGCTGCGGCCGTCGCCGCGACCGGCGCCCTCGCGGCACCCGCTGCCGCCGCGCCCGCGCAGGGCACCGTCGTCATCGTTCCCGGCCAGTACATCGGCTCGCTGCCCTACCAGCCGATGAAGGCCGCCCTCGAGCGGTCCGGGTCGCGGGTCGAGGTGCTGAACCTGCGGGGCCTCGACCTGCGCTCCGACGCCACCGCGATCGGCGCGGCCGTCGACCGGGCGAAGGCCGGCGGCGGCCCCGTCTCCCTGGTCGGTCACAGCGTGGGCGGCCTCAGCGCCCGCTACTACCTCAAGGCGCTGGGCGGAGCCCCGAAGGTGACCCACTACGTCGCGATCGGCACCGCGCAGTACGGCAGTCCCGCCGCCTGCTCGCAGTCCGGCACCGCCCGCGAGGTGTGCCCCGGTTCGAGCTTCCTCGCCACGCTGAACAGCGGCGTCGGGGCCGTCGGACCCACGCAGTACTTCTCGATCCGGAGCGCCAAGGAGTGGGCCGACGGCCGCATCACCGGACCGCAGTGCCGGATGACGCCCGTCCCGTCGGCCACCGGGAACGGCGGATTCGACCACACCGTCGAGCCCGTGGACCCGCGCGTGATCGCGCAGGTCCAGGCCGCGGTCGCCGGACGGTGCGAGGGCGTGCGCGCCGACGAGGCCGCCGGCTCGATCCAGGCGACGAACACCCTGTACCCGGCGGGCCGGGCCGCCAGCGGAGGCTAGCGGGTCAGGCCCCCGTGAACGGCGGCACCACGTAACAGGGCACCGGCCACGGATGCTGCGGATCGAGGGCGTTGAGCGCGAAATACGCCGCGCGCCGGGAACCCGCGATGGCCAGATGGTCGGAGAAGTCCTGGCCGCAGGTGTCCTGCACGACGATGTTGGTGACCTTGATTCCGGGCGGGCCGTCGAGCTGGCCGCTCGTGTACGGCAGCACCAGCTCGTCGAAGCGGGTGGAGATGTTCGTGTACTCGACGCCGCGCGCATAGGGCGTACCGTCGGCCCAGATCTTGTCGAGGAAGCGCGATCCCGGCAGCATGTCGCCGATCGACTCGAAGACCGGGAAGTACGGATCGCGGATGTTCAGGCCGCGAACGAAGACCGAGGCCGCGCGCCCGAGGTCGCCGCCGGTGCCGCGCCAGAGCGGCGCGAGTGAGACGTACTTGCCCACCTTGTCGGCGCCGCCCAGGTACTTCACGAAGTACGACGGCATGAGCGTGCCCTGCGAATGGCCGATGAGGTCGACCTTCTTCGCGCCGGTCGATGCGAGAACGCGTTCCACCGTCTGCTTGAGCTGCTGCGCGCTGGTCGCGAGCGGGCGGGTCCCGCCGATCTGATTCACCGGCCACGGCGCACCGGGCAGCGCGCCGTAGGTGAAGGAGAAGACGCAGTAGTCGTTGTTCTTGAGGAGCGGCGCGTAGGCGCCCCAGTTCGTCTGCGAGCCGCCGCCGGTGCCGTGCACCAGCACGACGGGATTGGAATGACGAGCCGTCGGCCTGCAGGAGTAGTCGTTCGTCCCCGGCAGCGAGCCGTTCGCGTTCGTCAGTTCCGACGGTATGCCGCCGAAGAAGTTGAAGTTCTCGGGCAGCGGCGCTGCGGACGACGGTGCCGCCACCAGGAGCGCGATGCCGGCCGCAGCGACGGCCGCCCGTCGCCATACGGAACGCAGGTTCATGCTCACGGACGATAGTCCAACCCACGTCGTACTGAGAGACATTTCTAGAACTTGTTTCACTCACAGTCGTCCGGCCCGGCCGCTCCACCATCGCCGCCGAATCGTGCGATGCGGTCACTTTCCCGGCTAATTACCCATATCCGGCAATCAGCTTGCCGCCGCAAAGGCGTACACCGTAAGAACCGCGGGAGAGGGACCGTCCCGCGGTCGTCGCTTCCCCCGGTCTGCAGGAGTACCCATGTCCCCCACCTTCACCCGCGTCGTCGTCGCCGCGTTCTCGATCGCGGCCCTCGCCGCCCCCGCCGCCGTGTCGCACGCCGACCCGTACTACAAGAACTGCACCGAGGTACGCAAGGCCGGCAAGGCCCCACTGCTCAAGGGCGATCCCGGGTACGCGAGCCACCTCGACCGCGACGGCGACGGGATCGCCTGCGAGGTGAAGAAGTAGCAGCGGACACGAAAGCGCCCCCGGCCGATGGCCGGGGGCGCTTCGCTGTGGAGCCGCCGGGAATTGAACCCGTTCAAGAGTGCTGGCGAGGGGGACGGAACGCCCATTGAACTGCATCTTTCGCCTCTGCGGCTCTACCGGGAACGACTTCGTTCTATGGCGATTGTGCAACTTTCGTGCAACCTGGACGTCCCGGATAAGGCAGACGATCCAGCGCGATCCACGGGTTGGCCGCGGTGCGCAGATTGTCGGAACTGCGGCCAGAATCGGGCTCCGTGCCACCTACGCCCGGTGGTGGCGTCGCGGCTCGCCTCCCCTTCGCTACCCGCTCAATGTGCTCGACTACCCAACCTGTGGGACTCCGCCCGGACCCCAACCGCCCTACCGGGTGCCCACCACCGCCTGCGCCGCATCCACCGTCTGAGCCAGCAACATCGCGATCGTCATCGGCCCGACACCACCCGGCACCGGTGACGCAGCCCGGGCGACCTCGGCAGCCTCCTCCGACACGTCTCCCGGAGTGAATCCGGCATCTACGACGACCGCACCCGAACGCACCATCGCGGCCGTGATCAAGCCTGGCCGGCCCGCAGCGGCGACGAGGATCTCGGCGCGGCTGGTGTGCGCGGCGAGGTCACGGGTCCGGGAGTGACACACCGTGACGGTGGCGTCGCGCGCCGTGAGCATCGCTGCCAGGGGCTTGCCGAGGATCCCGCTCCGGCCGACGATCACCACGTCTTCGCCGGCGAGTTCGACACGGTAGTGATCGAGGAGTCTGACGATCCCCGCCGGGGTGCGGCTGCGGTGGCCGGCCTGACCGAGCGCCGCCGCGGCGAACGCTGCGCTCGAGGTACCGTCCACGTCTTTCCGGAGCGGGATCGCGTCGAAGGCGGCGCGCTCGTCGATCTGCGGCGGGAGCGGGTGCTGCAGCAGGATCCCATGTACGGCGGGATCGACACCGAGCTCGATCAGCACCGCGACCAACTCGGCGGTGGAGGTGTCGGCCGGCAGATGAACGTGGCGGGAGCCCAGGCCGTACTGGACGCACCTGCGCTGCTTAATCTGCACGTACTTGGTAGAGCCGGGGTCGTCGCCGACGAGCACGGTGGCGAGGGTCGGGGTGAACGGCAGCGCAGCGGCGCGGGCAGCGGTCGCCGCGTTCAGCTCGGTAGCAAGCCGGTGCCGAAAAGAACCGTCGAATTGGCCGCCGTCGCAGATGCTGCCTGCGCGCGATTACAGGTCCACGGTCAGGTGCGCCAGTGCACGCCCTAGACTCCGTTCACACCCCGGGTCCGTACACGCAGACCGCCCGCTGTTCGCGATTGCTACAGGCCTACCCTTCGCTGTGACCGAGCTCGCACCATTGCCATCTCCCAGCGAAGGGAACATCATGCTCCGACAACTCTCCGTCGCCGGATCTATCGCCTGCCTACTTGTCGGACTCACCGCCTGTGGGAACGACACCCCAGCGACGGTCACCGTTACGGCTTCGGCATCCAGCAGCTCTTCATCCGCGACACCTGGCAACCAGACCCCGGCCACCGGTGCACCCGCACCCGGGACGAACGCGAAGCCGGCCGCGCCCGCCGCGACGCACCCGAACCAGGCCCCGGCGAAGACCACGACCACGGCAGCTCGCGCCGGCGTCCCTGAGGGACAGCGCTGCACGACCAGCGACGGCAAGCCCGGCGTCACCCAGGCACAGCCCGGTGACGCAGCTGGCGACAGCAGCCTCTGCATCCCGACCGGCACGCCCACTGCGACCAAGACCAAGCCGGCCGCCCCCGCCGGCGTCCCCGAGGGACAGCCCTGCACCACCGAGGACGGCAAGCCCGGCGTCACCCAAGCACAGCCCGGGGATGCCGCCGGCGACAGCAGCCTCTGCATCGCAAAATAGATCCGCTGACTCCGTCGGGCCCGAATCCGCTACACCCCGGGCCCGACGAGCAGCTTGTACACGAATGTCACCGTGGCAGGTACACGCACGATCGATGGCAGGATTGCATCGCGGCCTTGAGGTTCGCCGAGGTGCGGCGCTGCGAAGAACGAGGCGCAGGCCGCACGCCGCGGTCGCCTACGTCTTGGAGACCAGCACGTCGAGCTTGGCGATGATCTCGGGCACCTGATCGAGTAGTTCAAGCTTGGTCGATAGCTGCTCAAGCAGCGCCTTCACCTCGGACACCGCCCCGCGGACGTCGATGAGGGTCCCGGATACATCGGCCAACGTACCTTCGACTGAGGTCAGCGTCCCGGACACAGACGTCAGTGTGTTTCCAACCGTCGACAAGGTGGTGTCGACAGTTCCCAGCTTGGTATCGACCTCTGTAAGCGTGGTGCTCACGTCACTGAGCGTGCCGTCAACACGCCCCAGGGTGGCGTCGGCGCTGGTCAGGGTGCGGTCGGCACGGCCGATGATTTCGGTAGGGTTCTTTGGAAGGAATCCCATTTAGAATCTCCAATCTTCGAGGTACTGGCAACAACTTACTTGATAGTCAGTTAGGCGTGGGTAAATCTGTGGATTGCGTGCCCCCGGCGCTTCGACCTGGACTGCGAGGTCGGAGGGCCTCGCCCACCTGCCGACGCGGACGATCGGCCACGGGACACTCACGACTCACCCTCCCCGTTCATCCGGTCGAGCTCGTCCTCGAGCTCGCCACGCTGGATCGCCTCGCTGATCCGTGCCCGCCCCTCGGTGCTCACCTAGTCGCCCGGGCCGACCAACCGGATGCTGTTTCCCGCAACGGTGTCCCATCGCCCGCCGAGCAGATGTCGCTGAACATCGCCCGTCTCGGCCTGCAGACGCTCGGCCGCGGCTGCAGCCCCGGGACCACGGAACTCCAGCCTGGTGACCGTCGGCGTCCCTTCGCCGGCCTCGACGGGACGGAACTCGATCGTGAACCCCACGGCGTCGGTCAGCTCGACCAGCTCACCGCGCTCATCGGTGCTGGTCACGGGCTCGGCGTTCAGCACAGCGCCGTAGGCAGCGGCGACATGACGCAGCATCGGTGCCGGCATGTAGAGCACGATCCGGGTGAGCCGGAGCGGCGCAGCCGCCGGTCCCAGCTCGACCGGCCCGATCACCTCGTACTCGCCGCGCTCGATCCCGCTGCTCATGCCCTCCCAATACGCGTCGTCGCGCTCCGCCATCAGCGTCCCTCCCTGCTCAGAACCAACGCGGTGATCGGATTGCCGACGAACTTCGGGGGGCTCGCCGCCGACCATGTACAGCCAGTCCGCGCCACGCCCGTCGATCTCCTCGGCGGCCTCCGCCGGCACCACGAACCGGCCGAGGTAATCCGCGTCGTCGCCGCGATCCAGCTCCTGGACCTCGACGACGGTCGCATCCGCCACCGCGGCGAAGCCGCCCTCGTACCCACTCACCAGCACCGGCACGTCTCCCGGCAGTTCCGCCAGCAGCGCGCGCAGGCCATCGACGGTCATCACGGCCTCACCTCTATCCGCACAGTCGCATCCGTCCCGTTGACATCGACGACGTAGCGACCGTCGCGCGAGACATCGAATCCATTTGCCCGCAGTCGATCCGCAGCGTCGTCGTCCACGACGATCTCCATGTCCACGGTCGTGATCAGATGCGCTGCGAGCGCCTCCACGAGCAGCAGGGCCGGTCCTTCCTGCGGCGTGATCCGGAGCTCACCGCCGATCCGTTCCACCGCGGCGTCGGCGTAGATCGCGGTCCAGAATCGCTCGCTGATGTCGAGGCTGTTGGTGACTAGTCGCAGTTCGGTAATGCCCTCCGCTGCGCCGCCCCGAGCCTGCGCGACCACCTGCTTCGCGTACTCGCTTCGGCCCTGCTGGTGCAGGTCCGCAGTGGAGGACCACAGCGCGCGGGAGGTCAGTTGGGAGATCGTGTCCTTCTCGCCGCCGGTGACGCGCCGCGCTGCGTCAGGCGGCAACACAGCCAAGAGCCGATGCAGCGCCGCCGCCTGCTGAGCGACGCAGTAGAGGCTGGCGCGAGTCTCGAGATCATCATCGGCATCCATACCGCTGATCCTCTCTCCAGTGACCGACACCCGCACCCGAATAGCTTGAGCCTCAAGCCCGACCGTGCAAATAACAGCCCCTCAAGAGAAGATCCACTGCATGGCCCCTGACGCACCAATCGACACCGAAGAGAACCTGCGCGCCGCAGCGACAACCGCGCTCGCCCAGACCGAGCCTCCTACCGCGGAGTGGATGTACCTGCGCCGCGCGATCATCGACCTGGACCTGATCCGGGCGACCGTCGACCTCGCCTCGGCGCAGCTGCGCACCCTGATCCCGCCGTCACCACGCGGTGCCAGCAACCACCACGCCGTGCGCCTCGGCGTGAAGAGGCTCAACGCAGAGATCGAAGCCGAAATCGAACAGGCGGTCAGCCGTGCCCTCTGATCAGCAAGAACAGTGGCGGGCACGACTCGACGGTGCCGTGATCGAAGCACGCAGCTGGGCCCGGCGAGCACTGGCTGCGCGACACGCGCCGCAGGTACAGACGCTGGTGCTCTACGTGAACGACGTCGACGTCTCAGCTGCGTGGTACCGGGATGCGCTGGGCGTGACCTGGTCTCGCGAGAAGCACGCTGCCGGCCCCGAGCATGTCTCGGCACAGGTCGGCGGACTGCTGATCGAGCTGTATCCGCGTGGCGATCGGCCGGCGAGCAGGGTCAGGATCGAACTGTCCGTCGGCGACCGATTCGGCAACGCCGACCAGGCATCCGAGCAGTTTCCGCGCCGCCTCACCGACCGCGACGGCAACACCGTGGTGATGACGGTCCGTGGCTGAGCCCGACCGCAACCGCCGCCAACGCGAGCTGCTCGACGCGGTCGACGCCGAGATGATGCGGATACACGAGACCGTGCTGGGCTTGATGAGGAACGGGCTGCCCGAGGACTCATACGCGGTGCAGTTGGCCGTGTCCGGCTCGCTCGACCAGCTCTTGGAGGCGGTCGACACCGTCCTGGGCTATCACGAACGGCCCCGCGCCGACGGCGACCGCGTCGTTCTCGTCGACCGCAGCCGAACAGAGCCGATCGCATCGACCTATCCGATCGCCGACTGGAGGATCGCCGGGCCGCGCATCCTCGCCGCAGCACTCGACCGCTGGGCCGTCGAGGGCGGAAGAGTCCAGATCAGCGGGTCGTGGACCAGCGGGCGTGGTCACGTTGTCACGGACATCGGCGCGGGTCGGCAGGCCGGGTACGAAGCCTTCGCCTGGTACACGCCGGACTCCACGGAGGCAGCGCAGTGACTGCCACAGCGGAGCACACCGTCCCCTTCGCCGCCGCAGTTGCCATCGTCCTGCTCCTGGTCGCCAGCCTCGGCGGCGCGTTCCTCCGCGCGGAGTGGCTTCACCTCTACCTGCCGGCCCTCGCATTGCCCGTCCTCGCGCAGGGACTGGCAACCGGACTGCGCTGGTGCACGGCTGATCCCATGAGCAAGGAGCAGCTGTGACCGAGATCCGAACCCTCACCGATCTGTTCCCCGGCGGCGCCATCGAGTTCACCGTCACTGCGGCCTCGACCAACTTCGACATCGAGACGATGGTCCTCGACGCGCAGCGGGAGCAGGCCACCCTCGTACACGCTCGCCTCGCCAAGCAGGTCGCAACTTGGCGCCGGCAGCTGTACGCGATGCGAGCCGAACTCGGCGGCAAGCCTGCGCCCGAGACGCACGCGAGCAGCCAGCCGACCTGCCCGATGCCGGGCCGCATGCGCTGCTGGGAGACCGCTAACGCGGTGTGGCTGCAGTGGGTACCCGCCGGGGAGCCGCTCGACCTCGATCACGCAGTCGCGCAGCGGATCCCGGTGCACGCGACCGACACCGACACCGATCTTGATGCGGCTGCCGAGCGGTGGCTCACCGGCTCCGGATGTCCGCCTGAAGGCACCGTGGACTGGATCCTGCCGCAGTTGCGCGCGTGGAGAGACCGGTTGGCCATGGATTAATGGCGCGAGAAGTGCTATCGGGTCCGATCCGACGAAGTGCTGGCCGTTGCACAACGAGGCCCCGAACTACTACTCCGGGTGTTCCACCTGTTGCCGGATGCGCATGATCGAAAGACACTGGCGGTTGTGAACTACGCAGAGCAGTCCGAGTGGCAGGCCATCCAGCAGTCCCTTCCCCCGGCATACCGCCTCACCCCGGACACCGCACCCGACGAGGAATGGTGGGAGCACCGAGGCCACCGCATCCATCTCGACACCTACCGCGCCCCCGACGCGCCTGTGAAGGTGATCCTCCTGCACGGCGTCGGCACCAACGGGCGCCAGATGTCGACGATCCTCGGTCACCCGCTCGCCGAGCGCGGCTTCGAGACCATCGCGATCGACATGCCCACTTACGGCGTCACCGAGGTCGCGCCCGGCGCCCTCGTCACCTACGACGACTGGGTGCGCATCGGCTCCGACCTCGTCGACGCCGAGCTCGCGAAGGACGACCGGCCGGTGGTCCTGTACGGCCTGTCTGCAGGCGGCATGGAGACCTACCACATCGCCTCGATCAACCCGCGAGTCAGCGGCATCGTCGGGATGACCTTCCTCGACCAACAATCGGCGAAGGTCCGGCGCGACACCGCCTTCGACCCCATCACCGGCGCCGTGGGCGCGCCCGTCATGAAGGCCCTCGCCCGCACGCCGCTGCGCGGCACGAAGGTCCCGATGAAGCTGGTGAGCAAGATGCGCGCGCTGGTCAACGACCCCGCCGCCAAGCGCGCCTGCTACGCCGACCGCACCTCGGCAGGCAACCTCGTGTCCGTGGCGTTCCTCGACTCCTACTTGAATTACCGGCCCGCCGTCGCGCCCGAGGAGTTCGAGACCTGCCCGGTGCTGCTCACCCAGCCCACCGCCGACCGGTGGACGCCGCTGGAGCTGTCGACGCCCTTCCTCGACCGGATCACCCGCGTCCCGGTCGAGACCGTGCTGCTCGAGAACGCCGGACACTATCCGCTCGAACAGCCCGGCCTGGACACTATGGCCAAGACGATCGCCGCCTTCGCGGCGGCACAACTGTAGGCAGACTTGGGCGACCCTCACGGCCTCTGCGGTGAGGCCAATCGGTAATATCTGCGCCTTCGGCGGCCCTAGCCGCGCCGCAGCACTAGGCTTGCACTCGTTTAGGGGGATTGACGACGACGGCCCACGCGCCTGCTCCTGCGACGTAGCTGTGCGCCCCACGGTCCTATGGCGCCTAGGAAGCTACCATCCAGATGATCGCGCTGCCCGTCCGGTCAAGATTGCCGAGACCGCCCTCTGCAACCGCTTCGGATCCGTCACCGGAGATCAAGGCTCCCGGTCGCAGCGAGCAGAGCGACGGATGTCGCGGCTATCCCCCGTAGTCGTCAGCGTAGGGCGTATCCGCCGTCGACGTACAGGGTCGAGCCCGTCGTGTACGTGCTCGTGAAGAGGTGGACGACCGCGGCCGCGATCTCGTCCTCAGTTCCGGGGCGGCCGAGCACAGCCTCGCGCTCAATGTGCGCGAAGGCCGCCTCACGCGCCTCCCTGGGTCGGCCCGCCCACAGGTTCCCGTCGACGGTGCCGGGCGCGATCGCATTGACCCGCACCGGCGCCAACTCGACCGCCAGCCCCCGCGCGAGGCCCTCGATCGCGGCGTTCACGGCGACGTACGGCGCCGCCGGGCCCGCAGGGCGCACGCTCGCGGCGCCCGACGTGAGCACCACCGCGGC
Organism: Tsukamurella sp. DT100; assembly: GCF_049844855.1. NCBI lineage: Bacteria > Bacillati > Actinomycetota > Actinomycetes > Mycobacteriales > Tsukamurellaceae > Tsukamurella > Tsukamurella sp. DT100. The sequence continues at coordinate 599,086 of NZ_JBNCLV010000002.1, forward strand.
GTCCGCAGTGAGCGCCGGCAGCGCCGCCTTGACCATCCGGTACTGGCCCCAGAACTTGGACTCGAAGGGGCTGCGAGCCTCCTCGACGTCGAGCTCGACGAAGGACCCAACGGTGTAGGTCGCCGCAGTCGTGAACAGCGCGTCGACCGACTCCACCCGCGCGAAAAAGGCCTCGACGCCGTCGGGGTCGGCCGTGTCGACAGTGCGGCCCGTCGCCGCCGGCCCCAGCGCGGCGACGGCACCGTCGAGCCGCTCCCGCGAGCGCCCGCCGAGGACGACCCGGGCACCGTCGGCGATCACGCGTCGGGCGACGGCGAGGCCGATCCCGGAGGCTCCCCCGATCAGGACGACGGTGCGAGCGCGGAGTTCGAAGGTCATCCCGCGAACCTAGCCCAAGGGGCACCCTTGCGGCAGCGCTGCGCGCTCGATGATTCCAGGGTCTACGCGACTGTCCAACGGCCGTTACGACGGCTGCTTTTACTCGCGTAGTGTCGGGCGCACTCGGTGGCGATTAGGTCGCCGGTATATCACTGCCGAGCCAGTAGGGAGTCGACGCCCGTCGCGATCGCCGCCGTCGGCGTAGCGAGACGGCGCATGGCACACCAAAAGCGCTCCGTTCCATCGAGGCGCTTGCCGCCACTAGCTGCGGGCACCCCATAGACCTACTGCTACGGGTTGGAGTTTACCGCCCTCGCGGTCGACGGCCATGCGGTTCCTGCGGGATCGCTACGACGAACGAAACCGAATGCATTCCAAGGATAGGGCAATTCCCTTGCCGAATTCTCTGGGGGATGATGCTCAGATGCGGGACGACTTCCAGGAACGCCTAGACGAGCTCAGCACCACGCTCGTGACCATGTGCGATATCGCCGATGGTGCGATCGTCGCAGCGAGTTCTGCGCTGAATGAGTCGAACCTGGCCGCCGCGGAGCAGGCTGTAGATAGGTCTGCGCAGCTGACCGCTATGGAAGAACCAGCGCAATCGCAGGCGATGCTGCTCCTCGCCCTTCAAGCCCCCGTCGGGCGCGACCTCCGGCAGATCGTCGCCAGCGTCCACCTGATCGGAGACCTGGTCCGGATGGGGCAACTAGCTGAGCATGTCGCGAAGGTCGTTCGTCGCAACCACCCGGTCGACACAGGCGGCGCCGCGCGGCCAATTCTGATACAGATGGGCGAGGTGGCGCACGAACTCATCTCCGCCGCCAAGCACGTCCTGGCGGATCCCGATCCCAGTCACGCGGCATCGATCGACGCGCGCGACGACGTGATGGACCGGCTCGCCGACGAGCTGTCTGATGTCGTGTTGAGCGATGAGAGCATCTCAGTCCCCGAGGCGATCGACGCAGTGCTCCTGTGCCGGTTCTTCGAGAGGTTCGGCGATCACGCAGTGTCGGTAGGTCGCCGGATCGTGTACCTGGCGACGGGAACGTTCCCGGAGCCCGCATCCTCGGAGCAGCGGGACTAGCGGACACCGATCCGTACGCTTCCCCGCTTCCCGGGCCGCGCAGCCATGGAAAGGCGCCTCAGAGAACAGCAGAGTGCGACGATCCCCGTCCCGCCGGCGTCGCTCCATCTCAGCAGTGGGCCGGCCACTCGCGCATCCAGTGGTTAGCGTTCTGACCAACGGATGGCACCTCACGTCCTCCGGGCAGAAACTCCGACCTTTCGGAGAATGTGACGCTGCCGTCGCACTCGGGAGCCAACCTGAAGCATGTCCGCATCTTCTCGATAGAATCCATGTAAGCAAATATCGGATCAACACGGAGGCGGCGGCATGCGATTCAACAGAGGTGTATTTGCAGACCCGCCGGTGCCGTTGACAGCAAACCAGGAACAGGCAGCGAAGCTGGCTGCGCGTTCGGCAGCGCGCGAGTCGCGGCGGACCCTCCGCACTGCACGCGGGCAGTACCGCCGCTACCGGGACGCCATGGGTGCGGTGTATCTCGACTGGCCACGTTGGCACGCGGAGTACCTCAAGGAGTACCGGGGCAGTTCGACGGGAACCCCGGACGGCCTGGGCATGGCCAGCTTCCCGCCTTACGGCAGCTAGGTCAGCCCAGTACGGCCAGCGGGGTAACGAGCAGGTCGTGCCTCGTTCGGACTCTCGCCGCTCTGCCTGAACTAGATCGCCGAGTCGCGCGGCGAGGCTGGTACTGGCGACTGCGACCCGGCGGGTATACGCGCTGGGCGAGACGGTCACAGTCCGCCGAAAACCGCACCCAGCTCCGCGCACTGCCCTCAGTGCCGGCGTATCTACGCCCCGCATGTGGAGTTTCGTCGATCGAGCCGTTGCGTCGCAGCGTGGCGCGGGTCCTCGCCAAGTCAGCGACGGGTGGTGGCTGATTGCGTTCGGGGCAAGTGAAAGCCTTGGCGTGGATGCGTTTGCACTGCTGCACTGGTGGGGTGGGATCTTCAGAGCCAGAGGACGGCGGCCGCGGGCCGATCGAGTCTGCGGAGGAATGGATCGCAGCGAGCAGCTACCTGACAACGAGCAGCGGCCACCGGATCGCATATCAGCGCAGGGGGCGTGGGCCGGCGATCATCCTGCTCCATGGCTTCCCCACCTGGTCCTACGACTACGCCGCGATAGCGCAGGATCTCGCGATCGATCACACCGTGATCGCCATCGATTTCCTGGGCTACGGCGCGTCGGATAAGCCCCGCGGTCACCAATACACAGTCGGCGCTTCCGCGGACACCGTTGCCGCAGTGCTCGAGCACGAAGCGATCGAAGAGGCGCGGCTGGTCGTTCACGACTACGGAGGGATCGTCGGACAGGAGATCCTCGACCGCCACCGACGTGGCGCCCTACCGTACTCGATCAGCGCAGTCGACATCCTCAACTGCGGCATCGTCTACACCGCCTATCGCCCGACACGGGTACAACAAGCACTGAGCACCCCCGTCGTCGGTGCTCTCTTCGCGAGGCTTCTCAGCCGGCGGACACTCAAACGCGCCGTCGACTCCGTCCGAGGACAAGCCATTTCCGCGGCTGAATTCGACGAACTCTGGGTCGGAATAGCCCGCGGGAACGGACATCACATCGCCGACCGCCTCCTCGGCTACAACGCCGAACGAACCGTCCATCACACGCGGTGGGAGGCAGCACTCCGTGACTGGAACGGCCCACTCCACCTGATCTGGGGACTCGCCGATCCCGTATCCGGCGCCCACGTGCTTCACGCCGCGCAGGGGCAACTGCCGCACGCCCGCATCACCCGACTCGACGATGTTGGCCACTTCCCGCAATCGGAAGCCCCCGAAGCCGTCCTCGCCGCGCTTCGCTCCACCCCCCGTTAACGGCTGCTCACGCGGACATGCGATTACGCCTGGGACGCCGGATCGGGACCGGTTCCCCGCAACTCCACCCCAGACCACGATCACAGTTTCAACAGCGTGCTCCCAATTAGGGGCGATAGTGAAAGCGTGACGACGATGCACAGCGACCTCTTCGGCCACCTCGCCCCTGCGACGGCAACACGATTCCGCGACCGCCTCAACATCGATCTCGTTGCCTGGCTGACCTTGGTGACCGAACGAGGGACACCCCAACCCGCCCCGGTGTGGTTCCTGTGGAACGACGCTGATCAGCGGGTGATCACCTACAGTCAAGCTACCGCGAAACGTCTCGACCGCATTGCCCTGGGCGGCAGAGCATCGCTGCACCTCAACGATGACGGCAACGGGCACGACTACCTCGTGATGACGGGAATCATCGAGCGCCTGGGCAGCGGCTTCCCGCCCGCGGACGCTCATGCCGCGTTCGCCGCCAAGTACCAGACGTCGATGAATACCGTGTTCGGCAGCGCCGCGCGCTACGCGACCACGTTCTCCGTACCACTTGCGTTCACTCCGCACACAGTGCGGGGAAACTAATAGCCGCAACCCGGCACCCAACCGTTGCACCACCCAGACCCGAGGCTGGGCGGTGCTACCTGTCGATGATCAAAGTCTCGCTAGACCGTGCGCCAGCTGTGGCGTCGAGCCCAGCCTCCGTGCGCGTCCGCCAGTTTCCGAGCACCGCCAACGCCACCGTCCCGACAGCAATAGCCGCGAGCAGCAGCGCTAACGTCACACGCCCGTGGGCGAGCTCCCACACGCCGAACCCGAAGATCACGACCGGTGTGCCGATGAACAACAGCTGCCACAAACCCGCCCGCCTCGGGCGGCGCGACTGATCCCACAGGCTCACGCAGATCGCCAGCGACAGACCCGCGATCAGCAGCTGCCCCAGGGCGAGCGCGAACACGGCGAGCGAGCCTGCAACAAAGGCAGGCGCCTCCCACCGACTTGCGTTACGCGAATCAATCATGCTTGATCATAAACACTCCTCTGACCGCGTCCGCCACCTCGCCGCCCGGTTGCGTACAGTGCATCGCATGGCGCGGAAAGTAAACACCGTGGTCGTCGACGACATGAACCCCGAACTCGAGGCCGACCACACGATCGCCTTCACCTTCGAGGGAATCGACTACGAAATCGACCTCGCGACCGAGAACGCTGACCGGTTCCGGCACGCGATCAGCCCCTTCATCGACGCAGCACAACGCGTCGGAGGACGCAAGAAACGCGCAGGTAAACCAGTCGACCCACGCACCACCTTCGACCGCGAACAGACCAAGGCGATCCGCGCCTGGGCCCAGTCCGCGGGACACGAAATATCCGAGCGCGGACGGATCCCCCAGGCGATCGTCGACGCATACAACCAGTCGCGCTGAGCGTTCCAAGCCCGGATAGACGAGGGGTCGGGACAGGGCCTATCCGGCTGCTGATTCGACGTGCCGAACCTCAGGACACGGCCTGAACAACCTCCCGAATGACACCGCCCGCCTGATTGAGATCGCGCGCGGCCGTCTCAGCAGCGTCCTGGGTGGTCGCGTACGCCTTGATGAGCTTCTGCGGGGGCCCAACAGAGTCGAGTGCAAGGACGTAGTACTGTCCCGCCTCGAGCAATGGAACGTCAGCGTTCGGGCATGCAGCGGTTCCAGTCTGGTAGATGGTCACGCTCGGGGCGAGATCACCCTTCATGTTGCGGAGGTTGTCCACACGGAAGGTCGTCCGACTTGCTGCCCCATCGGTCTTTTCGCCGGTCTTTTCGGCCACCTTGCCGATGAGGACGTTCCCTGAAACACCAGCAACCTGACGTTTATCCTCCGGATCGATGAGGTAGTCAGAATTGATTGAGCAAGAAACGTTCTGGATCGCAGATGATGACGATCCGACGCTGGGCTGCGGATCCGTGTTTCCGTTGCATCCCGCGAGCGCCATCACGCCAACAGTAATTGCGATTCCCGTTATTGAATTCGTCATCTTCATGTTAGCTCGCCTTTCCTTGTATTGCGAGAGCGATGTCAAGCGGCGAAAGCGACATTCCCGGACGCCCCGATCCATCCATCACACTACCGGGACAAGTGTGTCCGATTCCGAGCGTGTGCCCCATCTCGTGGGTGACGATCTGCGTCATCCGAGCATCGTTCCCCAGAAAACCCTTGAGGGCTCCGAGGTGGATCACCATCGACGATGGCTGTTGTCCCGCAGTGTCTGCGATCACGCCGCCTCCTGCCTGGTCGAACGATATTCGCAGCGTTGAGTCACCGGCGGCGGCAGTTCCTCGCACGAACGTCGTACTGCCGGCCTGGTTCCAGTTCGCCATCGCGGAATCGATCAGAGTGTTCAGCTGACCGCTCGTGAATCCGGTTGCCTCGGCAACCGCACCGTCGACAGGCACGACCGTAACGACCACCTTATCCGACAGTGCTCTCGCAACCCCTAGATCCACAAAGTTGGCTAGCCCAGGAATCGGATCACCATCCGCAGCCGCAGATTCGGCGGCCAAACATTGGATTGAGTTCTTATTTCTGCCAACTTCGGTGACGTCGGATTGTTTCGGTGGATCGTGAGGCTTGACAGTCTGGGTGGAGCTGCGCGAAGTGGTTGGCTCGGGGCGGTTCGGGGTTGTCGTCGGTCGCACACCCGTTGTAGGCGCGGTTGGCGACGGCTGAGCAGTCGGCGTCGGTTCGCAGTTGAGGATGCAGTCCGGCGGCGGAGCGGTTGTACCGAAATCAGGCGTTTGGACATGAATGTTGCCACCAGTATTGGGGGACGTCTGCGTAGGAGCCTGCGGTAGTCCGCCGCCTGTCGCAGGCGGGACGGTTGTCTGCGGCGCCTGCGGAGCGGTGGTGTTAGCCGCTCCACCGGGTGTCGGGTCGAACGTTGGGGCCGTTGGACCGCACGTCATCGAGCCGTCCGGGCATGGAAGCGCTGTAGCTGCAGGCACGTTTGACGCGAGAACCATGCTGGCCGCGAGGGGCACGGTCGCGAGCACAACGGCGATTCGAGTTCTCACGGCGAGACTCCTTCTGGCTGGTAGCTACCGCACATGATGGCACAACTGTAAGTCGAAATTTGACATAGCGTGCCGCACTGTGGGGTCTTGAGGATCAAGCCAGGGCGATCAAGGTCACTCGAGGACGCCGGCCGGGACCGCGCAGCCGATGGTGCGCGCGAGGTGCGTGAAGTAGTCCGGGGTCCACATGTACCGGCAGCACAGGCACGCGCAGCCGTCGGAGCTGACCTGCAGCGCGGCGAACCCCACCGTCTCCCCCACGTTGTCCGTGCCGGCACACGACGAACTCCCCACAAGCGGGCACAGCGGTGCGAAGTCGATGCGCGCAGGTCAGTCGGGGAGTTGTCAACCCGCTCCGCCCACCGCTTCGTCCGGCAGCCGCGACACTATTTGTTGCATCAATGTGAATCTCAATTATAGTGATGCTGTGGTAACACGAGCCCGGACCCTCGCTCAGGCGGCGCGGTGAGGGTCGAGGAAGCAGCACTGGCCTCCGCACTGCAGCGCGCCTTCGCCGAGGCCGGCAGCCCCGACATCGACGAGATCGCATCCTCGGGGATCGGCGTCAGCGCACGACAGATCACCGACTGGCGAACCGGCCGCAACCTCCCCACCGCCTTCCGGGACCTCGAACCCCTCATCGCCTACCTCCAGGTGGCAGCTGCCGCCACCTCGCAGGTCAGTCGCCGGCATCGAATTCGCGAGGTGACCACATGGCCAACCCCTCGGTGGCGGCAACTATGGGAATCAGCGGCACATCTCTAGCGACAGCCGGATCAACACCGTAGAAATTCATCTTCTTCAAGTGTTACATTGCTGACGTGGCTCTGCCGGTGGCTCTCCACCTCGACCTCGCCGCTTCCACGGATGATTACGCACACTCAGGGGGAATGCTAGTGACGTATGGACAACCGCCGTATGGCGGTCAAGGAGAGTCCGGGCAGCAGTTCGGCGCCGGACATCCGCAGCAGGGACAGCCGTTCGCCGGGCAGCCCTACCCGCCCGCGTATCCCGCGGCGGGAGGCTACGGCGGGTTCCCCGGACCGGGAGCGAACCCTGGCGCGCAGGACCCCAACGACCTAACACTGCCGCTCTACGGTGCAACGTTCGGCCAGGGCACGAGCCGGTTCTTCCGCAACTACACGAACTTCTCGGGGCGAGCGTCCAAGAGCGAGTACTGGTGGGCCGCCCTGGTCAACTTCCTCCTCGTCATCGTGGTCGCGCTCATCGCAGGCATCATCGCCACTGCGACCGGTGGTGACGGAGACGCCGCCGCAGGCGTCGTCGGTTTGATCATGATTCTGGTCGGCCTGGCGCTGCTGGTGCCGTGGATCGCAGTGTCAGTCCGCCGCCTGCACGATGCGAACCTCTCCGGCTGGCTGTATCTGCTCTCGTTCGTTCCACTGGTCAACTACTTCACCTGGATCGTCTTCGGTGTGCTGAACACGAACCCGCTCGGCGCGCGATTCGATCGCCGCTAATGACCCACCTGGTTCCTACCGATTCGATGACTGGAGAAAAACTGATGCGACACCTCTCTCGCGCCGCCATCCTGGCGGTAGCCGCCCCTGCTGCCCTGGTCAGCCTTGCCGCGCCCGGGACAGCTTCCGCCGCACCCTCACCCGCGCCTGGTAGTGCGCGCGCGGCGATGCCGGTGGTGGGGCCCGGTTCGGAGATCGGCGTGGTGCAGGAGCGGCGCGCAGACGGGCGCGTTCGCGCGAGTGATTGCACGGTGGGCTTCGTGGCGGAGCGGCCTGATGGTCGCCGGGTTGCTGTGACTGCGGGGCATTGTGGCCGCCGGGGGCAGCTGGTGGGGGCTCCGACACCGGGACGCACGGGCGCGCTACGCCAGGTGGGCGTGGTGTCGCAGTCATCGAACCCGCCGGAGAACGACTTCACCTCGCCGGACTGGGCGGTGGTGGACTTGCTGCCGTCGGTTCCGACAGTATCAACGCGCGGGCCTGTGCGACAGAGCGTGGTTGGCGATGCCCGGGTGGGAGATCGGGTGTGCCAGCAAGGAATCAGCTCGGGATGGCGATGCGGCGTGGTGCGCGCAGTGACACCGAACCGGATTCTGACCGACATCAAGTCCCGCCCCGGTGACAGCGGCGGCCCGCTGATGCGCCTCTCCGATGGAGCAGCAGTGGGAATCGCCACCGAAGCGACCGATGATCGCGTACCGGCCGCCCGCCAGGCAACCATGTATGTGAGCCTGCGGGATGTACTGGCCCGCGCTGGCGGCGGACTGCGGCTGGCCACCACCAACAAGGGCGGCGTGCGGGTCGATCCGCGGCGTGCGGTCGCCGCCGAGGAGATCGCCGTGTTCACATCGGAGCCCGCAGCGCTGCGCACCGCTCCGACCACGGTCGTCAACTAACAAGCAGCACCGACCGGCCTGGCCGCGCACGAAGCACTCTGGGGAACCTGTTGGAAGCTCGATGGCCGCCCTCAACTGGGCGGCCATCGGACGATCCACCGACCAGAGACATCGGAAAGAACAGGCGCGCCGATCCGGTCAACGGCCGTGGAAGGTGGGGCTGCGTTTCTGGGATTGGGCGACGTGCGCTTCGCACGGTATCGGCACTGCGTTTAGCCGTAGTCGGCGACGTGCCGATATCGCTGTTCTTATGGGTAGCCGTGGCGAAGCCGGATGCGCACCAACTGGCGCGCACTAGCTGCCGCACAATCAGCGGGAATGGCGGCGAGATGAAGGTATGGGCGGATTCCGGCTCCGCTTTCACACGGCCACCGGTGGTATGCACAACGACCGCCCCGACCAGTCAGACCAAGGTTGGCGAGAGCACCCTGCGGAAAAGCCCCGGGTCGATCACGCGAATGTCGAATCTTCCGGTAGCAGCGAGGAGAGCGGCGTACTTGTCCTCGTCGTACGGTGCGTTGATGACATCAGGATGCGCCTCCTCCGGCAGTGGTGCGCCGTCACCATCTGCAGGGGCATCTTCTGTCTTGATGATGCGCCGGATGCGGTTTCCGGTCTCGTAGACGTCCAGAAGGTAGGTGCTCGCCACGCTGCTGAAGACTGCCATCACGATCCGAGCGTGAGTTTTGGTCGCGAGCTCCTCCACGGCGTCGGTGTCGAAGATGGACCGGCTCACGATAGTGAGGCCGGCGGCGGAGGCGCGTGCCCAAGCGTCGACTTCACTGTCCGCGTCGACGAACCGCTCTTCACCGAGCTCGACGAGGTGCGCAGCAGGTGGCGCGAGGTGCAGTACGGAGAAGTTCCAACCCATTCCGTGATTCTAAGTTGAAGGCGTGATCCGACATACTAGACGCGTGAGCTATACGGTCCCGGCATTCGCTGCTGACGCGGTCGCGACAGCGTATGCGGCGTTGCTGTCTGCGTGGGTGCTCAAGGTGCGCTTCGATGGCGATCTGTTGAGTCCCTTGCAAGCGTTGTCACGTACACGCGGCGTGCTCTGGGTTGGCGCGGCGGGCTTCGCGACCGCTGCGGGAGTAGCGGTTTGTGTGGGGATCGTCGAAGGTGCCGCCGTAACGGTCGGGGTCTGCGTGGCGTGCGTGATCATTGAGGCCGGTCGTCGGTTCGTGGGCCCGACCGATGAACCGTACGAGCCCGGACGCGGTTGGACAGCAGTGCTGCGTTGGGTGCTGTGGGTGGGGATGGTGGTGGCCGGATTGGTCGGGTTCGCTGCCGTTGCGGCGATGTCGGAGGCCGCTGGCGGCATCTTCGGCGACTAGGTCGAGCCGTTGGGAGCCTCACCAGCGAAGAGACAGAGCTGATGCGTTGCTGCGCCGCGTGTTCAGATTCATTGGGGAGCATCCTGTTCATAATCGCGCGACGAGGAGGGAACGTGGACTGCGTACCTGCAGCTGAGCGATCCGTTGGAGTGATGGCGATGAGAGCTGAGCGAACCGCGGCGGTCACAGGTCACTCCGCTTGGTGGGTGTTCGTCGTCGCTCGCCTGATGGCGGAGCTGGGGATGACTATTCCAGGTGGATCGAGTCGCTACTGGACGATGGTCACCTCCGACCCGGGCTGGACGGCCTATTCGCCGCTTACGTTCGCAGATAGCGGATGGCGGGATCCATTCGCGCAGGCGAACGTCCTCACGACGATCTGGCTCGCCGCCCTGGTGGTAACGGTGATCGCGGCCGTGGTGCAGGCTGTGCTCGTGCGGCGACTGTGGCGGGGTGTCGGGATGGTGCTCGCGACGGTGACCGGTGGGCTGATCATCCTGTGGGCGCTCGCGCACAGGGACGGCTACCTCGGCGTCGGTGGACCGCAACTGCCAATCCTCGTGGTCCTTGTCCTGGTGCTCGGCGGAGTCGCGGTGCGCGAGCTGGGGATGCGAGTGGCCGTGTCGTCGCGGGCGGGCTCGGCGAGATGAGCGCTCGCGGACGGCAAGTGATTGCCGTGCTCAGGGCACAACCGTTCCCTGGTGGAACCTCATCACAGGCGTCGGACCGGCCGTGTCCCAGAGCGACGAGTGGCGGCTGACCCGATCACCGTCGTCCGTTCGGTAGGTGACCAGGATTAGCCCTTCCGTGACGCTGGTGAAGTCCCACTCGTCCACCACGGGTCCGCGCCCGCGCGGATGGGCCAGTAGCGATTCAATGATCGGATCTCGTGTCCACCGCCGGCCGGAGCGACCGATCTCCACGAAGTCAGGATGCAGCAACGCCCGCAGCCTCGAGGCGTCCGCGCGCACAGGCGGGGACATCAGTTCGAGTTCGAGCTGCTGGATGAGGGAACGCATGCCCTTCATTGTCAGGCTCGCCTGCAACAGTCGCTATCTGAATTCGACGGCAGTGCGCTGCGGCACTCGGTTCCTCCTGGACCCCAGTAGCCGCGCGCGCGGGAGGTCTACACGCCGCGACGATCGATCAGCGCGGCTTTGCTCACCGCGGTGATCTGCATCCCGCCGGCGACAACAGTGACTTCCTCGAGAACTCCCCGTGCGGGCCACGTCGCTGCCGAGAACCCCACCCCGAGCGCGCGTTCCAGTGCACTCGGCAGGTCCGGCACCAGCACTTCCAGCACTGCCGGCAGGGCCCGGGGACCGATCGCAACGTCGACGGTGGTCTCACCGCCCCGGAGTGTCGTCGCCTCCGTTTCGGAGCCATCGCCGTGGGTGTACAGCAGCCACGTCACGTGGTCGGCACCTGCGAACGCGGTGAGCACGGCGACGATCTCAGCGGCGTCATCGACCTCAGCGACCAAAAGGACGCGGGACAGGGCGTGCATGGGGTTCTCCTCGGTGACAACATCCGCCGCACCCGGATCGGGCACGGCTAGCGTTGTTCGAACCCGCTGCGCTGCAAGGTCACAGCCTATCGCCGGCCGCCTCGGAAATCGGGATTCCGTCCCGATCTACGGCGACCGCCCACCACTGCTCGTCGAGCACGATCACACGGTCGGCGTCGTTGACGGTGACCCGTCCCTGCTCCGGGGTGCCGGTAATCGCGATGGTGCCGCCCAGGCTCGCCTGCCACAGTTGGATCGCCTCGTTGATCCCGGCGGCGTAGACGTTGAGCCACTCCTCGGCGGGAGAGGCGAGGAGCTCGCCGCCGAGGAGGTCGCGCACGTAGACGCGGAGCTGTGTATCGGCGAGCATCCCGTCCATGAGCGCAGGGTAGCGGCGGCCACCGTCACGTGCGCCGCAACTCGGTCGCGGCGCGGAGACGGTAGGCCACGACGGCGAGCGCATCCGCGCGTTGCTCCGATCTTCGTTGTGAACTCGGCGGGTGAGGCGCTCGGCGTCGGGATCCTCAGTGGGTTCGATGCCGCCAGCAACACGGTGGTGGCGTACCTGGCGCCCGCGCTCAACCCGCTCGGCATTGCGGACTCCGTGGGATGTCGGCGTCGCACTCGGAGCGGTGCTGGCGCCGGATCCGCTCGATCGCTACGAGACGGCGGGCGAGTTCGCGGGTGGCGTTGCGGCGTGCGTGCGTGCGGGTGTCCGTAGAGCACTCTGCTGGTTAGGTATTAGTCGCTGCTTCCCAGAGGTGTCGCCACCGCACCGTCGGCCAGGCGGTCACCTCGCGCAGTCGATGCCTTCTATTCACCTGCGTGGCGGTGGCGGCGGCGACCTGAAGGTAGGCGATGAGAGGTTCGAGTTCGCGGAACGTGGCGGGCGGGTTGCGGCCGGCTCGCCAGTCGGTGATCTGCTCTCGGTTCAGCCCTGCGCCCGAGGCTGCGACCTCGTCGATGTCGAGGTTGCCCGCCTCGCCGAACGCGCGTTGCAACGCGGACGCCAGCGCTGCTTCCTCCACCCTCATCGCGCCGACCATCGTCGCTCGGGCGTGTGGTGGTCACGACTGCTGTCACCAGGCATTCTATTTCAGTGTGGGTAGGGGGACTCCGGCTTGGGCGAGGGCGATGACGCCGTCGGTGGTGATGGGGGCCCAGTCTGATGGGCCGGGTGTGATGGTGGGGTTGCCGCCGAGTGTTCCGACGTATTGGGTTTGCATCTCGTACTGGAACTGGTAGCGGACGAGGGTTTCGGTGTCGCCGAGTGTGGTGGTGACGGCTCGTGTGCCGATCGGGGTTGCTTTGACTACGCGGAGGCGGACCATGCGTTCGACGCCGATTTCGGGGAGGCGTCCGCCTTTGCCGGGGACGCGTAGTTCTCCGGGGGCGGTGGGGATCCGGATGGTTTCGGAGCGGCCGCCGCCGGGGCCAGGGAGGGCCCCGCCGGTTTTGCCGAGTGCGTTGGGGACGATGAGGTTGCCGGACCATCCTGCGGTTGCGCCGGTGTTGGTGTTGGGGTCGATCGTGCGTGGTGCGGTGCGTGGGTCTCCACCGGGGAACGGTCCGGCTGTGCCGGGGGCAATGGAGAAGACCCGATCGGTTCCCAGGTGGTACGGGGATCGAGACGCCTGGCCACCGGCGGGCAACGTCTCACTGAGGACGGCCGAGCCCGGCAGGTCCGGGGTGCCACCGACACTGCCGACCTGCACGGTTGAGGTGGTCGGTGATGGCGAGGTCGGCGTGGCGGGGCTCGGTGGCTGCGGGGACTCCCCGGCCGGTTCGGCGGCGGCGGGGTTGTCGTCGGATCCGGAGTTCGGGTCAGGGAAGTCCGGAATCGCGGTCGCGCTCGTGGAAGGTTGCTGCGGCTGCGTCGACGGTGGTGAAGGTTCGGCAGTCGGCGCGGCGCTGCTGGGGCTCGTCGGCTTCGGCCCGTCGGAGTCGCGATCACGACTTGGCCGATCGCGATCCTTGTCCTTGTCCTTGCTCTTGTTGTCGCCGGGCTTGCTCGAGTCATGAGAGCCCGAGCCGCCACCCCCAGGTTCACCGTGCGCAACAGCGACGGGACCAGCCCCAACCGTCACGACGACGGCCGTCGCCGCGATGAACTTGATCGTGCGTGACATAACGATCCCCAATCAGATCCGCCAACATGGATATTGAATCCAACATTAGGCGGAGTCGGCGGGGGGTGTCGCGGCGAGGCAAGGCTTGCGTGTCCGACATCACAAATCTTCAGGTGCACCGCTGAGTGCCGTGCACTGCCTGGGTCAGCGGCCCTCGAAGGTGGGGCTGCGCTTCTGGAAACGGGCGACTTGCGCTTCGACGGCATCGTCACTGCTCCATGCCGCGTCGAAGAGCTGTCTGTGCTGATCGGTTTCGGTATCCCAGGCACCGTCGTCGTTGAGGACTCGCTTGCCGTGCTGGATCGACAAAGGGGCCAGGGCAGCGATCTCGTGCGCCCACTGCTGGGCGTCGGCGAGGTCGCCGATGCGGTTGGCCAGCCCGGTGAGGAGCGCTTCGTCGGCGGGCAGCTTCTGTGCGCCGAGGAGCATTGCCCGCGCTCGTCCGTATCCGACGAGGGAGGTCAGTCGGCGGATCGACCAGGTGTCGAGGGCGAGGCCGTACTTGGCGACCGGGACCTGGAAGTACGCCTGCGGTGCGACCACCCGCAGGTCGCAGATGATCGCCAAGGGGATGCCGGCGCCGATGACGGGACCGTTGATCGCAGCGATCACCGGGATCGGTGCGTGGTCAATGGTCTTGTTCAAGATCACCGCCCGCCCTTGCAGATCGGCGATGAGATCTTCCGCGGAGGCGGCACCGTCACCGGAGAGGTCGATGCCGGAGCAGAACGCGGTGCCTTGCCCGGTCAGGACGATCGCTTTGACCCCTTCGCCGGCGGCGCTGCCGACCGCGTCGCGCAGACGGTCGAGCAGCTCGGCAGTCAGGGCGTTGCGGCGCTCCGGCCGCTGGATCTCGATGGTCAGGACGTCGCCGTCACGGCGCAGATCAATCACCCTCGTAAACTATCCCTTGCAGGAGCCGCATTCGACGGCGGGTCGTCCGACACGGCTCACCCCGGAGGGTGCAGCGGATCTTCCAGTACCGTCGCTGGGGTGTCGTACCGCAAGATCGCATCCACCGTCCGTGTCGGCGACCGTGTCTGGCGTGATGGCAGGTACTGGCTCGTCGAGCAGAGCGCCGCGAGCGAGGTGCCGGGTGGCGGTTCCAACTCCGCGACAAACAGGACCAACGAACCGTGTGGATCTACCGCCGGGACTTCGACGTCGCCGTCGCCGGCCACGGCGACGACAACGACGACACCACCACCTAGCGCCAACCTGTCGGACTCCTTCGCTAACGTCAATTCAGACAGTCCAGCAACTAGGAGGAGCTCCCCCATGGCACTCCCCACCCTCACCCCCGAGCAGCGCGCCGACGCACTCGCCAAGGCCGCCGCCGTTCGTAACGCCCGAGCCGCCATCAAGAACCAGCTCAAGACCGGGGCGACCACCCTCTCCGCGGTCCTCGGCCGTGCGGATGAGCCGGCAGTCGGAAAGACGAAGGTCTCCGCGCTGCTGCAGGCCCTGCCGAAGGTGGGCAAGGTCAAGGCCGGCGAGATCATGACTGAGCTGGAGATCGCGGAGAACCGCCGCGTCGCCGGCCTCGGCGAGCGTCAGCGCGCAGCGCTGGTCGAGAGGTTCGCCGCCTGACCGAGTCCACACCGAAGCCCGTCACCGTGGTGGTGGCGGGCTTCGCTGAATCCGGTGCGGGGATGATGCGCTATTCGGGTAGCCCCTCTGTCTCACGGCGGATCGCTTCGGCCTCCTCGTCCGCCGAGATCACGCCGCCGTTGCGGAGCACTCGCCAATAGTCGCGGCGGCGGGCGAATTCGTGCTCAACCCAATTGGGTAGGCGCTGCCCGCCTTCGATCGGCTCGTCGTCGGTCACTAGCTGAGATTAGCTGCGCGGCATGGTGAGCGAGGCGTTATCCAGATTGGCAGAACCAGCCGAGGGCAGGTGGCCGACGCGCTGCGGACACGGACGAGAGGCCCGTCACCAACAACGTGGTGACGGGCCTCCGAGTCGCGAGCTCAGCGGGTGCCTAGCGGTTCTGCTCGGGACGGGTCAGGAAGATGGGCTTGCCGAAGGTGGTGAGTGTGTCGTCGGTGGCGTCGGTGCTGATGGCGACGGTGGCGTAGGTGCGGACCTGGACGCCGCCGATGCAGTTGTCGACGGCGATGCGGATGTCGCGGGACATGACCTGGGCGTTGGGGCCGACGACGGCCTTCTTGGCGTAGGGGATGTCTTTGGTGGTGCCGGGCTTGAGAACTCCGGAGATGCTTCCGGTCTCGGTGACGGTGTCCGACAGGGTGCCCGACAATGAGCCGGTTCCGGTGCCGGAGACGCTGCCGCCGCCGGAGCCGCCGTTGGAGCCGCCCTGTCCTTGTCCGGTGACGGTGCCGGACGCGGTGACGGTCGGGGTGATCGAGGCGGTGGTCGCGTTCGACAGCGACCCACCGACGGTGAGGCTGTCGGCGGTGACGGCGCAGCCGATTTGTGTACCGGTGGTCAGCGTTGCGGACTTGATCTTGCTGCTGGGCTTGCGCTTCGGGTCGTTCGGGTAGGCGGCTTCGATCTTCGCCTCACCGCCGACGGAGCTGAAGCCTTCGAAGCTCTGGGGCGATCTGTTCAGCGGCGGGACGGAATCGAGCTTCTCCCCGAACTTGCTCACGGTGACCTTCCAGCCGTCGCGGGTGATCAGTTCGCGGCTGGTGTCGGCGAACTCGCCGTCGCGGATCTGCCCGGGCACCGGGACCCGCATCCGCGGCGCCGGCGGCGGGGTCACCGCCGCCGGGGCGGTGGCGGGCTTCGCGGTCGCCGCCGCGGGGGCCGGCTTGGGCGCCGGTGCCGGTGCCGCACCGGCCGGTGCTGCCGTGATGGCGATGGTCGCGGCGGCGCACAGACCGATCAGCGTCCGCGGAAGCCGGGACGAGTGAGCGTGATCTGCAGGGTGCATGGTCAGGTTCCCCCAGGTGAAGTCAATCAGCAATGTCACATCTGTAACAACAGTCCCAATAGCACCACAATGGACACACGATCTGCAATCCGGGTCGATAACAGATCGATCACAGTTGTTCGAACTCCGAGCGCGTACATCTCGGCGCTGGCCGTCGTAGGGCTCCTGCGAGAGCGGTGCGGTATGGCCGCCGTATCGATAGCCACGACAGGCGAAGCGTTCCCCGCCAGATCTTTTAGGTCGCGACCATTAGGGCGCTATGGAGACGAACGAGCTTCTCTGTAGGCACACAGCGAGGTGGGTGATATCGAATCCCTGGTACGCCTGGGCGATGAGTATCCGCTACGGTCAGGTTCGGGCGGATGGCGACAATCCACCTGGATGTGCCGTGATGTCGTAAGCGTACCGAAAGGTTGGCCCATGTCCGCGGACGAGACCCGACATCTCCCTGTGCAGCAACGAGCGGCTGCACCTGAAGCCGCTGCGCCGACTTCCTCGCCGGCACCGGTGGCTACTGGGAGTAGCGCGGAGTCGGAAGGCAAGGCGGCCGACGAGGAGCTGCGTGCCCTCGCGCGGAAGGCTGCTGGGCTGGTGGTCGGGTTGGTGATGTTGATCGGCTGCGGGTTCGCCGTCTCCCACCTGAACGCCTGGGGTGAGCGGTTCACGATGCCGCTGGTGTTCGTGGTCTTCGTGCTCGTGATGATGCTCGCCAGCAACCTCGTCGTCGGCGGCGCGAGCGCGGTGTGGAACGCCGCCCGCACCGGCGCCCGATAATGACCTCCCCCGCGCACCCCGAACAGGCCGGCGACGACGCCGCGGTCTTCGCCTCGGCGTTGCGCCGGTTGTTCACGCTCGCCGGCTCCCCGACGGTGCGGGCCGTTGCGGAGGCCGTCGGGGTCAGCGCTGCGACGGTGTCGAACTGGCGCACTGGACGACACCTGCCGGCTGAGTTCGAGACCATCGAACCGATGCTGGTGTGGCTGACCGCCCGCGCCACCACCGAGAGTGCGGCCGGGGACGACGTGGTGACGGTGCGGCAATGGCAGCACCTGTTCACCACGGCCACCGGCCGCGACCCCGCACTGCCCGTGCTCACCCAGATCGCGACCGCCGCCGAGCATTGGGCGACCGACGCAGACACCACAGAGCCCGCCCGCATGGAAGACGTGCGGCTTCTGCTGCTGAGTTGTGTCGCGGTCTCGTCGACAGGGGACCTCGCACCACGCGTTGTGAACGTTGCGGACGGCGCGCAACACCTCGCAGCGGAGCTCGTCGACCTCGGCGTTCTGAGCCCCGGGCGCGACGACGAGGACGGTGGCCAGCTGCGACTGACCGACCTACGCCTCGTCGACGCTTGGCCGCGCCTGTCGAGTTGGGTGCAGCAGGCCCGCCCCGTGCTGATCGCGCGCAGCGCGCTCGAGCAGGACGCCCACCGCTGGGCCACCGCGAGCAGGCCCCGCCATGGCTCTACGACTACGTGCGGCTGACCCTGACCGGCGAGGCCCTTATCGCCCTCGCACCCGCGACCGACGATCCCGCAGCGGGAGAGGCGTTCCGGTTCGGAGCGGCGACCACCGTACACATCCCACCCGGCACCGCCACCGAGTTCTGGACTGCGTCCCAAGCCGCATCCCTGCACACCCTGCGCGTGCACCAGATGATCGCCGCCGTCTTCATCACGCTCATCGTCATGATCCTCGGCCTCGGCGCCGTCACCGCATGAGGCCAGCAATGCACATCCGCCCAACAGCCCGCATCCGGTTCGCATCCGAGGTCGCCTCAGCGACCACCTCGCCCCGCGATTATGGGCGATTTGCGTTGTTCAGTGGGGCACTAAACAAGCCCCAAACCGGGGTGCCGTGTTTAGTCACCCCACTAAACACCACTAAACACACCCTCCCTGGCCAGCGGAAACGCGTGTTTAGTCAGATTCGGCGGTTGACAAGCCCGGATCGTGTGGAAGCTTGGCATCCATCAACCGGCACTTCGCCGAATCTCCGATCCGATTCCCTGCACTTTGGAGTGTTCTGATGCCCACACCCACCCCGCGGCAACCGCAGCCCGCGCCGCTGCCGCCCGGTAGCCCGCGCCATGCCCGAGCCGCGAGCGAGCCGACCGCAAGCGCGCCCGACAGTTCGTCGCCTACGGTGCTGCAGCAGCGTCTGCAGGGCGCATTCCTGACGATCATCGGCCTCGCCGGCCTGATCGGCGGTGTCCTGTTCTCCATCGAAGCCCCGCGGTTCACGCCGGTGCCGGTGGTGTTCCTGACCTTCTGGCTCGTCATGGTCATCGTCGGCAAGATCCTCTTCGCCGGCCTGAGCAAGCTTCGCGAGGCCGGTGTCGGCGCACCCGCACCCGCGCAGGTGCGCGCCGCCGCCGCCGTTGCCGGGATCGTGGTCGCGGTCGGGATGATGGGCTTCGCCGCCACCACCGCAGGCAGTGGTGTCGCCTCCGCGGCGCCGTGCCCCGGCGGAGGGCCCGCGACTTGTGGGCCCACTGGACCGGACCTGACGTTCGCGCCGCCGACAGGGCAGGCCACCGCTCCCGGACAGCAGCCGGGTCAGCAGGGCGGTCAGGACCAGCAGGGCATCGCGACCTCCCCTGCGCGGGGCGGTGACAACGGCCCCGGAATCCAGGCCCAAACCCCGGAGTTCGGCACCTCCGGGCAGCAGGCCCCGAACATCCCCGGCAACGAACAACCCGGCCAAGGCGGCGGCCAGCAGGGGCAGCAGCCGCAGGGCAACGGGCAAGGACAGCAGAATCAAAGTCCTGTCCAGACGACCGCACCCGGGCGACCCGACCAGACCGGTCAGCAGCAGCCCGGGCAGACCCAGTCCGGGCAGCCCAGCAGCCCCACCGTCACGGTCACCAAGACCGAATCGCAGTGCGCGGTCCCCGGAGCCGGCAACGGCGCGGGCGCACCCGGCGGCCCCGGCAACGGCGACTCAAGCAACAACAGCGGCACCGGCCCCGACAATGGTGACGGCGAGAACAAGGACGGCGCCCCGTCGTGGGCGTACCTCGTCGCTGAAGCGACAGGCATCATGGCAGGCGGCAGAACCCGACGACGCCCCACACCCGGCGCAGTCGCCTCACAGCTATCCTCCGAAACCCTCACCGACACCACCACCGACACCACCACCGCCACCAAAGCCAGCAGCGAGTACTACAGCTCCGCGCAAATCAACCCGAGCCCATCCGGCGACATGGAACCGGCCGCGCCGAATACCGCTGACGCCCCACCTTCGCATCAGCCGATGCAGCCTCCATCGACTGGATCCGGAAACAGCGGAAGCGGCCCAAGCTCGTCCGCGAGCCCGAGCCCGAGCACATCAGGCGGGCAGGGCGGGTCGGTTGGCACCTCGCCAGGACAGGGGGCGGGCACCGGCAGTGGTAGCGGTTCCACACCGACTCCGATGCCCGGCAGTGCAGGCAACAACATCACCCCCGTCAACTTCGGCGGTCCCGACGGTGAGGGATACCCGCAGCCGGGCGGAGTCCCCGGGATCTTCTCGTTCCTATGGCCACTCGCGAACGCCCTCGCGAAGCTCTTTCAAGACATCTTCAACCGCCTGATCAAACCGTTTCTCGACTGGATCGCGGAAATCATTCGAAACATTGAACAATTCCTCATCGGCCTTCCCGGGCTGATCGCGATCCTTCCGGATATCCTCCGGAAGTATCTCGAAGGGATCGTCGGCCTCACCCGAGGACCCGAACGGGGAATGGCTCCACCCACGACCGGAAACCCCGGCACCACCGCGCCCACCAGCCCCGGCGACGAGGAAGGTGGAGGAAACGGAGATGGGAACAAACCACCCAAGCCCACACCCCCGATCGTTCTACCTCCAGGACAGAACCCCGGAACTGATCTCCCCACGCCTGCAGACCCCGGCACACCCCTGCCCGGACAACCCCGACCACCCATTACACCCAAACCCACCACGCCACCCGACCCCGGCAAACTACCCACACCTGGCCGCATCGACCCCGAAACCGGCCTCCCCGTCATCCCACAACCACCACGCCCCAGCACCACACCACAACCCGGCACAGGCTCCGCACCCAGCGCCAGCAACGGCGGCACGAACCCCGCGCCGCCTAAACAAGGCGCCCCAAGCAAGCCAGGCGAGACGAAGAAACCTGGAGAATCAAGCGGGAAACGTGAGTACGATCCTAAGGACTTCACGCCGCCATTCCAGGCCAACCCGGGAGATGGCACTCTTGAGAAAATTGCGGAATGGATGAAACTTTTCAGAGAAGGCAAACTGAGCAATAGTCAGCTTGCTAATCTGCTGAGGCCATTCACTCCGCAAATCACGGCAGCCAACGATATTTCGTTACAAGGAATTAGGCGACCTAGCGTTGGGGATGATAATCCTGCGACACCGGAGCAGCCGATCACAGCACGGAGAAATGGGCTCCCTAATGTTTCGGCAGATCATATCATCCCGCTTATTCAGATGGTTGGCCTGCCTGGATTTAAGGATCTATCCGCGGCTCAAGTCTACGACCTGATAAACTGGATGAGAAATCTGCAGTGGATGGCGACCCCCGATAATCAAGGAAAGGGTGGAAACTCGGCGGTTGACGTGACTAGATGGGCGAACAACCCGGCGTTCGTCGCGGCTCAAACGAAACTGGAAAACTCTGCTCGACAGGCTCTGCTAGAAGCTATCTCACAGCTAGTGAAAGGTCAGTAGCGACGAATGACAACTGTAGATCGCCTCGCGCAATCGGGGATCAAGGCCAGGATTCTTACCGATAGGTCTGAAATTGCGACAGCGTTTCCGGCCTTGGCTGCGACGGCTCCAACGGAGTATGTACGTCTAATTTCGGAGATGTTTCCATCTTTTGCTGAAGAATTCGGCCGCCGAATCGTAAGCGTGGATCCTGTCGCGGTGGAGGTAGGTGACGAGAGTCTGTACTACCTCTGCTACCAAGAGGGTCGTTTCGACCAGATTTGGATGGGTGAATCGCCATACCGAGGTGCCACTCTAGCTGTTGAGAGCTTTCTTCCGGACAGTTACGTACATTTTGCACGCTCCGTTCACAATGGAATATACCTGTCGTCTGTCGAGAACGGTCCGATGGCACTTGAAGAAATGGTGCTACTGTCGAATGAAGTTACCGAAGAGGATGTGGCAGGCAATTGGCCGGAGGCTGCGATAGATCCCCAAAATCTCTACAAAGTAGCTACTCTACACATGGCGGAAATATGTGTCTCGCCAAACCTTCGGCGTGGAGAGGCGGTCGCGATCAATTTCCAAGACGCGACCGTAACGCAGCATACTGTCGGATTCGCCGAAGCTCTTGACGACCTGATGCGCACTACTTTAGATAGTTACGTGGGCTACCGCTGACCGGCGCAGTACCTCGACCGGCGATTAGAACCTCGACTCCCAGTGCGCTCACGGCGGAGTGATCCGGCTACCGAACCACCCATCACTGAGCTCGCGCCGACGTCACGAGCACGGCGTCCCTCACGATCCGGTAGGCAGAGGCGCGGCTGATCCCGAACGCCTCCGCCGCCATCGCCACCGGCTCGCCGGCCCAAACTAGTCGCACCAGCTGCGCGGCCTTCGCTTCGGTCAGGGCCTTGGGGCGGCCGATGCTCTGGCCGCGGGCCTTGCGGGCGGCGCGGCCCACGGCGCGGCGTTCCTTGCCGAAGGCGAGCTCGATCCCCGCCGACGGCGATGAGCAGGTTCAGCATCGCTTCGCCGACAGATGTGGATGAGTTGAGGCCTTCGCGGAGTGCGCGAACGGTGATGCCTTTCCCCCCGGAGCTCGCGGACCGTGTTTGCTCATTTCAGGACGTCGCGGTCGAGCCGGTCCGCAGCGGCGACAACGATGACGTCGCCGGGGCGTGCACGTTCGAGGAGTGTCGCGAGTTCCGGGCGAGGGGAGCCGTCACGCGGAGGTCGCCGCGACCTCGTCGGCACGGTAGTTGTAGACCGACTGCCGCGAGATCCCGTACTCCCCAGCCAGCTTCGTCGCGGACTCCCCGCCGGCGAGCCGTTCCCGCAGAGCCTCGGCCTGCTCCGTGGTGAGCTTCGCCTTCCGCCCCTTGTAGACGCCGCGCGCCTTCGCCAGGGCGATGCCCTCGCGCTGCCGCTCAAGGATCAGTGACCGCTCGAACTCAGCGACCGCGCCGAGCAGGCTCAGCAGCAGGTTCGACATGGGCGACTCCTCGCCGGTGAACGTGAGGGACTCCTTGAGGAACTCCACGCGCACGCCGCGGCCGGTGAGCTCGCGGACGATACGGCGGAGATCGTCGACGTTGCGGGCCAGACGGTCCATGCTGTGCACGATGAGGGTGTCACCGTCGCGTAGGAACCGCAGCGCCTCAGCGAGCGCCGGCCGGTCGGTCGACCTCCCGGAGGCCTTGTCCTCGAAGACGCGGTCGACCGCCACTCCGTCGAGCTGCCGCTCGGTGTTCTGGTCAGCGGTGCTGACCCGTCGATACCCCACCCGCTCACCCATCTGATGTCCTCCTCGGCTTGATGTGTCGCGTTGGGCCCTAGACCCCGCTTGACACCCTGTCTATTAACTCGGTTCGGACCCTAGATGTACGCACTGACAGAAAACGTGCCGCAGTCGTGTTGAGGTATGCCCCAGATGTACACCTGGACTTGAGGTTCGAGTCGCGCGGACCATCTCACCGAGACCAGTAGCAAGGCCAGTAAGAAGGTGGCGTCGCGCCCCGCACACCATGTCGGCGCCGGCGCCAACATGGTGACCTCACGACCGAGCGCGCCCCGTTCCAGCATGCCGCCCCCAACCCGAGCGTCCGCCGCGACATCGCCCTCGCGGTCCGCGACGGCATCTCACCCGAGCAGTTGGCCGCGGAGTTCGGCATCAGCGTGGCGACGGTGCACCGGTACGTGAACGAGTGGGAAGGCGCGCAGAGGAGAATCCGGAGCCTCGATCCGTGGGAGCGAGAGATCATCATCCACGCCTGCCGTCGCGGTGGCCGCCGGCGATGGGAACGGGAGCTGGGCGTCGACGTGGTCCGGGAGCTGCTGGGTGAACGCTGAGCAGCGTGTACATTGTGCACATTGCTCGCGTTGTCGCAGGTCAACCAGACTACCGGCGGCGGTCACCTGATCCCGTCAGCCCCGCGCGGGGCAGGATCCGATCGGAGCAGTGTTGATAACATCAACACTGCTCCGTCAGCCCCGAGGGGCATGCTTCACGTCATGAACCTGAGCTACCTCGTCATCTACTGCTCCGACCCCGACGCCAGCCGCGACTGGTACGAGTCCGCGCTCGGCCTGTGGTTCCAGCGTGAGCAGCACGGCGTCAACCGGCCGGTGCACTACTCCACGACGCTGGACGGCGGCACCGTGCTCGAGCTCTATCCCGCCGGCGACAGGCCCGTCACCCGCACCCGCATCGGAATCACCGTTCCCGATCCCTACGGCGTCACCCCGGCCCCGACCGTCATCACCGACCCTGACGGGAACACGATCGCGATCGAGGCCCGCGCCGCATCAGCCTGATCCGGCGCCGCGCTGCTACACCGGCGCAATGGAGAAGCAGCAGCTCAGCGGGGATGCGCGGCGATTGATCGCGTACCGCATCGAGAACGGCGGGACCGCAGCCCGGGTGGCGTACGACTTCGGGATCACGGAGGAGGAGGCGCAACGGGTCGCCCTCAGCTACTACCCCCGCACATAAGAACAGCCCCGGCCGTGTGGCCGGGGCTGTTGCATATCGGGGTCAAGCGGCCCGCACCTGCGCCGTAGCGAGCAGGTTGCGGAGCTCGGCGGCGGTCTCGCGCGGCGAAGAGGTGACCTCGCCGACGACGCCGACCACCCGGAGGCCGTGGTCGAGGGCGTGGAATGCCGCGCTGACCTCCTGCGGGTCGCGCCGGCCGATCCTCAGGTGCGCGTCCGTCATCGCATCCTCGAACGGGCTGGGCCGCACCCAGACCACCATGAACTGCTCGGGGAGCTGGGCCACGGTGCCGAGGCAGACCGCGGCGGCGATGCCGGTCACCTCGTCGGGCGGCGTGACGGCCACCCCGCCGTCGCGGAGGATCGTGGTCCACGGCTCTGCGCGGAACTTCGAGCCGATCAGGGTGACGGGGATGGGCTGGGACATGAGGGTCTCCTTCTTTATTGGGCCTAGCGACGGCCGCGCCAGGCTAGGAACAGGCGCCGCCACCACGGCAGATGCGGATGCTGTGCGGGGCCGGCGTACTCGCTCACGGTGCCTCCGTCCGAATGCGGAAGAACGCCGCGTCGAGGGCGGCCTCGGCGGTGGCCCGCGACCGCTGCACGGCGGCCTGGTCGACCGGCGTCGCGGCGTGCAGGGCCTCGGCGAGCTGCTCGGCGGTGAACTCGGGGATCGTCGTGGTCACTGGTCCTCCTTCGGGTCGAGAGGCTTCGGCGTCGTCTGCTCGGCGGCGAAGGCCTCGACGTCGGTGCGCTTTAGCAGGATCCTGTTGCCGACGCGGTACGCCGGCAGATCACGTCGATGGACGGCCGCCGTCACCCGCTGCGGGTACCAGCCGATCAGTCGGGCGGCCTCGGTGCGGGTCACGAACTCCGGCGGAGGCGGGGCGGCGCTCACGCGGCCTCCTCCCGTCGCAGTTCCCGGAGCCGGTCGCGGATCACGGGGCCGATCACCACGTCGCCCGGACCGAGGATTGTGACGGGCGTGCTGGGGTGCTGACCCGGGCGGAGGCGCTCGTAGATGCCTCGGAGCAGATCCTCCGCAGCGGGGTCTTGGCGGACGTCGCGAACCGTGTACGGCAGGCCCTCCGCGTCGAGGGTCTTCTCGACGAACCGGCAGGCGGCACATCCGGGCTGGCTAAGCACGGTGATGGTCATGGTCCTGATTCCTGTCGTCGATGCCGGTCAGGCGGCGAAGCCGTCGTAGTTCTCGCCGAAGGCTTCGAGGTACGGGTCGTTCTCACCGCGGGCGATCTGCCCCGCGCGCAGCAGGATCACGGGCCAGAGGCGACGCACGAACTCCTGAACCAGCGCGCCGGCGTCCCCGAGCTCGGCGTGCGCCAGGGAGACGTGCGGATCCCAGACCTCACGCGCCGCGGCGACTCCGGTCAATCCCAGCGCGTCCTCGACGTACCGAAACCGTGCATACCAGGAGGCTGCGACGGCCTCGGCCGGGGTGATCCGACGGCGGAACGGGCTCAGAGAGCTGCTGTCGAGGATCTGCACGGCGGCGGTGCCGACTCGCACGGCGTGGACGCCGTGCTGGCGGACGAACTTCTTGTCGGCGCTGTTCTTGGTCATGGTGTTCTCCTTGTTCTGGGGTCGCCTGTGCTCCGGCCGACGCGGCGGGGCACCTCGCGAAGGAGATGCGCCACCGTCTCGGCTGGCGTCAGAGCTGAGCGTCGCGAAGGTGGTCGATCACCGCTGCCCGCATGTCGGATTCGTTGCCCACTCCCTCTTCGATCACCTTCCACCGACCACGTGCAGGCAGGCTCAGGAGCTCCCACTCCAGCGCGTCGCCGGCTTCGGTCGGCCACACAGCAGCGCGGCGCTCGCCCCGGCTGATGGTGTAGGCGTCGGCGGGGTGCAGTTCGAGCGCCGTCGCCTCGATGTCGTGGGCGGCGATCTCCAGCAGCAGGTGGTAGACGGCGCGGTCGTTGTAGGAGCAGCTCGTCGGCGGTGTGATGTGCATGGTGGTGGTTGCGTTCTCCATGATGTAGTTCCTTTGCTAGAAGGTGTTTCCGATGACATCGATGATGCCGTTGTCGAGACGTCGTTCGCAAGGAGTCATAGCCTCTGACCTGCGATAATTCTCTGAAACAGAGCGACGTGAGGGACTGGATCGCACGCCTCGACCGCGCGGCGTCAACGGTTCAGGACATCCACGGTGTCCTCCTCGCGATCCTCGAGGAGGCCTGCGACGAGCGGCGCATCTCGGCGAACCCCGCCCGTGGGATCCCTCTCCCCCGCCGGACCGGCAGTGACCACGTGTACCTCACGCACGGCCAGGTGCGCACGCTGGCCAGCGAGGTCTCACGTCACTCGGAGATCATCATGCTGCTCGCGTACTCCGGTATCCGTTGGGGCGAGCTGGCAGCACTGCGCCCCCGAGATGTAGACACCGACCGAAACCGAATCCGCATCGCCCGCAGCGCCTCGAAAGTGAACGCACGCAGCATCATCGTCGAGCCCAAGACGTGGGAGCGGCGCACGGTCGCGGTTCCCTCGGAGGTGATGGGTTTGCTGGTCCCCGTCATCGGTAAGCAGAGAGATCCGTCAGGGCTGATATGGGCTCGGCCAGACGGCGAACCGATGCGGCCTCCCACCACAACGCACTGGTTCACCAAGGCCGTGGCGCGGTGCGTCGAGGCCTCCGTTCCTCGCAGCGATGACGGCGAGCCAGTCGGGCTGGCTACCTTCCCGCGCATAACCGCGCACGAGCTGCGACACACCGCCGCCTCGCTGATGATCGCGTCGGGCGCACACGTGAAGACCGTGCAGCGTCAGCTCGGGCACAAGAGCGCGACGATGACCCTCGACACGTACGGGCACCTGTTCGACGATGACCTGGGGGAGGTCGCGGACCGGATGGGAGAAGGACTGAGGGCCGCCGCGGCGGAGCTCGCGAAGGAGAATGTGCAACTTTCGTGCAACTCTCGACCGATGTAGACGCCGACCGCAAAGATAAATCGGCTCCCACCTGGCATTTCAGGTGGGAGCCGATTCGTGGAGCCGCCGGGAATTGAACCCGGGTCCTCCGTCATTTCTACGGGGCTTCTCCGTGCGCAGTCCGCTCTGTCTCTACTCGGATCTCCCGGTCTCACGGACGAGCCGGGATGACGATCCCAGTCGCTGTTTGATGTCCCCCGCGATACCGCGACCGCACCGCGGGGTGAATCCCTCTAGCTGATGCCAGTACCCGGGCCGAGGGCGAACCCGGACTGACAGACTCGCCTGGCTGCTTAGGCAGCGAGAGCGAAGTCGCGCTGATTGGAATCGGCGCTTATAGGGTTGCTGCGACGCTTACGGTGGTCTCCAGCCTGCACCGGCACGCTTCCCCCGCGTCAACAAACGAAGTCGAAACCGATCGGCCCCTCATCGTCCGCTCTGCGGAAGCCCATCCCTTGCGGAGTGGAAGTTCCATACTACCGCACCGGCATCGGCGACTGTCCAGCGATTATCAGACGGTGCGCAGCCGCACGCCGGCGGCGGAGGCGTTCATGTTCATCAGCACGGTGAGCAGCACCGCTCCGACGCGATGCGCCAGCGAAACGACCTTGGCCTTGTTCTCGACACTCATGGATCCGCTCCTCACTTGAGTCCCACGAGTCACATCAGTAACTCGTATCTCAAGTGAACGCCCGCCAAGACCGGAACTCAACGCGCCACGCCGGGCACCGTCGGAAAGAAATCAGCCGCGCATGCCCTTGACGCGCCGGCCCAGCTCCTTGACGAGCTCGCGCTCGGCGGTGCGGCGGGCGATGTCCTGGCGCTTGTCGTAGTCCTGCTTGCCCTTGGCGAGCGCCAGCTCGACCTTGACCCGGCCCTCGTTGAAGTACATCGACAGCGGCACCAGGGTCTGGTTGCCCTCGCGGATCTTGCCGGTCAGCGAGTCGATCTCACGGCGGTGCATGAGCAGCTTCCGCGTGCGGCGCGGCGTGTGGTTGGTCCACGAGCCGTTGCCGTACTCGGGGATGTGCAGCCCGCGCAACCAGACCTCGCCGTCGTCGATCGTGGCGTAGGCGTCCACCAGAGACGCCTTGCCCTCGCGGAGCGCCTTCACCTCGGTGCCCACCAGCACCACGCCGGCCTCGAAGGTGTCGAGGATGGCGTAGTTGTGGCGCGCCTTGCGGTTGCTCGCGATCACCGAGCGCCCCTTCTCCTTCGCCATCGTCTCTTCCCTTCCGTTTCGGCCGCTGCGAGCGGCTGGACAACCACTCCATCGTACGGGGATGCGACGGTGCGCGGAAAGCGACTTATCGGCGGGGCTACTCCCGCACGTAGAAGCGCAGCGTGACGTACGCCGTGATGGCGGCGAAGCCGGCGCCCACGAGGAGCAGCCACGGGGAGACCAGCAGCACGTCGGTGTTCGTGATCCGCGCCAGGATGTTCACGCCGTACATCTCGCGCAGGGCCCGGTCGAAGAACAGGGCCTTGCCCGCGAACAGGCCGGCGATCGCGAGCACCGCCCCGATGACGGCGCCGATCACCGCCTCCAGCAGGAAGGGCAGCTGGGTGTACCAGCGGGAGGCGCCCACCAGGCGCATAATCGAGACCTCGGTGCGCCGCGTGTACGCGGCCACCTGCACCATGTTCGCGATCAGCAGCACCGCAGCGACGGCCTGGATCAGGGCGACGAAGAAGGCGGCGTTCCGCGCGCCGTTGAGCACGGAGAAGACGCGCTCCACCAGCTCGCGCTGGTCCTGCACCCCGGCCACGCCGGGCTGCCCCTTCACCGCGTCGATCACCGCGGAGAACTTCGTCTCATCGCCCACGCGCACCTTGAAGGACGCGGGCAGCACCCCGGGCCGCACCAGCTCGGCGAGCTCGGGCTGGTCGGCGAAGGTCTTGGTCTTCGCGGTCTCGAGCGCCTTGTCCTGCGAGATGTAGTCGATCGAGTCGACGCCCGGCTGCGCCTTGATCTTCGACTCGATCGCCTGGCACACGGCCTTCTGGCAGTCGGGGTCGTCGGCGGCGACCTTGTCGTCGACGAACACCTGGATCTCGACGCGCTGCAGGAAGATGTCCTGGCTCTTGTCCGCCATCCGCACCACGAGCAGGCCGCCGCCGAACAGGCCGAGCGAGATCGCGGTGGTGAGGATCATGGCGATCGTCATGCTCACGTTCCGGCGGAGGCCCGTGAAGACCTCGCTGGTGATGAAACTGGCTCGCACTGGAAATTCAGTCCTTCGGTTCGTCGTCGTCGGCGGGAGCGGCGGGCGCCGTCAGCGGCCCAGCCCGTACACGCCGGTGGCGTCGTCGCGCACCATCTCGCCCATGCGGAACTCGATGACGCGGCGGCGCATCGAGTCCACGATGTGGCGGTCGTGCGTGGCCATGACCACGGTGGTCCCGGCCCGGTTGATCCGGTCGAGCACGTCCACGATCTCCGCGGAGGTGTCGGGGTCGAGGTTGCCGGTCGGCTCGTCGGCGAGCAGCAGCAGCGGCCGGTTGGCGATGGCGCGGGCGATGGCCACGCGCTGCTTCTCGCCGCCCGACAGCTCGCTGGGCATGCGGTTCGCCTTGCCGCCGAGGCCCACGTAGTCGAGCACCTGCGGGACCGTCCGGTCGATGACGTTGCGCGGCTTGCCGATGACCTCGAGGGCGAAGGCCACGTTCTCGGCCACCGTCTTCTGCTGGAGCAGGCGGAAGTCCTGGAAGACGCAGCCCAGCGACTGCCGCAGCTGCGGCACGCGGCGCCCGGAGAGCTTGTTCACGTGGTAATCGCCCACGTAGACGTCGCCGCTCGTCGGCTTGTCCTCCTTGAGCAGGAGCCGGAAGAACGTCGACTTCCCGGAACCCGAGGGCCCGATCAGGAAGGCGAACTCACCCTTGCCGATCTCGAGCGACAGGTCGTGGAGCGCCGGCCGGGCCGACGCCTTGTACATCATCGTGACGTTCTGGAGCGTGATCACGAGCGCCCAGTCTACTGACGCCGCGCACTAGCCCGGCGGAACCACCGTCGTCGGTGCGCCGCCGGTGGTGGGCGGCTCGGTCGTCGCGCCCGGAATCCCCGGCAGCGTGACCCCGCCCGGCAGCACGATCCCGCCCGGCGCGGAGGTGGTCGTCGCGCCTCCCGTGGTGGTGGCGGTCCCCGGCTCACCCGAGCGGCCCGGCACCGTCGACGACGGTGCGCCGGACTCCCCCGGCCCACCGCTCGACGGGACCGCGCTCGACGGTGCCCGCGGGGGCGTGGTCGTGACCGGCGCGTCGTACGTGGGCTCCTCCTGCGCGGGCGCCGTCGTGGTGGCGACCGGCGTCTGCCCGGTGCGGCGCTGCTCCTCGGGGACGAACTGCGCGTACAGGTCGAGGTACCACCACATCAGCCCCAGGAACAGCAGCCCCAGGACGACGGTGCTGGTGCGCGCGCGGGTGTGCGGGATCGTCTTCGGGATCCGCTCCCACGCGGCCGGGAGCGCCCGGGTGGGCTCGGACGGCGCGGGAGGCGGCTCGGGCGGCGCGGCCTGGGCGCGGATCTCCGTCGTGGCGTCGGCGTCGTTCTCGGGCTCGTCCTGCGGCCCCTTCGAGATGTCGCTCACTGCGGCGTCACCTCCTCCTCGTCCTCGACGGTGTCGGTGACGGGCGCGACGTCGATGCCGGCCGTCGCCAGGCTGCGGACGATGCGCTCGCGCAGGTTGCGACCCACCTCGAACTGCTTGCCGGGCAGTGTGCGGGCGACCATCCGCAGGTTCACCCGATCGAGGTCGATCGACTCGATGCCCATGAGGGTGGGCTCGTCGAGCAGCAGCGTCGACATCTTCGGGTCGTGATAGGCCCGCTCGCCGACGCGGTGCAGCAGCGTGTTGACCTTCCCCATGTCGACGGTCTTCGGCAACGGGATGTCGACCACGGCGCGCGCCCAGTCCTTCGACAGGTTGGTGGCCTTGACGATCTGCCCGTTCGGCACGGTGATGACCTCGCCGTCGGTGTTGCGGAGCTTGGTGACCCGCAGCGTGACGTCGGAGACGGTGCCCTCGGCCTCCGAGCCGCCGGTCAGCGAGAGGTTCACCACATCACCGAAGCCGTACTGCCGCTCGGTGATGAGGAAGAAGCCCGCGAGCAGGTCCTGCACCACCCGCTGGGCGCCGAAGCCGAGGGCGGCGCCGATGACGGTGGCGGGCGCGACGAGGGCGTTGATCGGCACGCCGAGCGCCTTGACGATCTGATAGGCGGCGAACAGGTAGATCGCGGCGATGGCGACCCAGCTGATCACCTGGATGAGCGCGTGCTGGTGCTTCGCGGACTCCGAGCGCACCAGCGAGTCGCTGTTCTTGAACTGGGCGTCGATCCGCATGGTGACGCGCGCCGAGAACCAGTTGACGAACCGGTTCGCCAGGACCGCGGCGAGTATCCACAGCATGATCGGCAGGACCCGCTCGAACATGAGGAGACGCCACCCCGTGACGTCGGGGAGGATCGAGTTCGCGAGCAGCGCGCTACTCGTCATCGCCGCGCATCCGCCAGCGGATACCGGCCTCGATGAAGCCGTCCAGGTCGCCGTCGAGCACGGCCGACGGGTTGTTCACCTCGTACTCGGTGCGCAGGTCCTTGACCATCTGGTACGGGTGCAGCACGTAGGAGCGCATCTGGTTGCCCCAGGAGGCGCCCTCGTTGGTCTTGAGCGCGTCCATCTGCGCGCGCTCCTCCTGCCGCTTGCGCTCGAGCAGCTTGGCCTGCAGGACCTTCATGGCCGAGACCTTGTTCTGCAGCTGGCTCTTCTCGTTCTGGCAGGTGACGACGATGCCGGTGGGGATGTGCGTGAGCCGCACCGCGGAGTCGGTGGTGTTGACCGACTGGCCGCCCGGGCCCGACGAGCGGTACACGTCGACGCGCACCTCGTTCTCGTCGACGTCGATGTGGTCGGTGGTCTCCACCACCGGCAGCACCTCGACCTCGGCGAAGGAAGTCTGGCGGCGGCCCTGGTTGTCGAAGGGGCTGATCCGCACGAGGCGGTGGGTGCCCATCTCGACCGAGAGGGTGCCGTAGGCGTAGTCCGTCTTGACCGCGAAGGTGGCGGACTTCAGGCCCGCCTCCTCGGCGTAGCTGGTGTCGTAGACCTCGACGCCGTAGCCGTGCTTCTCGGCCCAGCGGATGTACATGCGCATGAGCATCTCGGCCCAGTCCGCGGCGTCGACGCCGCCGGCGCCGGCGCGGATGTTGACCAGCGCGTCGCGGGCGTCGTACTCGCCCGAGAGCATGGTCTTGACCTCCATGGCCTCGATCTCGGTGCGCAGCTGCGCGCGGTCGCCGTCGGCGTCCTCGAGCGCCGCCGCCTTGTCGTCGCCCTCCTCCGCGTCGGCCAGCTCGTAGAGCACGGGCAGGTCGTCGAGCCGCTGCCGCAGGTCGGTGACGCGGCGCAGCTCCGCCTGGGCGTAGGACAGCTCGCTGGTGACCCGCTGGGCGTTGGCCTGGTCGTTCCACAGCTCGGGGTCGGACGCCTTGTGTTCCAGCTCGTCGACGCGCCGGCGCAGCTCGTCGAGGTCGATCACCTTCTCCACCGTCTGCAGGGTGGTGTCGAGGCTGTCGATGTCTGCGGCTACGTCAGGATGCACAGTCACCCAGGATACTGGGCCGCCGCGATGGCCGAGGCCGACGGCGCACTATGGTCGCGTCATGGACGGATGGGAGCTGCTGATCGTCCTCGCGGCCGGTGTCGGGGCCGGTTTCATCAACTCCCTCGTCGGCAGCGGCACCCTGATCACCTTCCCCACGCTCGTCGCCTTCGGCGTCCCGCCGGTCACCGCGACGATCAGCAACGCGATCGGCCTCGTCGCGGGCGGGATCTCCGGCACCTGGGGGTACCGCCGCGAGCTCTCCGGGCAGTTCGACCGGCTGCGCTGGCAGATGCCGGCGTCGGTGGCGGGGGCGGTGGTCGGCGCGTTCCTCCTGCTGCACCTGCCGGAGACGGTGTTCGAGACGATCGTCCCGATCCTCCTGGTCCTGGCGCTGGCGCTCGTGGTCCTGCAGCCCCGCATCCAGCGGTGGACCGCCCCGCACGACGATGCCGACACACCGCCCTCGACGGGCCGGCTCGCCGCGCTCGTCGCCGCCACGTTCGCGATCGGCATCTACGGCGGCTACTTCACCGCCGCGCAGGGCATCCTGCTGGTCGCCGCGATGGGCGTCCTGGTGCACGACGACCTGCAGCGAATCAACGCGGCGAAGAACCTGCTCTCCCTGCTGGTCAACGTGGTCGCGGCGGTGTTCTACCTGGTGTTCGCCTTCGACCGGATCGCCTGGCCTGTGGCCGGGGTCATCGCGGTGGGTTCCCTGATCGGCGGAGCGCTCGGCGCGCGCTTCGGCCGAGGCCTCTCCCCCACCGCGCTGCGCACGATCATCGTGGTGGTCGGCACCATCGGGCTGTGGCGGCTCCTCACCACCTAGGCCCTGCGATCAGATGGCGGGCGGCTGCAGCGAGCCGAGCTGCCAGGAGCTGTCGACCTTGCCCACCTTGTAGTAGACGGGCAGACGGTCCCCGACCTCCGGCCAGCGCTCCGTGAAGTCCACGATCAGCCGCCGGTAGACGTGCGTCGGCGGGGTGGTCGGGCCCTCGACGGTGCCGGACACGGTCACGAAGGCCTGCCCCTTCTGGTCGGGTTCGACGGGCCGCGGGCTCACGCCGCTGAGCGTGAGCATCCCGTCCTCCATGCCCGGGCCCGCCGGCGCGGTCCCGAGCGTGCCCCGCTTGGAGCGCTGCCACATGACGACGAGCGCGCCCAGCATCGCGGCGAGCATGAGCACCCAGATCCATTCCATATGTCCAGATTACCGACGGGGACCGCCCCGCGCCCGTGACCGGCCTCGGCTACCGTTCTCGCATGTCGAGCGCACCGTCGAACCCCGTGAACCCCGACCTCGCCCTGGCCCTCGCCCTCGCGGACGCGGCCGACGAGTTGACCATGGCGCGGTTCGGCGCGCTGGACCTGAAGGTCGACGCCAAGCCCGACCTCACGCCCGTCTCCGACGCCGACCTCGCCACCGAGACGCTCATCCGCGAGCGGCTCGCCGCGGAACGCCCCGGCGACGCGGTGCTCGGCGAGGAGTTCGGCGGCGAGGCCGTCTTCGAGGGCCGGCAGTGGGTGATCGATCCCATCGACGGCACCAAGAACTACGTCCGCGCGGTGCCGGTCTGGTGCACGCTGATCGCGCTCCTCGAGGACGGCGTGCCCGTGGTGGGCGTGGTCTCGGCCCCCGCGCTCAAGCGCCGCTGGTTCGCCGGCGCGGGCGCCGGCGCGTTCGTCTCCTTCGACGGTGCCGAGCCGCGCCGGATCGCGGTCTCGGGCGTGCAGGAGATCGCGGACTCGTCGATCTCCTTCTCCGACCTGTCGTACTTCCCCGACGCCGGATCGCGCGAGCGCTTCCTGGCGCTGGCCGCCGACGCGTGGCGCCTGCGCGGCTACGGCGACTTCTGGAGCTACTGCCTGGTCGCGGAGGGCGCGGTGGACATCGCGGTGGAACCCGAAGTGTCCCTGTGGGATCTGGCCGCCGTCGAGATCGTGGTGCG
Source organism: Tsukamurella sp. DT100 (assembly GCF_049844855.1). NCBI lineage: Bacteria > Bacillati > Actinomycetota > Actinomycetes > Mycobacteriales > Tsukamurellaceae > Tsukamurella > Tsukamurella sp. DT100. The sequence continues at coordinate 633,862 of NZ_JBNCLV010000002.1, forward strand.
CGAGGCCGGGGGCGTGTTCACCGGCACCGACGGGACGCCGGGCCCGCACGCGGGCTCGGCCGTGGCCGCGAACCCGGCGCTGCACCCCCAGGTGCTGGCACGTCTCACTCCCTGACACGCCGACACCGTTTTCGTCCCATCTCTTGGCACTTAACTTACCGAGGAGTAAGGTCTCATCTGACTGATGAGTAAGTTGGCGGTCAGGGCGCCGGGATCACCCCCGCGACCAGCGCCGCCACGACGACGAGATGGTGGAGATGAGCACGTCAACCGATCCCCGGGACACCAGCGCCATCGGGAAGAACCCGATCCGGCGGAACCCCACGGGCCAGCTGATCCGCGCCCTGATGGCCGTGGTGCAGACGCCCTTCGTCCAGAACCGCGGCCTGCAGGACGTGGTGAACCGCGTCGCCTACGAGGGCACCAAGCACGGATTCAAGGCGCTCGGCGCCGCGAACCGGACCTTCAAGGTGGTCGCCGGCACCGGTAAGCCGAAGCGGCTGAGCTCGAGCACGAAGTCGAACTACGACCTCACCCCGGACGACGAGCAGCAAATGATCGTCGACACGGTGCGTGACTTCGCGGCCGAGATCGTCCGTCCGGCGGCCTTCGACGCCGACGCGGCGACCGCAGCCCCGGCGTCGCTGCTCGAGCGCGCGACCGAGCTCGGCATCACCATGATCAACGTGCCCGAGGAGCTCGACGGTGCCGGCAGCGACCGCGGCGCGGTGACCAACGCCCTCGTCGCCGCGGCCCTCGCCCACGGCGACATGGGCCTCGCACTGCCGATCCTCGCCCCCAGCGGCGTCGCGGTGACGCTGTCGCAGTTCGGCTCCGACGGCCAGCAGCAGACCTACCTCAAGGAGTACGCGGGCGAGTCCGTGCCGCAGTCCTCCGTGGTGATCGCCGAGCCCGGCGCGCTGTTCAACCCGTTCGCGCTGTCCACCAAGGCCACGCGCACCACGGGCGGCTACGTCCTGAGCGGCGTGAAGTCGATGGTGCCGCAGGCCGGTTCGGCCGAACTGTTCGTGGTCGGCGCCGAGCTGGACGGCAAGCCCGCCCTGTTCATCGTCGAGTCCGGCACCGACGGCGTGATCGTCGAGGGCGATCCCAGCATGGGCCTGCGCGCCGCCGCGCTCGGCCGCCTGAACCTCAACAACGTCAAGGTTCCCGCGACCGCGCTGCTGGGCGAGGTCGACCTCGACACCGCTACCCAGAACTACACCGACGTGGTGCGCCTGGCCCGCCTCGGCTGGTCGGCGCTCGCGCTCGGTACGTCGCGCGCCGTGCTCGACTACGTCACCCCGTACGTCAAGGAGCGCGAGGCCTTCGGCGAGCCGATCGCGCACCGGCAGGCGGTGGCCTTCGCCGTGGCCGACATGGCGACCGAGATCGAGGGCCTGGAGCTGCTCGTGTGGCGCGGCGCCGCGCGCGCCGACCAGGGCCTGTCCTTCGGCCGCGAGGCCGCGCTCGCGCGGAAGTTCGCCACCGACAAGGGCATGCGGATCGGCCTGGACGGCGTCCAGCTGCTCGGCGGGCACGGCTTCACCAAGGAGCACCCCGTGGAGCGCTGGTACCGCGACCTGCGCGCCGTCGGCATCGCCGAGGGCGTCGTCGTCCTCTAGGCCCCTTCGACTTCAGAGCAGAAGAAAGAACCCTCATGGCAATCAATCTGGAACTCCCCAAGAAGCTGAAGGCGTCGGCCGAGATGTCGCACCAGGGTGCGGCCGAGATCTTCCGCCCCATCTCGCGCAAGTACGACCTCGCCGAGCACGAGTACCCCAAGGAACTCGACACCATCGCGGCCCTCTACGACGGGCTCGCGGACGCGGGCCAGGCCCCGTCGGCCGCCACGGGCGACCGCAAGAAGGGCGAGGGCGAGGAGAAGCCCAAGCCCAAGCCGGCCGATGTCACCGCGGGCAGCCGCAACGGCGGCACCATGGAGTCGATCATCAACGCGATCGAGATGTGCTGGGGCGACGCGGGCCTCATGCTCGCCTTCCCCTACCAGGGCCTCGGTAACGCCGCGATCGCCGCCGTCGCGACCGACGAGCAGCTCGAGCGCTTCGGCAAGGTGTGGGCGTCCATGGCGATCACCGAGCCGTCGTTCGGCTCGGACTCGGCCGCCGTCACCGCGACCGCGACCCGCGACGGCGACGAGTGGGTCCTCAACGGCACCAAGATCTTCGTGACCTCGGGCTCGCGCGCCGACCACATCGTGGTGTGGGCGACCGTGGACAAGAGCGCCGGCCGCGCCGCGATCAAGTCCTTCGTGGTGCCCCGCGAGCACCCGGGCGTCACCGTTGCCCGGCTCGAGCACAAGCTCGGCATCCGCGCCTCGGACACCGCGGAGATCCGCTTCGAGGACTGCCGCATCCCCTTCGAGAACATCCTCGGCAGCCCCGAGGTGAACGTCGAGAAGGGCTTCGCCGGGGTCATGCAGACCTTCGACAACACCCGTCCTCTGGTGGCCGCCATGGCCATCGGCGTCGCACGGGCGTCGCTGGAGGAGCTGCGCACCGTGCTCGAGAACGCGGGCATCGTCATCGACTACGACGCGCCGGTGAACACCCTGCCGCACGCCGCGGCCGAGTTCATCCGCCTCGAGTCCGACTGGGAAGCCGCCTACCAGCTGACGCTGAAGTCGGGCTGGATGGCCGACAACAAGCTCCCGAACTCGATGAACGCATCGATGGCGAAGGCCAAGGCGGGCCGGGTGGGCTCGGACGTCACGCTCAAGGCCGTGGAACTGGCCGGTGCGCTGGGCTACTCGGAGCGCACGCTGCTCGAGAAGTGGGCCCGCGACTCGAAGATCCTCGACATCTTCGAGGGCACGCAGCAGATCCAGCAGCTGATCATCGCGCGCCGTCACCTGGACCTCACGAGCTCGCAGCTCAAGTAAGCCAGGGGAGGTACGACGGGGCGTCGGCGCGGTGGACCGCGGCGGCGCCCCGTTCGCGTGCGCGGCCCGACCGCGACGAAAGTCGTAGGCGCGCGAGCCCGCGCCGCGACCTTCGGCGGCTCCCCGCCGCTGCGCCTCGCCAGTACCGTGGACGCATGGATTCGAGCGTCGACGGGCCGCGGTGGCAGCGGTGGTGGACCGCCCCGCGCCTGCGCGACGGCGCGTGCGTCCTGCTCTCGGTCCTCCTCGCGGTCGCCACCGCAGCGGTGGAGTGGCGCGGCGGGTCCACCGCCTACGGCAACCTCGCGCTCGTGGTCGGCCTCGCCGGTTCGCCGCTCCTGTGGTGGCGCCGCCGGTGGCCGCTCGAAGTCACCGTGATCGGCGGGATCCTCACCGCGGCCGTCGGATTCCCCGGCGTGGCCCTCCTCGGCCTGTTCACCCTCGCCGTGCGGCGGCGCGACCGCGTCCTGGTGATCGCGACCGCCTTCGTCGCCGCCTGCCTCGCCGTGCCACGCCCGTGGTCGAGCGTTCCGTGGCAGCTCGGCGACACCCTCACCAGCGTGGCGCTCGCCGCGGCCTTCGCGCTCTGGGGCTCGTACGTCGGCGCGCGCCGGGACCTCATCGAGTCGCTGCGCGAGCGCGCCGTGCGGGCCGAGGCCGAACGCGAGCTGCGCGCCGTCCAGGCCCGCACCGCCGAGCGCTCGCGCATCGCGCGGGAGATGCACGACGTCCTGGCGCACCGGGTCTCGCTCATCGCGCTGCAGGCCGGCGCGCTCGAGGTCAACGCCGGCGCGGCGTCCGGCACCGTCGAACGGGCGGCGGCGGAGATCCGCACCACGGCGCACGAGACCCTCGAGGACCTGCGGGGCGTGCTCGGCGTGCTGCGCGGGTCCGACGCCGAGCCGCTCGCGCCGCAGCCGGATCTCGCCGACCTCGCCCGCCTGGTCGAGGAGTCCCGGGTGGGCGGCGCCACCGTCGAGCTGCTGATCGACGAGGCCGCCGCGGCGCCGCACGCCGTGCCGGAGGCCCTGGGCCGCACCGCCTACCGCATCGTCCAGGAGAGCCTGACGAACGTGCGCAAGCACGCCGGCCCGGCGGCCGTCCGGGTCGCGGTGCGGCTGCACGCGCATCGGCTCTCCATCGAGGTCGTCAACGACCGCCCGCACTCGCCCGCGTCTCCCCTGCCCGGCTCGGGCTCCGGCCTGATCGGCCTGGCCGAGCGGGTGCAGCTCGCCGGCGGCGAGATCACCTCCGCCGCCACCGCTGCCGGCGGGTGGCGCGTCTACGCCGAGCTGCCCGTCCCCGTCGAGCGGGCCTGACCCGCCGCGGGCCGTGGCAGGATGGTCACGACCCCAGGAGGACCCGTGACCCGCATCGTCATCATCGACGACGACCCGCTGGTGCGGTCCGGCCTGCGCATGATCATCGAATCCGCCGAGGACCTGACGATCGTCGGCGAGGGCGGCGACGGCGCCGAGGCCGTGGACCTGGTCCGCGAATGCCGTCCCGACGTGGTGCTCATGGACATCCGCATGCCGTCCGTCGACGGTCTCGCCGCCACCGCGCTGGTGCGCGCGGAGCCCGAGCCGCCGCAGGTCATCGTGCTCACCACGTTCGACCTCGACGACTACGTGCTGCGCGCCCTGCAGGCGGGCGCCGCCGGCTTCATGCTCAAGGACACCCCGCCGCGCCAGCTGCTCGACGGCGTCCGCGTGGTCGCCTCGGGCGAGGCGATGCTCTCCCCCAGCGTGACCCGCAAGCTCATCGCCCGCTTCGCCGACGATCCGCGCGAGGACCGCCGCCGCGTCGCGCTCGCCCGGGTCGCGGTGCTCACGGACCGCGAGCACGAGGTCTTCCTCGGTATCGCCGGGGGCGGATCCAATGCCCAGATCGGCCGGGAGCTGTTCATGAGCGAGGCCACGGTGAAGACCCACGTCTCGCGGCTGCTGGACAAGCTCGACGTGGCCAATCGGGTGCAGCTCGCGATCCTCGCGCACGACGCCGGTCTCACGCCCCGCTAGGCCGACGGTGCCACCCGTACGACTTTCGTAGGGGGTCGCCGGCGCCCCGGTCCGACCATCGTCTACGAAGTGGACATCGGTCGTCCACAAGGGCTTTCGAGGCCTACCGTGCGTCGCTCCCGGTGGCCACACTGGATGGCATGGCATCATTCCTCTACAAGGTCGGACGGTTCTGCTACCGGAAATGGTGGCTCGTCCTCGTGCTCTGGATCGTCGCCTTCCTCGCGATCGGGGCCGCGGGATCGTCGCTGTCCAAGCCCTTCAAGGACGACTTCAACCTCCCCGGCAGCCGCGCCGTCGAGGCGCAGAACGTGTTGCAGGAGAAGTTCCCCGAGACCGCGAAGACGCAGGCGCCCACCGCCACCGTCGTGCTGCAGTCGACCAACGGGCAGCGGCTGGACCAGGGCGGCAACGCCACGGCCGTGAACGCCGTGGTCGACAAGCTGCGCCAGGTGCCGCAACTCACCGCCGCCGACAAGGCCGCCGTCATCAACCCCACCGTGGGGGCGGCCGCCGCCGAGAACCTCAGCAGCGACGGCCGGACCGCGCAGATCCACTTCTCCTTCGGCGACGTCAAGGAGGTCTCGGAGGAGTCGATCGAGGCCGTGGCGGCGGCGAAGAAGGCGGGCACCGACGCGGGCCTGAAGGTCGAGAGCGCCGGCTCCGCCAACGAGACCGAGGCCGAACCGCCGGCGGAGATGATCGGCATCGTGGTGGCGGTGATCGTCATGATCATCACCTTCGCGGCACTGCTCGCGGCACTGATGCCGCTGGGGGCGGCGCTGATCGGCATCGGGCTCTCGACGTCGATCATCGCGATCGGCACCTCCTTCCTCACGCTCGGCACCTCCACGACCGGCCTGTCGATGATGATCGGGCTCGCGGTGGGCATCGACTACTCGCTGTTCGTGATCTCGCGGTACCGCCAGGAGTTGATGACCACGTCGGACCGGTCGCACGCCGCGGGCCTCGCGGTCGGCACCGCGGGCAGCGCCGTGGTCTTCGCCGGTGCCACGGTGATCATCGCGCTGTGCGGGCTGTCGATCACGGGTATGTCGTTCCTGTCCCAGATGGGCCTCGGTGCCGCGGTCACCGTCGCGCTCGCCGTCCTCGTGGCGCTGACGGTGCTCCCCGCCCTCCTGGGCATGTTCAAGTCGACCGTGTTCAAGCCTCGGCTGCCGCTGCTCTGGACGCCCGAGCAGACCGAGCGCCGCCCGATGGGTCAACGCATCGGCGACCTCCTCACCCGCAAGCCGCTCCCCTTCCTCGTGGGTGCCGTCGCGATCCTCGCGCTCGCGGCAATCCCCATCGGGAAGATCGAGCTCGGCCTGGACTTCGCCGCGCCGTCGGACAAGGCGGCGGTGCAGATGCAGAGCGACGCTTTCGGCGCCGGCAAGTCGTCGCCGCTCGTCGCCGTCGTCGACACCCAGGGCAAGGGGGACCTGAAGGCGGCGACGCAGCGGTTCGCCGAGCAGGCCCGCACGCTGCCGGGAATCGCCCACGACGGCGTGATCGGCCCCGTGCCCAACGCGACCGGCGACGCGGCGCAGTTCATCATCGTCCCGGAGTCGGGGCCGTCTACGAAGCAGACCGCGACCCTGCTCGACGAGCTGCGGGACCGCGCGGAGACCGTGGGCGGCGCCACGTCGACCTACATCGGCATCGGCGGCGCCGCGGCGATCAACGCCGACTTCTCCGAGACGCTCACCTCGAAGCTGCCGCTGTACCTGATCGTGGTCGTGGGTCTGGCGATCCTGCTGCTGATGATCGTCTTCCGCTCGGTGATCATCCCCGTGATCGCGTCGCTGGGCTTCCTGCTCTCCATCGCCGCCACCTTCGGCGTCACCGTCGGCGTCTTCCAGGAGGGCTGGTTGGGCTGGATCGCGCCCGAGGAGCGCGGCCCGATCCTGGTGTTCATGCCGATCTTCCTCATCGGCATCGTCTTCGGGCTCGCGATGGACTACCAGGTGTTCCTGGTGAGCCGGATGCGGGAGGAGCACCATCACGGAGCGCCGGCTCTGGAGGCGATCCGGATCGGCTACCGGTCGGGGGCCCGCGTCGTGACCGCGGCCGCGATCATCATGATCTCCGTCTTCGCCGGATTCACGCTCTCCTCCATGACCTTCCTGAAGCTGATGGGCTTCTCGATGGCGGCGGCCATCGTCTTCGACGCCTTCCTCGTGCGGATGATCATCATGCCCACGGCGATGGCGGTGCTCGGCGAGCGCGCGTGGTGGATCCCGCGCTGGCTCGACAAGGCGCTCCCCCGCATCGACGTGGAGGGCGACGGGTTGCGGGCGATGGACGCCGGCGCGGACGCGGACACCGCACCCGTGCAGCAGAACCCGGCGATCGCGGCCGCCGCGCCGACGGTGGCTTCGACTCGCGTTCCGGCACCGCACCCGATCGCGGCGCCGGCGGTCACCCCGACGCTGATTCCCGCAAGGACTCCCGCCGGTGCGGGAGGCGGGGCGGGAGGCGGGGCGCCGCAGGCCCCGCGGAGCACGGCCGAACTGGCGGAGCTGCGCGCGAGCAATCGCGCGCTGGCGGCGGAGCTCTCCGAGCTGCGTTCGGACTACCGATCGCTCTCCGCGCACGCCCGGCTGCAGGCCGAATCCGTGACCGACCCTGTGCGTTTCGAGGTCACGGGCGGATCGGACGCCGCGCGCTCGGGGACGCTGCACACGGCCCACCGGGCGATCGCGACGCCGGCCTTCGTGGCATCCGCGCCGCTCGCCGCGATCCCGGGCGTGGATCCCGCGTCGGCCGCGCGGCTCGGCGCGAGCGGTGTCACCGTCGACGGGGCCCGGTTGGGACTCCACCCCGGCGCCGAGACCATCGAGGAGGCCGGCGGCCTCGCCGCCTTCGCGGGGTGGGATCTGCCACTGTTCGTGGACGTCTCGGCCCCGTCCTCCGATCCGGCCGCTGCCGTCACTGCGGCGTACCGGCTGGGCGGCGACGTCGTCTTCGCACCTGCGGCGGCGAGCGGCGCCCGGCGCGCTCTCGCCGAGCACAACTGGCTCACTGCGCTGCGACGGGGCGAGATGTCGCTGTGGGCCACTGTTCCCCTGCGCCTCGCCCACGACCGGGCCGCGTTGCGCGATCTGCTCGCCCGCCACGAGGAGGACGTCCGTTCCGGCGGACTGGGATTCGGCGGCGTCCGGGTCGTCGGCGCCGCGACCGATCCGAAGGCCGGCGATGCGCTCGTCCTGCTCACCGCGGCGCTGGACGCGGACCTTCCGCGGTACCTCGCCGCGGTCCGCGGACCCGAGGAACTGCTGCATGCGATCGGCGCGGGCGTCGATCTCATCGAATCCCCGGCGCCGCAGGACCTCGCGACCCGCGGAATCGCGCTGACGGCGGACGGTCCCGTCGCGGTGTCCACGCGGCCCTTCCGCGACGACGTGCGTCCGCTCGACGCCGCCCCCGAACGGGACGGGGCGGCACCGTCTCCGAACCGCGCGTACGTGCACCACCTCTACCGCACCGACGCACCGTCGGCGGTGCAGGCGGTGACCCGGCACAACCTGCGGTTCCTCACCGCGCTCACCGCCGGGGCCCGGCGCGCGATCGACGAGGGACGGTTCCCCGCGTACCGCGACGCCTTCCTGCAGCGCTTCGGCGGCGGAGCCACCAGTAGCGGGCGGGTGGACGACCACGACGGCGACGTCGTGGCGACCGCGCACTAGCGACGGAGAAGAGCGCTGCCGGACGGCGGCGGTGACGGCGGAAAGGCCGGCACCGCCGCCGTTCGTCGTCGGTCGAGGCGCGATCACGTACACCGTTCCGTAACCTCGTGCTCCGTGACGGGAGCCACATTCCCCTTGTGATTGCCATCACTTTTCGCAGGTCATTGCCTATGCAAGCTATTGCTAGCGATCTCCGGGGTGACCTGGTCTTACGGTCCTCACAGCCGATCGTGACCGAAGCGTTATCAAATCGCGACCGTCCCGCGGCGGGGATGACACCGCGTCGATAGGCCCCTAGTGTTCATCTCGACCCGCTCAGCGGGAACACAATTGAATCCACGAACCACCGCGTATGTGTGGGCCCGCCGCCGAAACGAGAGCATCTTCCTCGGGCGCCGGACCGCTTCCAGCGTGACGCACCACGTCGCCGAAGCCGGTTGAGCGATCGTCCTCAGCCCACCGCCGTGCCCGACAGAGAAGGCACGGTCCATGTCTTTCCCCGACACCTCCGCCCCAATCGGGCTGTGTCCTGGCATGCGCACCGGCGAAAGGAACACCTTGAAGAACATCCGCAAGACCCTGGGCATGATGGCCGTCACCGGCGCGATCGTCGCCGCTCCCGTTGCCTTCGGCACCGGTGCTGCGAACGCCGACAGCGTGAACTGGGACGCCATCGCGGCCTGCGAGTCGGGTGGCAACTGGAACACCAACACCGGCAACGGCTACTACGGCGGCCTGCAGTTCAGCCCGTCGACCTGGTCCGCCAACGGTGGCTCGGGCCTGCCGCACAACGCCTCGCGTGCCGAGCAGATCCGCGTCGCGGAGAACGTTCTGGCCTCGCAGGGCATCGGCGCGTGGCCGAGCTGCGGCGGCCGCGGCTAAGTCGCACCCGCTGTACAGAGACTGACGCCTGTGGCGGTCGATTCCTCGTGAATCGGCCGCCACAGGCGTTTTCGCGTCGCACCCCAGAGGACCGCCTCGTCCCGCCCGCTGAGACCTGGTCGCCCCGCTTCCGGCGCGAACTGCCAGAATCGCGGGGTGCGACTGCGCGTGCTCCTCCTGCTGACGGGGCTGTACTTCGCCCAGGGGCTCCCGTTCGGCTTCTTCACGCAGGCGATCCCCGTCCTGCTCCGCGAGGCGGGCCTGTCCCTCACCGCGATCAGCCTCACCTCGTTCCTCTACCTCCCCTGGGGATTGAAGTTCCTCTGGGCGCCCGCCGTCGACCGGATCGGCACGCGCCGGCGGTGGCTCCTCGCCACGCAGCTCGGCTCCGCCGGCGTCGCCTTCGCCCTGGCCGCCACCGACCTCACCGGGTCCCTGCGGTGGCTGTTCGTCGCCATCGCCGCCATCAACCTGCTCTCCGCCACCCAGGACGTCGCCACCGACGGCCTCGCGGTGCGGCTCCTCGGCCCCCGCGACCGCGGCCTCGGCAACGGCATCCAGACGGGCGCCTACCGGCTCGGCATGATCGCCGGCGGCGGCGGGCTGCTGTGGATCTACGCGGAGAGCGGCTGGCGCGTCCTGTTGCTCACCCTGGGCGGGCTGATCCTGCTGTGCACGGTCCCCGTCGTCCTGCTGGCGCGGGACGAGCCCGCCGACGGTGCGCCCCGCCCCGTCGAGCACGTCCGCCGCGACGGCCTGGGCACGGCGTGGTGGCACCGCCTGCGCCGGCCCGGGGTGATCCCGTTGATCGGGCTCCTGGCCTCCTACAAGTTCGGCAATGCCATGGCGTCGTCCGTCTCCGGCCCGTTCCTGCACGACGCGGGCCTGGGCCTGCGGGAGATCGCGCTGGTGAGCGGCGCCCTGAGCTCCGCGGGCGCCCTCGCCGGATCGGCCGTGGGCGGCTGGCTCGCCTTCCGGCACGGGCGGCGCACGGCATTGCTGTTCGGCGGAGTCAGCCAGAGCCTGGCGGTGGGGCTGTACGTGATCGCGGCGCTCGGGATCGGCGGCGGCATGGTGATCGCGGCAACGCTGCTCGAGCACGTCTTCGGCGGCGCCGCGTTGGTCGCATTGTTCACGCTGATGATGGACGCGTGCGAGCGCGACGACGCGGGCGCCGATTACACGCTGCTCGCGAGCGCCGTGGTCGCGGCGCAGGGGATCGCCGGATTCGCCGGCGGCGCCGTGGGCGATGCGCTCGGCTACCCGGCCGTGTTCACCATCGGCATGGTGCTCTCGGGCATCGGCTGCGCCGTGCTCGTGCGCGGCCTCGACCGGGGCGTCGGGCCCGCCACCATCACGACGTGGCGGCGGGGCCCGGTTCCCACACCATGAGCTCGTCCGCCGCGCGGAAACCGGTGCGGCGGTACAGCGGTATCGACTCCTCGCTCGGCGAGAGCACCAGTCGCCGGTAGCCGCGGTCGTGGGCGGCGCGCTGCACCGCCTCGATCAACGCCCGGCCGTGCCCCTCGCCCCGCGCCGCGGGCAGGACGAAGAGATGCCCCAGGTACCCCCAGGCCGATGGGGCCGCGCCCGGCACCGGCATCCGCCGGTACTCGTGGAGCGTCACCATGCCGGCGGCCGCGCCACCGCCGCCCGGAATGGACTCCCCCGCCAGGAACACGGTGCGCTCGTCGCGGATCCACCACGCCCGCACCTGTTCCACGAACGCGTCGTCCTGGGGATCGGTGGTGGCGCCGGAGGTCCGGGCCCACGCGTAGCGCAGCGTCGCCACCAGGCCGGCGTCGCGCTGCGGGTCCGCGATCCAGACGTCCATGCCTCCAGCCTACGGACGGAAAGACGAAGCAGCGCGGTGGATCGTGCCCGCCGAGGGGCACGATCCACCGCGCTGGGTGCGGTGATCAGGCCGGGACCGGCTCCTTCGGATCCTCGGTCGCGGCGGCGTTGCGGGCCGCGAGATCGCTGATGGAATCGGCGGACTCGAGGACGGCGTCGCGGCGGTACTGCACGAAGGAGTACGCGAACGCGGCGATCCAGCCGGCGACGATGAGGATGTACACCACGCGCTGCGTCCCCGGATCGAGCGCGAGGCCGCTCTTGCCGACGAGGGTCCGGGCGTTGGTGAGGATGATCAGGCCGCCCACCGAGGCGCCGAGGAGCCGCGGCGGGAAGTGGCGCACCAGCCAGGCGGCGAAGGGAGCCGCGATGACGCCGCCCAGCAGGATGGCGCCGGCGTAGGCGAAGTTCACGCCCTCGCCGCCGAGGTTGGCGAGGAAGCCGAGCGACGCGGCGAGTGCGATGAGGAACTCGCTGGTGTCGATGGTGCCGACCACCTTGCGGGGCTCCATGCGGCCCGAGGCCAGCAGCGCCGGCGTGCCGACGGGGCCCCAGCCGCCGCCACCGGTGGCGTCGACGAAGCCGCCGAACAGGCCGAGCGGGGCGAGGAAGCGCGACTTCAGCGGCTTGCCCAGGTTCTTGGTGTCGATGCCACGGAAGGTGAAGCGCAGCAGCACGTACAGGCCGAGCAGCAGCAGGATGGTGGACATCAGCGGCTTCGCGACCTCGGTGGAGAGGTTGGAGAGCACCGTCGCGCCGATGAACGCGCCGATCGCGCCGGGGATGCCGATGCGGCGCACGACCTTCCAGTCGACGTTGCCGAAGCGCCAGTGCGAGGCGCCCGAGACGGCGCTGGTACCGATCTCGGCGAGGTGGATCGTCGCGCTGATGGCGGCGGGCGAGAGCGTCGTGAGCGCGACCAGGAAGGTCGTCGCCGTCACGCCGAAGGCCATCCCGAGGCTGCCGTCGACGAGCTGCCCGAGCAGTCCGACGAAGGCGACGATGACGAGGGTGGGCATGCTGGTCTCCTGCGGCTGAGGCGGACGAGGGGACTCGTCCGGATATGACAGGCCACTCTGCCGATCGCGTCACAGGATCGGAACCGTCCCGATCAGCGTGATCCGAAACCGGTACTGTCCGATTCGCCCCGATCGCACGTTTGCAGAAGGACGGACTCGACATGCGCACGCTCCTCGCCCGTTCCACCGCCGCGGCCGCCGCCGTACTCGCAGCCTCGGTCCTCGCACCGACGGCCGCCGCCCGGATCGACCTCTCCGGTCACGACCAGGTACGGACGCTGGCCTGCAACGACGATGTCAAGCTCATCGGCTCCGACAACGCGATCGTCTTCACCTCCGCCTGCAAGCGCGTCGAGGTCAACGGTCACGACAACACGCTGACGCTGCGCGACGTCACCTCGCTGCAGGTGATCGGTAGTAACAACTCGATCGTCCTCGCCGGCGCGTCCTCGATCGACGTGAGCGGCCACGACAACACGATCACCTGCGGCGCGGGCAAGAAGCCCACCGTGAAGTCGATCGGCAGCGACAACTCCTACCGCTGCTGACCCCTCCCTCCCGGTGACGCGGTCACGCCGGCGGCTCGGTCACGCCGCGCGTTCGCCGAGGAGGAACCAGGTCCGCTGGTCCGGCTTGCCCTTGACGGCGATGAGACCCCCGCTCCTCGAAGGCGAAGGCCCGTCCGAGCCGGTCGTGGACGGACGACGTCACCTGGATGCGGCCGACGACCCCCGTCGACTCCATCCGGGACGCGACGTTGACGGCATCGCCCCACACGTCGAAGAAGAACTTCTTCGACCCGACGATGCCGGCGACCACGGGACCGTCCGCGAGGCCGATCCGGAGCGGCGTCGCGCGGCCGTCGGCGTTCGTCACGCCGGCCGCGGCGCCCTGGAGCGCCACCGCGAACCGCGCCAGCTCCTCGAGGTGGTCGGCGCGCGGTTCGGGGACGCCGCTCACCACCATGTAGGAGTCCCCGGTGGTCTTGATCTTCTCTAGCCCGTGGCGCTCCACCAGCGCGTCGAGGGTGGTGTAGAGCCGGTCGAGGTACCGGACGACGTCCGCGGGCGCGGTGCGACTGGACATCTCGGTGAACCCGGCGATGTCCGCGAACAGGACCGAGGCGTCGTCGTAGGAGTCCGCGACCTCGGCGTGGCCGGGCTCCTTGAGGCGCTCCGTGACCGACCGCGGCAGGATGTTGTTCAGCAGCGCCTCGGACCGCCGGAACTCCTCCTCGAGCGCGGCGTCCGCGCGCTCGATCTGGAACAGCCCGGCCCCGACGATCGCCACCGCCAGGGACGCCGCGGCGACCACGTTGACGACGAAGCCCATGGTGGCGAACCAGTGCGGCATCAGGCCGGTGTCCTCGGGCACGGTGAAGTGCAGGTAGATCATCGCCGCGAGACAGACGACGACCACCGCGGTGGCGGCGACGATCCGGCGCACGCCCACGATCATCGGCACGCCGACCGCCATGACCAGGTAGTAGTACAGCAGCCCCACGCCCTCGCCGAGGAGGACGCACAGGCTCCACAGCGTGACCGTCGCGACGGCGAAGAACGCCGTCGGCGCCACCAGAGTCCCGAACCGCCCCAGCAACGGGACCAGCGCCAGCGCGGCCCCGGAGACGACGTTGACGACCATCACCTGGTGCGGGCCGCCGAAGACCAGGCCGATCACCGCGAAGCCGACGCTCACCGCCGCCGAGGCGTAGGCCGCGAGCGAGACGAGGCGCAGCCGGCGGCGGTCCGCCTCCGGGATCGTCCCCTCGGCGTAGGCGCTCGCGGCGCACCACGCCCGGAAGTCTGCGCTGGTCGGCACAGGCCGAGCGTAGCCAGGCCCGGGCGCCGCCGATGCCGATCCGGGCGGATGCCCGTACCGCTGCCGGGCCCCGCGACGGGGCCTAGGCTGGCGGCATGGACTACCTGCGTCCCGTCGCATTCGGCCTGTTCGTCACCCCGTCCGCCGCGGCGCTCGACAACTGCTTCGCCCTCGCCGAGCTCGCGGACGGGAAGGTCGAGTTCCTGGGTGTGCAGGACCACCCCTACCAGCAGGCCTTCGTCGACACCTTCACGCTGATCGGCGCGCTGCTCCATCGCACCGAGGAGGTGCGCGTCTTCCCCGACGTCGCCAACCTGCCGCTCCGGCCGCCCGCCGTGATGGCGCAGGCCGCGGCGACCCTCGACCTGCTGTCCGAGGGCCGGTTCGAGCTGGGCCTCGGCGCGGGCGCCTTCTGGCCCGCAATCGCCGCGATGGGCGGCCCCGAGCGCAGCCCCGGCGAGGCCGCCGGCGCGCTCAGGGAGGCCGTCGAGGTGATCCGCCTGATGTGGTCGGGCGAGCGGTCCGTGCGCTTCCACGGCGAGCACTACCGCATCGACGGGGTGCATCCCGGCCCGCGCCCCGCGCACGACATCGGGGTGTGGCTGGGCGTCGGCGGGCCGAAACTGCTGCGCTTCCTCGGCGGCCACGCGGACGGGTGGGCACCGTCGAACTCCTTCTTCCCGCCCGCGACCCTGCCCGAGCGGCACGCCGCCATCGACGACGGTGCCCGCGCCGCCGGCCGCGATCCCGCGTCGATCCGGCGCGTCTACAACATCTTCGGGTCGATCGACGACCAGCCGTCGGACGAGGCCTTCCACGGCACCGTCGAGCAGTGGACCGAGCAGCTGACCGGTCTCGCCGTGGACACGGGCATGGACACCTTCGTCTTCGGCGCGGAGGACGACGACTACGAGCAGTGCCGCCGATTCGTCGACGAGGTCGCACCGCGCGTGCGGCAGCGCGTCGCCGAGGTGCGCGCGAGCGGGTAGCTACTCGGCGGGGAGCGACCGCACGACGCGGCAGGGATTACCGACGGCGGCGACGTGGTCGGGGACGCCGCGCGTCACCACGCTGCCGGCGCCGATCACTGCGTTGCGGCCGACGGTGACGCCGGGGCACACGATGACGCCGCCGCCGAACCAGACGTTGTCGCCGATCGTGATGGGCTCCGCGGTCTCCCAGCGCGCCCGCCGCGCGGCGTGGTCCTCCACGGGGTGCAGTGCGGTGAGCAGCTGCACGCGCGGCCCGATCGAGCAGTCCTCGCCGATCGTGATCGGCGCGCAGTCCATGAGGATCGCGTCGTAGTTGAGGAAGCTGTTGGCGCCGATCGTGATGTGCGCCCCGTAGTCGCACTGGAACCGCGGCATGACCCAGGAACCCTCGCCGATGCCTCCCAGGAGCTCCTGGAGGATCTGAGAGCGCAGTGCGTCGTCGTCCGCGGCGGTGGCGTTGAACCGGTCGAGCCGCCGGCCGCAGGACTTCCGCATCGCGACGAGCACCGGATCGTTGTCGCGGTAGCGCTCGCCGGCGAGCATCCGCTGGAGTTCCGTGGCCACGCCCCGACGGTACCCACCGCAACGGAACTACCCGGAGACCGCGAAAGGGCTCCGGAATGCGAAAAGCCCCCGGATTTCTCCGGGGGCCTTCGACCTAGTAGCGGGGACAGGATTTGAACCTGCGACCTCTGGGTTATGAGCCCAGCGAGCTACCGAGCTGCTCCACCCCGCGTCGGGTAAACACCACGTTACTGGAATGCGCTCACGATGTGCAAATCAGTTGAACGTGACGCTCGTCTCTCCGGCCGGGCCGGGCGTCGCCGCCCCGGCCGGAGAGCTGAGATCAGTTGCCGCCCCGCGCCTTCGCCTCGGCCGCCTGCAGCTTGGTGATCGCGTCACCGAGCTGCTTCATCGACTGGCCGACGGCGACCTGGTCGCCGGAGCGCTGCGCCGAGAGCACCGAGCTCCAGGCATCGGAAACGGCCTTCACCGCGGCCTGCACCTCGGGGGTGTCGGCGTCGGGCACGGTCGCCTGCGTGGGCGGCTGGTCCGGGCCGGGCTGCGTCGCGCCCGGCACCGTCTGGCCCTGGGTCGGGCCGGAGACGCCCGTCGCCGCCGTCGCGAGCGCCGCGTCGACACCCCGGTACCCGGCGTCGGTGAGCGACGCCGCGACCGTCGTGCGGTAGCCCGCGCCGCCCGTGACCGGGTTCAGGCTGAGCACCTTGATCAGCTTGGGCGCGGCCCGCTCCCCCGTCGACTGCGCGTACATCGGCCAGACGTAGGTCAGGCCGCCGTTCGCGAGCGCGATCGCCTGCAGGTTGCCGAAGCGCGGGTTGAGCGCCTGGATGTTGGCGTTGTCGGCCACGACCGGCGGTGCGCCCTTGATCAGGTCGGCCGCCTGCATCGGGCCGGGGGTCCGGCGCCCGGGCAGCTCGCGCATGTCGCGCACCAGCAGTCGGCCCGCGTCCTCGCCCTCCGACGACACGGAGACGAGCCCCGCGAGGTACGGCTGGTCCTTCGCCTGCAGGATCGACGAGAGCTGGAACTGCGCCGGGCCACCGCCGGGCGCCGACGCCACCGAGTAGTACGGGGACTGCAGGCCGTCCTTGTCGGGCGTCTCGTTCGGCGCCGCGGCGGCCTGCCAGACGTCGTTCTGCCGGCGGAAGGTGTCGGGGTCCGACGTGTGGTACTTCTGCAGCAGGAAGCGCTGGACCTCGAACAGGTCCTGCGGGTAGCGGAAGTGCTGCGCCACCTCGGCGGGCACCGCGCTCTTCGGCTCGACCACACCGGGGAAGACGCTCTTCCAGGCGTTGAGGACGGGATCGTTCTCGTCGACCTGGTAGAGGTGCACGGAACCGTCGTAGGCGTCGACGGTGGCCTTCACCGAGTTGCGGATGTAGCCCACCTTCTCGTCCACCTGGCGGCGCTGCGCCTGCTGGCCGGGCGTGGTCTGCTGGCGCGAGCCGGTGGCGTCCGACAGCGAGGTCTGCTGCGCGTACGGGTACTTCGGCAGCGTGGTGTAGCCGTCGACCACCCACAGGATCCGGCCGGTGCGTGAGTCGACCATCGGGTAGGTCTTCGTGTCCACCGTGAGGAAGGGCGCGAGCTGCTTGACCCGGTCGCGCGGGTCGCGCTGGTAGATGATCTTCGAGTCCGGCCCGATGTTCCCGTTGAGCAGGATGTTCCGCTCGGTGAACTTGATCGCGTAGGCGAGGCGGGTGAACCAGTTGCCGATCCCGACGCCGCCGTCGCCCTCGTAGCGCGAGCGCTCGGTGTCGCTGTCGAGCTCGCGCGGGTCGCCCGTGCTGCCGACGACGGAGTAGAAGCCGGGATCCGAGCCGATGATCTCGCCGTAGTAGATCCGCGGCTGCGTGACGGCCTTGCTGCCGGCCACGCCGTTGCGCGTGAACACGGGCTGGCCGCCCGCGTTGTTGTTGTTCACGGCGTCGCGGCCGCTCTCGCTGACCACCTGGTCGACCTGGCCGGCCGGCGCGGTGATCAGGCCGTTGCCGTGGGTGTAGACCATGTGCCGCGAGGTCCAGTCCGACGGGGTCTTGCTCGGGTCCAGCTCGATCGGTGCGAGCAGCACGTTGGTCTGATTGCCGCCCACGTCGTAGCGGTCCACCGAGAGCTTGCCCGAGAGCCGGTAGTAGTCCTTGAGGCCGCCGAAGTTCGAGAAGGCCTGCGAGACCACGTTCGGGTCGAGCAGACGCACGTTCTGCAGTGAGGGGGCGTCCTTGGCGGTGAGCGTCTGCAGGGCCTCGGGTGAGGCCTTGGGATCGGATTTCTCGTACTTGGCGCTCGCGAGCCCGTAGGCCTCCTGCGTCGCCGCGATGTTCCGCGCGATGTAGGGCAGCTCCTTCTCCGCGTTGGGGCCGACGGAGAAGGTCTGCACCGCGGTGGGCCAGCCGACGCCGACCACCAGCGAGGAGAACAGCATGAGCACGGTCGCGATCGCGGGGACCCGCAGGTCGCGCAGCACGATGCCGAAGAAGAAGGCGGCGGCGCAGATGATCGCGATGCCCGTGAGGATCGCCTTCGCCGGGAGCATCGCGTGGATGTCGGTGTAGTTCGCGCCGGTGAACATCGGCGACCGGTTCGAGTAGACCAGGGCGTACCGGTCGAACCAGTAGGCGACGGCCTTGGTCAGCAGGAAGACGCCGGCGATCGCGGCGAGCTGGATGCGCGCGCCGCGCGACAGAGAGCCCTCGCGGCCCGCCAGGCGGATTCCGCCGAAGACGTAGTGCGCGACCAGGTTCGCCAGGAACATGACGATCAGGCCGGCGAACAGGAAGCCGAGGACGAACTCGATGAAGGGCAGCGTGAAGGCGTAGAAGCCGATGTCCATGCCGAACTCGGCGTCGGTGTCGCCGAAGGGCTGGCGGTTGAAGAACAGCAGCACCTGCTGCCACGCCGACTGCCCGAAGATGCCGGCGATGAGCCCGATCAGCAGAGAGGGCACGATCGCGAAGGTCTTCAGCTTGCTCGTCACCACGGCGCGGTACCGCACCACCGGATCGTCCGTCGGCGAGGGCAGGAAGGCCGGCCGCACGCGGTACGCCAGCCACATCCCGGCGAACGTGAACAGCGCCAGCACCACGCCCGTCACCACGAACAGGCCGAGGCGCGAGAGCAGCACGGTCCGGAGCACGCCGGCATGGCCGAGCGAGCCGTACCAGAGGAAGGCGGTGATCACGTCCACCACCCGGGGCCCGATGAGCAGCAGCGCCAGGAGGACCACGGCGATCGCGATGAGGATCTTTGCCCGGCGGGACAGCGTGGGAATGCCCGCGGCACGAGGTGTCGTCACGACAACCACTGTACGGATTGCCCGAGATGGGATCCGCGCGTGCTCACCGACGTGGTACCGCGCGCGCCCCGGGATGCGATCATGGGCGCGTGACCTACGACGAGCCGGAGCAGGTATTCGACGAGGCGGCCCTGGGCCGCGCGGCCCGCGAGGCCATCGAGTTCGTGGAACCGCAGGGCTGGGGCCAACCGCCCCAGTTGTTCGGGCTCGTCCCGACCTCGCTGCTCGCGACCAGTCAGCCCGAGTGGGCCGACATCCTCGACGACGGTGCCTCGCTCACCGTGATCGAGCAGGAGCCACTGCCCGGCGACCCGCGGGGCGGCAGCACCGAGCTCAACCACGTGCTCGCCACCACCACCTGGCCCGACGAGGTCGTCGGGTGCGCGCTGGTGCAGGAGATCATCGTGCTGCCGCCGACCGCGGAGGCGGATCTCGACGGCGCGCTCGAGCCCCATCTGGCCGATGTGGACGCCGCCGACCGGGCCGGCCGCGCCGCCGCCGAGAGCCACCCGGGCCGGCGCACGGCGCGGATGGTCGCGGCGGTGCTGCGCGACGGCCACCGGATCACCCTGCTCACGCTGCAGCCCGACGACGACGATCCCTTCGCGGACTCCGACCTGCTGCGCGCCGACCAGCTCGCGCCCGGCCTGATCCAGGGACTGCTCGCCACCTTCGACGAGGACTGACCCCGCTCCGCCGCGGGCGGGCGTTCAGCAGGACGGTGCGGGGCGCCCCTCGCGGACGTCCGCGAGGGCCTGGATCGCGCCGTCGAGCGTCTCGACCTTCACCAGCTGCAGGTCCGCGGGCGGCGAGGACTTCGCGGCGTCGCAGTTGGCGGCGGGCACGAGGAAGACCGAGGCACCGTCGCGCTTGGCGCCCTGGAGCTTGTGCTCGATACCGCCGATGGGCCCGACCTTGCCGTCCGAGGCGATCTCGCCGGTCCCGGCGACGTTCTTCCCGCCCGT
Source organism: Tsukamurella sp. DT100 (assembly GCF_049844855.1). NCBI lineage: Bacteria > Bacillati > Actinomycetota > Actinomycetes > Mycobacteriales > Tsukamurellaceae > Tsukamurella > Tsukamurella sp. DT100. The sequence continues at coordinate 653,821 of NZ_JBNCLV010000002.1, forward strand.
GAGGTCGCCCGGCTCGACCAGGTCGACGATGCCGAGCGAGAGCATCAGCCCCGCCGACGGCCCGCCGACCTGCTGCACGCCGAAGCCGATGCGGATCTTCGGGTCCGCGGGGACCTGCCCCACGACGATCCCGAGACGCGGCTTGCCCTCGGACTCGGCGAGCGTGACGGGGACCTGCGCGGCACCGTCGGCGCGCCGGACGGTGACGGTGACGACGTCGCCCTTCTTCTTGCCCTCGAGGCCCTTGGCGACCTGGTCGGGGGCGGCGACGGGCGCACCGTCGACCGCCTCGACGACGTCGCCCTCGCGCAGCTTGCCCTGCGACGGTCCGCCCTCGCTGAGGCCGACGACGCCGACGGCCGTCGGGATCTTCAGGTACCGCAGGGCCGCGACGGTGGCCGAGGATTCGGAGCCGGTGAACTGCTCGCGGTTGCCCGCCTCGATCTGTTCGCGGGTGGCGCCGGGCGGGTAGTAGGCGTCGCGGGGCGCGATCTGCGCGCCGGTCACCCACTTGGCGAGCGCGCCGTAGAGGTTGAGGCCGTCGGTCACGGCGATCGTGGTGAAGCGCAGCTGACCGGCGGGCTGATGCACGGGCAGGCCGTCGATGGTGATGACCCTGCGGTCGACGACCTTGCCGTCGGCGTCGCGCTCGGCGTACGTGGTGAGCGTGTCGGCGGTGTCCCCCGGGCCGACGGCGACGTAGGGCACCGTCACGAACATCCCCAGCAACACGAGCACCAGGAGCGGTACCAGGGCGGCGAGAGCTGTCGTGATCCTGCGTTCCGTCACGGGCCACAGCGTAGCCGCCGCCGTTCGCGCGGGATGTTCGCGCAGAGCGTGACGGACGGAGCGGCCCGGGGTGGACCGGGGCAGTACCGTGGAGTCATGAATGACCTGCCCTTCGGATTCTCCTCCGGCGACGACGGCGGTGACGACGGCAAAGGCCGACGGGACCAGCCGTTCGGCGCCGGTCAGCCCTTCGACATGTCGCAGCTGGGCGACATGCTGAGCCAGCTCGGCCAGATGATCTCCGGCATGGGCACCGGCATGACCGGCCCGGGTGCCGGCACCGGCGAGCCCGTCAACTACACCCTCGCGGCGCAGCTCGCGCGCCAGACCCTCGGCAAGCACGAGCCCGTCTCCGAGGGCCAGCGCACGGCGGTCGAGGAGTCGATGCACCTCGCGCAGCTCTGGCTCGACGGTGCCACCGTGCTCCCGGCGGGCCCGCAGAAGACGGCGGCGTGGACCCCCGTCGACTGGCAGGAGAAGACCCTGCCCACGTGGAAGCGGCTGGTGAACCCCGTCGCGGAGAAGATCTCCGGCTCGTGGATGCAGAGCATGCCCGAGGAGGCGCGCGAGATGGCGGCGCCGATGATGGGGATGTTCAGCCAGATCGGCTCGATGTCCTTCGGCACGCAGCTCGGCCAGGCGCTCGGCTCGCTGTCGAAGGAGGTGCTCACCAGCACCGACATCGGGCTGCCGCTCGGCCCCGAGGACACCGCGGCGCTGCTGCCCGAGGCGATCGAGGCGTTCAGCAAGGACCTCGACGTCAAGGACCAGGAGATCCTCGTCTTCCTCGCGGCGCGCGAGGCCGCGCATCAGCGGTTGTTCTCGCACGTGCCGTGGCTGCGCGCCCGGGTGCTCGACACCGTCGAGCAGTACGCCCGCGGCATCACGATCGACATGTCGGGCATCGAGGAGCTCTCCCGCAACCTGGACCCGACCGCGCTGCAGGACCCGTCGAAGCTCGAGGAGCTGATGGCCGCGCAGGGCGCCGCGCTGCAGCCCAAGGCCACGCCGGAGCAGACCGCCGCGCTCGAGCGCCTCGAGACGCTGCTGGCCCTCATCGAGGGCTGGGTCGAGGACGTCGTGCACGCGGCGATCGCCGACCGGCTCCCCAGCGCCGCCGCGCTGCGCGAGACGATGCGCCGCCGGCGCGCGTCGGGCGGCCCGGCCGAGCAGACCTTCGCCACGCTCGTCGGCCTGGAGCTGCGCCCCCGCAAGGTGCGCGAGGCGGCCGACCTGTGGGAGCGGATCCTGAACGCCACCTCGATGGAGGAGCGCGACGGCATCTGGGCCCACCCCGACCTGATCCCCGACGCCGCCGACCTGGACGCGCCCGCGGCCTTCATCGACCGACTGCTGGGCGACTCGTCCAGCGCGGAGGCCTCGGACCTCGACGATCCGATCGCCGCGATCGAGCGGCTGGGACGCGAGTCCGGCGGCGAATCCGACGGGAACTGACCGAATCCACTCACCTTCATCTCAGCTTTACTGGGCTATGAAGGAGGGATGGAATGGGTCGAACACTTCGAAGAACGGGCACGACGACGCGGACCGGACCCGGCGTGGTCCCTCGGCGCGGAGTTGCCCCCGGCGGTGATCGCGAGCCTGCAGCGCTTCCAGGTCGGTGAGAGCGGCGACGGCGCGACGCTGGCCGCGCACGCCGACGCCGCGGGCGACCCGGCGTACGCCGCGGCGGTCCGACTGTTCGTCGCCGAGGAGAACGAGCACGCACGACTCCTCGCGGAGCTGATCCGCGCGGGCGGCGGCGAACTGCTCGACGGGCACTGGTCGGACGCGGTTTTCGTGCGCGCCCGTCGCGCCCTCGGCCTGCGCTGCGAGCTGCTCGTGCTGACCGTCGCGGAACTCATCGCGGTCAGCTACTACGGGGCGCTCGCGCAGTCGCCCGATCCGCTCCTCGCCGAGGTCAGCCGCCGCATCCTCGACGACGAGCAGTACCACATCCGATTCCAGCGGGACCACCTCAGCGAGGGCTTCGCGGCCACCCCGCCCGCTCGGCGGCGAGCGATCGGGGCCCTCTGGCAGGGCTTCGCCTGCGCGGTGTCGATCGTGGTCGCCGCAGACCACGGTCGTGCGTTGGTGGCGGTCGGCGGCTCGCGACGGACACTGCTGCGGGAGAGCGCCGCGCTGTTCGGCCGGTTCCGGCGCGAGGTCTTCGTCGCCGCGCCACCGGTGACCGCGCGAGAGATCTCCGCCGCGCCCCATCGCCCCTGATCAACACCGGTATGCGCCTGTGGATAACCGCTGATTCCGGACGGTTCACGGAGCGCCGGCGTGCTCGACTGGAGCCATGCGGCACCGTCTGAACCCGTATCTCACCGTGGTGGTCCGGCCGCCCACGCTGGTCCAGCTGGGCGCCTCGGCGACCGGCGCGCCCGTGCTGCAACCGCCGCCGTGGCTGGCTCCGGACGCGACGGCGGGGCTGCTGCGCTGGCTGCAGTCCTTCCGCACCGCCCGCGAGCTGGAGCGCCGCGCCGCCGACCTGGGCATGACCCCGTCCGACGTCACCGAGCTGCTGGACGCGCTCCGCGGCCACGGGCTGTTGGAGGCGGAGCCGCCGCACGCGCCCCTGCAGGTCCACCTGCACGGGCGGGGCCCGGTCTCCGACACGGTGCTCGGCGAGCTCGCCGCCCTCGACGAGGTCCGGGTGACCGCCGGGACCGCGCGGAGCTGGACGCCTGCCGGCCGCGGCGTCGACCTCGTCGTGCTCGCGGACGCCCTCTCCCCCGATCCCGTGCTGGTGGCGCGGCTGATGCGGGAACGGGTGCCGCACCTGCCCGTGGTGCTGCGCGACGGTGCCGGGATCGTCGGGCCGCTGGTGCTGCCCGGCGCGGGCCCGTGCCTGCTGTGCCTGGACCGCGCCCGGGCCGACGCCGATCCCGGGTGGCCCACGCTCGCCTGCCAGCTGTTCGGCCGCGCGGGGCGGGCCTCGGCGCAGATCCTGCGGATCACGGGTGCGGTGGCCGCGCACCAGGTGGCGGCCGTCGCCGCCGGGCGGTGGGACTCGGCGGACCCGCCGGACGCCCTCGGCTGTACGTTGGAGGTCGAGGGCAGCGCGATCGCCGTCCGACGATGGTTCATGCACCCCGGGTGCGGATGCGGGGTCCCCGCTCCCGCGGCCGAGGCGGCAGGCTGACTCCAGGGGGCCAGATGTCCGAGATCACCCGTGGCAGTGCGAAGCGCACCGCCAAGCTGGCGGGGCTGCCGTTGGGCATGGCCAGCCGCACCGCGGTGGGCTGGGGCAAGCGTCTCGCCGGCGCCGACAAGGACGAGGTGAACGCGGAGCTGCAGGCCAAGGCCGCGGAGCAGCTCTTCGAGGTCCTGGGGCAGCTCAAGGGCGGCGCGATGAAGCTCGGCCAGGCCATGAGCGTGATGGAGGCGGCCGTGCCGCCGGAGTACGCGGCCCCCTACCGCGACGCCCTCGCGAAGCTGCAGAACGAGGCGCCGCCCATGCCGGCGGCCACCGTGCACAAGGTGCTCGACCAGCAGCTGGGCACGGGCTGGCGGGACCGGTTCAGCTCCTTCGACGACGAGGCCGCTGCGTCCGCGTCCATCGGTCAGGTGCACCGCGGGGTGTGGTCCGACGGTCGGGAGGTGGCGGTCAAGGTCCAGTACCCGGGCGCCGACGAGGCCCTGCGCGCCGATCTCAAGGCCCTCGGCCGGCTCAGCTCCGTGCTCAAGCCGCTCACGCCGGGCGCCGACGTGAAGTCGCTGGTGCAGGAGCTCACCGACCGCACCGAGGCCGAGCTCGACTACCGGTACGAGGCCACCAACCAGCGCAAGTTCGCCAAGGCCTTCGACGGTGACCCGAACGTCCAGGTGCCCAAGGTCTTCGCCAGCGCGCCCACCGTGATCATCAGCGAGTGGGTCACCGGGCGGCCGCTGCGCGACGTCATCGCGAACGGCACCCAGGAGGAGCGGAACGACGCCGCCTCGAAGCTCACCGAGTTCGAGGTGAGCGCGCCCGCCCGCACGGGCCTGCTGCACGGCGACCCGCACCCCGGGAACTTCATGATCGCGCCCGACGGGCGGCTCGTCGCCCTCGACTTCGGCGCCGTCGCCGAGTACCCGGGCGGCATACCGCCGGCGGTCGGCAAGATCCTTCGACTCGCCCGCGACGAGGACTACGACGCCCTGTTCCCGCTGCTGCGCAGCCAGGGCTTCATCCCGCCGCGGCTGGAGATCACGCCCGAGGACATCCGCGCCTACCTCGCGCCGTACGTCGACCCGCTGCGGTCCGAGAGCTTCCACTTCACCCGCAAGTGGCTGATGAAGGCCGCGTACACCGCGACCGACGTGCGCGGCGAGCAGTTCCAGACGGGCCGCAAGCTGGCCCTGCCGCCCGAGTACGTGATGCTCTTCCGCGTCCTGCTCGGCATGGTCGGCATCTGCTCGCAGATGGAGGCCGAGGCGCCGTACCGCGCGATCGTCGAGCACTGGGTGCCGCTGCTCGACGGCGACGAATGATCATCCCTCGCGCAGGCGCCCGAGCACACGCAGCGCCGCCGCGAGGTCCGCTCCGCCGGGCGTAGTGTCGGGCGCATGACCGCGTCGATCTCCCGCCTCGTCGTCTCCGTCTCCGCGCTGGACCCGGCGCTGGCCTTCTACGCGGGCCTTCTCGGCCTGCGCCGCACCGCCGCCGCCGACGAGCTGGCGTGGCTCGCCACCGCCGACGGCGTCGAGATCATGCTGCACGAGCGCCCGGCGACGCCCAGCGACACCGCCGTCGCCCTCGGATTCGCCGTTGCGGACCTGGACGGCGTCGTCGGCGCGTGGACGGCACGCGGCGGCGCCGTCGTGGACCCGCCCGAGGCGCGGCCGTGGGGCGAGCGGATGGCCGTCGTGCGCGATCCCGACGGGCACCTCGTGTGCCTGTCCCAGGCCGCGGCGTAGTCGCTCAGTCCCCGTCCGCCGGCTTCGACGCGGCGACGGCCTCCGTGCGGCTCTCGTACAGGTGCGGCGCGAGGCCGCGATCGGCGAGGTGGTCGGCGAGCTTGAGCCGCAGGAACGCCGATGTGGTGTATCGGGTCACCGACTCGTAGTACTTACTCATCCGGCGGACGCGGGTGGCGAACTCGTCGACGAGGTCCGGGCCGAGCACGAAGTTGTCGTAGTTGATCACCACGTTGACGGGCCGCCCGATCTCCGCGAGCCGCCGCTCGATCTCCACCCCGGCGCGCTCCACCTCCTCCTCGGTGCGCACCGCGACGCCCTCGAAGTTCATGAAGAACAGGTTCCGCTTCTCGTCGTAGCTGAACCGCGCCTCGAGCGGCACGGACAGCAGGTCGTCGCGCAGCCCCATCGGGTCGTCCCGGAAGATGCGTGGATCCATGATCGCGGGCGGGCCGTCCATGACGGGCTCGAAGCCCAGCAGGTCCAGCACGTCGCGCTGCAGGTCGACACCGGGCGCGATCTCGATGAGCTCCATGCCGCGCTCGGAGAGCCTGAACACGCACCGCTCGGTGATGTACATGACCGGTTGCCCCGCCTTGAGCGCGTACTCGCCGGAGAAGGTGCGCTGGTCGACGGACGCGACGAACTTCGGCGCGGCCGGGCCGTCCGAGGTCACGATGGCACCGTCGGAGACCTCCGTGCGCGCCGGCGCGAGGAAGGTGCCCAGGAAGTAGACCGCCTTGGCGTTCTGGCTGATGTTGATGAACCCGCCGGCGCCCGCGAGGCGCGGGCCGAACCGGCTGACGTTGACGTTGCCGTCGACATCGGCCTGGGCCATGCCGAGGAAGGCCGCGTCGAGCCCGCCACCGTCGTAGAAGTCGAACTGGGAAGGCTGCGCGAGGATCGCGTCGGCGTTGATCGCGGAACCGAAATCCGTTCCACCCGCTGGCATGCCGCCGATGACGCCGGGCTCGGCGGTGAGCGTGAGGTACTCGAGGACGCCCTCCTCGGCGGCGACGGCCGCGACCCCCTCGGGGACGCCGATGCCGAGGTTGACCACCGAGTTCGGGCGCAGTTCCAGCGCGGCGCGCCGGGCGATGACCTTGCGTGGGTCGAGCGGCATCGGGCGGATCCAGCTCATGGGCTGGCGGATCTCGCCGCTCATCGCCGGGTTGTACTGCGAACCCCACGACTGGGTGTGGTGCGCGGAGCTGGTCGCGACGACGACGCAGTCGACGAGGGCGCCCGGGATCTTCACGTCCCGCGGATTCAGCGATCCGCGCTCGGCGATCCGCTCGACCTGCACGATCACGAGGCCGCCCTTGTTGTGCACGGCGATCGCCGTCTCGAGCGCCTCGAGCGTGAGCGCCTCCTTCTCCATGGTGATGTTGCCGCTCGGGTCCGCGGTGGTACCGCGGAGGAAGGCGACGTCGAGCCGGTCGAAGGCCTTGTAGAAGAGGTACTCGCGGCCGTCGATCTCCATCAGCCGGACGCGGTCCTCGGTGGTCGCGTCGTTGACCTTGCCGCCGCCGAGCCGCGGGTCGGCGAAGGTCCCCAGGCCGACGTGGGTGATCAGCCCCGGCTTGCCGGCGCCGGTGTCGCGCAGCAACTGCGCGATCACACCCTGCGGCAGGTTGTACGCCTCGATCTCACCGGAGAGCGCGAGCTTCTGCAGCGCGGGGGCCATGCCGTAGTGGCCGCCCATCGCGCGCTTGATCATCCCGTCGTGGCACAGGTGGACGGTGCCGCGCTCGCCCCGATCGCCCTGCGCCACCGTGAACACCAGCGACAGGTCCTTCGGCGAACCCGTCGCGAGGAAGCGTTCCTCGAGCGCCAGCACGAGCTCCTCCGCGAAGCCCTGCCCGGCGAAGCCCTCGAGCACGAGGTGGTCGCCGTCGCGGACGAGGCGCACCGCCTCCTTCGCCGTGACCACCTTGTCGCGGATCGGTGATGTGGCCGTGGGCATCAGGACCGGATCGATGGACATCGCGTGCCGCCTCTCACTCGCCCCGCGGGGCTGCGATCGCAGTATGCGATCGCACTGTGATGTGTATCACGCGGCGCGGCGGCGTTCGCGCGATTCCGCGACAGCGGTCAGACGAAGGCGCTCTTCCCCGTGACCTCCCGCCCCACGAGCAGCGACTGGATCTCGGCGGTGCCCTCGTAGGTGACCAGCGCCTCCATGTCGCAGAGGTGCCGCATCACGTGGAAGTCGAGGGTGATCCCGTTGCCGCCCAGCACATCGCGGGCCATCCGACAGACGTGCCGCGCCTTGACGCTGCAGTAGTACTTGGCGAGCGCGGCCATGGTGTCGGTGACCGCTCCCTCGTCGAGCAGGCGCCCGAGGCGGATGCAGTAGAGCTGCATCGAGGTCACGTCGGCGAGCATCTCGACGAGCTTGCCCTGCACGCTCTGCGTGGCGGCGATCGGCTTGCCGAACTGGGTGCGCCGCTGGGCGTAGGTCAGCGCGATCTCGTACGCGGCGACGGCGTGCCCCGTCGACGACCAGGCGACCGCGTTGCGCGTGCCCATGAGTACCTTGGAGACGTCGGGGAAGCCGTTGCAGTTGACGAGGCGGCGGTCGTCGGGGACGCGCACGTCGTCGAGCACGATGTCGGCGTTCTGCACCATCCGCAGCGAGACCTTGCCGCCGATCTTGGTGGCGCTGTAGCCGGGGTCGTCCTTCTCCACGACGAAGGCCTTGACCTTGCCGTCGCCGGTGTCGCGGGCGAAGACGACGATGACGTCGCACCACGTCGCGTTGCCGGGCCAGCGCTTGAGTCCGTTGAGGATCCAGTCGCTCCCGTCGCGGGTCGCGGTGGCCTCCAGCGCCACGGAATCGGAGCCGTGGTCGGGCTCGGTGAGCGCGAAGGCGCCGATCTTGTCGAGGTTCGCCATCGCCGGCAGCCATCGCTGCCGCTGCTCCTCGGAGCCGAGGATGTAGATCGACTGCATGGCGAGGCCGACGTGCACGCCGAGGAACGTGGCGATACTGCCGTCGATCCGGCCCAGCTCGTACGACACGAGCCCCTGCCCGACCGCGGTCATCGGCGTGATGCCGTATCCGGTCATGGTGTCGCCGACGACCTTCAGCTCGCGCAGCTTCGGCAGAATCTCGAACGGGAACTCACCGCGCTCCCAGTAGTCGTTGACGATCGGCAGGAGCTCCTTGTCGCCGAACTTGCGGACCTTGACCAGCAGGTCCTTCTCCTCATCGGAGAGCAGCGCCTCCATGTCGAGGTAGTCGGTGTCGCGGGAGCGGGCGATGCCCTCCGCCAGGGCCTCGGTGGTCTGGTCCGTCATCGGGCGTCCTCACTGTCAGTCGATTCGCGTGGATCAACTGTGCGCCGCGTCACTGTGCGGTCGCAATGGTTTCGAGGACAACGCCGGAACGACTTTCGGCTCACCCGGCACAGCGGCGGCCATCGAGCCTCCTGGGATCATCGGGGGCGACAGCGCCGCCCGGCCCCGGAAACGAGTGAGCCCCGATCCTCTCGGATCGGGGCTCACTGCGATCAGGCCGCATTCTTCCGCGGCCGGCCGCGCGGGCGCTTGCGCGCGATCACGACGCCCTGCTCGAAGATCTGGCCTCCCCACACGCCCCAGGGCTCGCCGCGCTCGAGGGCGGCGGCCAGGCAGGCGCGCTGGAGGGGGCAGGTCTCGCAGAGGGTCTTGGCCCGCTCGAGGTCCGACGGGGCCTCGGCGAACCACAGATCGGGATCCCCGGCCCGGCAGGGCACGCGGCTCTCGATACTGGTCGTCCGGGTGATACTGATCGAATCGATGGTGCGGACGACGGGTCGTTCGTCCATGATGGTCGGCACTTCTGGTCACCATTCCACCTGTGGTTCAGGTGGCCTCGGTAGCGGCGCCCGGTCAGGCGCACGGGATGTTTCTTCCGGGTGGGTGCGCGAACCGTGTGGCGGTCCTCGATCCCCGACGGGGCGGGGGTGACGAGAGACCGCGAATCCACGGGTTCCGCGCTGCTGCGGGGCCCGTGGTGAATGTGAAGAGGTGGGTCTAAGGACCTAACCTCGTCGCGAGAGACACACGGGGCGCGTGAGCGGTTCGTGATCGACGGCGTACGTCGCCTGCTCCTGGCGCAGTCGCCACAGACGTGGCGACATGCCGGGCAGGGCGTGGGAGGCCTCGATACGAACCGCTACTGCAGCGAACACTCCACCCTCTGCTGCGGTGAACTGCTTGCTTGCGTTGATGATTGCGTTGTTCATTTCGTTTGCCTCCTTTCGCGCGCTGGTCAATCACGTTCCGGCGGCGAGGCAGTACCTCGCGCGTCTTCCCGTGCGGTCGTGTTCCACAGTATGCGCACGAAACTATTCGCACAAGTTATTTTTGACCTGCGCGTTTCCGGATTCCACGCGACTAGTGTGCGGACTATCGAAATGATTTAGGGTAGCCTTTGCTACAGCTGCTCGATCACGACGAGAGGACCCCCGATGACGGACCGCCCCACGGACGCCGCCGAGCCGACCGAGGAACGCGCCCGCGCCGTCCTCGCCAGCGAGGGCCACGCCACCCGCGAGATCCAGGCGCTGACGCTGACGGTCCTCGCCGTCACCGAGGCCGCCGGCCCGTTCGTCCGGATCCGGGGTGCGCTGCGCGGCACCGTCGTCCACTCGGACTGGACTCTGCCCAATCTCGCGGTGCGGCTGAGCGTGCCCGCGCTCGACGGCGGCGAGCCCGCGTCGCGCATCTACACGGTCCGCACCTTCGACCCGGCCACCGAGACGATCGAGCTCGACGTGCTGCGGCACGGCCACGACTCCCCCATGATGCGCTGGATCGAGGCCGTCCGGCCCGGCGACGTGGTGCCGCTCGTCGGGCCGCGGCCGCACTTCGTCCCCGATCACGAGTCCGGGCGTCCCGCCCTACTCCTCGCCGACGACTCCGCCGTCGCGGCGCTCCACTCCGTCTTCCGGCACTGGCCCGACGGTGCCCGCGGCGTCGCGTACGTGCGCACCGCGGAGCAGGAGGTCATCGACGAGCTCGACGCGCCCGCGGGCGTCGAGGTGATCCGGGTCGACGGCCCGCTGCTCGACGCGGCGCGGGAGGCACCGTCGGGCACGACGCTGTGGGCGGCCGGCGAGCGGACCGAGATGCGGGCCGTTCGCGACCACTTCCGGCGCGAGCGCGGCCTGCCGCGCGGGGAGGTGCGCCCGTACGGCTACTGGCAGGCCGCGACCGATTCGACGGCGGTCGACAAGCGGCGACTGGCGCACTTCGACGTGCTCATGGAGCGCGGCGAGTCCTTCGCCGAGGTCGACGACCTCGATATCTGAGCGCTACGCGTGCTCGGAGACGAGCGCGAGCACCTCGTCGCCGTACTTGTCGATCTTCGTCGACCCGATGCCGTTGATCCGCACCAGCTGGGCGCGGGTGCGCGGCTGGTGCTCGGCGATCGCGAACAGGGTGGCGTTGGAGAAGATCGTGTACGGCGGCACCTGCTGGTCGCGGGCCTGGCCGGTACGCCAGATCTTCAGCGCCTCCACGAGGGCGTCGTTGAGGTCGGACGGGCAGTCCTCGCAGCGCGAGCGCAGCTTCTCCTCGCGAGTGTCGAGGATGCCGCCGCACACACGGCAGACGTCCGAGGTGCGGCGCTTGCCCTTGCTCGGCCCGGACTCGACCCGCGGCCGGCCCGCGTCGGCCTGCCCGGCGACCACGTCGAGGAAGCGGGTGCGCTTGCGGGTCTTGCGCCCGCCCTCGTTGCGGGCGAGCGCCCACGAGAGGTGCAGGTGCTCCCGGGCGCGGGTGACGCCGACGTAGAGCAGGCGGCGCTCCTCCTCGATCGGCTCGGGATCGCCCTTGGCGATGGCCTGCGAGATCGGCACCGAGCCCTCGGTGAGGCCGACGAGGAAGACCGCGTCCCACTCCAGGCCCTTCGCCGCGTGCAGCGATGAGAGCGTGACCCCCTGCATCGTGGGCGGATGCTTGGCCTCGGCGCGGGCGCGGAGCTCGCCGATCAGCTCGGCCAGCGTGAGGCCCGGCCGCTCCTTGGCGAGATCGGCCGTCAGCTCGACCAGCGCGCCGAGCGCCTGCCAGCGCTCGAGGGCGCGGGCACCGTCGGGCGCCTCCGGGATGAGGCCCAGCGGCTCGAGCGCGCCCTTCACGAGGGCGAGCAGTTCCTCGCCCGCGACGCCGCCGAACTGGCCCGCGCGCTCCATGAGCGCCCGCACGGCCTGGCCGATCTCGGGCCGCTCGAAGAAGGCGCTTCCGCCGCGCACCTGGTACGGGATGCCGGCCTCGGTGAGCGCGGCTTCGTGGACGGCCGAGTGGGCGTTGATGCGGTAGAGGATGGCGATCTCGCTGGCGGGGACGCCGCGGGCGAGCAGCTCGCGGATCCGCTTCGCGACGAGCTTCGCCTCGGCGGGCTCGTCGTCGACCTCGGCGTAGATCGGCGCCGGCCCCTCGGGGCGCTGGCCGATCAGTTCGAGGCGGGTGCCGGCGACGCGGCCCTGCGCCGCGCCGATCACCTTGTTGGCGAGCGCCACGACCTGCGGGGTCGAGCGGTAGTCGCGCTGCAGCCGGACGATCGTGGCGTCCTCGAAGCGGCGGGTGAAGTCGAGCAGGTAGTTCGGGGTGGCGCCGGTGAAGGAGTAGATGGTCTGGTTCGCGTCGCCCACCACGGTGAGGTCGTCGCGCTCGCCGAGCCAGGCGTTGAGCAGCTGCTGCTGCAGCGGCGTGACGTCCTGGTACTCGTCGACGACGAAGCTGCGGTAGCGGTCGCGGAACTCCTCCGCGATCATGTGGTTGTCCTCGAGGATCGCGGCCGTGACCAGGATCAGGTCGTCGAAGTCGAGTAGGCGGTTGCCGTCCTGATCGGTCTTGCGTCGCTCGTAGGCCGCGTAGACGTCCGCGACGGTGCCGGGCGCCATGGGCGCGGTGCGGCCCGCATCCTCGACGGCCTTCGCGTACGTCTCGGGGGTGACGAGGGAGGCCTTCGCCCAGTCGATCTCGCTGAGCAGGTCGCGGATGGTGTCGGTCTCGGGCCGGAGGTCGCAGTCGCGGGCGGCGCGGCCGATCACCGGGAACTTGTTGTCGAGCAGCTCCCAGCGGGTGTCGCCGATCGCGCGGGCCCAGAAGTACCGCAGCTGCCGCATCGCAGCCGCGTGGAAGGTGACGGCCTGCACGCCCGGGTTCCCGTCGCCACCGCCGATACCGAGCCCGCGCAGCCGCGCCCGCATCTCCCCCGCCGCCCGCGATGTGAACGTGACGGCGAGGACCTGACCTGCGGCGACGTGCCCCGTGGACACCTGGTGCGCGATGCGGTGGGTGATGGTGCGGGTCTTGCCCGTGCCCGCGCCCGCCAGCACGCACACCGGTCCGCGCGGCGCGAGAACCGCCTCCTGCTGTTCCGGGTCCAGTGCTTCGATCACACCGTCGAGTATTCCAGCCCGGTCCGACAGGTCGGGGCCGGGGAAGAAGTGCGGGCGCGGCGTGGTTGAGTCAAGGCATGAGCCAGCTGACGATGTACACCACCACGTGGTGCGGTTACTGCAACCGCCTCAAGACGGGCCTCAAGGCCAACGGGATCGAGTGGACCGAGATCAACATCGAAGAGGATCCCGCGGCCGCCCAGTTCGTCGAGGGCGTCAACGGCGGCAACCAGACGGTGCCCACCGTCAAGTACGAGGACGGTTCCACCGCGACCAACCCGTCCCTCGCCGACGTCAAGCGCAAGCTCGGCGTCTGACCCGTCCGATCCGACGAGAGTCCGGTCCTTCGTCTCGGCGATCCCTGAGACGGATGACCGAACTTTCTCGTTCCGCGCTCACGCCGCCACGAGCACGGCCCGCCGCTCGCCGACCCGCGCGACGTACGCCCGCGTGAACACCGCCGGCAGGGCGAAGCCCAGCGCCCGGACCGCGATCCGCACCGGCTCGGGCTCGCTCAGCGCGACGCACGCCGCGCCCAGCAGGGCGGTCGCGGCGAAGGATCCCGCCCACGCCGCGGTGATGACCGCGTTGACGTGCAGGAACAGCGGGTGCTCCGCGGTCTCCTCGTCGACGGACCGCCGGGCGATCGCCAGCGTGAACGGACGGCCCGTCGCGAGCCCGATCCCCGCGATCACGGCGAGCCACGCCGACGAGAGCGCGCCGTCGTAGGCCTCGAGCGGCGAGTGCGGCGCGACGAACGCGAGCGCCGCGAGCGCGACGAAGTAGCCGGCGCCGCCGAGCTCGAGCGCGCCCACCTCCCGCCCGGCGCGCCGGTCCTGCACCAGCAGCACGACGGTGACCGCCAGCGCGGCCACGGCGCCCCACTGCCAGCCGACGGTCGACGAAGCGATCGCCAGGACGATCCAGGGGAGGAATCCGCGTACGTAGCTCATGGGAGGAACGCTACGAGCGCGGAGGCCGGAGGGCCTCGGCCCGCGGGTGGAGATCCGGGTGGAGACCTACTGCGCCGCCCAGGCCTCCGTGATCGCGCGGGCGATGGAGATGGAGTTGGGCAGCAGCAACGGCGCGTCGGGGGCGTCCGTGCTCCAGTCGCCGGCGGCCAGCGCGTCGCGGACCTGCGTCCGGCTGAACCACCGCGCCTCGGCGATCTCGCCGTCGCGGAAGTCGAGCACCGCGTCGCGCGAGGCGCGGGCGGTGAAGCCGAGCATCAGCGAGCGCGGAAAGGGCCAGGGCTGGCTCGCGACGTAGGTGATCTCGTCGACCTCGATCCCCGCCTCCTCGTGCAGCTCCCGCGCGACGCACTGCTCCAGCGATTCGCCCGGCTCGACGAACCCGGCGAACAGCGAGAACAGCCTCTCCGGCCACTGGTGCTGGCGGCCGAGCAGGACGTGATCGCCGCCGTCGTGCACCAGAGTGATCATCGCGCCGTCGGTGCGGGGGAATTCCTCTCGGCCGTCGGCGGTGGTGCGCACCCAGCCGGCCTTCCCGGGGAGCGTCGGCGCACCGTCGACGGGCGAGAAACCGGCGGTGGCGTGCCAATTGAGGATGCCGAGGGCCTGCGCGAGCAGCGCCGAGTCCACCGCGGAGAGCAGGTGCCCGCGCATGCGCAGGTCGGCGCCGTCGAAGACGTCCACGCGCAGCGCGAAGACGACCGCCCCGTCGACCCGGCCGAGCAGCACCGCGTCAGCCGGGCGCGACGGCGCGACCTCGTGCCCGCGGGCGAAGACGAGGTCGGTGTCGTCGAGGTCGAAGCGGCCGCGCGGATCGATGCGCAGCACCTTCGCGGTCGCCCACGCCGCGTCGAGCGCGGTCTCGTCGGCGCGCAGTTCGTCGGCGCGGTCGACGTGATAGCGGGAGAGGAGCGGGGGCACGGTCAGACTGAGCTTCGCCACGCTCATCATCGTAGGCTGACCGCATGATCGAACCGTTCGTGGACGCCGCGTGGGTGCGGGCCAACCCCGGCGTGATCCTGGCCGACACCCGCTGCTACCTCGACGGGCGCTCCACCCGCGAGGCCTACGACGCCGGCCATCTGCCGGGCGCGGTGTTCGTCGACCTCGACGGCTACCTCGCCGCTCCCCCGTCGTCCGCCGAGGGCCGGCACCCGCTGCCCACCCCCGAGGCCTTCGCCGCCGGGCTCTCCGCCGCGGGCATCGGCGACGGTGCGACGGTGGTCGCCTACGACGACGCGGGCGGCGTCATGGCCGCGCGCCTCGTGTGGCTGCTGCGGGCGCTCGGCGAATCCGCCGCGCTGCTCGACGGTCCGCTCGGCCCCCTCGACGACACCGACACCGTCGAGCCCGCGCCAGCGCGCTTCACCCCGCGACCGTGGCCCGCGGACCGGCTGGCGTCGATCGACGAGGCGGCCGGCGGCGCGATCCCCGTGATCGACGCGCGCCCCGCGGACCGGTTCCGCGGCGAGAACGAGACCGTCGACCCGCGCGCGGGCCACATCCCCGGCGCGGTCAGCGTGCCGTGCCGGGAGAACGTGTCCGACGGTGCGCTGCTCCCCCGCGCGACCCTCCGAGCGAGGTTCGAGGAGGCCGGCCTGCGGCCGGGCGCGGACTTCATCGCCTACTGCGGCTCCGGCGTCACGGCGTGCCACGACC
This sequence comes from Tsukamurella sp. DT100, assembly GCF_049844855.1. Lineage (NCBI taxonomy): Bacteria > Bacillati > Actinomycetota > Actinomycetes > Mycobacteriales > Tsukamurellaceae > Tsukamurella > Tsukamurella sp. DT100. Next base: position 669,542 of record NZ_JBNCLV010000002.1, read on the forward strand.
TGCTCACCTCGGAGCACGCGGGCTTCCCCGGCGGCCGCCTCTACCCCGGCTCGTGGTCGCAGTACGCGGCCACCGACCGGCCCGCCGCGACGGGCGACTGACGCGCTACACCGCCTTGAGCGTGCCGCCGTCGGCGACGACGTCGGCGCCGGTGAGGTTCGCCGCGCGCGGCGAGGCGAGGTAGGTGATCAGAGCCGCGGTCTCCTCCGGCTCGCTGAGCCTGCCGAGCACGATGGACATCGCGTCGGGCACGCCGGCGAGGAAGTCGTCGAGGGGGACGCCCGCCTGCGCGGCGAGGTGCGCCGCGTAGCCATGCGGATCGCCCCAGTTGGCGGTGCGCGTCGGCCCGGGCGAGACCGTCAGGGAGCGGAGCCCGACGGGGCCGAACTCCTCCGCGAGCGCCTTGCTCAGATTCGTGAGAGCCGCCTTCGCCGCACCGTAGTCGACCGGTTGGTACGGGGCGCGGGCGCCGATCGACGAGACATTGACGATCACGCCCCGGCGGTCCAGCAGGGACGGCAGCAGGGCGCGGGTGACGCGCACGGTGGCGAACAGGTTGAGCTCGAACGTGCCGAGCCAGGTCGCATCGTCGATCCCGAGGAAACCCTCCGCGTGCATGCTGGCCGGGAGCGCGGCGCCGACGTTGTTGATCAGGATGTCGACCGGGCCCACGGCCTCCGCCAGGCCGGCCGCGGCGGACGGGTCGGTGAGGTCGCGCGCCAGGAAGGTCACGCCCGGCACGGGCTCGGGGACGGTGCGGGCGACGCCGTGGACGATCGCCCCCTCCTGCGCGAGGAGCCGCGCGGTCTCGAGCCCGATCCCCTTGCTGGCGCCGGTGACCACCGCGGTCTTCCCCGTGAGCTGCAGGTCCATGTTTCGTCCTTCGTGTCGTCGGTTCGGGTCGGGCGGATTCAGGGCGCGTCGGGGGCGAGCCCGCGCAGCGCGGCGTCCGCGAGCGCCGCGAGGCGCTCCTCGGACGGATCGATCCGGGCGAGCACCCGGATCCCGTTGAGGGCCGCAACGAGGAGGCCCGCCGTCGCGGCGGCGTCGACGCCGGCCGCGATCTCCCCCGTGCGCCTGCCGGCTTCGATCGCGTCGGCGAACGCCGCGGTCTGCTCGTCCACGACGCGCTGCAGGAGCGCGCGCACGGCGTCGTCGTCGCGCGCGCGGTCGATCGCGGCGTTCGTGACGAGGCATCCGCGGTGTTCCGCATCGCGCAGCGAGAGCGCGACGACGTGGTCGATGACGGCGCGCAACCGGGGCAGGACCGGGCCCTGCGCCGCGAGGATGTCGACCACCTGCCGCGACTCCTCGCGGACGTAGTGGTCGAGGGCACGCAGGTACAGCTGCTGTTTGCTGCCGAAGGAGTTGTAGAGGCTGCTGCGGCCGATCCCCATCGCGGCCTCGAGGGTCGCGGGCGTCGCGCCCGCGTATCCCTGGCGCCAGAACACCTGCATCGCAGCGTCGGTCGCGGCATCCGGGTCGAACGTCATCGGGCGGGGCATGTGCACACCGTAGCAGTTCTGTACCTGAAGGTTTAAAACTACGGGATCCGTCGCCTCCGGGGATTCGGCTGGTTGACTGAGCCGCATGGTCCAGGACTTCCGGTTCGGCGTGGCGCTCGGCGCCGCGACGTCGCGCGCGAGTTGGGTGGAGCGGTGCCGCCGCGCGGAGGGGCTCGGCTTCGACGTGATCGGCGTCCCCGACCACCTCGGCATGCTCGCGCCCTTCCCCGCGATGATGCTCGCGGCGGAGGCGACGGAGCGGGTTCGCCTCAACACCTTCGTGCTCAACGCGCCCTTCTACAGCCCCGCACTCCTCGCGCGCGACGCCGCCACCGTCGACCTGCTCACCGACGGACGGGTGGAGCTCGGGCTCGGCGCGGGCTACGCCGCCGCCGAGTTCGAGCGGGCCGGCATCCCCTTCCCCACGGCGCGCGAGCGCGCGACCTGCTGGACGCCACGGCGGCCGCGCTGCGCGCCGCCTTCGCGGACGAGAAGCAGACGCCGCGCCCGGCGCGACCCGGCGGGCCGCCGCTGTTCATCGCCGGGTGGGGCGACCGGCTGCTGGGCGTGGCCGCGCGGCACGCCGACGTCGTCGGGCTGTCGGGCGCACGCACGGACGACGCGGGCCGCCTGCGGCTGACCACGGAGGCCGAGGCGGCGAGTCGGATCGCGCGGCTGAACGGCCTGCTGGGCGAGCGCGCCGGCACTGTCGAGATCAACACGGTGATCCAGGCCCTCCTGCCGACCGGCACCGGCCGGCCGGAGGGACTCACCCCGCGCGTGACGTGGAACGAGGACGCACCCGAGGACCACATCAGCGTGCTCGTCGGCTCACCGGCCGCGATGGCGGACCGCCTGCGGGAGCTCCGCGAGCGGCTCGGCATCGGCTATGTCACGGTGATCGACCACAACCTCGAGGCGATGGCGCCGGTCATCGCACTGCTGCGGAGCTAGCCGGAGGCCTTCACGTCGGCGTTGCGGACGAACAGCAGCCGGTCGCCGGCCTCGACGACCGAGACGGCGGGCGAGTCGACGCGATACAGGTTGCCCTTGCGGACCACGCCCAACACGATGTTCGGCAGGTGCCGCGGCGAGCGGCCCACCTCGACGCGGGTCACCTCGCGCTCGGCGATGTTGAAGCCGTCGCCGGGCGAGAGCAGGTCCTCGATCATCTCCACCACCGACGGGGTGGTGGTCGCCATGCCGAGCAGGCGACCCGCCGTCTCCGAGGAGACGACCACCGAGTCCGCGCCCGACTGGCGCAGCAGGTGGGTGTTCTCGGACTCGCGGATCGACGCGACGATCTTCGCGCGCGGGGCGAGCTCGCGGGCGGTCAGCGTGACCATCACCGCGGCGTCGTCGCGATTCGCGCCGATGATGATCGACGCGGCGCGCGGCGCGCCGGCGAGCCGGAGTACGTCGGCCTTCGTGGCGTCGCCGCGGACGGTGACCAGTCCATCGATCTCCGCGACCTCGAGCGCGGCCTGATCGGTGTCGACGACGACGATCTTGCCGGGCTCGATGCCGTCGTTGATCATCGCGCTCACCGCCGTGCGGCCCTTCGTGCCGTAGCCCACGACGATCGTGTGGTTGTGCACCGCTGACCTCCAACGTTGGATCTTGAACGCCTGGCGGGACCGCTCCGTGAGCACCTGGAGCGTGGTTCCGACCAAGACGATGAGGAAGAGAATGCGCAGCGGGGTGATCAGCAGGACGTTGATCAGGCGCGCGGATTGGGTGACCGGGGTGATGTCGCCGTAGCCCGTGGTCGAGAGGGAGACGGTGGCGTAGTAGAGGCAGTCGAGGAAGCTGAGCTGCGTCTCGTCGCTGTACTTGCCCTCGATCGCGGCGTCCCGGTAACCGTCGCGTTCGAGGTAGACCACGATCACGGCGAGGAACAGGGCGCCGAGCGCGACGAGGATCCTGGCGCCGATGGCGCGCCACGGGTTGGTGGAGTCGCCCGCGGGGATGCGGAGGACACTGACCAGCGCATGGTCGGGGAGATCCGTCAGCTCGGACTTACTCCGTCTGCGGAACGTGGTGCGTGCGGACATACCTACCTGGACGATTCCTCGCGAGAATTGCTGGTCGTTACCCGTCCGGTCTAGCACGTCCGGCGGAACCGACGAGCAATCTGCCACAATCTTCAGATGCTGTCCACACACGGCCCCGCCCGTCGCACCGACAAGCTCGCCCGCGGAATGGCCCTGTCCCTCGCCGGGATGGGCGCCCTGCACTTCGTCGCGCCGAAGCCCTTCGATTCGATCGTGCCGCCGAATCTTCCGCTGGGGCTGACGCCCCGCCGCGCGACGCAGCTCTCGGGCGTCGCGGAGCTGACCACCGCCGCTCTGCTGGCCGCCCCCAGGACCCGCCGGCTCGGCGGCGTCGCCGTGGCCGCCCTGTTCGCCGCGGTCTTCCCCGCCAACGTGCACATGGCGCAGCAGTGGTCCGACAAGCCGCTGCCGCTCAAGCTGGGCGCGTACGCCCGGCTGCCGCTGCAGCTGCCGATGGTCGTCTCCGCCGTGAAGATCGCCCGCGACAAGGGCGAACCCGCCTAGCCCTCCCCCGCGCTCGTGATCAAGTCCGCGAGGCCCTGGTGCTCGATCAGGTCCGACGGTGCCACCGTCTCCCCGGAGCGCACGTAGAAGAAGGCCGCCCGCACGTCGTCGACGGGCACGTCGCGCAGCCGGGCCCACGCCAGCCGGTACGCGGCGAGCTGCACGGCGGCGGCGCGTTCGTCGGCGGGCTCGGTGGGCCGCACGCCCGTCTTCCAGTCGACGACGGTGAAGCCGCCGCCCGGATCGCGGAAGACGGCGTCCATCCGCCCACGGACGACGGTGCCCGCGGCGGCGATCTCGAAGGGCACCTCGATGTCGACGGGGGTGCGCGCCGCCCACTCGCTCTCCTCGAACCGCCGCTGCAGCAGCGCGAGGTTCTCGTCGGCGCCGGCGTCGCCGTCGGCCGCGCCGGGCAGCTCGTCGAGGTCGAGCAGCCGCGACGCCCCGTACCGGCGCTCCAGCCAGGCGTGGAAGGCGGTGCCGCGCCGCGCGTACGGGTTCGGCTTGAACGGCACGGGCCGGCGCAGGCGGCTCGCGAACGTCGCCGGGCTGCGCCGCAGCTCCACCAGCTGGCTCACCGAGACCTCCCGGGGCACAGCGACCTCCAGTTCCAGCTGCGCCTGCCGGGCGCGCTCGGCGAGGAGGGCGGTGACCTCGGCGGCCCAGCCGTACGGGTCGGCCTCGTCCGGATCGGGCTCGTCGGTGCCGCGGCCGAGCTCGGCGAGCACCAGCTCCGCGCCGGCGTCCACGTCGGCGCGGTGGGCGCCGAGGAAGTCACGCGGCCAGAGCAGCCGGATCGGCTCGGTCTCCAGCGGATTGGGCGCGTCCTCGAGGGGTTCGGCGGCCCACTCGGTGACGGCCTCCGGGGCGTGGTCGCGCGCCGCGACGAGGAAGCGCGACGGTGCCTTCGGCGTCTTCACGTCCTCGCTCCAGTAGTGCCCGGAGAGCAGGAGCACCGACTGGGTGCGCGTGACGGCGACGTAGAACAGGCGCTCGTCCTCGTGCATGTTCATGCCCTTGAGCGCCTTGCGGTGCGCGTCGAGGGCGTCCTCGAGGTCCTTGCGGTTGTCGCAGCCGTCGAGGTCGAGGCGGGGCACGCCGTCGGTCTCGCCGGGCTCGGCGAGGTCGCCGCGCAGGTTCGGCTGCAGCTCGGCGGGCGTCGAGAGCCAGGTGGGCAGCGCCCGGTTCGACGGGAAGATGCCCTCCGACAGGTGCGGCACCGCCACCACGTCCCACTCGAGGCCCTTGGCCGAGTGCACCGTGAGCACCTGCACCCGGTCGGTGGCGACCTCCACGTCGCCCGGGGTGAGGCCGCCCTCCACCTTCTCGGCGGCGGCGAGGAAGGCGAGCAGGCCCGGCAAGGTGGCGGTGGGCCGTTCGGCGTAGGAGACGACCACGTCGGCGAAGGCGTCGAGGTGCTCGCGACCGGTCGCGCGGCCGCCGAGCTGCCGGGACGCGCGGATACGGGTCTCGATGCTCACGCCCAGCACGCGCTCGGCCTCGGCCACGACCTCGGGCAGCGGGTGCCCCAGGCGTTCCCGGACGTGCCGCACCTCGCGGTCGAGCGAGCGGATCTTCGCCAGACCCGCGGCCGAGTAGTCGGCGTCCGGCCCCGGGTCGGCGATCGCGTCGCCCAGGCCCGCGGCGTCGAGGCTCTCCGAGGGCAGCGTGGCGTCGAGGGCGGCGTCGAGCTGCTCGGCCGTGGCGACGGCGCCCGCGGCCGCGCGGCCGGTGGTGTGCGCGATCCGGCGGGCGCGGTTCCACAGGGCCCGCAGGTCGGCGGCGCCGAGCTGCCACCGCGGGCCGGTGAGCAGCCGCATCGCGGCGGTGCCGGCGAGCGGTTCGACGGCGAGCCGGAGCAGCGCGACCACGTCCTGCACCTCGGGCGTGCTCAGCAGCCCGCCGAGGCCCACGACCTCGACGGGCACGCCGCGCTCGCCGAGAGCGGCGGCGATCCCCGCGGAGTCGGCGTTGCGACGGACGAGCACCGCCACCGTCGGCGGCTCCTGCCCCGCCTCGATGCGGCCGCGCCATTGCTCGGCGATCGCATCGGCGGCCCAGTCGCGCTCGTCGATCACGGTGGAGTGCAGGGAGATCCGCAGGTCACCCTCGGGCGCGTCCGGCCGGGCCTTCAGCTCGGAGACAGGGACGCCCCGGCTGCGCAGGTCCTCGGAGACGGCGTTGGCGAGGTCCAGCGCGCCGGTCGGATTGCGCCAGCTGGTGAGCAGCTCGCGGCGCGGGGCGGGGGTGCCGTCGGCCTGCGGGAAGTCCGTGGCGAAGCGGGGCAGGTTCGCGGCCGACGCGCCGCGCCAGCCGTAGATCGACTGGATCGGATCGCCCACGGCGGTCACGGCCGCGGCGCCCGACGGTCCGCCGAACAGGGACGCCAGCAGCATGCGCTGCGCGTGCCCGGTGTCCTGATACTCGTCGAGCAGGACGGCGCCGAACCTCGCCCGCTCGAGGCCCGCGACGTCGGGGTTGGCGAGCGCGAGCTGCGCGGCGAGCCCCATCTGGCTGCCGAAGTCGAGCACCTCGCGGGCCCGCATCTCCGCGGCGACGGCCCGCACCAACGGGATCAGCCGGCGCCGCTGCTCCTGCACCTCGGCGGCCTTGAGCAGCGCCGCGTTCGGCGCGGCCCGCTGCCGCGGCCCGGGCGGCAGCAGCCCGATCAGGCGCTCCAGCTCGTCGTCGTCGGCCTCGAGCTGGTCGGGCGTGACGAGGTGGTCGGCGAGCGCCCCGGAGAGCCCGAGCACCCACTCCGTGAGGTTCGCGGGGTTCCGGTCCAGCTCCAGCGCCTCGTCCCAGCCGGTGACCACGTCGTACGCGATCTGCCACCGCTCGGTCTCGGAGACGAGGCGCACCGACGGCTCGACCGGCAGCAGCATGCCGTAGTCGCCGAGCAGTCGCCCCGCGTAGGCGTGGTACGTGCTGATCTCGGGCTCGACGGTGCGCAGCGACGCCCGCAGCTCCCCCGACGGGTCGATCCGGTCGACGACGGGCGCCCCGGCGAGGCGTGCGAGCCGCTTGCGCACGCGGATCATCAGCTGCTGCGCGGCCTTCCGGGTGAAGGTGAGGCCGAGTACCTGGTCGGGCGTGACGTAGCGGTTGGCGATGAGCCACACCACGCGGCCGGCCATCGTCTCCGTCTTGCCCGCGCCCGCGCCGGCGACGACGAGGCACGGCCCGAGGGGCGCCTCGATGACGGCGCGCTGCTCCTCCGTGGGCGCGAAGGCCTGGCCCAGCTCGTGCGCCAGGTCGACCGCCGAGATCAGCGGCGCGTGCGGGAATCCTTCAGTCATCGACGACGCTCCTCCCCTTGTCCACCACCGGGCAGCACGACGCGACCGCGCAGTACTGGCACGACGCGTTCAGCGTTGCGGGGAACTGCGGCCCGCGGGTGCGGCGCGCCGCCTCGCGGATCACGCCGAGCCACTCGTCCACGTCGGCCGGAGTGAGCGCGTCCTGCTCGCGGACGGTGGCGCCGGTCTTGTTGTGCGCCTTCGCGACGTACACCAGCTTGCCGCCGCCCGGGGTCTCCGGGACGCCGCCGATCCCGCCGTGCGCGAGGGCCACCTGGTAGGTGCGCAGCTGCGCCTGGGCCTGTCCCTCGGCCTGCGTGGGCAAGGTGCGGCCGGTCTTGACGTCCACCACGACGGCCCGCCCGAGCGGGTCGCGCTCGAGCCGGTCGATCCGGCCGCGGATCCGCACGTCGGGATCCTCCCCCGCGCCCTCGATCACCGCGTCGACGCCGATCTCCACGCCCGCCTCGGTGAGCTCGCCGCGGCTGCCCGCGAGCCAGGACCGGAAGGACTCCAGCATCTCCTCGGTGCGCGCCAGCTCTCGCTGCGCGAACCAGTCGGCCTCCAGATCCACGCGGTCCCAGACCTTCTCCAGCGAGCGGGTCACCTCATCCTTGGGGATCCGGCCCGCCACCGCCTGCACCAGCGTGTGCACCAGGTTGCCCGTGGCCTGTTTGGCGGAGTCGCCGTCGCTGCCGCCGAAGCGCTCCAGCATCCAGCGCAGCGCGCACGCCGAGAGGGACTCCACGTTCGACGGGGATAGCGCCACCGGCCCGTCCTCCGGCGACCACAGCGGATCGTCGGTGCTGGCGCCGGCCACGCCGTACCAGCTGTCCGGGTGCGCTCCGGGGACGCGGTCGGCCGCGAGCCGGGCGAGCTGTCGCGCCGCGTGGGCGCGCTCCTCGGGTTCGCGCGCGGGATCGCAGGCGGCGGTGCGCAGCACGGCCACGAGGGTGCGCAGGTCCAGCGAGGCCGACGGTGCGCTCTCCACCGCCGGCGTGTAGGTCTCCGGGTCGTCTCCCGCCGACGGCGCGATGCCCTGCAGGAACCGCGAGGGCACCAGGTCGCCGTCGCCGTCGGCGGTGTCGACGGCCGTGATGAGCAGCGTGCGCCGGGCCCGCGAGCAGGCCACGAGCAGCAGCCGCCGCTCCTCCGCGAGCAGCGGCAGCGACCGCGAGACCGTGGGCAGCGCCGCCGGATCCATCCCGTCGAGCGCGTCCAGCAGCTCGTCGGTGCCGAGCAGTCCGCCACGGCGCCGCAGGTTGGGCCAGCGACCCTCCTGCACGCCCGCCACGGCGACGACCTCCCACTCGCGCCCGACGGTGCTGTGCGCCGACAGCAGCGTGACGCCGGGGACGGTGGCCTGCCCGCTGCGCCCGCGGGCGCGGTCGGACCGCGGGATCTGCAGCTGCTCCAGGTATTCGACGAAGGCACTCACCGACGCCGTGGGCAGGGTGTCGGTGAAGTCGGCGGCGGAGTCGAACAGCCCCATCACCGCGTCGAGGTCGCGGTCGGCCTGCCCGCCGAGGGTGCCGCCGCGCAGGGCGAGCGCGCCCCACCGGGCCGCGAGGCCGGTGGCCGCCCACGCCGCCCACAGCACCTCCTCGACCGTGCCGTGCTCGGCTGCGGCGCCGGCGGCCCGGACCGCGGCGAGCACGCGCTCCACCGGCTCCGCCTCGAGCTCGGTGAGCACGGCCTTGTACGGCGCGAACTCGGCTGCGCCGGTGAGCACCGCGGTGAGGATCTCGGCGGAGCCGCGATCCTCCGCCGGGTCGGCGCGGCGCACCGCGCGCCGGACGCGGCGCAGGGTGAGCGGGTCGCCGCCGCCCACGGGGCCCGACAGCAGGGTGACGGCCTCCGCCGGATCGAGCCCCTCGGGCGCGACCGCAGCGCGCAGCACGAGCAGGAGTGCGTGCACGGCGCGCTGCCGCGCGAGCGGCACGTCGTCGGCGGGCACGGTGACCGGCACGCCGGCGTAGGCCAGCGCGCGGCGCAGCGGCGCGATCGACGCCGAGACGGACCGCACGACGACGGCCATGTCCTCCCACGGGACCCCGCCCAGGACGTGCTCGCGCCGCAGCATCGCGGCGATCGCGTCGGCCTCCTTCGCGGGGGTGGAGAACAGCCGGACGGACGCGGTGCCGGGCCTCGGCCGCTCGGGTGCGACCGCCCCGAAGCGGTTCGGCAGCCGCGCGGAGATGCGGTTCACGGCGCCCGCGACCTCGTCCCCGAAGCGGAAGCTCCGCTCGAGGAGGACGTCCCGCTCGGGCGTGACGTCGAGGTTCTGCAGGAAGCGGGTGCTGGCGCCGCGGAAGGAGTTGACCGCCTGGTCGGGATCGCCCGCGATCACGGTGAGTTCCGTACCCGTGCCGAGCAGCCGGATCAGCGCCGACGCCAGGGGGTCGAGGTTGTGCGCGTCGTCGACCAGTAGGAACCGGATGCGCTCGCGCTGCTGGGCCAGCAGCGCATCGTCGGAGGCGAGCGCGGTGACGGCGGCGTCGATGAGCTCGGCCGCGTCCACCGCGGGGGCGACGGCCTGCGGGCCGGCGAGGCCGACGGAGCCGCGCAGCAGCGTGGTCTCCTGGTACTCGCGCAGCGCGTTCGCCGCAGCGAGCCACTCCCCGCGGTTGTACCGCCGCGCGAGGTCCTCGATCTCGTCCGGGCCGGCGCCGCGCTGCGCGGCCTGCGCGAACAGGTCGCGGAGCGCGCCCGCGAAGCCGTGGGTGACGAGCGCGGGCCGCAGCCGCTCCGGCCAGAAGGCGCCGCCGTCGTCCACGTTGCCGCGCAGCAGCTCCCGCACCACCGCGTCCTGCTCCGAGCCGGTGATGAGGCGGGGCGGCGGGCTGCCGGTGCTGGACGCCTGCAGCCGCAGTACCGCGAAGGCGAGCGAGTGCACGGTGCGCACCAGCGGCTCGCCCGACGCGTGCACGCCCTCGTTGCCCGCGAGTACCCGGGCGGAGAGTTCGCGCCGCAGCGCGCCGGCGGCCCGCTTGTTGCCGGTGAGGAGCAGCACGGACTCGGGCTCGACGAACGGGTCGGTGAGCTTCGCCACCGCGATGTCGACCAGCGCCGACGTCTTGCCCGTGCCCGGCCCGCCGCGGATCCGGTACGGCGCCCAGCCGCCCACGTCCAGGGGCAGCTCGCCGGTGGCGGGCGACGCGAGCGCGGCGATCGTGCCGCCCCACTCGCGGACGGTGGGGGGCTCCGGGGGCGTGTACTGCAGCCGCAGGCGCGGCCGACGGTGCTTCCCCGCACCGTCGGTCCCTCGATTCCCGGTTCCGGCGTTCACGCGCACCCCCTCTCCGACCGCGTCCGTCGATCACATCACAGCCCACCGACAGCTTCGCGGCGGCACCGCACAGGGCATGATCGAGGGCATGCTCAACACCCACGTCTACGGCCCGGACGCGCCGGGCGCGCCCACCGTGCTCGCGATCCACGGCGTCACCGGCCACGGTGCGCGCTGGCGCCGGTTCGCGGACGACGAGCTTCCGGACGTGCGCGTGTTGGCCCCGGACCTGCGCGGCCACGCCCGCTCGACGTGGGCGCCGCCCTGGCACCTGGAGCAGCACGTGGCCGACCTGGCCGAGGTCATCGAGTGCAACGGCGGCGGACCCGTCACGGTGATCGGGCACTCCCTCGGCGGCGCGCTCGCCTGCCGGCTGGCCGCCTCCCGGCCCGACCTGGTGCGCGCCCTCCTGCTCGTCGACCCGGCGCAGGAGCTCGACCCCGAGATGTGCGGCACGATCGCCGCGCAGACCATCGAGTTCTTCGACTTCACCTCGCCCGAGGAGGCGAAGCAGGAGAAGCGGTCCGGCGCCTGGGCGCAGGTGCCCGAGCCGGTGATCGACGACGAGATCGCCGAGCACCTGGTGCGCCGCGACTCCGGCCGCTGGGAGTGGGACATCAGCTGCGCCGCAGTGGCCGCGCTGTGGGGCGAGCTGGCCCGCCCGGCCGTCGGCGCACCGTCGTCGATCCCGACGGTGCTGCTGCGCGCCGAGCGCGCCCACTTCGTCACCGACGAGCAGCTGGCGGCGATGCCGGGCGGCGTCGAGGTGATCGCGGTGCCGTCGGACCACATGGTGGCGCAGGAGATCCCGGCGACCGTCGGCGAGTACGCGCGCCGCCTGATCGGATAGGCCGATGGCGAAGGTCACCGAGGAGCAGGTCGAGGCGGTGCGGGCGCTGATCGAGGCGATCCCGCCCGGCCGGGTGCGCACCTACGGCGACATCGCCGGGGAACTGGACCTGAGCTCGCCGCGGATCGTGGGCTGGGTGATGCGCACCGACGCCTCCGACCTGCCGTGGCACCGGGTGGTACCGGCCAGCGGCCGGCCCGCGGCACACATCGCGACGGAGCAATTGGAGCGACTGCGCGCCGAGGGCGTGCTCGCCGACGGCGACCGGATCCCCCTGCGCGACTACCGGCTCTGAGCGAATCTCTCCACGAGCAGGTCGATCACCTCGGGCGCGGTGCCCAGCGGCGCGGCCACCCCGTCGGCGCCCGCCTCCGCGAGCCGGTCGTGGAACAGGCCCTCCGCCAGCTGGTAGGCGGCGAGGAAGATCCGCCGCCCCGGAGCCCGCGCGGCCGCGACCGCGTCGGCCACCGTCGGGCTGCCGGCGGCGAGGTAGCCGACCGGGACCGCACCGCCCACGGCCTCGCCGAGGTACCCGGCCATCGTGCGCACATCGGCGCGCGCGTGCGGGTCCGACGAGCCGGTGGCGCCGAGCACGACGGTGTCGCCGGGCCGCCACCCGGCCTCGCGGAGCCGGCGCAGCAGCGCCCCGACCAGCGCGCGGTCCGGGCCCAGCGCCGGTGCGACGGTGGCCGCTGGGTGCCCGCTCGTCGCGACGTGCCGGGGCACGTCGGTGCGCACGTGGTAGCCGACGGCGAGGAAGGCGGGCACGAGCACCGTCGGGCGGTCCGACTCGCGCAGCAGGTCCGACGGTGACGGGCCCCGCACGTCGACGAAGGCGACGTCGACCGGGCCGGTGCGCGCGGCGACGGCGTCGGCGATCGCGTGGGCCGTGGCGATGCCGGACGCCGAACGGGTGCCGTGGGCGACGAGGATCCGCCGCTCCGCCGAGGCACCGATCAGAGCAGCCACCGGCCGATCTCGACGATGTGCTCGAGGCCGGGCAGCGCCTCGGCCTCCGAGCGCGGGTGCACGGCGTGCACCGCGAGCCGGAAGATGAGGGCGCGCAGCACCATCTGCGGCCACTCGGGCAGATCGGCCCAGCGCATGAGGAGGCCGTCGTCGGCGCCGCCCCACGAGAGCCCGTCGACGGCGACGACCGCCGCGGCCCACGTGGGCGGGCGCCAGTACGGCGTGAAGTCGGTGATGCCCGGCGCGGCGGCGCCCGCGAAGAGCACAGAACTGGCGAGGTCGCCGTGGACCAGCTGCGGCGCCTCCTGCACCGGCGTGCGCAGCGCGGCAAGCTCCATCACCAGCTCGACGGCGCGCTGCCGGTGCTCCACCGTCTCGTCCAGGGCGCCGAGCTTGCGGGCCATGGCGAGCGGCTTGTCCTCCCACGCGGCGCGGTCGGCGAAGCCGAAGTAGTCGACGTCCGTGAACGGTGCCACGGTGGGCGAGGCGAGGAAGCGCGGCCGCTCGAGCTTCGCCGTCACCTCGTGCAGGCGGTTCGCCATGGAGATGATCTCGTCGAAGCGCGGCTCGGCCGAACCCGCGATGAACGTGTCGGCCCGCCAGCTCGAGACCACGTACCGGCCGTCGGTGGCACGGAAGGGCCGGGCCAGGCGCATGCCCTCGACGTACAGGTCCTCGCGCACCTGCGCCGACCACGCGGCGCGGGCGTGGTCGGCGATGAGCGAGAGCACCACTTCGCCGCAGCGCCAACCGCCGTCCCACTCGGCGCCGAGTGCGATCGGCTCGGTCTCGTCCAGGCCGAAGGTGGACAGGACGTGCGCGGGAGGTTCGACGGGGCTCACCTCATGAAATCTACCTGCGCGCGGGCGATGGGGCCGCTAGGCGCGGCCAGGCTCGACCAGGAGGACGGGGATCACACGGTCCGTCTTCTCCTGGTACTCGGCGTAGGGCGGGTAGGCGGCGACGCCGCGCGCCCACCATTCGTCGCGCTCGGCGCCGTGGATCTCGCGCACCGGACCGGAGACGACGGTGGTGCCGTCCTGGACGTCGACCTCGTCGTTGGCGAGCAGCGACGCGTACCAGACGGGGTTGTCGGGCGCGCCGCCCTTCGACGCGAACGCGGCGTACGCGCCGTCGTGCTCGACCCGCATCAGCGGGCGGCGGTAGAGCTTGCCGGACTTGGGGCCGCGATAGGTGAAGACCACCACCGCCATCCCCGCGACCGACACCGAATCGGTGGTCCCGGTCTCGTCGATCTTCGCCAGCTGGTCCGCGACCCAGCCGGCCTTCTCGGTTGCGTATTCACCTTCGAGGGCCATGCCCCCACCCTAGAACGAACTCCGGGACAATGGAGGGCGTGCCAGACTCCCGCCCCGTCGTGACCGTTTCCGTTCAGTTCCCCGACCTCACCGTCGCCGAGTTCGATGGTGTCCGCGCCCGCCTCACGGCCGGGCGCCCCGGCCGGATCGTGGTGCCGCACGAGGCGCACCGCTGGTACGCGGCGTCGTCGGATCCGGAGACGGTCCGCGCGCTGGTCTCGGCGCTGCGGGCCGCGGTCGAGGGCCGTCGGCTCTCCTTCGACGACGAGGAGGCCCTGGACGACCTGAGCCAGGAGTACGCGGACTGGCTGGAGGAGTCGGAGGAGCGTGACGACGCCGATCCCGGCCCGGTCATGAGCTTCTCGGTGCACCTGCCGGCGCTGGACCGGGACGAGTTCGCCGCGCTCGCGGGGGCACTGCGAGGCGCGCACTCGCGGCGGATCGTGCTGGGCGAGCAGCGGGGCCTGAGCCATCACGAGGTCTCCGAGCGCTCCCGCATCGCCGCCCGCCTGCCGGGGATCCGCACGGCCCTGCGGGGCGAGCCGCTCGGCACCGTCGACGCCCTGCCGCTGGTGGCGCTGCTCGACGACTACGCGGCCTGGCTGTCGGCCGTCGACGACGCCGGCTAGGCCCCCGTTCGGGATCGCAACGACGTCCGGCGCCCGCGGACCGGCGACTTCGCTTGAAGCCCTTCGGACGCCCCGCTCCCGGCGCTACCGTGAGACCACCTCGAAGTTAAAGGCGGTTCTCATGTTCCCAGGAGCCTTCGCAGAGCTCTCCCCCGGCAAGCCCGCCGCGATCGACGCCGCCACCGGCGAGATCCTGAGCCACTCCCGCCTGAACGACGAGTCCACCCGGCTCGCGCACCACCTGCGCACGCTGGGGCTGCGCCGCGGCGACACCGTCGCGATCGTGGCCGGGAACGATCTGCACATCTTCTGCGCCTACGCCGCCGCGATCCGCAGCGGCCTCTACGTGACGGCGGTGAACGTCCACCTCACGCCGGGCGAGGTCAACTACATCCTCGCGGACTGCGAGGCCAAGGCCCTGTTCGCGGGCGCCGATGTCGCGGAGGCGGTCTCGGAGGCACGGCAGCTCCCCGCCCTCGCCGAGCCGGGACACGCGATCGCCTGGGGCGGCCCGATCGCCGGCTTCGAGGACTACGACGCGGTGCTCGCCGCGGCCGATTCCGCCCCGCTCACCGACCAGCCCCGCGGCACCGACATGCTCTACTCCTCCGGCACCACGGGCCGCCCGAAGGGCATCCGGATCCCGCTGCCGGAGGGGCAGGTGGACGAGGCCCCCGACGCCTACACCGCGATCTTCGCGCCGATGTACGGCATGGACGCCGATACCGTGTACCTCTCCCCCGCGCCGCTGTACCACGCTGCGCCGCTACGCTTCTGCGGCGTGACCATGTCGGTCGGCGGCACGGTCATCATGATGCACCGCTTCGATCCGGAGGAGGCGCTCGCGCTCATCGAGAAGTACCGCGTGACCCACAGCCAGTGGGTGCCCACGATGTTCGTGCGGATGCTCAAGCTCCCGGAGGCCACGCGGGCGCACTACGACTCGAGCAGCCTCAAGGTCGCGATCCACGCCGCAGCGCCGTGCCCCGCCGAGGTCAAGCAGTCGATGCTCGCCTGGTGGGGGCCGGTGATCCACGAGTACTACGCCTCGACCGAGGCGGCGGGAGCCACCTTCATCAGCCCGCAGGAGGCGCTGGAGCGCCCCGGGTCCGTGGGGCGCGCCGGGCTGGGCGTCGCCCGGATCTGCGGCGACGACGGTGCCGTCCTCCCCACGGGCGAGGTGGGCACGATCTACTTCGAGCGCGAGCAGATGCCCTTCGCCTACCACAACGCGCCCGAGAAGACCCGCGCCGCACAGCATCCGGACCACGAGAACTGGGCCACCACGGGCGATGTCGGCTACCTCGACGAGGACGGCTACCTGTACCTCACCGACCGCAAGGACTTCATGATCATCACCGGCGGGGTGAACGTCTACCCGCAGGAGTCCGAGAGCGCGCTGATCATGCACCCCGCCGTCGCCGACGTCGCGGTGATCGGGGTGCCGGACGACGAGCTCGGCGAGACCGCGCTGGCGTGCGTGCAGCTCGCCCCTGGCACGGAGCCGTCGGACGCGCTGGCGCAGGAGCTGATCGACTACGCCGGACGGGAACTGGCCCGCTACAAGCTCCCCCGCGCCGTGCGCTTCGTCGACAGCCTGCCCCGCACGCCCACCGGCAAACTGGTCAAGCGATTGATCGAGGTGTGATCAGTACACCGGCAGCGACGGATCGACCTGCTTCGCGTAGGCGGTGATGCCGCCCTGCAGGTGCACGGCGTCGCGATAGCCGGCGCCCTGCACGGCGGCGAGCACCTCCGCGGAGCGGATCCCGGTCTTGCAGTACAGGACCAGCTTCTTGTCGGCGGAGACCTGGGCGAGCCCCTCGCCGGTCTCGAAGGAGCCCTTGGGCACCAGCTTCGCGCCGTCGAGGTGCACGATCTCCCACTCGACGGGCTCGCGCACGTCCACCAACTCGTAATCGACACCGGCGGAACCCATCTCCACCAGTTCCTTGGGCGTGATGGTGCTGCCCGCGGCGGCGCGCTCGGCCTCGTCGGAGACCACGCCGCAGAACTCGTCGTAGTCGATGAGCCCGGTGATGCGCGGGGCGGCGGGATCCTTGCGGATCGACAGGGTGCGGTAGCTCATCTCGAGGGCGTCGTAGACCATGAGCCGGCCGAGCAAGGACTCACCGACGCCGGTGATCAGCTTGACCGCCTCGGTGCCCATGATCGCGCCGATCGAGGCGCACAGGATGCCGAGCACGCCGCCCTCGGCGCACGAGGGCACCATGCCGGGCGGCGGCGCCACGGGGTACAGGTCGCGGTAGTTCAGGCCCTGCTTCTCGCCGTTCGGGCCGTCGGGCGCGTCCTCCCAGAAGACGGACGCCTGGCCCTCGAACCGGAAGATCGAGCCCCACACGTAGGGTTTGTGCGCCAGCACCGCGGCGTCGTTGACGAGATAGCGGGTGGCGAAGTTGTCGGTGCCGTCGAGGATGAGGTCGTACTGCTCGAAGAGTTCGACCGCGTTCTCGGGCTCCAGCCGGATCGGGTGCAGGTTCACGGTGACCAGGGGATTGATCTCGGCGATGGAGTCGCGCGCGCTCTCGCCCTTCGGCCGGCCCAGGTCGGAGACGCCGTGGATCACCTGGCGCTGCAGGTTGGACTCGTCGACCTCGTCGAACTCGACGATGCCGATGGTGCCGACGCCCGCGGCGGCGAGGTACAGCAGCGCGGGGCTGCCGAGCCCGCCGGCGCCGATGACCAGCACCTTCGCGTTCTTGAGGCGTTTCTGCCCTGTGACCCCCATCTCGGGGATGATGAGGTGCCGCGAGTAGCGCGCGACCTCGTCGCGGGTCAGTTCGGCGGCGGGTTCCACAAGCGGGGGCAGGGTGCTCACCTCCTGCTCAACGACGGTGCGCCCGCCACCATTCCCGAGGGCACGTGGCGCCCGGACGGGCGGTCACCGTCGGGCGGGAGGGGCCGTCACTTGAGGACGGGCGCGACCCAGGCGTTGGGCCGGCAGGCGAGGTCGTTGCCGAAGCCCTCGGACTTGTCGAGATCGAAGATGTCGCGGTTCTTCACCCCGAAGGACTGCTGCATCATGATCGGCGCGAGCGCGCCCTGCGCGGGGCACGGGACGTGCTGCGGGTAGCCGATGGCGTGGCCGACCTCGTGGTTGATGGCGTACTGCCGGTAGCCGGTGAGGTCGCCCTCGAAGGCGGTGGCGCCGCGCACCCAGCGGGCCAGGTTCAGGACGACGCGGCCCAACTCGCCGTTGTAGCAGGACGACTCCAGCTGGATGGTGTAGCCGCAGGCCGAGCGGGTGGTCATCGGCGAGGTCAGCGAGATGGTGAAGGTGGGCGTGCCCTTGTCGATCCGCTGGAAGGCGACGGCGGGGTCGTGGATCCAGCTGCGGGGGTCCGCCAGGGTGCGGTCGATCATCGTCGCGAAGGGCTGGTCGCCGCCGAGTGCGCCCATGTCGACGCCGTCCTCGACGGCGATCATGTAGGTGAAGAGCTGCTGCTTGCCCTCGTCCTGCTTGCCGATGCGGGGCGTGGCTCCGGGGACGACGTGCCAGATGCCCTGGCCCTTCTCCGTGAACGGCCCGCCCTCGGGCAGCACGCCGGCCGGGGGCACGGGGCCCGGCACCGTCTTCGACGGTGCGCCGACGATGGTCTTGCCCGGCGTCGGGTTGCGGGAGAGCTGTCCCTCCGGCGAGGTCTCGGCGGTGTTCTTGGTCCCGAAGGTGTCGCCGCCGAAGGTCAGTACCAGGGCGACCACCGTGAGCACCGCGAGGACCGGCACCGCGTAGGCGCGCCAGCCGTAGGTGCGCAGCAGCCGGCCCAGGCGCCCCTGCTTCGCGTAGACCCGCTCGCGCGGCGGACGGTTGCGGTGATCGCCCGACGTCGCGGCGGAGGAGTTGATGGGGTCCCACTCGGCCCGCAGCGGCGCACGCCCGTCCGGACGGGGACGCCTCGGGTTCGAAGGACTACTCACGTCGTCAACAATTCCACGATCGGCGCGGTCGGAGTGGAACCGACACGCCCCCGGACCCGGTCAGCGGGGCGATCGGGCCTGTGGGGCGTCCCGACGTTCCGCGGCGGCGATGAGGTCGGCGACGATCCGCGCGGTCTCGGCGGGCTTCTCCATCTGCGCCACGTGGCCCACGTCCTCGAACACCGTCAGCGTGCTGCCCCGGATGTGGCGCACCACCTTCGGGGCCACGCCGACGCTCACCAGCAGGTCCCGCGCGCCCCACACCACCGCGGTGGGCACCGACACCGACCGGGCCGCCGCCCAGTGCGTCGCGCCGAAGTCGACGATCCAGCTGCGGACCAGCGCGTTGAAGCTCGCCGCGAGCGCGTCGGGGGCCCACGTCATCGACGCGCGCGCCGCGGCCTGGTCGACGGCCTGCTGCCGTCGCACCGGCCCCATCACCCGCGGATCGACGAGGATCTCCCGGAAGGTCTGGTCGACCTGCCGCTCGGGGTAGGCGCTCGCGATCAGCCGGAACCCCGCCGGACCGATCCCGGGGAGCCGCACCAGCGAGAGCGGGAGGAACTGCAGCCGCCGCACCCGCGGCCGCAGGTCGGGGAACGCCGGGGAGATCAGCGTCAGCGACCGCAGCAGGTCGGGCCGGAGCATCGCGACCCGCACCGCGATCGCGCCGCCGAGCGAGTTGCCGAGCAGGTGCACTCCCCCGCCGCGCACCGCGACGAGGGTCTCCAGGTAGGCGATCACGGTCTGCGCGAACTCCTCGATGGAGTAGTCGCCGTCGACTGGAGGATCCGAGAGCCCGAAGCCGGGCAGGTCCAGGGCGTAGGACGCGGCGACCGGGGCCAGCACCTGCCCGAGGTCGGTCCAGTTGATCGACGAGCCGCCGAGTCCGTGGATCATCACCGCCGTGGGCCGCGGATCCGGCTGCGCCGTGATCGCCGCCGCCGCGTCGACGTGGCGCGCGAACACCCGCCGCCCGCGGAGGGTGAGGAATTCCCCGGGCCAGACTTCACTGGTCCGATTCACCTCTGCGAGTACCGACACACCGGGCAGCTTGCCAGAGCAAGCGGGGGTCGGCGCGACGGTCGGGAGTATTGTCGACGGGTCAGGGCCGCTCACGGCCCTGGGAAACGATGAGGTGGAGCACATGGCGGACCTGGGCGCGACGACCGCGGCGGGCGATACCCGCGGCGGGCCGAATCCTGCGCCGCGCCGCACGGCCCGCCTGCCGCGGAGCGCGCGGCGGATCCAGCTGCTGGAGGCCGCGAGCAGCGTCTTCGTCGACCTCGGTTATCACTCCGCCGGCATGGACGAGATCGCCGTGCGGGCCGGCGTCAGCAAGCCGGTGCTCTACCAGCACTTCCCCGGCAAGCTCGAGCTCTACATCGCCGTCCTGGCCGCGCACAGCGAGGCGCTGGTCACCGGCGTCCGCGAGGCGCTGACCAGCTCCACCGACAACCACGAGCGCGTGATCGGTGCGGTCCGCTCCTTCTTCGACTTCGTCGACCGGGACAGCATGGGCTACAAGCTGATCTTCGAGTCCGACGTGCTCGAGCCCGTCGTGCAGGAGCGGGTCGAGGGCGCCGTCGACGCGTGTGTCGACGCCGTCTACGACCTGGTCTCCGAGGACTCGGGCCTCGACCCGTACCGCGCGCGGATGCTCGCCGTGGGGCTCGTGGGCGCCAGCCAGGTCAGCGCCCGGTACTGGCTCTACGCCGACCGCCCCATCCCCAAGGACGAGGCGGTGGCGACCACCGTCGAGCTGCTGTGGGGCGGGCTCAGCCACGTGCCCCTGCAGGCCCAGCGCCGCGCGCAGTAGCGCAGTCCGCCGCCAGTGCGGTCGGTCTCCCACGGATAGCGCAGGAGACCGACCACACGCGCGTTCACGCCGCGCGGTGCATCAGCATCTCGATCGGCCCGCGGGAGAAGCGGCGGGTCCACAGCGCCGAGGCCGCGAGCAGGCAGGCCATCACCGCGACGTACACGGCCACCGTGAAGGCCAGCCGGTGCTCCGCGCCGTACCGCGCGGCGAGCCCGAGGCCCCAGCCGTAGCAGAGCGCCGAGGCGATCACGTTCTGCAGCACGTAGCAGCTCAGCGCCGTCTTCCCCACGTTGCTCAACGCGCCTCCCACGCGGCCCACCGCCCGTCGCTGGTAGAACTCCGCGATCAGCGCCAGCAGGCCCAGCGCCACCAGCGGGGCCACCGCGTACCGTCCGACGAAGACGGCCGGGCCCGCGAGTCCCAGTGGCGCACCGGCGATCCCGATCGCGAGGTCGACCGGCGCCGCGATCCCGCCGACCCACATCAGCCGGCGCCGGAGGGCGGCACCGTCGGGTCCGAAGAGCCCGCCCTGGAACAGGGCCGCGCCCGTGAGGAACATCGCGATGGTCAGCGGGATCATGAAGATCGTCTCCGCGCGGAAGAGCAGCGCATGGTCGGCGCGGAAGAGCACCAGGTCCCAGAACGAGCCGTCGGCGTACGGGTTCGCCCGCGCCGCCGCCGGGCCGGTGCCCACGCCGGACCCCTCCAACGCCATCCCGACCGACACCAGCGCGACGACCGACAGGTGCAGCGCGGCGCAGCCCACGGCCCAGCGCAGCCGCACGCGCGGCCGCAGGATCAGCATCGCCGAGACCACGAAGGACACCAGGGCGTAGCCCATGAGCACGTCGAACTCGGCGACGAGCAGGAAGTGCACCAGGCCGTCGAGGAACAGCACCAGCGCGCGGCGCCAGTACCTGCCCGGCCACGGCCGGTCGTGCCGCGCCGCCGAGGCCTGCTGGATCGCCAGGCCCACACCGAACATCAGGCTGAGCAGTCCGAGGAACTTGCCCTGCGCGAGGGTCTGGAGCACCCGGATCGGCAGCGATTCCGCACCGACGGAGTCGAGGTAGCCCACCATGCCGTGGGGCTCGGTGAAGATCCACACGTTCGTACCGAACGTGCCGAGGATCGCGATGCCGCGGGCCACGTCGAGCGCGGCGATGCGGCGCGTCGTGGGCGCCGAGGTGCCGACGGTGCCGGCCGGGGCGGGAGTCGAGGTCATGCCCACTACCCTCCCGAACGCACGAGGACCCCGCGACCGCCATCCGGCGGGAGCGGGGTCCGTCGTTCGGGGGACTACTCGGCGGAGGTCTCCGCCACGGCGCCCTCCGCCTTAGCGGCGCCGGAACGGCGGCGACGACGGCGCTTGCGGGCCGGGGCGTCGCCCTCGGCACCGTCGTTCGACGGTGCCTGTGACTCCGGCGTGGCGGTGGCGGGCTTAGCCTCGGCGGGGGCACCGTCGGCCTTCTGGCCGCCGCGGGTGCGCGTGCGCGACCGGGTACGGGTGCTCTCGCGCTTCTCGCGCGGCTTGCGCTCGACGACCTCGCCCTCGGCGCGCTTGCGCACGCCGGGCAGGCTGCCCTTGACCTTGGGGTCGATGCCCAGGTCGGTGAACAGGTGCTCGCTGGAGCTGTAGGTCTCCGCGGGCTCGGGCTGGCCGAGTCCGAGGGCCTTGTCGATGAGCTGCCAGCGGTGCAGCTCGTCCCAGTCGACGAGGGTGACGGCGATGCCGGTCTTACCCGCGCGGCCGGTGCGGCCGATGCGGTGCACGTAGGTCTTGTCGTCCTCGGGGCACTGGAAGTTGATGACGTGGGTGACGTCGTCGATGTCGATGCCGCGGGCGGCGACGTCGGTCGCGACGAGCACGTCGATCGAGCCGTCGCGGAACTTGCCGAGCGCCTTCTCGCGCGCGACCTGGCCCAGGTCGCCGTGCACGGCGCCGACCTTGAATCCGCGCTCGGCCAGCTCGTCGGCCACCTTCTGCGCGGTGCGCTTGGTGCGGGTGAAGATCATGGTCGCGCCGCGGCCCTCGGCCTGCAGCACCTTCGCCACGAGCTCGACCTTGTCGAGGGCGTGGGCGCGGTACACGTACTGCGTGGTGCGCTCGTGCACCGCGGAGTCGTCGTGGTGCTCGGCGCGCACGTGCGTGGGCTGCCGCAGGAAGGTGCGGGCCAGCGTGATGATCGGGCCGGGCATGGTGGCCGAGAACAGCATCGTCTGCCGGTCGGTGGGGACCATCGTGAGGATGCGCTCGATGTCGGGCAGGAAGCCCAGGTCGAGCATCTCGTCGGCCTCGTCGAGCACCAGGATCTGGATCTTGCCGAGCACGAGGTGGCCCTGCTTGGCCAGGTCGAGCAGGCGGCCGGGGGTGCCGACGACGACGTCGACGCCCTTCTGCAGCGCCTCGATCTGCGCCTCGTAGGGGCGGCCGCCGTAGATGGAGGTGATCCGCAGGTCGCGCTCGCCCTTGGTGGTCTGGACGCGGACGCCGTCGGAGGCCTGCTCCAGGTCGTCGGTGACCTGCACGCACAGCTCGCGGGTGGGGACGATGATGAGGGCGCGCGGCGTGCCGTCGAGCGCGCGGAGGCCGTCCTCGCCGACGTCGGCGCGGGCCTGCGTGACCAGGCGGTTGAGCAGCGGGACGCCGAAGCCGTAGGTCTTGCCCATGCCCGTGCGGGCCTGGCCGATCAGGTCGTTGCCGGCGAGCGCGAGCGGGAGGGTCAGCTCCTGGATGGCGAAGGTGCGCTCGATGCCCCGCTTGCCGAGGGCGTCGACGATGCCCTGGTCGACGCCGAGCTCGGCGAAGCTGGGCGAGACGTGATCGTCGCCGATCACGTGGACGTCGGGCAGGCCCTCGGCGGCGGCGGGCTCGGTGTGGATGTCGTTGTTCGCGGTGGTGATGGTTCTGCCTTTCATCGGCGGCGAATGCGTCGCGTTCATTTCTCACGCGCGCACTGTTCCGGCCAATGAATCCCCGGCCCGTTTCTCGGACCGTCATCGTCGCCTCGACGCCCTCGCCGTCAGGCGGTGGGGCGGAGTGCGCGCACAACTACCGGCGACCGAAGTCGATCGCTACCGACCATCGTACCCCGCGCGGCGGCCCGCACTAGCATGTGCACCATGAGCGAACAGTCGCAGGACCGGGGAATCACCGCCGAGCACCCGGGCGTCGCGGCCCTGTTCGCGGTGCTGGCGTACGGCGAGCTCGCCGCGTTCGAGCGGCTCGCCAAGGAGGCCGAGATGGCGCCGGACCTCCGCGGCCGGATCGCCGTCTCGTCGATGGCCGCGGCGCAGATGCGCAACTTCGAGCTGCTGGAGACCGAGCTCGACCGTCGCGGGCAGGACGTGGCGACGGCGACCGCGCCTTTCGTGCCGGTGATCACCCGCTACCACGAGCGGACGGCGCCCCGGAATTGGAACGAATCGCTGGTCAAGGCCTACATCGGCGACGGGCTCGCCGCCGACTTCTACTCCGAGGTGGCCCGCGCGCTCACCGCCGAGCCGGCCGCGGTCGTCGCGGCGGTGCTCTCCGACACCCGCGAGTCCGACTTCGCGGTCGAGCGGGTGCGCGCGGCGGTCACCGCGAACCCCGCGCTGCGCTCCCCGCTCACGCTGTGGGGCCGGCGGCTGCTGTCGGAGGCCATCACGCAGGCGCAGGAGGTGCTCGCCACCCGCGACGAGCTGGCGGCGCTGCTCTTCGAGCATTCCGGGGACCTGCCGGGCGTGGCGCAGTTCTTCGAATCCCTGCAGACCCGGCACGCCGAGCGGATGGCGACGCTCGGCCTGGGCTGACTGCCCTCAGCAGAATCGGCGGCCTCGGCCCGCACGACCGCGGCCCCTGCGGATAGCCTCGTGTCATGGAGATCAAGATCGGTATCGCGGACTCGAACCGCGAACTCGTGGTGCAGAGCAAGGACTCGTCGGAGGACGTGAAGAAGGCCGTCGCCGACGCGCTGGCCGGCCGCACGGAGCTGCTGGAGCTGACGGACGAGAAGGGCAAGCAGTACCTGGTGCCCGCCGCCCGCGTCTCCTACGTCGAGGTCGGCACGAACGAGAGCCGCTCCGTCGGCTTCAACGCCAGCTGACGGAGCCCGTCACGGCGCCGCTCGCTCCGCCGCCGCGGCCCGCGGGTCCGACGTCCCCACAGCGACGGGGGAGGTCCCCGCGGCCGCGCGGCGGTCGAGCAGCGACACCAGCACGAAGCTGAGGCTCACCAGCAGAACCCAGGAGCCGAACTTCCCCGCGTGCACCATCCGCCACGCCTCACCCTGGTCCGGGTAGCGCCACGCGCCGAGGAAGGTCGCCAGGTTCTCGGCGATCCACAGGAAGAACCCGATCAGCACGAACGACAGCGGCAGCGGGATCCAGTAGCGCTGCGCGCCCACCGTGAACCACACCCGGCTGCGCGCGGTGACCACCAGGAAGCCCAGCGCGATGACGACCCGCAGGTCGGGCAGGAAGTGGTGGGTGAAGAAGTTCGCGTACGCCGCCAGCGCGAGGGCGAGCACCGCCCCGGTCCGGTAGCGGCTCACCGTCAGGTCGAAGCGCCGGAACGCCTGGCAGACGTACGAGCCCACCGCGGCGTACATGAAACCCGCGTAGAGCGGCACCCCGCGATCTTCGTCAGCGCCGCGTCGGGGTACTCCCACGACCCGACCGCGACCTTGAACACCTCCAGGGCGAAGCCCGCCAGGTGGAAGGCGCAGACCACCCCCAGCTCCCGCCACGACTCCCGCTTCGTGGCGACGAACAGCACCTGCACCGCGATGACGTAGAGCAGCAGCGCGTCGTAGCGCGCGAACGGCGGGTCCCAGCGCGACCAGACCAGCGCCGACCCGGCCAGCCCCGCGAAGACGGCGATCGCGAACGCGCAGCACTGCAGCTCGATCCACGCGAACCGCAGCAGCTGCCCCACGAAGCCCTGCGCGCGGGTCAGCGGGAGGCGCGCCGTCGACATGCCCCGAGTATGCATGCGGCCGGCCCGGCGCCGTCGCCGCTAGGCTCGGGCGCGTGGTGAAACCCGAACGCAGGACCCGCGTCGATCTCGCGGTCTCGGCCGCGATCCTGGTCGCGGTCGTCGTCGCGGGCTTCGTGGCCTGGAACGTCGGCTCCGCGAGCAAGGCGGTCAGCGAGACGGCTCCGGCACCGTCGACGGTGCCGGGCTCGCTCGTCGAGCTGCCCGCCGCGCTCACGGAGGCGTGGACCGCGACCTCCGACCGTCCCGCCCTGACGCTCAACGGCGCCCTCGTCCTCACCCGCGGCGGCGAGGTCGCCGGGCACGACCCCGCGACCGGGCAGCGCACGTGGCGGTACCAGCGCGAGACCGACGTGTGCGGGCTCACGGACAACGCCGGCCTCGTGCTCGCGTTCTACCGCGACGTCCGCGGCTGCGGCGAGGTGATGGCGCTCGACCCCGGCACCGGGCAGCGGCGCGCCAGCCGCACCAGCCGCGAGGACCACGACATCACCCTCACCGGCGACGGCAACTACGCCGTCGCGCAGGGACCCACGCGGGTCGACGTCTTCCGCTCGGACCTGGTCCGCACCGTCGAGTACGGCAAGCCCGACGTGCCCGTGAACCCGGGCGTCCAGCCGCGGTCCGGGTGCACGATCGGCTCCGCGCTGCCGGCCGGCGCGTCGATCGCGATCCTCGAGGCGTGTCCCACCGAGCCCTTCCCCCGGCTCACCGTGATCGGCGCCTCGCCGAAGGAGGCGTCCGAGCCGCAGGAGACCTCCTCGGCCGTCAGCCCGGACCTCGGGGACGCGGCGCCCGAGGGCGGCGAGCGCGCCCGGCTCATCACCGCGACCGCGCACGGCGCGGTGGTCTACGTGCCCGCCCAGCAGGGACGCTCCGCGCGGGTGACCACCGTCGACCCGCAGGGCCGCGCGCTGTTCTCCGTCGACGTGACCACCGGCCCGGGCGGCGCGCCGCGCGACGTCCCCGTCGTGACCGAGGCCGGCATCGCCTCGTTCTACACCGGCACCGCGACCGTGGTGATCGACGCCTCCTCACTGGCCGCGGAGATGGTGATCCCGGGGACGCTCGGTCCCGGCGCAGTCGTCGGCGGACAACTCGTGGTGCCCGGACCCACCTCGCTCAACGCGTACGACCTGACCACGCGCGCCCGGACCCGGTCGACGCCGGTCACCCGGCCCGGCTACACCGACGGCCCGGTGTTGCTCGCCGAGGCGGGCACCACACTGATCGCGCAGTGGGGTTCGACGGTCCAGGCGTACCGCGCTGCCTGACCGCTACTCGGACGCCCAGGTGACCAGGGGCGCACCGTCGGAGACGTGGGCCTTGATGCTCTGCGCGAGCTCGCGGTAGGCGGTGGCGCCCTTGTTCTTCCGGCCCGCGAGCACGGTGCGGCCGGCGGCGTTCGCCTCGGCGAAGCGCACGGTGCGCGGGATCGGCGGCGACAGCACGGCGAGGTCGTAGCGGTCGGCGACGTCGGAGAGGATGTCGCGGCTGTGCGTGGTCCGCGCGTCGTAGAGCGTCGCGATGGCGCCGAGCATGCCCAGCTCCGGATTGGTGATCGCCTGCACGTCGCGGACGGTCTTGAGCAGCTGCCCCACGCCGCGGTGCGCGAGCGTCTCGCACTGCAGCGGGATGGCGACGGCGTCGGCCGCGGTGAGGCCGTTGAGGGTGAGCACGCCCAGGCTGGGCGGGCAGTCGATGATCACCACGTCGAACCGGTCCGCGACGTCGGCGAGCGCCCGCTTGAGCGCGTACTCGCGGCCCGCACGCATGAGCAGCAGCGCCTCGGCGCCGGCCAGGTCGAGGGTGGCGGGCAGCACCGTGACGCCGTCCTCGGTCTCGAGCAGCACCTCGTCGATCGTCTTGTCCCCCAACAGCACATCGTGCACGCTGCGCTCGAGGCGGTCGGGGTTGTGGCCCAGCGAGAAGGTCAGGCAGCCCTGCGGGTCGAGGTCGACGACGAGCACGCGCGCGCCGAGTTCGACGAGGGCCGCCCCCAGGCTGGCGACGGTGGTGGTCTTCGCGACGCCGCCCTTCTGATTGGCGACGGCGAGGACGAAGGGCGTGTCACCGGTCATGGTGCGAGGGTACCCACCGATACGGAACGATGGACGGATGAGCACCGGACACCGCCTCGTGTACATCCGCCACGGCGAGACCGCCTGGTCGCGCTCGGGACGCCACACCGGCGCCACCGATGTGCCGCTGACGGAGACGGGCGTCGAGCAGGCGAAGGCGCTGGGCCCCGTCCTCGCGGACCTCGCGCTCGCGGACCCGACGGTGCTCGTGAGCCCGCGGGCGCGGGCGGCGGCGACCGCGAAGCTCGCGGGCCTGACGGTGACGGCGGTCGATCCCGACCTCGCCGAATGGGACTACGGCGACTACGAGGGCCGCACCAGCGCGGAGATCCGCGTCGACGATCCGGGGTGGACGGTGTGGGAGTCCGGCTCCCCCGGCGGCGAGACGATGGCGCAGGTGGCGGAGCGGGCCGACCGGGTGCTGGCCCGGGCGCGGGAAGCGATGGCCGACGGTGACGTCGTCCTCGTCGCGCACGGCCACCTGGGCCGGGTACTCACCGCGCGGTTCCTGGGCCAGGCGCCGGAGTTCGGGCGGCACGTGCTGATCCTGCCCGCCTCGGCCGCCGTGTTCGGATTCGACCGCGACGACGTCCCGCAGATCAGCCGGTTCGGCCTGACCGGCTACGCGGCCGCGCACTACTCCGGGCGGTAGGCCCGGTCAGTCCCGGCGGTACTCGCCCTCGAGCCAGGCCACCGTCGGCGGGGCGAACAGCAACCCGAGCGCGGCGACCGAGACCACGATGAGCGGGATGAACAGTTCGGGGCGGCCCTGCGAGACCGCGCCGCTGATGCCGGCGAAGCCGAGCAGGAGGTTCGTCAGCACGCCGACGGTGCGCCCCCAGCGCAAGCCGCGGAGCAGCGCGATGCCGCCCGCGAGCACGCCGAGGCCCATCGGGATCATCCAGAAGGCCATGCCGTAGGCGCCGGTCGTGGTGTCGGCCGAGCCGGTGATGCCGCGGATCAGTTCCACCACACCGAGCACCAGGGCCGCGAGGCCCTCGAGCGCGACGATCACGCCCGCGGCCCGGACGGTGCCGGGGGCGGCGGTGCGGGTGTCGCCGGAGCGCTTGCTGCGGGAGCGGGTGGCGGCCGGGCGGGATTCGCCGCCGCTTCCGTTGGTCGATGTCACGACCCCAGGGTATCGGGGCGGCCTGGGTAGGCTGCTCGGTGTGCGCGCCCTGTTGATCGTCAACCCCAACGCCACGTCCATCACCGCAGCGGGCCGAGACCTCGTGGCGATGGCGTTGGCGTCCACGCTCGACGTCACCCTGGCGCAGACCGAACGGCGCGGCCACGCGGCCGAGCTCGCCGCCGCGGCCCGCGACGACGGCACCGAGCTGGTGATCGTCCACGGCGGCGACGGCACCGTCAACGAGGTGGTGTGCGGCATCCTCGGCCGGGAGGGACTGCCGGGCGGCGCCGACCCCGTGCACCCCGACACCCTGCCCGCCGTCGCCGTGATCCCGGGCGGCAGCGCGAACGTCTTCGCGCGCTCGCTCGCGGTCCCCCGCGACCCGCTGCAGGCCACCGTGCATCTCACGGACCTGTTGGCGCGCCGCAGTTTCCGCACCATCGGCCTCGGCTGCGCCGACGAGCGCTACTTCCTGTTCAACGCCGGCGTCGGCGTGGACGCCGAGGTGATCGCCAACATGGAGGCGCTGCGCGACAAGGGCAAGGCCGCCACCCCGTCGCGGTACGTGCGCACCGCCGTCCGCACCTTCTTCTCCGCCGCGCGGCGCGAGCCGCAGCTCACCGTCCACCTGCCCGGCGAGGAGCCGGGCACGTGGCAGGACATCGACGGGGTGCACTTCGCCTTCGTCTCGAACGCGAGCCCGTGGACCTTCCTCAACAACCGCGCGGTGTTCACCAACCCGGGGACGGATTTCGGCACCGGGCTGGGCGTGTTCGCGTCGCGCTCCATGCGCACGATCCCGAACCTCATGCTGGTGCGGCAGATGCTCTCGGCCCGCCGCACCAAGGGCCCGACGGTGCGCCACCTCGTCCGGCACGACGACCTGCCCGAGCTGCGCTTGAGCAGCGCGGTCCCGGTGCCCGCGCAGGTCGACGGTGACCATCTCGGCGACCGCACGGAGGTGCGGTTCTGGTACTCGCCGGAGCGGATCCGCGTGCTGGCCGACCTGCCGCCGCTGCCGCGCGTGCGCTGATCTCCGCCGCCCACCGGGGCCCCTCCGCCGGGCCGATTCCCGCCGACTCGGCGTGACGCGATCGGATGGGCGAAGTGAGCGATTCGTCACGACCGCGCAGAAACCTATTGCAAACCTGCAGCGTGTGCGGATATATTTGCGGGCACGCCGCTGAACCGGCAGCAGTGTAGTACACCCCTCGGAAGAAGGTTCTCACCGCCCCCGCTGTGAGATCCCCCACCTCTGAGTCGGAATCTATTGACTCCTGCTGGGAACGTGGAAATATTCATGACGTAACAGCGCGGAAACAGTTCGGTTCCCTCCGCGTTAACAGCCTGGAAATTCGGTGCCGGATCGGCGCCTGCGATGAGTGGCGCGCGAGCGCGCCTGAAGGAGTGTACTGACATGGATTGGCGCCACAAGGCCATCTGTCGCGACGAGGATCCCGAGCTGTTCTTCCCCGTGGGCAACAGTGGTCCGGCCATCGCGCAGATCGCGGACGCCAAGCTGGTGTGCAACCGCTGCCCCGTGACCGCCGAGTGCCTGTCCTGGGCCCTCGAGTCGGGTCAGGACGCCGGCGTGTGGGGCGGCATGAGCGAGGACGAGCGTCGCGCGCTGAAGCGCCGCAACGCGCGTACCCGCACGCGCACCGCGGTGTAATACGTTCCGCTTTCGTCGAAGGCCCGGTGGATCCTCCACCGGGCCTTCGTCGTGCGCGGGCTTAGACGGGCTGCAGTGGCACCCGCACCACCGCGTCGGTGCCACCGTCGCGCGAGGTCAGGCTCAGTTCCCCGGCCAGCTCCGACTTCACGAGCGTCTGCACGATCTGCAGCCCCAGGCGGTCCGAGCCCTCGAGGCTGAATCCGGGGGGCAGGCCGGCGCCGTCGTCCCGGACGGTGACCTCGAGCATCCGGGTGGACCGGTGCGCGAGCAGCTCGATGGTGCCCGACTCCCCCGGCTCGTAGGCGTGCTCGACCGCGTTCTGGATCAGCTCGGTGACGACCATGACCAGCGGCATCGCCCGGTCCGCGTCGAGCAGGCCCACGTCGCCCCGTCGGACGACGGTGACCGCCGCCGACCCGCCCGCCGGGGCCACGTCGGCCATGATCGGGATCAGCCGGTCGATCACCTCGTCGATGTCGACGTGCTCGTCGACGCTCATGGACAGGGTCTCGTGGACCAAGGCGATCGACGCGACCCGCCGCACCGACTCGTTCAGCGCGCGCTTGGCCTCGTCGTTGCGGGTGCGCCGGGCCTGCAGCCGCAGCAGCGCGGAGACCGACTGCAGGTTGTTCTTCACCCGGTGGTGGATCTCGCGGATCGTCGCGTCCTTCGAGATGAGGGCGCGGTCGCGGCGCTTGAGTTCGGTGACGTCGCGCAGCAGGACCGCCGCGCCCCCGGGACGTCCGCCCGGGTGCAGGCCGAGCACGCGCAGCACGACGGTGACGCCGCCCTTCGTGAGCTCGATCCGGGAGCCCTCGCCGCGCTCGAGCGCACCGTCGAGCGCGATCGTCAGGTCCTCGGACTCGAAGGTGTCGCCCACCAGCTCGGCGGTCACCTCGGACAGGATGCTGCCCTCGAGGTCGGTGGGCGCGCCCATGCGGCGGTACGCCGACTGCGCGTTCGGGCTGGCGAACACTACGCGCCCCTGCGCGTCGAGGCGGATGAAGCCGTCGCCCGCGCGGGGCTCGGCCTCGCCCGTGGGCAGGTCCTCCGGCTCGGGGAAGGCGCCCTCGGCGACCATCGTGCACAGATCGTCCGCGCACTCCTTGTAGGCCACCTCGAGCGGGCTCGGCGTGCGCGGGTGCGTGACGTTGAAATCACGGGTCAGCACGGCGATCACCTCGCCGTTCGACGGCACCGGGACGGCCTCGCGGCGCACCCGTGCGGGCCCGGTCCAGGCCGGGGTGACGCCCTTGACCACGTCGGCGCCCTCGAACGCGGCGTGCAGGGTCGGGGCCTCCCAGGGCGGCACGACGACGCCGACGCCGTCGGAGTCGTACACGGTGGGCGTGGTGTTGGGCCGGCACTGCGCGATGCAGATGTACGCGGGATCGGTGGTGTCGCCCTCCGGGTCGTTGCGGACCCAGAGGCGCAGGTCGGCGAACGAGAGGTCGGCGAGGAGCTGCCACTCGCCGGCGATCCGCTGCAGGTGCCGAGCGGCGCGCCCCGGGAGGTCCGTGTGGATCGCCAGGAGGTCGGCGAGGGAGGCCATGGGACCGCCTTTTTGTCGTCGTCGGTGCCGTCGTGAAACAATAGCCGGTACTGCGAAGAAGCTTCAGGACAGGAAGGAGACCGCCATGGGAAAGCGTGGACGTAAGAAGCGCGCGCGGAAGAAGAACGCCGCGAACCACGGCAAGCGCCCGAACTCCTGACCTTCAGGTTTCACGTGACTTGCGCACGAGGGCCCGTCGACATCACGTCGACGGGCCCTCGTCATGTTCTCTGCGCGCCGCACCGGCTACTCGGGGCGGAAGCGCACCTCGGTGTGCCGGATGCTGATGGTCAGCCGCTCCCGCAGCCCCTCGGGCGCACGATCGCCGCCGCACTTGCGGTTCACCAGCGACTTGATCTGCTGCTCGATGCCGTAATGCGACAGGCACTGCGAACAGCCGTCGATGTGGGCCTTGAGGCGCTCCTTGGCAGCCGAGTCGCACTCGTTGTCCAGGAGCAGCCAGATGTCCGCCATCACGGCGGAGCAGTCGAGCTCCAGGTCCGGGTTGCCGTCCGACGAGTACG
Source organism: Tsukamurella sp. DT100 (assembly GCF_049844855.1). Taxonomy (NCBI): domain Bacteria; kingdom Bacillati; phylum Actinomycetota; class Actinomycetes; order Mycobacteriales; family Tsukamurellaceae; genus Tsukamurella; species Tsukamurella sp. DT100. The sequence goes on from NZ_JBNCLV010000002.1 coordinate 701,663, forward strand.
TCACTTCTCGACCTCCTGAGCGGCGGCGCCCTCGGCACCGTCGGAATCCTGCCCCCGGAGGAAGCCGCGCTCGCGCGCGACGCCCTCGAGCTCGGCGCGGAGCTGCCGCCGGCCGCGATGCAGCCGCGACATGACCGTGCCGATGGGGGTACCCATGATCTCGGCGATCTCCTTGTAGGGGAATCCCTCCACGTCGGCGTAGTACACCGCCATGCGGAACTCCTCGGGGAGCTTCGCGAGAGCCTGCTTGATCTCGTCGTCCGGCAGTGCGTCCAGTGCCTCGATCTCCGCGGAGCGCAGGCCGGTGGAGCTGTGCTCCGCCGTGGCCGCGAGCTGCCAGTCGGTGATCTCGTCGGTGGGGTACTGCGCGGGCTGCCGCTGCTTCTTGCGGTAGCCGTTGATGTAGGTGTTGGTGAGGATCCGGTACAGCCAGGCCTTGAGGTTGGTGCCCTTCTTGAAGCTGCGGAAGGCGCTGTAGGCCTTCACGTAGGTCTCCTGGACCAGGTCCTCCGCGTCGGCGGGGTTGCGGGTCATCCGCAGCGCGGCGCCGTACAGCTGGTCGAGCAGCGGCAGCGCCTCGGCCTCGAACCGTGCCGTGAGCTGCTCCGGCGTCTCGGTCACCTCGTCGGGGGCCGAGTCCAGATCCGCTACGTGCGTGATGTCCCCGTCCGTCATACCGTCGAAGGCTACCGGTCGCTCGAGGACCGCTGCGCCGCTACCTGTACTCACGACCTCTGCAACAGCGCGATGCGTCGGCTTGTTCCCAGGTCGCGCTGAGGGCCGCGGGCCGTGTCGCGAGGGCGCCGCGATCCGGGCCGTCGCCGGACCGGCGGGGCGGGTGACCTTCCCGCGAGGGTATGCGGGCGACGCATACCCTCGAAACACCAGGTAGAAGCCCCGCAGGGGAATCGGGGCATGCGGTTCTCGCATACCCGAGTCGGTATTGGGTGCTGCTCGAGCGAAATCGGGTCGCGCCGCTGATCCGCGCATCGCGCTGAACCCGAGGGGAACCTGCTTGACTGAACGCATGGGGAAGAAGAACGCCGCGGCGACGCCGGCGATCGCGGCGCTGCAAGCCGCGGGGATCGAGTTCCGGATCCACGAGTACGCGCACGACCCGCGGGCGGAGTCCTTCGGCGGCGAGGCCGCGGAGGCGCTGGGGCACGACCCGGCGCGGGTGTTCAAGACGCTGGTCATCGGCGACGGGAAGCAGCTCGCCGTGGCGATCGTGCCCACGTCGGGCAAGCTCAGCCTCAAGGCCGCGGGCGCGGCGCTCGGGCTGCACCGCCCGGCGATGGCCGACCCCGCGGACGTGCGGCGCGTGACGGGCTACGTGCTCGGCGGTGTCTCCCCGCTGGGGCAGCGCAAGCGCCTGCCGACCGCGATCGACGAGTCCGCGCTCGGCTTCGAGACCGTCTTCTGCTCCGCGGGCCGACGGGGCCTGGAGGTCGAGTTGGCACCGTCGGACCTGGTCGCCGCGACGGCGGCGACGGTGGCGCCGCTCGCCGCGCCGTGATAATCAGGGGTGACTAGCGGCCCGCCCGGGTTTGGCGGCGGACGCAGCGGAAAGTAGGTTCGTGGTATGGCCAGCTACTTCGTCACGGGCGGGACGGGCTTCATCGGCCGTGCCGTCGTGGCGCGGCTCGCCGCCGCGGACCGGGACGCCACCATCTATCTGCTGGTGCGCGACGCCTCCCTCCCCCGGTTCGAGCGGCTCATCGCCGACCTGGGCCACGAGCTCGCCCCCCAGGTGGTGCCGGTCGCGGGCGACGTCGTGGAGCCGGGCCTGGGCATCACGCCGGGCGACCTGCCCGAGCACGTCGACCACGTGATCCACCTCGCGGCCGTCTACGACATGGAGGCCCCCGAGGAGTTGCAGGAGCTGACCAACGTCGGGGGCACGCGGAACGTCCTGGAGCTGGCAGGCCGGCTCGGCGCCACGATGCACCACATCTCCTCGCTGGCCGTCGCCGGCAACCACGAGGGATGGTTCTCGGAGGCGGACTTCGACGTCGCGCAGTTCTTCCCCACCCCGTACCACCGCACCAAGTACGAGGCCGAGCGCCTGGTCCGCGAGTCGACGGTGCCGTGGCAGATCTACCGGCCGTCCATCGTGGTGGGCGATTCGATGACGGGCGCGATCGACAAGATCGACGGGCCGTACTACTTCTTCCCGTTCCTGCGCCTGATGGGCACCATCCCGCACCACCTGCACGTGCCCTTCGCCAACCTCGGGTACACGAACATCGTGCCCGTGGACTTCGTCGCGGCGGGCATCGCCGCGCTGGTCACCGCGCCGCCGGCGCCCGGCACCGTCTACCACCTGGCGGATCCCAAGGGCCAGAGCATGGCCACGATCTACGACGCGATCGCCCCCGCCTTCTCCGGCCCGAAGACGCTGCCCGTTCCGAGCGCGCCACTGGGCGAGTTCGCGGCGCGGATCGGGCGACGGGGCGAGGTGCGGGCGCTCCGCGACACGATCGCGCGCCAGCTGGGCCTCCCCCCGATGATCCTGGACCACCCGTTCTACAACACCCGCTTCGACTCGGAGGCGACGCACCGCGCGCTGAGCCGGTACGGTGTGGCCCTGCCGCGCCTGAAGTCCTACGGGCCGCGGCTGTTCCGCTACTGGGCGGAGCACCTGGACCCGTCGCGCAACCGCCGTGACGACCCGCGCGGCCCGCTCGTGGGCAAGCACATCCTGCTCACCGGCGGCTCCTCCGGCATCGGCCGCGAGGCGGCGAAGCAGGCGGTCCTCAAGGGCGCCAACGTCTTCATCGTCGCGCGCAAGCCCGAGGACCTCGCCGACGCGGTGCTGCGGATCGAGGCCGAGCCCGGGATGCCCGGCGTACCCAAGGGCATCGTCCGGGCGTACCAGTGCGACGTCACCGATCCGGAGGCCGTGCGCACCACCGTCGCCCAGATCCTCGCCGAGCACGGCCACGTGGACGTGCTCGTCAACAGCGCCGGCCGGTCCATCCGGCGGGCCACCGTCGATTCCGTGGACCGCGCGCACGACTACCAGCGCACCATGGCGGTCAACTACTTCGGCGCCGTCTACCTGATCCTGGAGCTGTTGCCGCACATGGTCGCCCGCAAATCGGGGCACGTGGTCAACGTCTCCTCCATCGGCGTGCAGGTGCGCGGCCCGCGGTTCGCGGCGTACATCGCCTCGAAATCCGCGCTGGAGGCGTTCAGCGACATCACGGCGGCCGAGACGATGTCGGACCACGTGACCTTCACCAACATCCACATGCCGCTCACCCGCACGCGCATGATCGAGCCGACCGACGCCTACGACAACGCGATGGCGCTGTCGGTGGAGAAGGCCGGCCAGATCGTGGTGCGCGCCATCGTCGAGCGGCCCCGCCGCATCGACACCCCGCTCGGCACGCTGGCCCAGTTCGGCCAGTTCCTCTCCCCGCGCATCGCCGCCGCCGCACAGCACCAGGGCTACCTCCTCTTCCCGGAGCCCGAGGGCGACACGGAGGGGGCGGCCAAGGTCGTCGAAGTCGATGTGGCCGAGGTGGACACGCCGCGGGGCCGGCTCGCCGCGGCCGGCGCGGCGACCAAGGACCTGTCGAAGGACATCTCCACCGCCGCCGTGAGCCCCCTGTTCGGCATCTCCGGCGATCAGGGCCTGCGCCGAATCGCGCGCAAGACGCTCAATCGGATCCCCGGCATCAACTGGTAGACGCTCCGCGGCCGACAGCGGCTATGGGCCGGCATATGTGCACCGTCGACTACTCGTGAGGTGGTCAACGGTGCACACGGTCAGGAGCCACCAACGCCCGCGGCGTGCAGCCCGTGAGCGCGCGGACCTCCCGGGTCAGGTGGGCCTGGTCGGCGTAGCCCGACGCGGCCGCCACCTCGGCCAGCGCGCGGCCCGCGCGGATCGGCCCGACGGCCCGCTGGAAGCGCTGGATCCGCGCGAGGGTCTTGGGGCCGTAGCCGAAGGACCGCCGGGCCAGGCGGTGCAGAGACCGCTCGCCGAGCCCCGTCTCCGCCGCGACATCCCCGACGGTGCGGCCCGCCCGCAGCCGGACCGCGACCGCGCCGATCCGCCGGTCCAACTCGACCCCGTCGAGGAGCGCGGCCGCGATCGTCTCCGGGTCGACGGTGCGCGGAATCCGCCTGGGCGACAGGATGTCCGCGAGGTCGACGCGCCGCCCGGTGAGCTCGTCGGCGGCGATCCCCAACAGCTGCGGCAGCATCCCGGAGGGGAAGCGCAGGCCGTCGAGCCGCGCACCGTCGAACCCGGTCGTGCGGGCGGCGACGGCGTCCGGGCCCGCAACGATCGGCGCACCGTCGACGACGATGACGTCCATGCACCCGTCCGGCAGGATCAGCGCCGGCCCGGCGCCGCCCACCGAGGTCCACCGGATCGCCCCGGGGACCGACGACGGCCACTCGCTGTACACCGTTCGAGTATGTCCGAAACGTTCAAGACGCGGGCCGCGGCGCGACATACCGTGGCGGCATGACAGAGCGACTGCGTTTCGACGCCATCGGGATGGTTACCGAGGACCTACCCGCATCCCTCGCCTTCTACCGGAGGCTCGGGCTCGACATCCCCGACGGCGCCGAGGACCAGCCGCACGTGGAGGCGGAGCTGCCCGGCGGGATGCGGCTGATGTGGGACTCCGTCGCGGTGGTCCGCACGATGGAGCCCGACTGGGTCAAGCAGCCGGGACAGAATGCGACGCTGTGCGTGAAGTGCGCCTCCCCGGCCGTGGTCGACGAGGTGCACGCCGAGCTCGTCGCCGCGGGCAGCCCGAGCGCCATGGACCCGTTCGACGCGCCGTGGGGGCAGCGCTACGCGGGCGTCCTCGACCCCGACGGCTACCAGGTTCAGCTCTTCGCCTGGCAGTAGTCGCGGTCCGGGCGCGGGCGCCGTCGAAGGTGCCTATCGTGGGAGGCGAACCGTTCCCGTCCCCCACAAGGAGATCCGACGATGCCCGACATCCAGTACGCCGTGACCGACCCCGCCACCGGCGAGGTGCTGCAGACGTACCCCACCGCGGAGCCCGCCGAGGTCGAGGCGGCGATCGACGCGGCGTCGCGCGCCGCGCGGACGTGGCCGCAGCAGTCGACGGTCTCCGAGCGGGCCGCCCTGGTGCGCCGCGTCGCGGAGCTGCACACCGAGCGCCGCGAGATGCTCGCCGGGATCATCCAGCGGGAGATGGGCAAGCCGCTCGAGGACGCGCTCGGCGAGGTCGACTTCTCCGCCGCGATCTACACCTACTACGCCGACAACGCGGAGAAGTTCCTCGCCGACCAGCCGCTGGATCTTCTCGAGGGTGACGGCACCGCGGTGATCCGCCGCTCCCCCATCGGCGTGCTGTTCGGGATCATGCCGTGGAACTTCCCCTACTACCAGGTGGCGCGATTCGCCGGCCCGAACCTGGCCGCGGGCAACACGATCCTGCTCAAGCACGCGCCGCAGTGCCCCGAATCGGCCGAGGCGATGCAGCTGATCTTCGACGAGGCGGGCCTGCCCTCGGGCGCGTACGTCAACATCCGCGTCAGCAACGAGCAGGCGGCCGACATCATCGCCGACCCGCGGGTCGCCGCGGTCTCGCTGACCGGCTCGGAGCGCGCCGGCGCCGCGGTCGCGGAGGTCGCCGGCCGCAACCTCAAGAAGTGCGTGCTGGAGCTGGGCGGCTCGGACCCGTTCATCGTGCTCTCGACGGACGACCTGGACGCGACCGTCGACGCCGCCGTCGCCGGCCGCCTCGACAACACCGGCCAGTCCTGCAACGCGGCGAAGCGGTTCATCGTGCACGCGGACCTCTACGACGACTTCCTCGCGAAGTTCACCGGCAAGCTGCTCGCCGCGGGCGACGGGATCGCGCCGCTGTCCTCCGAGCGAGCGGCGATCGGGCTGGAGCAGCAGGTCAATCAGGCCGTGGAGGCCGGGGCGAACCTCGCCATCGAGGGGCGCCGCGACGGCGCCTTCTTCCCGCCCGCCGTGCTCACGAACGTCACCGAGGACAACCCGGCGTTCCGGCAGGAGCTGTTCGGGCCCGTCGCCACCGTCTACCGCGTGGCGGGCGAGGGCGAGGCGCTGGCGCTCGCGAACGACACCCCGTTCGGCCTCGGCTCCTACGTCTTCACCACCGACCCGGAGCAGGCGGCCCGCATCGCCGACGGCATCCAGGCCGGCATGGTCTTCGTCAACGGCGTGCTCGCCGAGGGCGCCGAGCTTCCCTTCGGCGGCGTCAAGCGCTCCGGCTTCGGCCGCGAGATGGGCCCGCTGGGCATCGAGGAGTTCCTCAACAAGAAGCTGATCCGCACCATCAAGTAGGTCGACGGGGCGGTCCTTCGGCCGGACCGAGGACCGCCCGTCGCGCCGCCCTGCGGGACCTTCGTCACCGCAATTGCCGTTAGTGATCCGTATAATCAGTCGAGTACACACTGTGCATACGAGGAGGCAAATGTGAGTTCCGGCGGCGGCTTCTTCTCCCCTACGACGAGCGCGGTGGCCGTCTTCGCGGTGACGGCGATCGCGGCCCCCTTCCTCAGCCTCGTCCGCGCCCGCTTTCCCGGCTGGAGCGGATGGGCCGGCTTCGCCGCGGGCGTGCTCGCGGGCGTCGCCACCACCGTCCAGCAGATGTCCGCTCTGCTGCCGCTGAGCATCCTCGCGTACTCCCTGATCACGCTGGTCGGATGGGTCAGGACGGAGCATTGGGCAGCCCGGTTCGATGCCGGCCCGGTCGGCCGCGGGGCACTCTTCCATGCGTACGGACTCGGCGCGTTCTTCGCGTCCGTGACCGGCCTCATCGTGCGATTGCTCTGAGCCGCCGCGAGGATTCGAGGCGGGACGCCATCGGCGTCGACGGCAGCGAGCGCCCTGTGTCCTTGGACACGGATCACCCCGCGGCGCGCGGTTCGCGTTGAACCTGCGTCGCAGTTTCCGCTACAAACAGTGGGTGACTGATAGAAACAATGGAGCACACTCTCATGATCGATGGGATGTGTGGTACCCCAGCGCCTTCGAGGTCACCACCGAAGGCGTGCGAGCGTTCGGGCGCGCGACGCGGTGCTGGCACACGCCGTGGGAGAGCCTCGGCGTGCCGCCCAGGGACACCCCGGTTCCCGCCACACTGCTCGCCGCACCGATGCTCCACGCGGTGGCCGCACTCGTCGCCGCATCGATCAGCAGCCCGAACATGTCCCGGATCCTGCACGCCGGGCAGTCCTACCGCTACGAAGGGCATCCCCTCATCGGCGAACGCATCGACATCGGCGCGCGGATCACCGATCACGTACAGCGCGGCGGCGCGGACTTCTTCACCGTCGAGAGCGGCGCCGTCGTGGACGGCGAGACCCGGATCGTCGGGACCAGTCAGATCGTGTACCTCGGCGACGCCGTCGAGGGACCGGTGCTCGAAGAGGCCCTGGTCGAGAACGTGATGCTGTTCGGCACGGGCCCGCTCACCCAGCAGCTGACCTGACGCGGCCGCTACAGCAGGCTCAGCTGGCCCGGTTCACTGCCCGGCTCGACGCGCTCGATCAGCTCGGGGCCGGTATTGGCGACCGCGTTGACCAGGGCGGACACCGGGCGGATCTCGATCCGCTCGGCCACCTCGAGGGCGGGCGGGCGGAGCAGCGCCGGGTCGACCGGGCCGTCGGGGTTCAGCCACTCGTCGAAGGCGTCGGGGGTGAGGACCAGCGGCATCCGGTCGTGCACGGCGCGCAGCGGGCCGACCGCGTCGGTGGTCAGCACCGTCGCCGACAGCGTGGGCGGCACGTCCAGCCCCGCGCCGGCGGGCCGCCACACGGACCACAGCCCGGCGACGTACATGCGCGTCCCGTCGACCGGGGTGAGGTACGTGGGCTGCTTGCGCGGCTTCTTCACCAGCTCCGGATCCTCGAGCAGCTGCCACTCGTACCAGCCGTCCATCGGGATCAGGCAGCGCTTGGACTTGATCGCGGTGCGGAAGGCCGGCTTCTCGTCGACGGACTCCGCCCGCGCGTTGAACAGCGGCGGGCCGCTCAACGTCTTCTGCCAGTGCGGGAGCAGCCCCCACCGCATGGCCCGCAGCCGCCGCGTGGCGGGATCGTCCGGAGCCTCCCGCGAATGCCGGGAGACGACGGTGACGATGTTCGTCGTGGGCGCGACGTTGAAGCCCGGCACGTCGAGCTCCGTGCCTTCCGTCTCGTCCTCCGCGTCGATCTCCGCCGCCAACAGCGCCGGATCAGTGGTCACCGCGTAGCGTCCGCACATGCCCCCAGGGTACGACGGTGCACCGACAGGTTCGGGCCGCGACGCTCCTATGGGTGTCAAGTAGTCCACGGGTGCTCAAGTAGGCGGTAGAGGTCGCGGGCGATGTAGCGCTTGAG
>NZ_JBNCLV010000003.1:0-285191 GCF_049844855.1 Tsukamurella sp. DT100
TAGGCACGATGGCCATCCTTCCAGGCCCACCCCTCGGGCAAGCCAGATCAGATGTCACCTATCGGTGCAGCAGTCCCTCCCCCTGCACTAGGGTAGCCTCACGTTCGTTGAAATGGCCGCTGACCAGCGTTTAGTCTGGCCGCTGTGACGAACAGGGACGGGATCGCCGACACCGCGACAGAACGCTCAGGACACGACGGTGAGCCGCACAGCGGCGCAGTCGGGAGCAAGCTGAATTGGCTCCGAGCCGGAGTCCTCGGAGCCAACGATGGCCTGCTCTCCACCGCGGGATTGGTGATCGGCGTCGCCGCAACCGCCGCCACCCCCGGAGCCATTCTGGTCGCCGGCGTCGCCGGACTGTCAGCAGGCGCATCAGCAATGGCCCTCGGTGAATACGTATCCGTGAGCACCCAGCGTGACACCGAGAAGGCGTGGATCGCGAAAGAGCAACGGGAACTTCTGGAGCAGCCGGAAGAGGAGTTCGACGAACTCGTCGGCCTCTACACCGCCAAGGGACTGAGCGAGGCGACCGCCCGGCAGGTCGCCACTGAACTCACTGCCGCCGACCCCTTGCGTGCTCATCTCGACATCGAGTTGGGTATCGACCAGGAAGAACTGACCAATCCCCTGGCAGCGGCGTTATCGTCAGCGGTCGCGTTCAGCCTCGGCGCGCTCATCCCCATCGCAGCCTCCCTGATCGCCTGGCACCGCATGCTCTGGATCGTGCTCGCCGTCGCAGTCGGACTCGCCGTCACCGGCTACGCCTCAGCCGCGCTCGGCGGCGCCAACCGCCGCACAGCGGTCATCAGGCTCCTCGTCGGCGGCGCAGCCGCCATGGCCATCACCTACGCGATCGGCCGACTCCTCGGAACCACAAGCCTCACCTAAACCAAGATCCGCCACCGCAGCGCGCCGCAGCCCGATAACCCGATCGTCAAATGCCTGACCACACCATCGCCGCGCCCGAATGCCCTGCAATCACCACCCCGACGATCCCACCGACGGCAACAAGAACAGACAGAACACCGAGCGCGATTGCGCCCACCCGCCCACGAAGAGCGGCCATCACCGGAACCTTCCGATGAACCCACGAACTAGAACCGGCCCACACCATCACCGCAAGAACGAACAAGGCAATAGACCACAAGAACGTGACTGTCCCCTGCGTCGAGTGATCCTCGATCTGCGCGCGCATCGAAGCCATCGCCAGCCGCTTCTCTAACCGCTCCCCCGACTCCTTCGCCAGATAGCAGCCGATCACCGCAGCAAGCGCAAGGACCGGGAGAACCAAGCCCGCGCGGTCGCAGGCCCGAGCCGACCATGCGCAGACCACCAGTAACAGAGCTGCAAGCGGCACCAACACCACAGCACCGTGAACGAACAAGGGATGCGCCGGAATCCCGGCGATATCAGTGAACACACCGAAACAATGCCACCCGATCCTGCCAATCCACTGTCAACGAAGCCGGAACTCACCAGAGCGCGTGCACGAGGCTCGAGGCGAACACCCCGTACCACGGGCGAGGACTCGGAAGCGTGGAGCCCCCTGACGAGGACCACGAGTTGCGAGCGACGGCCCACCTCCTACCCGCCCTCATTCATCGTGTCATGCACTACAGATGACTCTGTAGCGAACAATGCAGCGGCGGAGCATCACACCGATCGAGACAGTCCCTCTGAATGGGCGCCGAGGTTCGACGCGTACCTGCTGGTTTCGTGCGATGATGCTGCGCCGCCATCGTCGACAGGCTGACCTTCTGCGGGAACATCATCGAATCCGGCACCGACTCTTACCGCCTCGCCCACACCCGGAACCGTCTCGCTGGGGGAGCCGCAACGCCCGCCGAGTGACGCTCAAATTCATGAACATTCCAAGGCAGATCCTGCCCCGGATGGCGCTCAAATTCGTGAACAAGTGATGCTGACCCTCACGAACCTAGCCACCCGACCGGTAGCCGGAAGCTCTCTGTTGACGACGTTCGTCAGTAACCCGCAACGCTAGGGGATTCGAACCCCTGACCCTCGCCTTGCAAAGGCGATGCTCTACCAACTGAGCTGAGCCCCCGTATTCGGATGCGCACCCGCTAACGGGCTCCGTCCTACCGTCAAGCTACGACCGTGTGGTGGACATGCCCACCACAACATCCCTGCTGGCCAACCCCTCACCGGACCCGTCAGCTATAGATAATCTCCGGATGCATCTGGTCCGCGTCGACATCGCCGCCCGCGTCAGCGCCCTGATCGCCGAGCTGGCCAGCCGATAGGCACGCCGCTGCGAGCTGGCCGGTGACCACGACTGCGCCCGGTCAGCAGGAGTTGTCCTCGCGAGGACTGGGATCGAGGAGCTCGCCGGAGAGTTCACCGATGACCCGGCGGAGGTTGCCCAGTTCGTCGATCCCTGCGGTCGTGGCAGTGTAGACGCGGCGGACGCGGCCATCGACGGTCTGCTCCTGCGAGGTCAGTAGCCCGGCGTCCTCGAGCCGTTGCAGCAGTGGGTAGAGGGTGCCCGGTGAGATGCGGTATCCGTGGTGGGCGAGTTCGTCGGTCATCCACGCGCCGTAGACCCCACCGTTTTCGGCGGCATGGTGCAGGACGTGGACGGGAACGACTCCGCGGAGTAGGTCACGTACCAGGTCCATATCGGTCGACGATACCGAAACCGGGACCGTTCACCGGGCCTGCATCTGCCGGCGTGCGCCGTAGACGAGGGCGCCGAGGGCGATGACTGCGGCGCCGGTCAACACCGAAGGCAGTGGCAGCGTGAACGCCAGCACGACACAACCGGTTGCGCCGACGATCGGGATCAGCCGACGGGGGCGGCCTTCAGAATTGCTGAGCATCCAGGCCGAGGCGTTGGCGATGCAGTAGTAGGCCAGTACCCCGAACGAGGAGAAGCCGATCGCGCCACGCACGTCCACGGTGGTGGCGAGAACGGCGACGACCACGCCGACGGCGATCTCGGCGTGATGCGGCACCCCGAACTTCGGGTGCACGGCTGCCAGCGCTTCCGGGAGGTGCCGATCGCGCGCCATCGCCAAGGTGGTGCGGGACACGCCCAGGATCAGTGACAGCAACGACCCCAAGGCAGCGATCGCGCCACCGACACTGACCAGCGCGACGATCCCCGGGACGCCGGCCACGCGAGCGACGTCGGTCAGCGGCGCCGCTGAGGCGGCCATCTGCTCCGGGCCCAGGACCGCCAGTGCCGTCGTCGCCACCACCGCGTACACCACGAGCGTGATCGCCAACGCGATCGGAATCGCCCGCGGGATCGTGCGCTGCGGATCACGCACCTCCTCACCGAGGGTCGCGATCCGCGCGTACCCAGCGAACGCGAAGAACAACAGGCCCGCGGCCTGCAATACCCCGTACACCGACACCGGCGAGGAGATCGCCAGCCGCTCGGCATGCAGCGATCCGGACCCGCTCGCCGACACCACCACCGCGGCGAGCACGGCCAGCACCACCGCCACGATCACCCGGGTCAGCAACGCCGACTTCTGCACCCCGCGATAGTTGACCGCCGTTAACGCCACCACCGCGCCGACAGCGACGGCACGCGCGTGCTCCGGCCACGCGTACGCGCCGACCGTCAAGGCCATCGCCGCACACGAGGCGGTCTTGCCGACCACGAAGCTCCACCCGGCCAGATACCCCCAGAATGCGCCCAAGCGCTCACGCCCGTACACGTACGTACCGCCGGACTGCGGGTACCGCGCGGCCAACCGCGCTGACGAGACCGCGTTGCAGTACGCGACCACCGCGGCGACAGCGAGGCCGATCAGCAACGCTGAACCAGCCGCGGACGCCGCCGGCGCCAACGCGGCGAAGATCCCCGCGCCGATCATCGACCCCAAACCGATGACCACCGCGTCACCGACGCCGAGTCTTCGTTGCAGCGCAGCCTGTTCGGACACCGATCCTCCTCAGTCGTGACCTACCAACCTCGAGAACGGTAGTCGATATCGAAATCCGATACCAGGTCGGTGGTGGTACGCCGATGCGGTGTTCATGCAGCGTTCACGCTCGGCGGCAGTTTCGGCCGGATCCAGCCAGGCCGGGTTGCGGTCGGGGGTGTGGACCGCCGGTGTGCCGGGGCTGGCAGGCTCAGACCATGACAGAGGACCTGACCGAGGCTGCACTGGAGCGGATCCGCGCTCGTTTTCTTCCGGGCGCGTACCCCTCGCTCGACATCCGAAGCGGCTGGTACCAGCTGATCATCGACCTCGACCACGAGCTCAGCGCCATCGACCCCGACTACCAGCTGGTGCAGGTCAAGGAGAAGTTCGGCGGCCTGCGCTACTACGTCGAGTTCGAGCCCGACAAGTCCCGGCCCGGCTTCAACGATCTGATCCGGGCGGCCGAGCGGCGATCGGAGCGGACCTGTGAGGAGTGCGGCGCGCAGGGTGCGCCTTCGCACCGCGGGAGCTGGGCCAGGACACTGTGCGCAGCCGATGCAGCGGCGAGCGGTTTCGTCCCCGACGCCGCTGCGACCGACTAACGAGCACCGCCCCTTTGCGGCGGTTCAGTGTTCGGCGCCGCCGATGACCCGCTGCATCGGCACCGTCACCTCGTGATCGGCGAGCGTGAGCGTGATGCCAACCTCACGCACACCGGCGGCCAGGAGGCGCCGCTGGAGTGCCTCGAGCACTACGGCGGCCGACGTGCCGCCATGGGGCCCGATCAGAGGTTCCGTCGCGGCCACGGCGCTGTCGAGGGCCTGTACGGCCGCGCGGTAGCGGCGGTCGATCAGGCTCATCTCGTCGACGATCGCATCCACACGTGTCCGTAGCTGCGGATCGGACAGGATCTGGGTCAACCGGTCATTGCCGGAGACGAACTGCGCAGCCTCGTCGCTTCTGGCCATATCCGTCAGTATTTACCCCCCCAGGGGCCGGGATCGGGGGTGGACAAGCCCACGCCGCGCCAAGGATCATCGACCGCGTGAACGAGGCCGCCACCGACACCGACGACTCTGACGGCGCAGGCTCTCTGCTCGACCAGCTCGTTGGGCCCTTCTACGACGCGGACGGGGTCACCAGCTACCTCACGGTCACAGACGCTGAACTGAGCGCGATGGTCGCCGCCGACCACGTGATCGCGGTGCCGCTCGCCGCCGGCACGCCGGTATTCCCGGCCTGGCAGTTCCGCCCCGACCGGCGGGTTGACGAGCAGTTGCTCGCTGTCTGGCGTGCATTGCGCGGTGCGGCTGATCCGTGGACCGCGGCGTGCTGGATGTGCGCGCCGTCCCGAGACCTCGATGGCGAGACGGCGATCGCCTTTCTCACCGACCGGGCCCGGAGAGCTGATCGCCTGCAGACGGTGCTGGCCCGGGCAGCCGAGGACTGCGCCCGTTGGTTGCAGTAGCTGATCGGGCCGGCAGTGCCGGAGGGTGGCGGTCAGTCCGGTGAGAGGTCGTCGATCTCACCGTGCAGCCGGGCGATGGTGCCCTCGAGGTGCTTGATTTGCCGGGTCAGCTCGGCGATCTTGGCGTCCTTGTGACGCAGTCGCAGGTGCATTCCTGCGATCACCCCGGCATCGGGGTCGGCCGCTGGCTGCGGCACGGCCGCGGCTGAGCCGTCAGCGGGACGATCCGGCGCGGCGCTCCGGCGTTGCCGGTGGATCTTCTCGAGCAACTTCTTATGCCGGTAGACGGTGGCGCGGGCCAGTCCGGCCCGCCGGGCGACGGCCGCGACGCTGATGGCCTCACCGTCGCGGCGCATCTGCTTGAGCGCCTTCTCGATGCTGCGCTTGGACTCCTCAGATCGGAATGCGGCACTGGCGGCGAGCGCGGTGAGCGAGGCTTCGTTGGCCGTCACAGGCTGCCCGCCTGACCTACGGCATCGTCGCCGTCCTCGCAAGCGTCGTTGACGGTGCCGCGATCGGTGTCGATCCCGGGGGAAGCGGCGCGCAGCGCCGATTCGTGGGTTCCGCGGGTCTGGATCTGCAGGATCGGTAGCCGGTCGCGGGCGCCGGCGCCGGTCACCGTCGCGGTGCTCGCCGGGGACGAGACCGGCGATGCGTCATCCTCCGGTGCGGTCAGGCGGGTGATGATCTGCTCGAGGGAATGCAGCTCTCGCAGCCGCTGGTGCACCCAGATGTTGTCATCGGTCAGCGTCCGGCCGGTCCGAGCGTGGAACTGCTCGCGGCGGACCTGCAGCAGGGCCGTGGTGGCGGCGTGCTGCGAGCGCAGCTCATCGAGGTGCGAGAGGTCGGTGGCGAAGTGCCCACAGGTCAGGCAGGCGTTGCCCTTGTCGCAGGTCTTCACTGGCGGCAGCAAGCACACACCGTTGGGCAGGATCCGGTCGGTGCGCTTGGACAGCTGCGTCATGTCGTAGATGTCGCTGGGGCTGAGTGCGATATCGATGCCGCTGGCGCCGATCTTCTTGTGTTTGAGGAACTCCGCCTCCGACGTCGCGGCCAGCGTGGCAGCGTACCGGAGTGTCATTTCCGGGCTCTTGTGCCCGAGGTAGCGCTGCACCACGTGCAGTGGCACGCCGTCGTTGAGCAGCTCGGTGGCGCGGGTGTGCCGCAGTCGATGGGTCTGGGTGAACCGTAGGGGCCGCCCGGCGCCGTCGGTGATGCCGTGAATCCGGTCGAGCTTGCTCAGGGCCGTCCGGTAGCTGTTGTAGGGGCGGTGCCGGCGGCCCTGGTGGTGATCGCGCAGCGGCACGAACAGGTACCGCGGCGACCAGTCCGGGTGCTCAGCGGCGAGCCAGGCCCGCTGCTCGGCGATCACGTTGACCACGGCCTGCTCGATCAGGATCGTCGGGATGACGCCGTCGACCTTGGTCTGCTGGTACCGCAACTTCGCCACGAACACCGCGTCATCGTCACCGCCAGCCCTCTCGGTGACCCCGTCACTTACCTCGCCGCCGACCCCATCGGTAACCCTGTCACTGACCCGGTCGGTAACCCCGTCGGCGAACCCGTTGCTGGACCCGCCGCCTGTCCCGTTCGGGTGTCCACTGTCCGTACCGGCACCGGGCGCGGCGCCGGCGGCAGGTCGCTCGAACCCTGGGATCGGCTCGATCGGGTCGAGGTCGAGCATGAGGATCTCCGAGGCCCGCCGTCCGGTGAGGGCTTGCAACAGCCAGATTCGGGCCGCCTGCGGATCGCCCAGGCCGGCGATGAGCGAGACCGCCCCGTCGGGATGGGTGATGGTCACGTGCCGGCCGCGATCGGCGGCAAGGACATCGAGGTAGCACAGCATCTGCTGCAGCTCCCCGGTGCTGTACCAGGTCAGTTCCCGGTTCCGCGGCGCGGCGCGGCGGCGGAACGCCGACCCCCACAGCCGGGTGTGTGCGGGCCCGACCGCGCCCCAGCGGGCGATACCGGTGGCGGCGGCCGCCTCGTCGGCGTGGTCGACCATGAAGGTGTAGAACACCTGCGTCTGCGACACGGTCGCCTCGATCGCCGTGCCGGTCAGCCGCCGGTCCGGGCGGGCTGACGCTTCTGGGCTCCGCAGCCACGCCGCGAAGTCGGTGAAGACCATCCGCAACTGGGCGGGATCGTCGGCGAGGACCGGATCGGTCAGGTGCCCGGTCGCGGTGAGGAACCGCCCCAGGTGCCTGGCCGCCATCCTCGAGCGTTCCACCGCCGAGGACCAGCGCAGTAGCTCGGCGGTGATGGACACCCGCAACCAGAACCGCACCCCTTCGCGCAGCCATACCGGTTCGATGCCGCCCAGGCGTGCGGCCATGTCGTGGCTGGGTTCGTGCTCACGTTGGGGGATCCGCGGATCGACCCGCAGGTCCCAGATGTCGTGCTCCCACCAGCTGCGGTCGGTGCACCGCACCGACAGGTACAGGTGCAGGTGCTCGATCAGGTGCGTGATGCTGCGGCGCGTGTTCAGCGGCGGCAGCCGCTTGTTGCGGGTCTGATATGCGAGCAGGGCGTGACGCAGCAGCATCGAGGAGCTCATGTCGGTGATCGACTCCGGGGCGTGCCCGTGCTCACGGGTGTGGCTCTGGCAGGCCAGGGAGATCGCCTCGCAGCACCAGCGCAGGTAGGCCGGTTCGATCTTGCCGATCTGGTCGGTGGCACACAGCCACACGAACCATGCGACCTCGCGGCCGAACCTCGGCGGGCAGTCCGCCGGGGTGAAGTCCAGCCGCCTGCCGAGGTACCGCGAGTTCTGCCGGAACACCTCCCGGTGCTCTGGTGAGTCGATCTGGTAGATCGGCTCGCGCCATGCTGCCGGGACGAGGGCTGCTTGCGCCTGCCAGGTGAATGCGGTGGCCGCGGCGGCGGACAGTCGCGGGGCCCGCCCGGGTTCAGTCATTGTGCAGCCCTTTCCATCCGGCGACGTAGCTGCGCCATTGCGCGATCGAGCGCATTTCGGCGTCCTCGGTGACCCATCCGTACGTCGACAGGGTGGTCTGCACGTCCGCGTGGCCGAGACGGCGCATCACGACATGAGGCGCGACACCGGAGAGCAGTAACGCGGTGGCGTGGGTGTGCCGTAACCAGTGCGGTGTCCATCCCGGCTGCAGCACCTGCTGCGCCGGGCCTCCATGGCCACCATCGGTGGCATGGCTGTTGCAGCGGCGGGTGACCGACCGGACTGCCGAGTAGACCGTCTCCGGGCGCATCGGCGCGAACCGTGTCCCGTGTGTGAGGTTGACGAACACGAAATGCGTGGTGAAATCAGGCACGTCGAGGTCGGCGCCGTCGTCGATCAGCGCCCACACGTACTCCGAGTAGAGCGCGGCCAGGTCGTCGCCGACGTAGATCCGCCGCGGCCCGGTCTTGCAGCGCACCTCGTGGGGGTGGTCCTGGCGGCCGGCGACTTCGACCCAGGGGGTACCGCCGCCGCCGATGTGGAAGTCGTGATGCCGCAACGACAACGCCTCACCCAGGCGCATGCCGGTCTCAGCCAGGACCGCGAACAGTAGCCGGTTCCGCAGCCCAGTGCCACCGCCGGACCAGCTGGTGCCGTCGTGCGTGGCGCAGGCGTTGAGGATCGCGGCGACCTCCCGGGGCAGCAGCACCGGGGTGGCGGCCCGGTTGGGTTGCCGGACCCGGTAGATCGGGTGATCGGCGCTCTGGTGCGGGCCGACGCCGTCGAGGAACCCGATGTAGCGGGAGCGGCGCCGCCACTGCCCGTGCGAGGTGAACAGCTTCTCGTACGGGCCCAGTAGGTGGTGCGCGTCGGCCTGGAACCGGTAGAAGCTGAGCACCGCGGTCGCCCGTAGCTGCACCGTCGCGGTCGATGAGCCGCCGACGACCTCCGGGCCGATCTGCCGAGTTCCCGGCAGATCCCCGGTCCGCAGGAATGTCAGGAACTGCCCGAACAAGGTGGTGGGGAACTCGTCCCAGCGGTGCCCGCTGTGATCGAGCACCGTCCACCACAACGCCAATCCGGCCGCGTACGCGCGGACCGTGTTTGGTGACGCTGCGCTCGCCGTGAGGAACCGCAGGTACTCGCGGGCCGGCTTGATCGGCCGATCGAGGTCATCGACCACGACGTACGTGCCGGGTCGGTCTGAGTACCGCACCCGCTGTACCTTCGCCACCGCCCCGCACCTCCTCGCCCTGGCTCGCCTGGGGTCAGGCTCGCCGGGAACGCTGCTGGAACCGGCGGAAGTCGATCACATCGGCGGTACCGTCCCCGGCGCCGCGATCGCCGCCCCGCGAACCGGTGGTCGTTTCGACGGCCGGTACGGCCGGTGCCGCAGGCGATGCGCTGGTCGACGGCGCAGGGCGTTGCCCGACCAGGAAGTCCCCGAGAATGTCGCCGGGGAAGATCAGGTCGTAGGTCGACAGAAGCTGAGCGGACGGCACAGCAAAGCCGAGCTCGACCCATTTGCTCAGCAACCGGGGCCGTTCCACGGCGCGGTCATCCCAGCCCGGTTCAGTCCGGCCCCAAGTCCGACCGGTGTCGGGGTTCACCCGCTGGTAGAGCTGCTTCTGCAAGCTGCGGAACCGGTCGTCGTCGAGCATGCCACCGGTGTGCAGGTGCCGCAGCAGTGCGCCGATCGAGATGCCCCACTTCTGCTTGACCGGCACCAGCGACATCAACGACGGTGTCGGTGAGACCTCCTTGCGGATCTGCGCGAGAGGCGCAAGCAACTCGGACGCGAACCGTGAGGCCTGCTCCTCCTTGTCCTCGGTGACGTCACCGCTCCAATGCAAGCTCAGGTGGCCCAGCTCATGTGCGAGCGTCCACCGTGTCCGCTCCCACGACGTCGACTGCCGCACCACGATCAGCGGGCGTGCCTTGAACTCACCAACTCGCGTCGAGTACCCCAGGTGCTTCTCCGACGCGGCTCCACCGTCACCGTCGCGCAGTGTGGCGGCGGCGAGCATCCGCCGCATCACGATCGGCACACCCGCGTGCTCGATGTTGTGGGTGAGGTAGTCGATCGGCTCATCCCAGGCCACACCGAGCGCTTCACGCACCCGCGCCGCCGCTTCCGCGACAGGCGCCGACGGATCGACCATCGGGATCTTCACCGCCGGCAACTGCCACCGCGAGTGCAGCTCGTCGAGAAACTCCCCGACCATCGACGCGAAGTCCGCCAGATACTCCTGCTCAGTCTTCGTTGTCGACTGCGGCGCACGGAACAGCAAGTCCGACGCATGAATTCGCATCGGAGGCTCAGTAGTGAAGAACCGGGGCGGGAACCGCAGAATCGTCGTCAACGCCTCCAGCTCCGCCGTACTGATCTCGCCCGTGATCGACTTCTCCAGACGGGTCAACCGAGCCGCCGACGGCCATCCCAGCTCAGCTGCCAGTGACTTCGCGGTCATCTTCCGCATGATCCGGGCTTGACGCACCCGGCGTCCGTAAACGTTCACCGTCGCCTTCATTGCTCATCCGATTCAACGCTGCAGGTCCCCGCTGCATACCAGTTTCCCCCTGCTGTGACGGCTACGCAGGCGTAGGCGTGGGGTCCGGCGGCTCGTCGTCGCTGCCCGGGCCAGTGACCGGCGTCTCGAAGCTCCCGAAGTTGCCCGTGCTCTTGACGGGCGTTTCGTAGTGCGCGAAGTCGTCCGCCGGAGCGCCGCCGACCGGCTTCGGCCTTTCCTGCCCGTAGAACGGCGACTCCGTCGCCGGCGGGAACTCCACCAGCGCCAAGATCTCCGCACTGGCAGGGTTCTTCAAGCCGCGCACCACGGCCAGGTGAAGCGACTCCAACGTGGTGTTGTCCTTCGTTGACCACAACGCGTAAATGCCGTCGTGAACAGGCTCGGCCTCGTCGTCGCTGTCCTCGGCGGACGAATCGACCAGGCCCCAGTTCGTGAACAGGTTCATCTGTTTCGGCTGCAGACTGCCACTCGCGAGTGCTTTCTCCACCTCCGGCGGGAGTACGACGTCCCGGTCGACCGCCGCCTGCACATGCCTGGACAGGAATTTCCGCAGCCGAAACTCTGTGCCCAGGTTCATGAATACGGTGCCGCCGCCCTGCCCCCGGTTGCACTGCAGATTGATCCCCGGCTTGCCGTTGCGTTCCTTTTTCCAGATGTCGCGCATCATGTGCCGCACATCCGCGCAGAACGTCTCGCCGGACACCTCGGCTGGATCCGCGTGTCGCGCCGACCACATCTTCCCGACCTCGGTGATCGCCGCCGGCAGGTCGAGACGCACCGTCGCCAACGCGGGGCGATGCTGCTCGACGAATTTCTCGAGCGTCTTCTGAAGCTCCGCATGGAGTGCCATAGCGAAATAATTGCACGGAAACCCTCCACTTGCAAGAGGCTCGCTCACTGCCGTTGTTCACGGTAGATCCGACCACTGACATGCATCTAATGTTACATGTCTAGGACGATAGAAACCAGCTCTGATATGAATGAATTATCGTGTCATGCATCGCAATTACGGATAAGTGGGACAGGTGGTGTTCGCGGTGCACCGCTGGCCCTCGGGCCGGCGTGGGCTGCGCAGCATCGGCGTCGTCGACCGGGGCGACGACGGCTACGTCCGGGTGCTGCCCGCGTGGGACCGCGAGGGCGGTTTCACGGCGGAGGCGGAGCGCGTGCAGGTTCTGCTCGCCGAGCGGGGTATCCCGTGACCGCCGCGATCGTCCTGCTCGCCGCGGCGGCGCTGGCCTGGCCGGGCGGTCCCGCCGCCGCGCGGCTCCGGGCGCAGAACGCGCCCGCGTCGTCGCCGGTCGCGGTGCGCTGGGGGTGGCTGGCGGTCGCTGTGCCGCTCGGTGCGCTGCTCATCGGCCCCGGTCAGGCGCTGGCGGCGGCGCTCGCCGCGGGCACCGTCCGCGATCTCCGGGCGCGGAACCGCGCCGCGCGGGAGCGGATGTCCCGGCTCTCGGCGATCCTCGCCGGCGTGGAGGCGATGGTCGCCGAGCTGTCCGTCGGCGCCCACCCCGCTGCCGCCTGCACCACCGCGGGCCGCGACGCCGACGACCCGCACGTCCGGGCCGTCTTCGCGGAGATGGCCGGGAGGGCGGAGCTCGGCGGCGACGTGGCCGTGGGCCTCCGGGCGCACGCCGGCGAGAGCGCGGCGTGGTCCCGGATCGCCGCGGCCTGGGAGACGGGCACGCGGCACGGGATAGGCATGGGCGAGCTCCTCGCCTCCGTCCGGGAGGACCTGCGGGCGCGCGAGCGGTACGAGCGGCGGGCGCACTCGGCGCTGGCCGGGGCACGCGCCACCGCGCAGGTGCTCGCCGCCCTTCCGGTACTCGGCGTGGCGATGGGCCAGCTGATCGGCGCCGACCCGCTCGGCACGCTGCTCGGCACCGGCGCGGGCGGCGTCCTGTTGGTGCTCGGGACGTGCCTGACGTGCGCCGGGCTGCTCTGGTCCCGCGCCATCGCCGACGGTGCCGCCGGCACCGGATCGGGGGAGCGGTCGTGAGCGGGCACGGACCGCTCGCCGCCGCGCTGGCGTTGCTGGCGGCGGCGCTGCTCGTACTGCCGGTGGCGGCGCGCTCGGCGGTGGCGGCCACCGTCTCCGGGGAGACGGCGCGGTCGCGCGGGATGCGACTGCCGCGGCGGGCCGCGGTGCAGGACCCGTTCGAGGCCGCCGCGGCCTACGACCTGTTCGCCGTCTGCCTCCGCGCGGGTATGCCGACGGCCGATGCGGCCCGCGCCGTCGTCGCGGGCGCGCCGCCCGCGCTCGCGGAGGTGCTGACCCGCGCGGCGGAACTGCTGGCCCTGGGCTCGGACGCCGAGACCGCGTGGCGGACGGAGTCGGCGGACCCGCAGGTCGCCGGGCTCACCCGCATGCTCCGACGGTCCGCCCGCGCGGGTTCCTCGCCGGCCGCCGGGCTGGCGGACCTCGCGCGCACCGAACGGGCGCAGGCCGAGGACCGCGCGGTCGCGGCGGGCGAGCGGGCCGGCGTCGCGGTCGCGGGGCCGCTCGGACTGTGCTTCCTGCCGGCGTTCGTGTGCTTGGGCATCGTGCCGGTGGTGATGGGACTCGCGGGCAAGGTGCTCGGGGAGGGGCTGCTGTAGCGGTCCGACGGAAGGGGGATGGAATGTGGATTCGATTGCGATGCAGGATGACCGAGCTGATGCTGGAGGACGACGGCATGTCGACCGTGGAGTACGCGATCGGCACCATTGCGGCTGCGGCCTTCGGCGCGGTGCTCTACGGAGTCGTTACCGGCGACAACATCGTCAGCGGGCTGACGGACATCATCGGCAAGGCGCTGGGCACCTCGACCGGCTAGCCGGGGAGGCGGGCGCCGTCACCGTCGAGGCGGCGTTCGCCGTCGCCAGCCTGATCACCGTGTTGGTGCTGAGCGTGGGCGCGGTCGTGGGCGTCACCGCCCATGTGCGGTGTGTGGACGCCGCGCGCGAAGCGGCCCGGCTCAGCGCCCGGGGCGACGACGCCCGCGCTTCCCGCGCGGTCGAGTCGGTCGGCCCGCCGGGCGCGACGTCGACGGTGAGCCGGAGCGACGACACGGTGACGGTGCAGGTCCGGGCCCCGGTGGCGCTGTTGCCGGGACTGACCGTCTCCGCCACGGCGGTCGCCGCCTTGGAACCGGGGGCGGCACCGTGACGGCGGGGCCGCGCGCCGCTCCGACGAGGGCCCCGCGTGGCGGGCGGGAGGACGGCGTGGCGACGGTGCTCGCCGCCGTGATGGTCGCCGCGATCGTCGTGGTGGCGGTCATGGTGGTCGACGTGGGCGCCGCCGTATCCGCCCGCCACCGCGCGCAGGCCGCGGCCGACCTGGCGGCGCTCGCCGGCGCCGCGAGCGCGATCGACGCGGAGGAGGCGTGCGCGGCGGCGGACCGTCTGGCCCGGGCGAACGCGGGATCGCTCCGGGCGTGCGGCGTGGACGGCTTCGAGGTGACGGTGCGCGTGAGCGTCCCGGTGTCCCTGTCGGTCTTCGGATCCGACGAGGCCGCCGCGGTCGCCCGAGCGGGCCCGGAGTGAGCGACCTCAGCCGGCGAGGTAGCCCCACTCCGGCGCCAGCTCGGCCCACGGCCCGATCGCGGCGATCCGCCCGTCGACCAGCACTACCACCCGGTCGGCCTGGGCCAGCGCGGCCCGCTTGGACGTCGCCCCGATCACGGTGGCGCGGCGCTCGCGCAGCGCCTGCCACAGCTCGATCTCGGTCGTGGCGTCCAGCGCGCTGGACACGTCGTCGGCGAGCAGCAGCTCGGCGTCGGTGGCCAGCGCCCGCGCGAGCGCGAGCCGCTGGACCTGGCCGCCGGAGAGTCGCACGCCCCGGTGTCCGACCAGCGCGTCCCGTCCGCCCGCCGCGGCGACGTCCGATCCGAGTCGGGCGTCGGCGACGGGGCCGTCGAAGGCGCGCTCGTGGCCGAGCCGGACGTTGTCGGCGAAGGTCCCGGACAGCACCCGGGGCACCTGGGCGATGTGCGCCACCTGTCCCGGCCGCAGGAACACCTCGGCGTCGGCCACCGGCCGGCCGTTCCACAGGATCTCGCCGCGGTGCGACACCAGGCCGGCCAGGGCCGCCAGCAGGCTCGACTTGCCGGATCCGACCTGGCCCACGAGCAGCACCAGCTCGCCCGCCGAGACGCGCAGGTCGACGTGCTCGACGCCGATCGTCCCGTCGTCGTGGACGGCGGCGACGTCGCGCAGTTCCAGCTCGGCCAGCGGAACCCGGGGCACCTCAGGGGGCTCCGGTGCGGCGCCGGCGACCAGGTCGACGCCCGGCGGCACGGTCATCAGATCCACGCCGCCGGCGAAGCGGCTCGTCTCGGCCTGCCAGGCCCGGGTGCCGGGGGCATCGGTCACGACGCTGCCGGCGACGCGTCCGAACCAGCCGAAACCGCTGACCGCGTTGGCGACCAGCAGCGTCGTGGCCAGCTCCCACATCCCACCCGCGTACGCCGCCCATGCGGCCACCACCCCGGCGCTGACCATGACGACCGGCACGCCCTCCAGGACGGCCTGTACGCGATGCTCGGTCACGGCGGCCTGGACGCGGCCGGAGTCGACCCTGCGCAGGTGCGCCAGGACCGCGGGGGTGGTGGCGGAGAGCTTGACGGTGCGCGCCGACTCCAGTGCGGACACCAGGGCGCGGCCGAATCGCGCTCGGGCCCTGGACGCCGCCGCCGCGGACCGGCCGGCGATCGGGCGGCCGATGCTGGAGGCGACGGCGGAGGCGAGCAGAACGACGAGCAGGATGCCGCCCGCCGCCCAGGTCCCGCCGAGGACCGAGGTCGCCGCGGCGATCAGGATGCCGTTGACGAAGTCCACCCAGCGATCGGCGTACCGCGCGTAGCGGTCCGCGTCCATGGTCCGGGCGACGACCTCCCCCGGCGGGGTGCGGGGGAGGCGATGCGGTTGGGTCTGGCCGTGCAGGACCGCCATCCGGACCCGCAGCATGACCTCGATCCACCACCGCGGGTAGAGCCGGAAGGCTTCGGAGATCGCCAGCGGTGCGACGATCATCGACAGCACCACCCCCAACGTCAGCCACGTCGGCCGTTCGCCCCGGCTGATCGCCTCCACGGTCTGGCCCCAGAGAAGTCCGGTCACCGCGCCCTGCGCGCCGGTCAGCGCCGCCACGAGGAACAGGACCGCGCCGACGACACCCCAGAGCGGCCGGACCAGCAGCACGTGGACGATCCCCCGGGTCAACGACGGGCCGTTGCCGACCTCCCGGAGCGGGGGCGGCGGTCCCATCCGCCGGCGCCCCCCGACGGTGGCCTCCGGCGGCGCCGCCGGAGCCGCGGAGGACGCTCCCTCGGCCGGGGCGTCGGTCCTGCTGGCGGCGAGCAGTGCGGCGAACGGCCCGGGCACCTCGGCCAGCGCCGCCCGAGATCCCTGTTGCACGATCCGACCCCGGTCGAGCACGGCCACGAGCGGCGCCCGCTCGATGGTGGTGAGCCGGTGCGCGATCAGGATTCCGGTGCGGCCCACCAGCAACCGGTCCGACGCGGCGATCACGAGCTGCTCGGTGAGCGGGTCCATCCGCGCGGTGGCCTCGTCCAGGATCACCACATCGACGTCGCGGACCATGAGCCGACACAACGCGACCAACTGCTCCTCACCCGCCGACAGCGTCGTTCCGCCCGGCCCGAGCGGACTGTCCACCCCGTCGGGCAGGCCGTCGACCCAGGTCTGCAGGCCGAGCCGGCGGATGGTGGCGTCGATCTGCTCGTGGGTGATCGACGGGTCGAACAGGGCGATGTTGTCGGCCAGCGACCCGATCAGGATCTCGGTCCGCTGGGTGACGACGCCGACCCGGGACCGCAGTCGGTGCAGGTCGATCCGATCGATGTCCATCCCGTTGAGGAAGACGGTTCCCGCCGGGGGATCGACGGCGCGCGACAGGAGCGCCGCCAGCGTCGACTTGCCGGACCCGGTCCGCCCGACCAGGGCGACGGTCCGCCCCGCGGGGATCGTGAGGTCGATCCCGCTCAGCGCGAATGTGCCTTCGGCGTAACTGAAGTCGAGGTCGCGGATCTCGATGGTCACGCCCGGATCGCCGTCGGGGGTGGGGATGTCCGCGCCGCCCTCGGGCTCCGGCGTGGAGGCGAGCAACTGCCGGATCCGGATGACCGCACCCATCCCTGCCTGCAGATCGGGCAGCTGCTCGGCCAGCTGGGCGACCTGACCGACGAACATCGAGGTCACCAGGAACAGGGTGACCAGCCGGGCGACCGACATCGAGCCGTCGACCGCCAGCGCGATTCCGGCGACCGCGATCCCGGCGAGCAGGCCATGCAGCAACAGTCCGGCGCGGCGCGCCAGCCGCGTTTCGACGCGGACGACGTCGTAGAACCGGGCGTGGATGACGGCCGAGAGCCGTGCCAGCCGGGCGATCGAATGCGACTGGCCCAGGCTGGTGCGCAGGTCGTCGCGGCCGGCGATGCCCTCCTCCAGGGCGGCCGCCTGGTCCGTCCACGCGATTTCCTCGATCACCTTGCGGCGTGCGATCTCGCCGAGCAGTCGCCGGATGGCGAACCAGGTGAGGGCCGCGAGGATCGGGAGCAGGAGGAACGCCGGCCACCACGAGACGCCGGCGATGATCCAGATCGGCAGGCACGACGCGACCGTGCGGAACAGTGACCACAACTGCCAGCGCGCCAGGTTGCCGATCTCGTGGGTGTCGTCGTCGACCCGGTCGAGGATCTCGCCCACCGCCTGCTCGGTGAGCACCGACAGGGGCTGACGCATCGCCGACTGCAGGACGTCGTCGCGCAGTGCGCCCTCGGCGCGGTCGACCACTCCGACCCAGGCGATCTTGCCGACCGATTCGATCACCGCCGCCCCCAGCAGGCACACCGCCAGCGCGACGATCAGGTGGCCCGCAGGGTTCTCCGCCAGCCGCCCGGCGAACACCGTGCCCGCGGCGGAGCCGAGCGCGGCCACCCAGACGGCGACGATCGCGCCGACCGCCACGGGGCTGCGAAGCCGCCGCCAGGTCACCTGGCGTTCGGGGCTGATCGGCGGGATCGGCGGCGTCGAGGTCGGCGCGGCGGAAAGGGTCGAACTGGACATCGTAGGTCCACGGTAGAGCGCGCCGGTGACCGTTGTCGCGTCGTTTTCCGGCCGGCCGGGTCACCGTAGTTCCCGATCGTCGGAGACGTGCTGCGCGCCGCCGACGACCGGCGCACACTGGGGCGATGGCGTACGACGAGGGGCTGGCGGACAGGATCCGGGACGCGTTCGGCGGGCAGCCCGGTGTGGTGGAGAAGCGCATGTTCGGCGGGCTGGCGTTCCTCGTCGACGGGCACATGGCGATCGCCGCGAACAGCAAGGGCGAGGCCATGGTGCACCTGGCCCCGGACGTTGCGGACGAACTGCTCGGGCCGCACGTCACGCGCACCGTCATGCGGGGGCGCGAGATGCGCGGCTGGCTCGACCTCGATACGGAGGCGACGGCCTCGGACACCGAGCTCGCGGACTGGGTGCGGCGCACCGTCGACTACGCGCGGTCCCTGCCGGCCAAATGACTCAGCCAGCGGCCACCGCGGCGAGCACCAGGTCGAGCACGAGGACGGCGCCCTCCTTGTCGAGCGGGTCGTTCCCGTTGCCGCACTTGGGGGACTGCACGCACGAGGGGCAGCCCGACGGGCACTCGCAGGCCGCGACGGCGTCCCGCGTCGCCACGAGCCAGGTCGCCAGGGACTCGTAGCCGCGTTCGGCGAAGCCGGCCCCACCGGGGTAGCCGTCGTAGACGAAGATCGACGGCAGGCCGGTGTCGTCGTGCAGCGCCGTCGAGAGCCCGCCGATGTCCCAGCGGTCGCACGACGCGACGAGCGGCAGCAGGCCGATCGCCGCGTGCTCGGCGGCGTGCAGCGCCCCCGGCCAGCGTTCCGGGACCAGGCCCGCCGATTCGAGCACCTCCGGGGTCAGCGTGATCAGGGCGGCGCGGGTGGCCAGCGTGGTCTCCGGCAGGTCCAGCTCGACGGCGTCCATCACCTCGCCGCTGCGCAGCGTCCGCAGGTAGCCGACCACGCGGCTGGTCACCTCGACGGAGACGAACCGCGCGGTCACGTCGCCCAGCACCTCGGTCTCGTGCACCGCGGTGACGTGCACGTCGAGGTCCTCGCGCGCCGACGTGGTCCACTCCGGCTCCTCCGCGCGCACGAGCGCCAGCCCGTCGTCGAGGTCCAGCTCGTCCACCACGTACGACTCGCCCTGGTGCACGTGCACCGCTCCCTGGTGCACCGTCGAGAGCGCGCGCGTGAAGTCGATGGTCCCGAGCAGCCGCCCGGTCGCCTCCTCGACGATGAGGATCTCGCTGCCCGCGCCGCCCCGGATGTTCACGCCCGCATGCGGATCGATCCCCGCCGCGAGGAAGTAGCCCGCGGGCCGCTCGCGCAGCAGCCCGTCGGCCACCAACCGGCCCACGACGTCGACGGCGCCGAGCGTGCCGACCTCCGCACGGCTCAGCGGGATCTCGCTCGCCGCGCACAGCAGCTGCGGCCCGAGCACGTACGGATTCCACGGGTCGGTGATCGTCGCCTCCACCGGCCGCCCGAGCAGCGACTCGGGATGGTGCACCAGGTAGGTGTCCAGCGGATCGTCGCGGGCGATCAGCAGGATCAGCGAGCCCTGCCCGCGCCGCCCGCTGCGCCCGGCCTGCTGCCAGAACGAGGCGACGGTGCCGGGGAACCCGGCCATGAGCACCGCGTCCAGGCCGGCGATGTCCACGCCCAGCTCCAACGCGTTCGTCGTGGCCACGCCGAGCAGCGCCCCGTCGTTGAGGCCCTGCTCGAGCCGGCGTCGGTCGTCCGCGAGGTAGCCCGCCCGGTAGGCGGCGATCCGCTCCGCCAGCTCGGGCGTCGCCTCGGCGAGCATCCGCCGGGCAGAGAGCGCGACGGTCTCGGCGGACCGTCGGGACCGGACGAAGGCGAGCGTGCGCGCCCCCTCGACGACCAGGTCGGACAGCATCCGCGCCGCCTCCGTGGTGGCGGGGCGCCGCACGGGCGCCCCGTTCTCGCCCTCCAGGTCGGGCAACAGCGGCGGCTCCCACAGGGCGACGGTCCGCGGCCCGTGCGGGGACGAATCCTCGGTGACGGCAACGCAGTCCGCGCCGATGAGCCGCGACGCGGCGCCCGCGGGATCAGAGGTGGTCGCGGACGCGCAGATGACGGTGGGGGTGCTGCCGTACTTCGCCGCCACCCGCAGCAGGCGCCGCAGCACCAGGGCGGTGTGCGAGCCGAAGACGCCGCGGTAGTGATGGCACTCGTCGACCACCACGTACCGCAGGCCGCGGAGGAAGCGGGCCCACTTCGCGTGCCGCGGAAGCAATCCCACGTGCAGCATGTCCGGGTTGGTGAACACCCACCGGCTGTCGGAGCGCGCCCAGCGGCGCATCTCCTGCGAGGTGTCGCCGTCGTACATGGCGGGCGAGGCGTCGTTCGGGCCGTAGTCGGTGGTCAGGCGCACCGCGGCCCGGTGCTGATCGGTGCCGAGCGCCTTCGTCGGCGACAGGTAGAGCACCGTCGCGCGGGGGTCCTCCGCGAGGGCCGCGAGCACCGGTAGCTGGTAGGCGAGGGACTTGCCCGAGGCGGTCCCCGTCGAGATCACGACGTGCCGGCCCGCGTGCGCGTGCTCAGCGGCCGCCGCCTGGTGGCGCCACGGCTCCCGGACACCCTCGTCGACGAGCCCCTCCCGCACCCGCGGCGGGACCCAGGTCGGCCAGGGGGCGAATTCCGCTCGGCGTGACGGGATGTCCGCCACGTGGGTCAGGCTCTCGGCGCCGGACCCCGAACCGGCCATGACCCGGTCCAGCAGCTCCCTGCCGAAGGTGTTGTGCTCCACCGTGATAGCCCCCGCATCGACCCGGCGTCCGCCGGGCCGCACGGGCCGCGGACGCGCCGATCGTCCAGTCTAACCGTGCCGAGAACGGACCGTCGTCCGGTGGGACGGCGGGTGAACGGAAGGCGAAATCGCGCCGCCCGCTGTTGCTCGATGGGAAATCGTGATTGACTGTACGCGGTCGCAGCTCCCGCCGGGGGTCCGAAGGGACCATCGGGGGATCGATGTTGCGGGCGTGGTACTGAAGGTTTTTGTGTGCGGTCTCCGCAAACGGCTCCAGAAAGTATGGCGGCCGGAACCGGCCAGGAGTCGCGCCCCACAGGGGGAACGGTTCCTACACCGGTAGGTAGACAAGTTAGGAAACATCTCAATGGCACAGGGAACTGTGAAGTGGTTCAACGCGGAGAAGGGCTTCGGCTTCATCGCACCGGCCGACGGCTCGGATGACGTGTTCGTCCACTACTCGGAGATCCAGGGCAACGGCTTCCGTACCCTCGAGGAGAACCAGCTCGTGGAGTTCGAGGTCGGCCAGGGCACCAAGGGCCCGCAGGCCACCGGCGTCCGCGCTCTCTAAGAAACCTCGCACCACGCGATAAGAGTTTCTCGCAGCACCCCTCCGCCTTCGGGTGGAGGGGTGCTGTGCATTTCCCGGCCCGTTCGCCGTGTCGACGGCGCCGCCGCACCACGGCCCTCTAGGCTCATCACGTGTCCCAACTGTCACTCTTCTCCGCCGAGCAGACCGAGCCGTCGCCCCGCGACCTCGCCGGCCTGCTCGCCTCGACGGGGCAGATCGTGCAGGTGGGTGGGAGCGCGCGGGTCTCGGTGGTCGTCGCCGATCCGTGGCGCGCCGAGGCGATCGCCGTGATGATCGAGGAGGCCGGCCTGCGGCCGCAGCTCGACACCTCCGAGGAGGGGAATCCGCTGGTCCGGACCCTCGCGGCGCCGGAACTGCAGCCGATGGCCGTCGCCTGGACGCGCGGCGCGGCCAAGACGGCACCGTCGACCTGGGTCCCCGGCCCGCGCGCGCTGCGGGCCTGGGCGCTCGCGGGCGGCGACGTGGACGGCGTGCACTACCTCCTCGCGCTCGACCAGCACGCGCCGGAGAGCGCGCCCGTGCTGGCGACGGCCCTCATGCGGGCGGGCGTCGCGCCCACCCTGGTGGGCACGAGGGGGACGAAACCGGCGCTGCGGGTGTCCGGGCACCGTCGGCTCCTGCGACTGCGGGAGAGCATCGGCGACCCGCCCGCGCACGCCGACGCGGCCGCCCACTGGCCGCAGCCCTGACGCCGGATCGGACCCGTCCGGCGGAATCCATGAGGCGTGCAGCGGCCCCTGTATATAAGGTGGGGCCCGAGGTGCGGCAGAATGGGCACCGGAGTGGCCGCCTACGTCGCAAGTGACGCGAGGGGTCGAGGTGGTGACGCAGGTGCCACCGGAACAGATCAGGAGGGTCCATGGCGGCACGAGGGAAGGCAGCAGCTGGAGACGGCCTGCATCGTCTGGTGATCGTGGAGTCCCCCGCCAAGGGCAAGAAGATCGGCGACTTCCTCGGCCCGGACTACACGGTCCGCGCGTCGATGGGCCACATCCGCGACCTGCCGAGCCGCGACAACCCGCTGCCCGAGGCCGACCAGGGCAAGCCCTGGGCCCGCCTCGGTGTCGACGTGGACCACGACTTCGAGGCCCACTACGTCACCTCCGCGAGCAAGCGCTCGACCGTCTCCGAGCTGAAGTCCCTGCTCAAGCAGGCCGACGAGCTCTACCTCGCGACAGATGGTGACCGCGAGGGCGAGGCCATCGCGTGGCACCTGCAGGAGGTGCTCAAGCCCAAGGTCCCGGTCAAGCGGATGGTCTTCCACGAGATCACCCGGCAGGCCATCCAGGCCGCCGCGGAGGAGCCGCGCGAGCTCGACATGAACCTCGTCGACGCGCAGGAGACCCGCCGCATCCTCGACCGCCTCTACGGCTACGAGGTCAGCCCCGTGCTGTGGCGCAAGGTCAACCAGGGCCTCTCCGCCGGGCGCGTCCAGTCCGTCGCGACCCGCATCATCGTCGACCGGGAGCGCGAGCGCATCGCCTTCCGCACCGCCGGGTACTGGGACATCGCCGCGCAGCTCGACGCCGGCGCCGAGGCCACCCCGCGCACCTTCGGCGCGCGCCTGGTCACGGTCGGCGGCGACCGCGTCGCCACCGGCCGCGACTTCGACGCGCAGGGGCAGCTCAAGAAGCCCACCGGCATCACCGTGCTCGACGGTGCCCGGGCGAACGCCCTGGTCGCCGGCCTGCAGGGCGCGAACCTGACGGTGACCTCCGTCGAGGAGAAGCCCTACACGCGCAAGCCCTACGCGCCGTTCATGACCTCCACGCTGCAGCAGGAGGCCAGCCGCAAACTGCGGTTCAACACCGACCGCACCATGCAGATCGCGCAGCGCCTCTACGAGGGCGGCTACATCACCTACATGCGTACGGACTCGACCACGCTGTCGGAGACCGCGATCGCCGCGGCCCGCGAGCAGGCCGGACAGCTGTACGGCCCCGAGTTCGTGCACCCGACCCCGCGGCAGTACACCCGCAAGGTCAAGAACGCGCAGGAGGCGCACGAGGCGATCCGCCCCGCGGGCGAGACCTTCCAGACGCCGGGCGCGCTGGCGTCGGTGCTGAACTCGGACGAGTTCCGGCTCTACGAGCTGATCTGGCAGCGGACCGTCGCCTCGCAGATGGCCGACGTCAAGGGCACCACCCTGAGCCTGCGCATCGGCGGCGCCGCCTCGACCGGCGAGAGCGTCGAGTTCGCCGCCTCGGGCCGCACCATCACCTTCCCCGGCTTCCTCTCCGCGTACGTCGAGACCGTCGACGACCAGGCCGGCGGCGAGGCCGACGACGCCGAGTCGCGGCTCCCGCAGCTGGTCAAGGGCCAGGCCATCACAGCCGCCGAGCTGGCCGCCGCCGACCACGTCACCAGCCCGCCCGCCCGCTACACCGAGGCCTCGCTGGTCAAGACCCTCGAAGAGCTGGGCATCGGCCGACCGTCGACCTACGCCTCGATCATCAAGACCATCCAGGACCGCGGCTACGTCGTGAAGAAGGGCAACGCCCTCGTCCCGCAGTGGGTGGCGTTCGCCGTGATCGGGCTGCTCGAGGGTCACTTCGGCGGCCTCGTCGACTACAACTTCACCGCGTCGATGGAGGACGATCTCGACGAGATCGCCGGCGGCCGCGAGGGCCGGGTCGACTGGCTCACCCGGTTCTACTTCGGCGACGGCGGGCCCGAGGGCGACGGTGCCGCGGTCGCCGGTGCCGACGGTCCCGGCCCGGACAGCCCCGGCCTGAAGAACCTCGTCGCCGCGAACCTCGACGCGATCGACGCCCGCGCGGTCAACTCGATCCCCCTCTACACCGACACGGACGGCAACGTCGTCTACGTGCGCGTGGGCCGCTACGGCCCGTACCTGGAGCGCACCGTCACCGGCGAGAAGGGCGAGCCGGAGGTCCAGCGCGCCAACATCCTGGCGGCGATGACCCCCGACGAGCTGACCGAGGAGGTCGCGGAGAAGCTGTTCGCGACCCCGCAGGACGGCCGCCCGCTGGGCATCGACCCGGCGACGGGCCACGAGATCGTCGCCAAGGAGGGCCGCTTCGGCCCGTACGTCACCGAGATCCTGCCGGAGCCCGAGAAGGACCCCGAGGCGGAGGACCTGGACGCCGAGGCTGCGAAGCCCAAGACCCGGAAGAAGAAGGCCGACGCGCCGAAGCCGCGCACCGGTTCGCTGCTCAAGACCATGGACATCGAGACCTTGACCCTCGAGGATGCGCTGCGGCTGCTGTCGCTGCCCCGCGTCGTGGGCGTCGATCCCGAGTCCAAGGAGGAGATCACCGCCCAGAACGGCCGCTACGGGCCGTACCTGAAGAAGGGCACCGACTCCCGCTCGCTGGCCACCGAGGACCAGATGTTCACGGTGACCCTCGAGGAGGCGCTTAAGCTGTACGCGGAGCCCAAGCGACGGGGCCGCGGCGCCGCCGCCGCGCCGCCGCTGCGCGAACTCGGCAACGACCCCGTCTCCGGCACCGCGATGGTGATCAAGGACGGCCGGTTCGGCCCGTACGTCACCGACGGCGAGACCAACGCCTCGCTCCGCAAGGGCGACGAGGTCGCGACCATCACCGACGAGCGCGCCTCCGAGCTGCTCGCGGACCGTCGCGCCCGGGGGCCGGTGAAGAAGAAGGCCACCAAGAAGGCGGCGGCCAAGAAGGCGCCCGCGAAGAAGGCACCGGCCAAGAAGGCCGCGGCGAAGAAGGCGGCGGCCAAGAAGACCACTGCGAAGAAGACGGTCGCCAAGAAGACCACGCCCGCGAAGAAGGCGCCCGCCGCGGCGCCCGCGGACGAGACCGTCTGATCAGTCGTCGACGGGGCGCGCCAGCCGCGTGAGCTGGCCGCGCCCGCGGAGCTCGATGGCCTCGCCGAGCACCCACAGGGCCTGCTCGGCGGGCGTCGCGGCCTCGACCGCGCGCCCGGCCGCGAGCAGCGACGAGGGCTCCGACTTCGCGATCTCGGTGATCCGCGCCGCCTCGTTCACCGGGTCGCCGATCACGGTGTACTCGAACCGCGCCTTCGCGCCGATGTGCCCGGCGACCACCTGACCGGCGGAGACGCCGATGCCGAAGCCGGTGCCGCCGAGCACGTCACCGAGCTGGATCCGCATCTCGCGGGCCGCGGCCAGCGCGGCGCCCGCGGCGTCCGGGTGGGGCAGCGGGGCGCCGAAGATGGCGAGCGCCGCGTCGCCCTGGAACTTGTTGACGAAGCCGCCGTGCAGGTCGACGAGGTCGACGACCACCTTGAAGAAGTCGTTGAGCAGGTCCACGACCGCCGCGGGCTCCTCGGTTACCGCGATCTTCGTCGAGCCCACGAGGTCGACGAACAGCACGCTGACCTCGTTGATCTCGCCGCCCAGGTGCGTGCCGTGCTCGAGGGCCTGCCGCGCGACGTCCTGCCCGACGTACCGGCCGAACATGTCGCGCATCCGCTGCCGCTCGGCGAGGTCGTGCACCATGTCGTTGAAGCCGGCCTGCAGCAGCCCCAGCTCACTCGAGTCGTAGATCTTCACGGAGGCGGCGAAGTCGCCGTCGCGGACCTTGCGCTGCGCCTGGAAGAGGTCGCGGATCGGGTCGCCGATGGACTTCGCGGCCCGGACGGTGCCGAGCAGGCCCGCGCCGAGCGCCACCACGGACAGCAGCAGCACCGGGTTGATCAGGGTCGGGGCGTCGGGGTCGATGATGCCCGATTCCTGCGAGACGACGACCATGATGATGCCGACGATCGGCGTCGCCGTGCCGAGCACCCAACTGAGCAGGATGCGGGTGGTCACGGACAGGCCCGCGGAGCCCTGCGGCTCCTGCGCCAGCGCCGCGACCGTGATGGGCCGCAGCACCCGCTCGGTCTGCATGTAGCTGAGCGCGCACGTCGTGGTGGCGCCCAGCAGTACCGTCAGCGCCACGACGATCCGGATGCCGCCCGGCGAGTTGTAGTTGATGACCACGAAGATGCCGCCGCCGATGAGCCAGAAGATCGCCTGCATGAGGGCCATGCGCAGCGGAATGGCGAGGGCCCGGCGGGAGATCTCGGGGTCGTACGGGGCGCTGCGCCGGTGCCAGCGCAGCACCGGGAGCACCAGCTTGAGCCCGATCAGCATGCCGAGCACGCTCGCGACCACCAGGTAGGTGATGAAGACCAGCAGGTTGACGCCGCTGATCTCCTGAAGCTGCACGGACTGCTGCACGGGCAGCGCGAACCGGAGGAAACCGAAGACGAAGACCGCGCCCAGGATGTTCGACCGCAGGATGTCCAGCGCGAAGATCGGCCAGGGGGTCTTGGCGAGCCACCGCGCCAGTCGCATAGCGCGACTGAGTCTGCTCTTCGGTGCTGCCACCGCTCCAACTTAGCGTGCGCTCGGCGTCGGACGGGAGGGCTAGGGTGTGGGGGTGAGCTCAGTGTTCGATCGCCTGGTGGGGCAGGAAGCGGTGGTGGTGGGCCTGCGGGCCGCCGCCGAGGCCGCACGGGAGGTCGTCGCGAGCGGGGGCACCGTCGCCGATCTGGCGGGATCGTCCATGACGCACGCCTGGCTGTTCACGGGCCCGCCCGGCTCGGGGCGGTCCGTCGCCGCCCGCGCGCTCGCCGCCGCCCTGCAGTGCGACGATCCCGGGGAGCCCGGCTGCGGGCGCTGCCGGGCCTGTACGACGGTGCTGGCCGGCACCCACGCCGACGTGCGCGGCATCGCCCCCGACGGGCTCTCCATCGCCGTCAAGCAGATGCGCGAGGTGGTGGCCGACGCGTCGCGGCGTCCGTCCGTCGGGCATTGGCAGATCGTGCTCATCGAGGACGCCGACCGGCTCACCGAGCAGGCCGGCAATGCGCTGCTGAAGATGGTCGAGGAGCCGCCCGCGCAGACGATCGTGCTGCTGTGCGCGCCGACCGTCGACCCGGAGGACATCTCGGTCACGCTGAAGTCCCGGTGCCGGCACGTGCCGCTCGTCACACCGTCGGCGCCCGCGATCGCGGCCGTGCTGGAGCGGGACGGCATCGACGCCGAGCGCGCGGCCTGGGCCGCGGGCGTTTCGGGCGGGCACGTCGGGCGGGCCAAGCGCCTCGCCACGGACCCGGAGGCGCAGAAGCAGCGCAAGCAGGCGCTGAGCCTGGCGCGGGCGGCCACGTCCGAGGGCGTCTACGGCGTCGTCGAGCAACTGCTGCGCGACGCGGAGAGCACCGCCAAGGAGCTCAACGCCGACCTCAACGAGCGGGAGACCGAGGACCTCAAGACGGCGCTCGGCGCCGGCGGCGTGGGCCGCGGCACCGCGGGCGTGATGCGCGGGTCGGCCGGGCAGCTCAAGGACCTCGAGAAGCGGCAGAAGGCCCGCGGCACCCGCGCGGTGCGCGACGCGCTCGACCGCGCGCTCATCGACCTCGCCGCGCTCTTCCGTGACGCGCTGGTGCAGGGCTCGGGCGCGCAGGTCACGCTCATGCACCCCGACGAGGCCGAGCAGACCCGCCGGCTCGCCGGCTACGCGCGGCCCGAGGGGCTGCTGCGCTGCGTCGAGTCGGTGCTTCAGTGCCGCGAGGCGATCGACCTCAACGTCAAGCCCGTCGTCGCACTGGACGCGATGGCCGCGGGCGTCTCGTCGGCGCTCCGGGAGAACCGCCGCTAGTCGCCCTTGAGCTGCACCTGCTCGAGGGTCGTCGACCACTGGCCGTTGTCGACCTTGACCAGCCCGGTGATCCACACCAGCACGTACCTCGACGACGGTGCGTCGCTCGCGGTGAACTCCGTGTCGCCGTTCGACAGGGTCCCGCTCCACACCCGCTGCGTGTCGTCGACCGAGCTCGGCGACGCCGAGTCGGCGATCCGGATCTCGACCGTCGAGCCGGAGCTCGGCGACGTGATGGTGCCGGAGGTGATCCTCGTGGCCTTGTCGAGGGTGATCAGCAGGCCCGTGCCCTTCTTGAGGCCGCCGAAGCCGGGGCCGGAGAAGTAGTAGTCCGTACGCCACGAGGGCTTGTCGCCGGTGAGCACGTTCGCGGCGCTGGAGGATTTCTCCGCGCCGGCCTGGAAATACACCTGCTTGACCGAGGAGGCGGTCACCGTCGAACCTCCCCCAGACCCGCCCAGGTCGCCGATGGACGGCTTGACCAGGTAGAACACACCTGCGGCGAGGGCGATGATCACGACGGCGGCGAGCGCGGCGACGGCCCGGCCCCAGCGGCGGGGCTTCGCGGGCGGGGGCGCGACGGGCGCCTCCTGCCGCGCGGATGCGGGCAGCTGCTCGGCGCGGGTGGGCGCCGGCTGGGCCGCGGTGTGCGGGCGGGGGTACTCGCCGGTCGGGACGTACTGCCCCGTCGGCGGCCCCGGGTAGGGCGCGGTGCCGGGCCCGGCGTGGGCGCCGGTGTGCTCGCCCGGGTACGCGGGCTGTTGGGCGGTGCCGGCCGGGATCGACTGTGGTGCGGTGCCCGACGGCATCGACGACGGTGCCTCCCCGCGCAGCCCGGCGACGAACTCCGCGCACGTGGCGTACCGGTCCTCGGGGCGCTTGGCGAGGGCCTTGCGGAAGACGGCGTCGAGGTGGCCCGGCAGCGCCGGGTTGCGGGCGGTGATCTTCGGCGCGGGCTGGTTCAGGTGCGCCGCGATGACGGCGGCGGGGGAGTCGCCGGGGAAGGGCGGCTCGCCCGTGAGCAGCTCGAAGACGGTGCAGCCGAGCGAGTAGAGGTCGGCGCGGTTGTCGAGGATCTTGTTGTCGAAGGCCTCGGGCGACATGTACGCCATGGTCCCGACGGTGATCCCGGTCGACGTGACGCCGACCGCGTCGCCCGCGGCCTTGGCGATGCCGAAGTCCGCGAGCTTGACCTGCGGCGCACCGTCGGAGTCGAAGGCGACGAGGATGTTGGCGGGCTTGACGTCGCGGTGGGTGATGTTCGCGCGACGGTAGGCGTAATCGAGGGCGGCGCCGGCACCGTCGGCGATGTCGATCGCGAGCGACAGCGGCATCGGGCCCCGCTCGGCGACCATCCGCGCGGTGTCCGGCCCGGCGACGTACTCCATCGTGATCCACAGCCGACCGTCGACCTCGCCGCGGTCGTACAGGTGGATGATGTTGCGGTGGTTGAGCTGCGCCAGCACGTAGGCCTCGCGGTCGAACCGTGCCTTGTACTGCGGGTTGCTGCTGACGGAGGTGTGCAGCAGCTTCAGCGCGTCCTGCCGGGGCAGGCGCGGGTGCTGGACCAGGTAGACCTCGCCCATTCCGCCGCCGCCGAGCTTGCGGACCACCCGGTAGCCCGCGATCTGCTGCTCGTTCATCCGCTCCCTCAAAAACGCGACCGCCCGTCGGCCGCACCGAGTCAACGGTAGCGGTAGACGGGCGGCAGCGGCGATCGTTGCAGGTCAGACGGTGACCTTGGCCTGCTTGCTGGAGCTCAGGCGCAGGCCGGACTCCTCGCCGAGGGACAGCTCGCTGTTCAGGCGCTTGGCGTCCTCGAAGTAGCTCATGGACATGCGCCAGTCGTCGGCCTCGCCCTGGCGGGGCAGCTCCTTCAGCGCCCGCTGGACGTAGCCGGCCTCGAAGTCGAGGGCGGGACGGGTCGCCATGTCGGGATCGGCGACTGCGACCGCGGTGTCCAGGCCCTTCGCGTCCATCGTCGAGATGAGCTGGGTGATGTACTTCCACAGCATCCCGACCTTGAGCGTCCACGACGAGTTCGTGTAGCCGATGGCGAGCGCCGCGTTCGGGACGCCGGAGAGCATGGCGCCGCGGTGGATGACGGCGTTCGGCACGTCGACGTCGCGGCCGTCGACCGACAGGGTCACCCCGCCGAGCAGCTTCAGCTTGAGGCCGGTCGCGGTCACGATGATGTCGGCGTCGAGGTGCTCGCCGCTCGCCAGCTCGATGCCGGTCTCGTCGAAGGTCGCGATCTTGTCGGTCGCGACGTCCGCCTTGCCGGACCGGATGGCCTTGAACAGGTCGCCGTCGGGCACGGCGCACAGGCGCTGGTCCCACGGGTTGTACGGCGGGTTGAAGTGCACGTCCACCGGGTAGCCCTTGGGGAGGCGCTTGGCGTTCTCGTTGCGGATGATCTTGCGCGCGAGGTCCGGGAAGCGCTGGGCGAAGACGTACACGCCGCGCTGCTGCCAGATGAACCGCTTGCGGCTCAGATCGTGACCGATCTTGTGGCCGAAGACCTTGTGCAGGGTGTTCGTGATCGGATCCTGCTTGGGCACCGGCATGATGTACGTCGGCGTGCGCTGCAGCATGGTGACGTGGCCGGCCGGCTTCTCGCTGGTCAGGAGCGACGGGACCAGGGTCACCGCGGTCGCGCCGGAGCCGATGACGACGACCTTCTTGCCGCTGTAGTCCAGGTCCTCGGGCCAGAACTGCGGGTGCACGATCTGCCCGGCGAACTTCTCGCGGCCGGCGAACTCGGGCGTGAAGCCCTGGTCGTAGTCGTAGTAGCCGCTGCCGAAGAGCACCCAGTTCGCGGTGAGCGCGATGCGCTCGCCGGCGTGGTCCACCTGGACGGTCCAGCGGCCGTCCTCGCTCGACCAGTCGGCGGAGACGACCTTGTGGTCGTAGCGGACCTTGTCGAGGAGGTCGTTCTCCTCCATGGTCTCGTGCAGGTAGTCGAGGATCTTGTGCGCGTCGGCGATCGAGTCCTTCGACTCCCACGGCTTGAACTCGTAGCCGAAGGTGTGCAGGTCCGAGTCCGAGCGGATGCCGGGGTACTTGAACAGGTCCCAGGTGCCGCCGAAGGTCGCGCGTCCCTCGAGGATCGCGAAGGACTTCCCGGGCAGCTCGGCGGTGATGTAGTGGCCGGCGCCGATGCCGGAGATGCCGGCGCCGATCACGATGATGTCGAGGTGCTCGGGCGTGGTGCTCGTCATGCTTGTCTCTCCTGGTCTCCGACGGATCGGCTGGGCTCAGTGATAGAACCGATGACTTACTCTCTCGCCCGACGGCCCGTCGCGGCCAGCGCAGAGTGCACCCGGTTGCCTCCCGGTCTGGTGCAGATCGTCACGCAGGGCCGTCGGGCCCGAGCCAGCGCAGCACGTCCAGGGCCACCGCCACCCCCGTGGGGTTGTCGGCCAGGGGGCGGGGCAGCAGCTCGTCGGCCCTGGTCAGGCGGCGGATCACGGTGTTGCGGTGGGTGTACAGGCGCTCCGCCGTCCGCGAGGTGTTGAACTGCTCGTCGACGTACGCGGCGACGGTCTCCCGGGTCTCCTGATCGGCGTCCATCAGCTCGCCGAGGGTGTCGCGGACGAACTCGTCGGCCTTGCCCGTGTCGCTCGTGACCAGGGAGATCAGCGCGATGTCCTCGTACCGCGCGACGCGTCGTCGGGTGCGCAGCCGCGCCATCAGGCGCTGCGTCGTGCCGGCGTCGAGGTGGCTGCGCCGGAAGCCGTCCAGGTCCTCGCCCGGCCGCCCGATCGCGACCCGGACCTCGGGGTGGTCGGCCAGTTCTCGGGCGAGGTCGCCGGAATCGAGGTCGACGGTGCCCGGCAGCCACAGCCACAGCGCCGAGGCGCTGGCGACCACGGTCAGCGGCCGCGGGGTGCCCGCGCGGCGGGCCAGGGCGTGGGCTGCCGCGTCGAGGTCGCCGACGGTGCCGGTGGTCCAGATGACGGCCGCGGTGTGCGGTCCGGTGAGCCGGTAGCCGAGCTGCTGCTCGGCGCGGGGCCGGGTGATGGGGGCGCCCTCGAGGATCAGCGAGACCGCGGCCAGACGGTCCGCGTTGGTCCCGGTGGTCAGCTGCTCGCGTTCGCCGGCCATCCGGATCGTGATGGCGTCGATGGTGTCGTCGACGTACGTCGACATCGACGCCCACGTCACCGCGAGGAGTTCCCGCAGCTCGGCGGGGTCGTCGGTGAGTTCGAAGCAGACGTTCATCCACAGCGTCCAGGCGGTGTTGAGGCCCTTGCGGTAGGTATCGATGCCGTGCAGGTCGAGGCCCCGTCGGACCAGGTCGCGAGCGACGGCGAGGGCGTCGGCGGAGTCGATGTTCGGCGGCACCCGGCGGCCGGGCTGGGCCAGGTTGTGCGCCGCCCAGTGCAGCATGACGGCGGTGTCGGAGTTGCGGACCAGCTCGGCGAGGGTCGGGTCGGAGGCGATCGGCGAGAGGATGACGCCGGTCAGCGTCGCGTCCTGCAGCGCGGTCACCCACTCCTCGGGCGCGTTGCTCGCGAACTCCGCGGCGCGGCGGATCAGCTCCTTGACCCGGTCCGAGGGCTCGGGCCAGGTCTGTTCCGTCGGCGCACCCATGGGTGGAACCCTACTGACCCGCGGTCGGAACTAGGGTGTGCGCGTGACGGGAATGCGGTCGGCGGCCGGCTGGGCGGAGGCCCACCAGGTCCCGCTGTACGTCGCCGGGCTCGTTCTCGGGGCCGCCCTCGGGCTCGCGGTCCCGACGGTGGCGGGTCCCGCCGAGGCCGTCATCAACCCGGTGCTCGCGCTGCTGCTCTACGCGACCTTCCTCGGCATCCCGTTCGCGCGGATGGGGGAGGCGCTGCGGGACGTCCGGTTCCTCGGCACGGTGCTGGCGGTGAACTTCGTGGCGGTGCCGGTCGTGGTGTTCGCGGTGTCCCGGATCGTCGCGCACGACCGGGTGCTGCTCGTCGGGGTGCTGTTCGTGCTGCTCACGCCGTGCGTCGACTACGTGATCGTGTTCAGCGGTCTCGCGGGCGGCGCCAAGGACCGGCTGCTCGCCGCCGCGCCGCTGCTCATGCTGGTGCAGATGGTGCTGCTGGCGCTGTACCTGTGGTTGTTCGTCGGCGCGGACGTGATGCGGACCGTCGAGTACGGGCCGTTCGGGGAGGCCTTCGTGTGGGTGATCGTGGTGCCGCTGTTGCTCGCGGGTGCGACGCAGTGGGCGGCGGCCCGGACCCGATGGGGCGCTGAGCTCGCAGCGGGGGTGGCCGGCGCGATGGTGCCGATCATGGTGCTGACGCTGGCCGTCGTGGTGGCCTCGCAGATCGCGGGCGTACGCGACCAGCTCTCGTCGCTGTTGCTCACGGTCCCGGTGTACGTGCTGTTCGCGGCGGTGATGACGCCCGTCGGCGCGGCGGCGGGCCGACTCGCCGGGCTCGACGTGCCGAGCCGCCGCAGCGTGGTCTTCAGCGGTGTCACGCGGAACTCGCTGGTGATCCTGCCGCTGGTCCTCGCCCTCCCCGCTGAGTACGCCCTGGCGCCGCTGGTGGTGGTCACGCAGACCCTCGTCGAGCTGGTGGTGATGGTCCTCTTCGTCCGCCTGATCCCGCGGTTGATCCGCTAGCCGAGATTCATCGATCGCTATCCTGACATGATGGATGCGGATTCCGGTCAGGCGACTGCTCAGGGAGCGACCGCGCTCGGCACTCTCGGTGGCGTTCTCGGAGGACTGGTTGCGATCGAGGTGATCGCTTGGCTATGGGCGCAGACTGTCGGCGCGGACTTCGGGTGGTCGGTGCTCACACTTCTCGCCGGCGCAGCTCTTGTCGTCGCGTGGCTCGCCTACCTCGTGGCCTGGGCGATCCGTCGCAGACGGTTCGCTTCTCACCTCCTGATCATTCCGGCGATCGGCCTGCTCGGGCTGGCCGCGGCGTTCACGGGCCTGCCGCAGAAGGCGCGGTGGGCGTACGACGAGCCCCGGCTCACCGCCGCTGCGCAGGCGGCGTTGGCAGATCCGCGCGCGGAGTTCCACGATCAGAGCGACCGGACGATCGGCACCCAGGAGGTGTCCAGCACGAACAGGGCCGACGGTGTGGTCACCTTTCATCTTTACGGCGCCGGCGGGTTCTTCAGCATCACGACGCTCCAGTACCGGCCCGACGGGAGCTCCCCAGACCGCTGTGGCACCAATCGATGCCGGAGCCTGTCCGACGACTGGTGGCGCGTGCTCGTCGACTAACGGGCGGATCATCGTCGCGCGACGCGGACCGGCAGCGACGAGAGCCCGCGCACGTTGAGCGAGTGCACCCGCTCGATGTTCTCGAAGTCCACGTCGTAGCTCCGCACCGTCGATACCACCTCGCCCAGCGCGATGTCCGCCTCCAGCTTCGCCAGGTGCGAGCCGAGGCAGAAGTGGCTGCCGAAGCCGAAACTCAGGGACGCCGACGTGTCCCGGCCGATCCGGAACGCGGCGGCATCGTCGAACACCTCCCCGTCGCGGTTCGCGGATGCCACCAGCAGCAGCACCCGATCCCCCTGGGGGATCACGGTTCCGCGGAACTCCACGTCGACGGCCGCGCGCCGCAACAGCATCTGCGTCGACGTGTCGTAGCGCAGGGTCTCCGCCGACCAGTCCGGCACGGCCGACGGTGCGTCGAAGGGCTTACCGCCCTCGTCGGGATGTCGTGCACCCCAGTACATGGCGTTGCCCAGCAGCTTCGTCGTGGTCTCGTTACCGGCCACGATCATCAGGATGAGGATGCCGACGATCTCCGCATCGGTGAGCGATTCCCGTGCGCCGCTCTCGTTCTCGACCTGCGCGGCGATCAGCGCGGAGATCAGGTCGTCGGCCGGCCGCGCGCGGCGCGCGGCGACCAGGTCGACGTAGTACTGGTACAGGCCGAAGAAGGCCTCGGCCGCGGGCTGCGGCACGTCGAAAACGCCGTCCTTCCGGTGGATCAGGACGTCGCCGAGGCGACGCAGCTCATCGCGGTCGGCGATGGGGACGCCCATCATCTCGGAGATCACCTCCATCGGGACGAGGGCGGCGAAGTCGGCGACGAAGTCGAATTCGGTCCGGTCCAGGCACGCCGCCCAGTGCTCGCGCACCCGCTGCTCGATCCACGGCCGCAGCGCGGCGACGCGCTTCGGGGTGAAGGCCTTGGCGACGAGCCGGCGGATCCGCATATGTCGCGGGTCGTCCATCGCGAGGAAGCTCATCGCGTACTCCGCGTCGGGGGTGTACGCCGCCGGCTCCAGCGTGACGCCCCACGCGCTGGAGAGGCGCTCGGTGTCGCGGAAGGCGGCGCGGACGTCGTCGTACCGCGACAGCGCCCAGAAGTCGCGCTCGGCGTTGTAGTACACGGGCTGCTCCGCGCGCAGCCGCTCGAAGACCGGGTACGGGTCGTCGTGGAAGGCGTAGGAGTACGGATCGAGAATCATGCTGGACATGTGTCCAGATAGTAGTCCAGAATTATCTGGAAGGGAACAGGTTCTCGTTCTTCAGTGCGACATCATCAGGTCGACGGCCCGGGTCAGCGCGGCCTTCGAGGCGTCCACGTCGAGATACCCCATCCCGGCCTGCACGAGCACGCCGGAGTACGCGAGCTCGACCGACTCCACCAGGCCCGACGGTGCGCCGCGTCCCAGGGCCTCCGTCAGCCGGGCGCGGATGAGCAGGCCGACCCGCAGCCGCGCGGACTGCGCGTCGGCCTCGTGGCCGAGGAGTGCGGTGTTGACCGCGGTCGCGAACTGCCGATCGATCAGCACCAGCTCGACGAGACCGGTGAGTACCTGCAGCACCCGGTCCCGCGGTGTGGCATCCGGGTCGGGCTCGACGAGCTCCGCCTCGACGCGTCGCGCGAAGACCTCGGCGATCAGGTGGTTCTTCGACGAGAAGTACGTGTACGCCGTCGCGGGCGAGACGCCCGCGGCCCGCGCCGCCAGGCGCACGGTGAACCCGTCGACCCCGTGCTCTGCCAGCGTCGCCGGCACCGTGGCACACAGCTTGGACACCGTCTCGGCCTGGGCGGGGGACAGTCGCCTGCGGGGGAGGTCCGTCGAACTGGACATGCGTCCAGACGTTAGACCATGCGCCGTCTCGTCGGGTTCAGGCTCCGAAGGATTCGATCGCGATGCGAGCGCCGGCGATGAGGCGCGCGCGGGTGAACACCTCCGGCTGCGACAGCAGCAGTCTGCCGGACTCGATCACCAGGGCGACGATCATCCGGGCGTACAGCTCGTGATCGCGACGCGGGTCGTGCGTGCCCTCCTCGCCCGCGGTCATCGACAGCATGCGGGTCACCATCTCCGCGGCCTGGTCGCGCCCGCGGTCGACCGTCCTGCGGAACTCCGGGGTCGCGCTGTCGACGAGCTGCAGGATCGCGCTCCACAGGTCGGGCGAGGTGTCGAACATCTCCAGCAGGTTCGCGTACAGCGCCATGGCGAGGTCCGCCCGGTTCTCCTGGGTCTTCGCCCGCGCCGCGGCGTCGTAGCACTGGGCGATCGCGCGGCGCTCCTCCCGCTCCAGCGATGCCCGAAGGAGCGCCGGGGAGTCGTCGAAGTGCTTGTAGACCACCGGACGCGATACCCCGGCGGCCTCGGCCACGGATTCGATCGACACCTTGTGCACGCCGCGCTCGACGACCACGCAGAGGACCGCGTCGAGCAGGTGCTCCCGGCGCTCCTCCGGCGTCATCCTCGGGGCGTACGGGCGCTTGGCCTCCGCCT
Organism: Tsukamurella sp. DT100; assembly: GCF_049844855.1. NCBI lineage: Bacteria > Bacillati > Actinomycetota > Actinomycetes > Mycobacteriales > Tsukamurellaceae > Tsukamurella > Tsukamurella sp. DT100. Next base: position 36,559 of record NZ_JBNCLV010000003.1, read on the forward strand.
TCGCCACATCTGTCATCACGCCGCCCCTCTCCTTCGGTCGTGTCGGGAATCTCGGGCAATCCTACGGCTTGTGTAGCTACAGCGATCGAAGCTACATTGTGTGTAGCTACAGTGAATGTAACTTTGGGAGATCGGTCGATATCACGACTCCCACGCCCGGATCCGCCGGATACGGCCGAACGGTGTTCGGCTCATCGAACGAGGAGTTGGTGCAGTGGACAACCGAAGTGATCGCGTCTGCGTGATCGGGGCCGGCTACGTCGGAAACGGTGCCGCCGGCGCCCTGAAGCGGGCCGGAGTGCCCTACGACCAGATCGAGGCCACCGACCGGATCGGCGGCAACTGGTCGCACGGGGTCTACGACTCGACGCACTTGATCAGCTCGAAGTCGTCGACCCAGTACGTCGAGTTCCCCATGCCCGCCGACTACCCGACCTTCCCCAGCCGGGCCCAGATGCTGGCCTACTTGCAGTCCTACGTCGATCACTACGGGCTCGCGGAGCACATCGAGTTCAGCACCGAGGTCGTCGACGTCCGTCCCGTGGGCGCCAACGGCATGGCGGGCTGGATCGTGCAGCTGGCCTCCGGCGAGGTGCGACGCTACCGCGCCGTGGTCGTGGCGAACGGCCACTACTGGGAGCGACACCTGCCGCAGTACCCCGGTGAGTTCACCGGGAAGCAGTTGCACTCGAAGGACTACAAGCGGCCCGCGGACTTCGCTGAGGGTGGAAGAGTCCTCGTGGTGGGGGCGGGCAACTCCGCCAGCGACATCGCCGTCGAGGCATCGGCGACCTTCGGCTCCGCCGACATCTCGATGCGGCGTGGCTACTGGTTCATCCCCAAGACGATGTTCGGTGTGCCCGCGTCCGAACTGGACCGGGTATGGATTCCGATGCCGCTGCAGCGCACGGCTTTCAAGGCCATGCTGCGCTTGAGTCACGGTGACTACGAGCGCTACGGCCTCAAGCGGCCCGACCACAAGCTGTTCACCCGCGACGTCACCGTCACCACCTCGCTGATGTACGCGCTCCAGCACGGCAAGGTGCGGCCGCGGCCCGAGATCGAACGGTTCGACGGTGCCACGGTGCACTTCACCGACGGCTCCTCGGCCGACTTCGACACCCTGGTCTGGGCTACCGGGTTCCGCACGCGATTCCCCATGCTCGACGAGTCGATGTTCGTCTGGGAGAACGGCGATCCGCTGCTGATCGAGCACGTGCTCGCACCCCGGTTCGCCAACCTCTACCTGATGGGCCTCGTTGCCCCGCGTTCCGGCGCGGGACGGATCATCTCCCACGGCTCCGCCTTCCTCGCCGAGGCGATCCCGGCGCAGGCGCACTTCGCCGAGCCGCTCTCCGATGTCGTCGCTCGCTGGATTCCGGCGCGTTCGACGATGCTCGCCGGCTCAGCGGAGATCCTCGGCCGCGTCCGGCTGTTGCGCCAGGCGATACGACTGCTGGTGGCGAAGTCCGTGCTCCGCCCTCAGACACCCGGGCTCCAGGCCCCTGCTCGGCAGTCGTCCGCGCCGCAGCCGTTCATCGCACCCGTCCCGCTCGATCCGACCCCACCGGCCGCCGCGCCCCAGGACGCCGCGCGTGTCGATTCCACACCCAAGGAGAGCATCCCGTCATGAGTCTTCCCACTCCCACACCGGATTCCCGGATCGTCGTCACCGGCGCCTCGAGCGGAATCGGTGAGGCGCTCGCCGAGTCCTTCGCCCGCCGCGGGTATTCCCTGATCCTCGTCGCGCGCCGTGAGGACCGGCTGCGGGCCCTCGCTGAGCGGCTCGCCGGCCGCTACGTGGTGCAGGTCGATGTCGAGCCCTGCGACCTGGCGGACGCGACCCGACGCGCCGAGCTGATCCGCCGCCTCAGCAACGTGGAGGTCAGCGGGCTCTGCCTGAACGCCGGCTTCGCCACCTACGGCAGCATCGTCGAGCTGGACGCCGACCGGGAGCGTGAGCAGGTCGAGCTGAACGTGGTAGCGGTCCACGACATCCTCGTCGGCCTCCTGCCCGCCCTGGTCGCCCGCGGCTCGGGAGTGGTGCTGGTGACGGGCTCGACCGCCGGCAACCAGCCCAGCCCGAACAACGCCACCTACGCGGCGAGCAAGGCCTTCGCGAACACCCTCTCCGAATCGCTGCACGGCGAGCTCGCGGGCACCGGCGTCACCTGCACGCTGCTCGCCCCGGGGCCGGTGCGAACGGAGTTCGCCGAGGTCTCGAACCTCGGCGCCATCGAGCAGCGCCTCCCCGGGTTCGCCTGGGTCACCGCGGAAGCCGCGGCGGAGGCCGCCGTCCGCGGCGCCGCCGCCGGTCGCCGCCGGGTGGTTCCGGGCGCGACCGCGAAGCTGCAGGACTTCGGCGGCAAGTACGCGCCGCGCACCATCCTCAACCCGATCCTCCGCAAGGCCTACGGGGATCTCCGATGAGGGGCCGCGGATCGGAGTACGGCCTGCGCGGCAGCGTGCGGCAGGTGCTCGAGCTCGCGCCCCCGCGCGGCATGCTGTACCGGGACGCGCACTACTTCACCGCGACCGTCGAGGTCGACGTGCCGACGATGCAGTCCTGGCTCCCCGCGGGCGTCCACGCGGTGACCCCGGGGCGCGCGGACGTCTTCACCGCTTGGTTTCCGGACTGCACCTACGGCTCGGTGTATCACGAGGCCGGAATCTTCGTCCACATCAAAACGATCGGCGGGCGCACCGGTATCCACTGTCCGTGGATGATCCTCGACGACGACGTCGCCCTCATCCTCGGCCGCGAGCTGCTCGGCTATCCGAAGAAGCTCGGCGAGATCGAGTGGAACCTCGAGGAGCCCTGCATCGCCGCCAAGGCCGTCCGCCGGGGAACCGAGGTGATCGCCATGGGCGGCCGCCTCGGGGAGCTGATCGAGGACGCACCCCCGATCCTCGGCCGGCCGCACCGCAACGTGACCGGGACCCTCGGCGTGGCCGTGCCCCGGATCGTCGGATTCACACCGGGCGAGCATCCGATCGAGACCCGCGCGGTGCACCTCGACGAGTTCCGCATCGCGGGGTCGGATCGCGACCCCATCGACCGGATGGGCCTCGGCGAGGTCGTCGACGCCCGCCTGCATCGGGTGGATCTGTCGGCCGGGATCCCCCCGATCCCGCTGCGCCCCCTGACTCCTCTGTTCTCCCTGACCCGCCTGCGACCGAGAGTGCTGTGAGCATCATGACCGAATCCCTCCTGTCCGAACCCCTGGTCCTGCCCTGCGGGCAGACCCTCTCCAACCGCATCGCCAAGGCCGCCATGAGCGAACAGTTGGCCAAGCGCGACGGCACCGCGAGCGACGAGCTCCGTCGCCTGTACGCCGTCTGGGCTCGCGGCGGCGCTGGCCTGCTGCTCTCGGGGAACATCATGATCGATCGGGACGCCCTCACCGAGCCCGGCAACGTGATCCTCGACGACGCCCGCGGCCTGGAGGCGATCCGCGCCTGGACGGGCGCCACGTCGGGCACCGACGCCAAGATCTGGGCCCAGATCAACCACCCGGGCAAGGTCGCGGTCTCGCCGTTCGATCGTCGCCCCGTCGCCCCCTCGGCACGACGCAGCACGGTGCCCGGCTACAACATCCGCAAGCCGCGGGAGCTCTCGTCGAGCGAGGTCGGCGACATGATCGCCAAGTACGCCCGGACCGCCGAGCTGGCCGTGGCCGGCGGTTTCGACGGGGTGCAGGTGCACGCCGCCCACGGCTACCTGCTTTCGCAGTTCCTCTCGCCGCTGTCCAACCAGCGCAACGACGAGTGGGGCGGGGACGAGACCCGGCGCATGCGGGCGCTCCTGGAGACCGTCGCGGCGGTGCGCGCCGCCGTCGGCAACGGCGTCCCCGTCTCGGTCAAGCTGAACTCGACCGACTTCCTGCGCGGTGGCTTCGATTCCGAGCAGGCGCTCGCCGTGGCGCTCGCCCTGGGGGAGGCCGGTATCGACCTGCTCGAGATCAGCGGCGGTGGCTACGAACAGCCCGCCATGACGGGTGTCGCGGCGGGACAGGGCACAGGTGCCGACGGCCGCGGCTACTTCTTCGACTTCGCGCAGCGGATCCGCGCCGCCTCGACGGTGCCGATCATGCTCACGGGCGGCCTCCGCGACCCCGCCGTCATGGACGAGATCCTCGGCGCCGGCGTCGTCGACGTGATCGGCGTGGGGCGACCGCTCACCTTCGTCCCGGATTACCCGCGACACCTGCTCGACGGCCACGCCCCCGCGCTCCCCAAGAGCGCGCCGCGCGTGGGGTATCGGCCCGCGAACGGATACCTCGAGCTGGCCTGGCACAACAACCAGCTGCACAGGATCGCCGCAGGCAAGACCCCGCAGCGCCGCCCCGGTTTCCGGACGCTCGTCCAGTCGCTGTCGCGGATCACGGTTGCCGCCGGCAAGCAGGCGTCCATCCCGCGGTAGCCTGAGAAACCAGAAACGCCAGGCCGGACGTGTCGTCCGGCCTGGCGTTTCTCGTGAGCTGCCTGCGAGAATCGAACTCGCGACCTTTTCATTACGAGTGAAGCGCTCTACCGACTGAGCTAAGGCAGCGTGGCCCCGCACGGATGCGTGACCGAGGACCAAGTGTACTGACCACCCCGTCGACCACCAAATGCACCGCTCAACTGGGGCCTTGGTGCCGGAGCGGGCGGCGTTCCCGCCCGCCCCGGCACCGTCGGATTACTTCCCCGAGATCCAGGAGGGGATCGCGGGCCCGGGCACGTCGAAGGCCTTCGCGATGTCCGCGAGGATGTGGTACGCGCCCTGCACGCTCACGGCGCTCATCCATTCGGCGTCCTTGACCTCGACGGTCCGCGGCTCGAGCGGCGCCCACAGCGGGTTCTGCCGGTAGGTGTTGAGCGAGTCGACGCCCTTGTCGCCGTTGGTGGTCACGAAGATCTTCGTGCCGTCGGCCTCGGGGATCCGCTCGGCGCTGATCTCGGTCATGAACTCGTCGATGTTCTGCGACGCCGGCCGCGCGAGGCCGGCGTCCTGCAGCACGATGCCGGAGAAGGACTTCTTCGCGTAGAGCCGGGTGGGGCCGTCGAGGAAGCGGACCACGGAGATCGTGGTGTCGGGTCCGGACTTGGCCTTCACCGCGTCACCCACGCGACGTGCCTGCGCCTCGTACTCGGCGAGACGCTGGTCGGCGAGCGTCTCCTTGCCGAGGGCCTTCGCCAGCAGCCGGATGTTGTCCTTCCACGTCGGGCCGGTGGTCTCGCTGAAGACCGTCGGCGCGATGCCGGTGAGCTGCGCGTACTCCTTGGCGTGCCGCACCTTGGCGCTCACGATGAGGTCGGGCTTGGTGGCGATGATCTTCTCGAGCGACGGCGCGGCCAGCTTGCCCACGCTCTGCGCCTCGGCCCCGTAGTTCGTCGCGGACGCCCCGAGATAGTCCGGGAGCTTGCTGCCCAGCGTGTTGTACTCGGTGAACGCGACCACCTTGGTGTCGAGCATCAGCGTCGCGTCGGTGAAGGAGGCGTCCAGCGCGGCGACGCGCTGCGGCTGGCTCGGGATGGTCGTGCTGCCCATCGCGTGCTCGACGGTCCGCGGGAATCCGTCGGCGGCCGCGCTGCTGCCGGCCGCCGTGTCCGACGGTGCGCCGCTGCCGCACGCCGTGAGCGCGCCGATCGTGAGCGCGGCGAGCGTCACGCGCGCCAGGGAGAGCTTCATGGGTTCGGGGTTCCTTCCTCCCCGCGGGCATCGCGAGGATCGCGAGAGGGAAGGTTACGCTCGCCTTAGTGCTGGATACAACAGTGATTAGCGCTGGTCAGGGTTTGCAGGTGGCCGTCCGGGGCCGCGCATCGGCTGCGCCTTCCGCGGCATCCGGCCGGCGTCGTCGAGCGCCCGGCGCAGGAGGAACTCGATCTGCGCGTTGACGCTGCGCAGATCGTCCGCGGCCCATTTCGCGAGCGCCTGATAGACGGCGGGATCGATCCGGAGCGGGACCGCCTTGCGGCCCCGCTCCGGTCGGTCGCCCGCGGCGGGGCGCTCGGGGGAGTCGGTCGAACCCACTAGCTGTACAGGCTCCCCGTGTTCACGACGGGCGTGGTGCGGCTGTCGGAACACAGCACCACCAGCAGGTTCGAGACCATCGCCGCGCGTCGGTCGTCGTCCAGCTCGACGGTGCCGTTGTCCTCGAGCCGGGTGAGCGCGTTCTCGACGATGCCGACGGCGCCCTCGACGATCTTCTCCCGCGCGGCGAGCAGCGCGGAGGCCTGCTGCCGCTGCAGCATGGCCTGGGCGATCTCCGGTGCGTAGGCCAGCGACGAGATGCGGGCCTCGAGGATCTCCAGGCCGGCGAGCTCGACGCGGGCGGCGACCTGTTCGGCCAGCTCCGCGGCCACCTGATCGGTGGACCCGCGCAGCGATGTCGCGCCGGCGACCGCGTCGTCGGCGTCGTACGGGTGGCTCGTGGTCACGTGCCGCAGAGCCGATTCCGCCTGCGAGACGATGAACTCCTCGTAGTCCTCCACCGCGAATGTGGCGCGTGCCGTGTCCGCGACCTGCCACACGATGATCGACGCGATGTTCACCGGGTTGCCGGTCGAGTCGTTGACCTTGAGCTCGGCGGTCTCGAAGTTGTGCACGCGCACCGAGACCCGCTGCCGCGTGGTCAGCGGCAGCACGAGGCCGAGGCCCTGGGTGCGCACGGTGCCGACGTACCGGCCGAAGAGCTGCACCACCAGGGTGTGCCCGGGCGCGACCACGACGACCATGCTGATGAGCAGCAGTGCCGCGATGCCGAGCAGCACGCTGACCGCGATGAGCGCCGGCGCCTTCGCCGAGATCGACAGCACGACGAGGCCGACGGCCCCCGCGATGAGCGCGAGGAAGCCGAAGAACGCGGCCACCGCGGCGCCGGCCCCGGCGTGCCACGCCGCCCGCTCCGTGATCGCCACCTGGGTGTCCTCGGGTTGAACGATGCCTGTCATCACCCCTCCTTATTCTGATATCACTTAAGTAAGTGATATCAGTTTTTCGTTCGCGACGTCAAGGACGCGTCAGGGTCCCGTCAACGGCTCTTCCCGCCGGACGGGGCCGGCAATAGCGTTCCGGGCCATGACCTTCCTGCTGATCGTGACGGGCGTGCTGCTGCTCTTGCGCCTGGTCAACGAGCTGTATTATCGCCGCGTCGACCGTCTTCCGATCGAATCGCGCTGAACCGAAGGCTTGACCTCAACCGGGGTTGATAAGCGAGCCTGGAGGCATGGCTGACGACCTCTCGCGGAACCCTGCCCGCGACCTTCCGGACATCCTCGGCGACGGCGCGCCCGGCGACGCCACGGCGATCGTGGACTTCGTCTCCGAGGTGCTCGAGGCGCAGCGCGCGGGCAGCGTCCCGCGCGTGCGCTCGCTGTTCCGCGACGACGCGGTCTGGACCACGGCACACGGACGCCGCCTGCACGGCCGCGCCGCGATCGACGCCTTCCTCGCGCGCACGGTCCACGGCTCGATGGCGCGCGGCGCCGCCGATTACGTCGTCGAGCGGGTCCTGTTCATCCGCCCCGACGTGGCCGCGGTCAGCGTCCGGGTTCGGCCCCTGGGGCCCGACGGTGCGCCGCACCCGGCGGTCCCGGACGCGGCGCCGCTGTACGTGCTGTCCAAGGACGACGGTGCCTGGCGCATCGCCGCCGCGCAGTCCACGGCCGTCTTCGACGATCCGGCGGCGCAGCACCGGCGCGCCGGGTAGCCTTCGGTCGTCGTTCGACGGTGACGTCCCGCTCGCGCAATCGCGCGCGAACGGCCCCCGCGAAACTGGAACGTGTTACAGTTCTGCCCACGAGACCGTGAGCGTCGAGCTGTCCTGCCTGGGCTTTTCCGACGGCGCTGCGGGAGAGGGGTAGCACCATGGCGACATCACAGCCTGAGACCGACGACGTGACCGTCGAGTCCGTCGACGAGCCCGGCGCCGGCGCGAGCGAGACCGAGGCGGCCGAGACCACGGCGAAGATCACCACTACGAAGGCTCCCGCGCCGAAGGCCGCGAAGGCCCGCCCGGCGGCGGAGAAGGCCGACGAGGCGCCGCGCGGCATCGTCGTCACGCCGCTCATGCTGGCGCTGTCCGCCGTCGTCGTGCTCCTCGCCGTGGCCGCCACGGCGTTCGGCTTCCTCTGGCAGTCGGCCGCGTCCGACCGGGACGACGCGCGCGATCAGCTCGCCGCCGTCACCGCGACGCAGGAGACGGACGCGCGCGCCGAGGACATCGCGAAGAAGTACGCGATCGGCGCCGCCACCATCGACTACCAGAACCTGGCCGCGTGGCGCACCGCGCTCACGGCCGGCACCACCGACGAGCTCGCGAACCAGCTCCGCGAGGCGTCCACGCAGTTCGAGCAGGTCGTCGTGCCGCTGCAGTGGCAGTCCACCGCGACGCCGCTCGGGACCATCGTCGCGTCCACCAAGGACGGCCTGATCACGGTCAACGTCTTCGTCAACATGATCACCAAGAGCACGCAGCGCCCCGAGGGCATCCCGTCGACGGCCACCTACACGCTCACGATCGACACCAAGCAGGACTGGAAGATCAGCGACGTGCGCGGCATGGACGCCGCCTTGTCCGGCAAGTAGCGGCTCCACACGAAACGGCGCGGACCCGAGGGTCCGCGCCGTTCGTCGTGTCAGGGATTGCGGGTCAGGGCTGGCCGGGCAGGAGCTGCACCATGAGGCCCTCGCCGTCGGCGAGCAGGGTGCCGTCCTCCTCGGTGAGCCGGGCGGTGATGAAGGTCTTCCGCCCGTCGACGCGGTCGACCTTGCCCTCGATGACGAGCGGCACGTCCAGCGGCGTCACCTTGCGGTAGTTCACGTGCAGGTACGCGGTGCGGCTGATGGGCCGCTTCGCGGCGTAGACCACGTTGCCGAAGTTGTCGTCGAAGATGAGCGGCAGCACGCCGCCGTGCGCGACCCCGCCGCCGCCCAGGTGGTACCGGCGCAGCACGCCGCGGGCGACCACGGACTCCTCGTCGAACTTCTCGACGTGGAAGGGCGGCATCAGCAGGCTGCCGCGCCCGGGCAGCGACATGCTGCGGTTCGCGGGCCCCTTGCCCTCCCGCGCCGCGTACGGCGCCAGCAGTTCGACGAGTTCGGCTGCTCTGTCCCGCGCGGTCGCGTACACCTCGTCGGGGGCGTCGACGCACACCGCGAGGTCCTGCAGGCGCCGCATGTTCTCGACGAAGTCGCCGAACGCGGGCGGCGGCGTGGCCTCTCGGAATCGCGGGATCTCGCTCCGCAGGTCCACCTTGTCCGAATCCGAGTCGCTCATCCGTCAGACCTTACTCAGGACCAAACCGCTGGTCGGAACCCCGGTCCCGGCGGTGACCACGGCCCGCTCCGCGCCGGCGACCTGATTGGCGGCCGTTCCGCGGAGCTGACGTACCGCCTCGGCGATGCCGTTCATCCCGTGGATGTACGCCTCGCCGAGCTGGCCGCCGTGCGGGTTCAGCGGTAGGGCCCCGTCGAGCTCGCCGGTCCCGGCCGCCAGGAACGACGGCGCCTCGCCCCGCCCGCAGAAGCCGAGTTCCTCGAGCTGCATGAGCACGTAGGGGGTGAAGTGGTCGTAGAGCACGGCCAGGTCCATGTCCGACGGTGCCATCCCCGCCTGCGCCCACAGCTGCCCGCCGACGACGCCCATCTCGGGCAGGCCGGTGAGCCCGTCGCGGTAGTAGCTAGTCATGACGTACTGGTCGGGGCCGCTGCCCTGCGCCGCGGCGGCGATCACCGTGGGTGCCTGCTTCAGATCGCGGGCGCGTTCGGCGCTCGTGATCACCAGCGCCACACCGCCGTCCGACTCCTGGCAGCAGTCCAGCAGGTGCAGCGGCTCGGCGACGAACCGCGACGCCTGGTGCTCCTCCAGCGTGATCGGCTTGCCGAAGAACCAGGCCTTCGGGTTGGTCGCTGCCCGCGCCCGGTCGAGCACGGCGACCCGGCCGAAGTCCTCACTGGTGGCGCCGAAGTCGTGCATGTAGCGGCGCGCCGCCATCGCGACCGTCGCCGCAGGGGTGGCGATCCCGGCGGGGTAGTGGAAGGCGTTGTCGATGCCGTTCGTGTTCACCTGCTGCGCAGCGGCGTTCGAGACCTGCCCGAAGCGGTGCCCGGACCGCTCGTTGAAGGCGCGGTAGGCCACCACCACGTCGGCGACGCCCGTCGCGACGGCCATCGCCGCCTGCTGCACGGTCGCGGCCGCGGCGCCGCCGCCGAAGTTGATGCGGCTGAAGAACTTCAGCTCGGGGATCCGCAGCTCGCGCGCCACGGCGATCTCGGAGTTGGTGTCCATCGTGAAGGTCACCAGGCCGTCGACGTCCTGCGGCGTGAGGCCGGCGTCGTCGAGCGCCGCCCGCACGCACTCGACGGCCAGCCGCAGCTCGCTCCGGCCGGAGTCCTTGGAGAACTCCGTGGCGCCGATGCCGGCGATCGCGGCCCTGCCGCTCAGCCCGCTCATGCCGGCAGCACCACGGTCGCGGTGCCCGAGATGTGGTCACCCAGGCTGTCCTTCGCGGTCACGGCGATGGTGACGGCGGCACCGTCGACCGCGGTGACCGCGCCCGAGAAGTGCAGTGTGTCGCCGGCGTAGCAGGGCGCGCCGAGCCGGATGGAGATGTTCCGCACGAAGGCCTCCGGGCCCGCCCAGTCGGTCACGTACTTCTGGACCAGGCCGTTGTCGGTGAGGATGTTGACGAAGATGTCCTTGCTACCGCGGGCGTGCGCCGCGTCGCGGTCGTGGTGCACGTCCTGGAAGTCGCGGGTCGCGATGGCCGTGGTCGCCACGAAGGTGGTGCTCGCGTGGATCGTCATGGGCGGCAGCGCGGTCCCGACGGTGACCGCGTCCGCGCGCAGGGTGGTGGGGTACGTCATCGTGCCTCCCAGGCGGGCAGGGTCAGGTCGTCGTCGACGCGCAGGAACACACTCCGCACGGGCATGCCGATCTCGACGGCGGCGGGATCCACGTCGATCAGCTCGCCGAGCACGCGCACGCCCTCGTCGAGCTCCACGAGCGCCACCACGAAGGGGAGGCGCTTGCCGGGGACCTTGGGGTGGTGGTGCACCACGAAGCTGAAGACGGTGCCGGTGCCGGGGGAGACCACGTAATCGGGGACGAGCCCCAGGTCGCCGCCCGGGTCCATCGGACCCGGCGGGTGGCGGAGCGTGTCGCCCCAGCGCTGGATCCGCAGCTCCCCGGCCTTGGCGCCCTCCCAGTAGAAGGCGGTGTCGCGCGAGATCACGGGCCGCAGTACGCCGCCCGCGTAGGCGGAGGCGTCCACGATCCGGCCGCTCAGCCCGGCATCGGGCACGGTGCCCTCCGACGGCGCGTCGGCCGACGGCGGGCGGAACTTCAGCATCCGGAAGGTCATCTCGGCGACGACCTCCTCGCCCACGCGCCACAGCGTCCGGGTGGTGAAGAACCAGCCCTCGCCGAGCCCGGTCTTCTTGGGGCCCACCACGTCCTCGAGCCGAGAAGAGGAGGTCATCACCTCGCCCGGCCGCACGTGCCGGTGGTACGTCTGGTCGGAATTGGTGGCGACGACGGAGGTGAAGCCGGCGTCGTCGAGTGCGGCGGACATCAGCCCCATCGGGTCGTCGTCGGCCCGCACCCCGTGCAGCCCGCGCATCGACCACACCTGCGCCATCGCGGGCGGCGCCACGGGCCCGCCGAACACCGACTGCTCCGCGAACGCGGGGTCCGAGTACAGCGGGTTGGCGTCGCCGATCGCCTCGGTCCAGTTGTTGATCATCGGCTGGTTCACGGGATCCCGGCCGGCGCGCGGCGCGGAATCGCCGAGCGCGCGAATGCGTTCCGCCGCGGCGAGCACGGCCGCGGTCGTGTCCGCCGTCGTGTCGGGCGCGGTCATCGCGGCACCCGCGGCAGCTGCAGGCCCATGAGGGCGATCAGTTCGCGCTGGATCTCGTTGACGCCGCCGCCGAAGGTGAGCACCAGGTGGCGCTTGGCCTGTACGTCGAGCCAGTGCAGCAGCTCGGCCGTGGCCGGCTCGGCCGGGTCGCCGTGCGTCCCGACGGTCTCCTCGAGCAGCGCGGTCAGGCCCTGGATCCGGTCGGAGCCGAAGACCTTGGTGGCGGAGGCGTCCGCCACGTCGACGGGGCCGCCGGCCTCCGCGGCCGCGACCTGCCAGTTGAGCAGCTCGTTGATGAGCTCCGCCGCCCGCACCCGGGCCAGCGCCTCCGCGACGTCGGGCACGCCCAACAGCTCCTGTTCGTGGGCCCAGGCGTCGACCCGGTCGTATAGCGCGCCGATCCGGCCCGACGGGCCCAGCATGACCCGCTCGTGGTTGAGCTGGGTGGTGATGAGCTTCCAGCCCTCGTTCTCCACCCCGACGAGCATGTCCACCGGGACGCGGACGTCGTTGTAATAGGTGGCGTTCACGTGGTGCGCGCCGTCGGCCGTGATGATCGGCGTCCAGCTGTAGCCCGGGTCCTTCGTGTCCAGGATGAGGATCGAGATGCCCTTGTGCTTGGGCGCATCCGGATCGGTGCGGACGGCCATCCACACGTAGTCGGCGTCGTGGCCGCCGGTGGTGAAGATCTTCTGCCCGTTGACCACGTAGTGGTCGCCGTCGCGGACCGCGGTGGTGCGCAGCGACGCCAGGTCGGTGCCCGCCTCCGGCTCCGTGTAACCGATCGCGAAATGCACCTCGCCCGAGAGGATCTTCGGCAGGAACTTCGCCTTCTGCTCCTCGGTGCCGAAGGCCTGCAGCGTCGGCCCGACGGTCTGCAGCGTCACCGAGGGCAGCTGCACGTCGGCGCGGGAGGCCTCGTTGACGAACAGGTACTGCTCGATCGGCCCGAAGCCCTTGCCGCCGAACTCGGTGGGCCAGCCGACGCCCAGCCGGTCGTCGCGACCCATGCGCAGCACCACGTCCCGGAAGACGTCGCCGTGCCGCTGCACCAGCATCGCGGTGCGCTCCTCCGGCGTCATGAGAGTTGAGAAGTAGTCACGCAGCTCGGCCTGCAGGGCGCGCTGCGCGGTAGTGAGGGCGAGGAACCGGCCCGACTCGTCCGCGCTCGTCGCGTCGTCGCGGTGCGCGGTGGCCAGCGCTCGCACCGTCTGGGGGACGCCGCCCACGAACCGGGTGAGGTCCTTGATCGCCGAGTAGAACCGGTGCAGCGGGTACGTCGCGTCCACGCCGATGCCGCCGTGCAGGTGGTGGCAGGTCCGCACGGCCGACGGTGCCTCCGCGGCCAGCCAGTGCGCCGCGAGCGCGGTGGCCTCCTCGGCCGGCGAGCCCGTACCGATCCGCCAGGCGGCCGAGACCGCGGCGAGGTGCAGCGTGCGGGAGGCGATGTAGACGTCGGCGATCTGCTGCGCCACGGCCTGGAAGGCGCCCAGCGGGCGCCCGAACTGCTCGCGCTTGCGCAGGTGGTCGACGGTGAGCGCGAGGGCCCCGGCGAGCGCACCGTCGGCGACGGCGGCCGCGCCGGTCAGCCCGCACTCGCGCACGGCCTGCGCGACGGTCCCGTCGGTGGACCCGCCCAGCACCGCCTCGGCCGGCACCTCGACACCGGCGAGGTCGACGGTGCCCTCCGGCGTCCCGGCGGACGTGGGGCTGGGGGAGACGGTGACGCCGGGCGCGGACGCGGGAACCACGAAGACCGCGGCGCCGTCGTCGGTGGCGGCGCTGACCAGGAGGTGCGTGGCGTGCTGCGCATACCCGACGGCCACCTTGCGGCCCGTCAGCGCCCAGCCGCTCGCGGTGCGCACGGCGCGCGTGGACGGTGCCGACGGCACGGCGGCCCCGGCCTCGCCCAGCGCGCCCACGATCAGCTCGTCGCCGGTCAGGGCGGCGGGCAGGAGCCGCTCGCGCTGCTCGACGGTGCCGTGCGTCGCGACGGGCAGGATGCCCAGCGAGAGGGCGGGGAGCAGCGGGGCGGCGATCGCGAGCCGGCCGGCCTCGGTGAGCACGGCGGCCACCTCCTCGGCGCCGAGTCCGGCGCCGCCGAGGCTCTCGGGGGCGGGGAGGCCGAGGAGATCGGCCCGGGCGAGGTCCGCCCATGTCGCGCGCCAGGCGTCCCCGGTCTCGGCGCCTCCGCTCTCGCGCGCGGCGGCGTGCCCCAGCACGTCGGCCGCGAGGCCGGCGACGGCCACCTGGTTCTCGTCCGGACGGAAGTCCACGCGCACTCCTGATCTCGATACCGCGTACAAACGGTGAAACGTGTTCTATTTTTAGCAAGTGGAGTGAACGCTCGCAAGCAGTTCGACGAAAGGGTGACCATGCGATTCACGTACGCCGAGGCGATGACGGATCCGTCGTACTACGTCCCGCTCGCGCAGGCGGCGGAGGAGGCCGGCTACCACAGCATGTGCGTCGCCGACAGCATCGCGTATCCCGAGGTCTCGGACTCGACGTACCCGTACACCCCCGACGGCAGCCGGGAGTTCCTCGACGGCAAGGAGTTCGTCGAGACCTTCGTGCTCGCCTCGGCACTCGCGGCGTCGACGAAGACCCTCCGCTTCACGCCCTTCGTCCTGAAGCTGCCGATCCGCCCGCCGGTGCTGGTCGCCAAGCAGGCAGCGTCGCTGGCCTCCCTCAGCGGCAACCGCTTCTCGCTCGGCGTGGGCATCAGCCCGTGGCCCGAGGACTTCGAGATCATGGGCGTGCCCTTCGAGCGCCGCGGTAAGCGCATGGACGAGTGCATCGAGATCATCAAGGGCCTCTCGACCGGTGAGTACTTCGAGTACCACGGCGAGTTCTTCGACATCCCGTCCATCAAGATCGCCCCCGTGCCCACGGAGCCGCTGCCCATCCTGGTCGGCGGCCACGCCGACGCTGCGCTGCGCCGCGCGGTGCGCCTCTGCGACGGCTGGATGCACGCCGGCGGCGACGGCGAGGAGCTCGACCGCATGCTCGCGCGGATCGACGAGCTCCGCGCCGAGCACGACAAGAAGGAGTTCGAGATCCACGTGATCTCCCTGGACGCCTACACCGTGGACGGCATCAAGCGGCTCGAGGACAAGGGCGTCACCGACGTCATCGTCGGCTTCCGGCTGCCCTACCAGCTCGGCCCGGACACCGAGCCGCTGCAGCCCAAGATCGACCACCTGCGGCGCTACGCCGATTCCGTCATCAGCAAGTTCTAGGAGGCCTCATGAAGGACGATCACCCCGCCGTGCTCGCCGGCCGCGCTTCGCAGTCGGCGGCGAGCGGCCACCGCAAGGAGCAGTGGCTCGACTTGTTCGCCGCCGACGGCGTGGTCGAGGACCCGGTCGGCCCCTCCGGCTTCGACCCCGAGGGCAAGGGACACCACGGCCGCGAGGAGATCGCGGCCTTCTACGACAAGACCATCGGCGTCGCGGAGTCCCTGGAGTTCCTCTTCGACGACGGCTTCGCCTGCGGCAACGAGGTTGCCTTCACCGGCCTCATCCGCACCGTGATCGGCGGGCACGTCATCGACGCGGAGGGCGTCTTCACCTACAAGGTCGATGACGCGGGGAAGATCGTGGCGCTCCGCGCCTTCTGGGAGGTCGACCGCGCCATGGCCACCGCCCGCCCCGTCTGAACCTCGGTCCCGGGTCTGTGAATCCACGGCTCAGCTCGACAGGAGGCCAGATCTGGCCGCCTGCGCATCTCAGCCGTGGATTCACGGACGGGTCAGTGGTGTGGAGCGGAGCAGGTTCAGCGCGCGGTGAACACCGCGTCCGCGAGCACGGGGGCGGCGCGCTCGACCGACTCCGCGGTCACCAGGTGACGATCCCCGTCGTGCCAGATCCGCACGCGCAGCGTCTCGCCCGGCAGCATGATCCCCGCGAACTTCGCCGACCACGAGCCCACCGCGGAGGCGTCGCCGTCCAGCACGGCGTCGGTGACGGCCTTGGCGACGATGCCGTAGGTGCACAGCCCGTGCAGGATCGGCGCGTCGAAGCCCGCGCCCTTCGCGAACGCGGGATCCGAGTGCAGGGGGTTGCGATCGCCGCACAGCCGGTAGAGCAGCGCCTGCTGGGGCAGGGTCGGCACGTCGACGGTGACGTCGGCGTCCCGCTCGGGCAGCTCGACCTTCTCCGACGGCCCGCGTTCCCCGCCGAAACCGCCCTCGCCGCGGGCGAAGATGGACGACCGCGCGGTCCACAGCGGCTCTCCGGCCCCATCGACCACCTCGGTCTCCTGCCAGATCACGGCGGCCTTGCCCTTGTCGTGCACGTCGCTGATCCGGGTGCGGGCCACCGCGGTGCCGGAGGCGGGCAGCGGACGGTGCGCGGTTACCGACTGGCTGCCGTGCACCACCTTGGCGAGGTCGATCTCGACGCCGGGGAACGAGACCTTCGGCG
Source organism: Tsukamurella sp. DT100 (assembly GCF_049844855.1). Classification (NCBI taxonomy): domain Bacteria; kingdom Bacillati; phylum Actinomycetota; class Actinomycetes; order Mycobacteriales; family Tsukamurellaceae; genus Tsukamurella; species Tsukamurella sp. DT100. Next base: position 52,833 of record NZ_JBNCLV010000003.1, read on the forward strand.
GCTCGGTGGCGTGGAAGTTCTGCGCCACGGTCGCGAAGGTCGGCAGCACGACGGTGTCCTGCTCGGTGGCGTAGCGCAGCTCGCGGGCCGAGAGCGGGTCCGCCCCCGCGCCCAGTGCCAGCTGGTAGAGCAGCACGTCGGAGGTGCTCCAGGAGAACTCGGCGGTGCCGAGCTCAGCACCGATCGCGACCGACGGGTCGATGGGCATGGATCTCCCTAGGCAGTAGGACGGTGACGGGCTATTCGTAGGTGATGTGCACGGACGGGGTGCGGCGCATCGACTGGCAGGCCAGGATGAGCCCGTCGTCGAGGTCCTCCTGGTCGAGCACCTCGTTGTGGGCCAGCTCGACCTCGCCCTCGACGATGCGGCAGGCGCAGGCGCTGCACGCGCCCTCGCGGCAGGAGTACGGCGCCTCGAGGCCGGCCTCGAGCATCACGTCCAGCAGCTTCTTCTCGGCGGGCCACGCGAGCTCGGTGGTCGTCCCGTCCAGCTCGACGGTGACGGTGCCCCCGTCGTCCGCGGGCGCCGGTGCGTCGTCGACGGGCAGATCCTCCGCCTCGGCGATCGCGGCCTTCTCCTCCGCCTCCTCCTGCGCGGCCTCCACCTCGAAGGGGTTGCGCGGCAGGGAGCGGAACTTCTCGATGTGCACCTCGCGGCGGCCCTTGCCGAGCGAGGTCATGGCCTCGGAGACCGCGTCCATGAACGGCCCGGGGCCGCACACGAAGACCTCGCGGGAGGCGTAGGGAGCGGCGAGCGCCGCGAGGTTAGCGGCGCTCGGCAGGCCCTGCACGGATTCCAGCCAGTGCACCACGACGAGGCGGTCGGGGTACGTGCGGGTCAGCTCGGCGAGCGCGGAGGCGAAGATCACCGACTGCGCATCGCGGTTCGCGTAGATCAGCGTCACGGAGCCGGTGCCGGTCTCCAGCACCGACCGCAGGATCGACAGGATGGGCGTGACGCCGCTGCCGCCCGCGAAGAGCAGCATGTCCACGTCGACGGACTTCGGCGTGAAGATGCCCGCGGGCACCAGCACGTCGACCTCCATGCCGGGGGTGGCGTTGTCGCACAGCCAGTTCGAGGCGTAGCCCTCCGCGGTGCGCTTGACGGCCACCCGCAGGGGGCCGCCGTCGTGGGGCGCGCTGCACAGGGAGTAGCAGCGCGCCACCGAGCCGGTCTCGTCGCTCGGCACGCGCAGCGTGAGGAACTGGCCCGGCTTGTAGGTGAACTGATCCGCCAGCTCGGCGGGCACCTCGAACTCGATGGAGTGCGCGTCGTGCGTCTCCGAGACCACCTTGGCGACGAGTAGTCGGTGGATGCTCACTTCTTCGTCACTCTCCTAGTCGGTGTCCGGCGGAGCGACGTCCGTCGGCACGGGTACCTCGCCGAGTTTCGCGGCGCGCGTGATCGATTCCATCAGGCGCGGGCAGGTGGCCCGCAGGGCGGACCCGGCACCGTCGGTGGCGAAGACCGTGCACTCGCGCGCGGAACCGCACCACTGGATCGACGTGTGTTCCCGGCTGTTCTTGCGGACCTGCACCGCGACGCCGCAGGTGCCGCAGTTCAGCGGGGTGAAACCGTCGGTGAGGAAGCCCTCCCGATCGGACACCGTCGACGGCAGCACGACCGGCTCGCCGAACATCGTCACCGTGGGGGACATGGGATCAGGCCCCTGCCCCGGATGCGTCCGCGGCGGCCTTCTCGGACTCCTGGCGCGCGATGTTCTGCGCGACCTCGGCCTCCCACGCCTCGACGGCGTGGGTGGTGTCGATCTCGAACTCGAAGCGCTGGGTCATGTCCTCGGAGACCTCGGCGGCGTCGACGTAGAACTGCTCGTACCACCGGCGCAGCTGGTAGACGGGGCCGTCCTCCTCGCACAGGAGCGGGTTGTCGATGCGGGTCTTGTTCTTCCAGATCTCCACGTCCTGCAGGAAGCCCAGGCCCACGTTCTTGGCGAACTTGCCGGCCAGGTAGTCGGACTTCTCGTCGTCGAAACCGGGCAGCTTCTTGACCTTCACGCCGTACATCAGCTTGAACGAGTGCTGATCGATCGGGTAGTGGCAGTTGATCAAGATGTTCTCGATCTGGAAGCCCTTGTAGTCGTTATGCAGGTAGTTGATCATGTACGACGGCCCGAAGTAGTGCGCCTCGGACTTGAGCAGCACGTCGTCGCCGCCGGAGAGCCCGATGTCGGTGACGTCGTTGCGGCCCTTGGTGTCCAGGTACTGCGAGGCGATGTGCCCGTCGAAGACGTTCTTGAAGTACGTGGGCAGGCCGTAGTGGATGTAGAAGAAGTGCGGCATGTCGACCACGTTGTCGACGATCTCGCGGCAGTTGCTGCCCTCGATGATGATCTCGTTCCACACCCAGTTCGACCACTCGGGACCGTCGACGTCGCCGTCGATCTTCGGAATGTCCAGTTCCGCAGGCGGCTTGGAGTTCTCCACGTCGTGCCAGATGAACAGCTGGTCGTTCTCGACCATGGTGGGCCACGTGCGGGTGCGGGCCCGCAGCGGCACGCGCTTGGCGTACGGGATGGCCTTGCACTTGCCGTCGCCGCCCCAGCGCCAGTCGTGGAACGGGCAGGCGATCTCGTTGCCCTTGACGGTGCCCTGCGTCAGGTCGCCGCCCATGTGCCGGCAGTAGCCGTCGAGGACGTTGATTTTGCCGTCCTCGCCGGCGAAGACCACGAGCTTGGTGCCGAAGGCCTCGACGGAGTGGGGCTTCCCGTCGGCGAAGTCCTTCAGCAGGCCGACGCAGTGCCAGCCGCGGGCGTAGCGGGTGGGTGCCGTGCCGCTGTCGATGAGGCGGGCTGTCGCCTCGGTCTCAGTACTCATGCGATCTCCTCTTCCGCGCGGACGGGGGCTGCCGCCGCGGGGATCGATTCCTTACCCGCCATGTCCTCGACTGCGAGGTAGGCGAAGACCATGGCGGGGCCGATTGTGGCGCCGGGGCCCGCGTAGGTGTGGCCCATGACGGGCGAGCTGGTGTTGCCGGAGGCGTACAGACCGTCGATGACGGTGCCGTCGGCGCGCTGGACCCGGCCCGCGACGTCGGTGCGCAGGCCGCCCTTCGTGCCGAGATCGCCGGGGACCATACGTGCAGCGTAGAACGGCCCGGTGGTCAATTCGGCGAGACTGGGGTTCGGCTTGTTCCGGGGGTCGCCGTAGTAGTGGTCGTAGGCGCTCTCGCCGCGGTGGAAGTCCTCGTCGCGCCCGGCGCGGGCGAAGCCGTTGAACTTGTCGACGGTGGCGGTCAGCGCCTCCGCCGGGACGTCCATCTTCTCGGCCAGTTCGGCCAGGCTGTTCGCGCGGACCATGTTGCCGGACTCGTACCAGCGCTTGGGGAGCGGCTGACGCGGGGGCTGGCCGGCGAACATGTAGCGGTTGCGGTAGCGCTGGTCGAAGACCAGCCAGCACGGCACGTTCTCGCCCGGGCCCTCGCCCTGGCCGTACCGGCCGCCGTACATCGCGTGCACGGCCTCCACGTAAGGCGCGGACTCGTTGACGAAGCGCTCGCCCGCGGTGTTCACCATGACGCTGCCCGGCAGCGAGCGCTCGGACAGGGCGAACCAGGCCATCTTCGGCAGCTGGATGGACGGGCCCCACCAGGCGTCGTCCATGAACTCGAGGGCGCCGCCCACGGCCGCTCCCGCGCGGATCGCGTCGCCGGTGTTGGCGGGGACGCCGTTGGTCCACTCGGTGCCGATGGGGGCGCGCTGGTACTGCGCGCGCATCTCAGCGCTGGATTCGAAGCCGCCGGCGGCCAGGATCACGCCGCGCCGGGCGGTGAGGTGCACTTGCGTTCCGTCGCGGTCGACGGTGACGCCGGTGACCCGGCCGTCCTCCTCGGTGAGCCCGACGAGGGAGGTGTTCAGCCACAGCGGCACGTTCGCGCGCTGCAGGCCGACGCGCAGCGCGGCGATCAGTGCCTGGCCGCGGCCGAGCAGGTGCTTGCCGCGAACCCGGGCGCCGTAGTAGCGACCGGCCACCCGGAGCGCGCGCAGCGGCCCCTTGGGGTGGCGCATGATCAGGTTGAGCCACTTGAAGTCGGCCTGCGTGACCACCAGGTTCATGGGGGCCTTGGTGTAGTCGGGCTCGAGGTTCTTCAGCTCGTCGCCGAGCTGCTTGCCGTCGAAGGGCTTCGGCTCGCAGGAGCGGCCGTGCGCCCGCCCGCCCGGCGCCTCCGGGTAGTAGTCGGAGTAGCCCGGCACCCAGGTGAGCTCCAGCGGGCTCATCCGGTGCACCATCGAGATGACCTCGGGGCCGCGGTCGATGTAGGTGTCGATCCGCTCGGCCGGCACCACGTCGCCGATGATGGAGTGCAGGTACTTGCGCGCCTCATCGGGGGTGTCCTTGATCCCCGCCTTCACCAGCGACTCGTTGCCGGGTACCCAGACGCCGCCGCCGGAGCGGGCGGTGGACCCGCCGTAGTGCGCCGCCTTCTCCACGACCAGCACGCTGAGCCCGCTGTCCGCCGCCTTGAGCGCGGCGGTCATGCCCGCTGCGCCGCTACCCACCACGATCACGTCGTATTCGGTGGTCTCCGCCGTCATCGACTCTCCTCGCTGATGAAACAAGTTCTCTAGCCTCACCTGCGCCGATGGGCAGCAGGTACGCGCTACAACTGCAGCATAGACTAGAACACGTTTCACTCGCCAGGGTTCAGCGGTGATCGGGCCGCGGCGCCACACGGGCGCCGCCGCCGAGGAGGTCGATCGTCAGGCGATCAGCAGGGGATGGTGATCCGCTCGTAGGTCCCGGTACTGGGACGGAAGACCCACTTGGGCTGCGGCGTGCACCGCGGCGTCGGGGCCGGCGTGGTGACCCGCGGCACGGTCCGCACGGGCGCGGGCGCGGTGGTGACCGGCTCGGGCGGCGCGACGGTCGTCGGCGGAGGGGTGGGGCTCGGCGTCGACGGCGCGGTCGTGCTCGCGAGTGCCGGGCTCGACGGTGCCGTGGACGACGGGGAGGCGCTCGGCGCGACCTCGGTCGACCGGAGCGAACCCGACGGTGCCACAACGGGCCGCGGGTCGGTCGACGGGCCGCTGCACATGCTCACGCTGACGGCGATCGCCGCGACGCAGAGCGCCGTCGCGGCCGCGATCGCGAGCACCCGGCCGGTGAAGCCGCCGAGGCGTGCGGAGCCCGAGGAGTTCACCCGATGGGTCATCCCGCGCACCCGTTCCGGTCGATCGCGGGCGCGGCGGACGCTGTCGCAGTCATCGCACCATCTTCGCAGCCCGCGGCTTGTTTCGGGAGAACCGGCACCAGTGCGAGTGTGGTTGGCGCACAGCGAATTCGATTCCGTGTCCGTGGTCCGCGAACGCGGATCGCCGAATTCGTTCGCGATCGCGACAACGTCCAGGTCGAAGGGCAACAGGAGACGCGGGTTACTGCAAAGCGAACCGCTATCCAGTTGCGGCGGCGATGCCCGCGCGACGACCGAAGAAGCTCCCGTCGCCGAGGCTGGTCCCGCTGGCGTACCCGCCCGCGCACACCCCCGACGTGCACCGCCCGGCCGCGAACAGGCCGGGGATCGGCGCACCGTCGACGTGCAGCACCCGCGCCTCCACGTCCGTGCGCAACCCGCCCAGGGTGAATCCGGCGGTGAAGCCGCGCATGTCCCAGGCGGCCACGGGTCCGGCGAGCGGCCGCACCCACTGCTCCTTCTTGTGCAGGAGGGGATCGGTGCCGTTCTCCGCGTGCCGGTTGTACGTGTCGACGGTGCCGGTCAGCGCACCGTCGGGGAGGCCCATGTCGGACTCGAGCTCCGCGACCGTCTCGGCGGCCCAGGTCGGCGGCTGCCGGAAGTAGGGCGTCGAGGTCTCGGTGGCGAGCGCCTCCTCGTGCGCGTCCATGTCCATGACCAGGTACGCCGCGTTGTCCTGCTGGATCAGCACGGCCTGGCCGATCCGCCCGCCGTAGGTGTCCTCGGCGATGAACCGCTGGCCGCGGCCGTTGACGAGGATCCCGCGGGCCATCATCTGGGGGTCGCCGAAGAAGGCGACCTCGGTCGCATCCATGTGGGCCAGCGCGGCGCCCGCGGCCTGCGCCATGAGGATCCCGGCCCCGTCGTGCTCCTCGATCGCCGCGGCCGGGCGCCCGATCAGCCGCGGCGCGTAGGTCTCGATCATCTCCGCGTTGTAGGCGAAGCTGCCGGTGGCGAGGACGACGCCCCGTCGGGCCCGCACGTGCAGGTCCGTGCCGAACCGGCGGGCGACGAGGCCCTCGACGCGGCCGTCCGGGCCCGTCACCAGTGCCCGCGCGCGGACGTCGTACTCGGCGCGCACCCCGAGCGCCTCTGCGGTCTCGACCAGCGGTTTCATCAGCATGTAGCCCGCCCCGCGCACGCCGGTCCGCTTGTCGGCCATCTGGGGGACGTGCCCGCGGGGCGCGGGCGTCGCGATCGTGCTGAAGGGTGCGGCGTTCTCCCCGCCGGAGAAGCCGAGCCCCTCGTCGTGCGGCACCTCCCAGCCGGGCTCGCCCCAGAACTCCACCTTGAAGACCACGCCGCAGCCGGTCAGCCAGTCGTAGTGCTCGGTGCTGCCGTGGGCGTAGGCGTGGATCTTCGCCCCGTCGACGCCGGGCCCGAGCGCGGCGGTCAGGAAGGTCTCCATGTTCTCGGCGCTGTCCTCGAAGCCGAGTGCTCGCTGCAGCGGGGTGCCGCCGCCGAGATAGATCCACCCGCCGGACAGTGCGGCCGCCCCGCCCCAACCGCCGGTGCGGTCGAGGACGAGGACGTCGGCGCCGGCGCGGGCCGCCTCGATCGCGGCGCAGACGCCCGCGATGCCGTACCCGGCGATCACCACGTCGGCCTCCAGATCCCAGGTCGGAACGTCGGCGGCGGGGACGGGGCGGCGGCTCTCGGGCATGGCTCTCCTCGGACGGTCTCGAAACCGGTTACAACAGCAAGATAGGTGGATCCGAACCTTTGATGTAGCGTTTCGCGTCAGAAAATGAGAACGTGTTCTAGTATCGATTCCAACGGCGGGCTTCGGGGTTCGCCAGAGGGTCTTCAGGAGGCGAGGAAAGATGAGCGATCAGAGCGTCGACGCGGTGCTGGCTGAGGTGGCGGAGCTGCTGCCCACCCTCCGGGACCGGGCGCAGGAGACGGAGGACGCGCGCCGGATCCCGGCCGAGTCCATCAAGGCGCTGCAGCAGAGCGGCTTCTTCCGCCTCCTGCAGCCGAAGCGCTACGGCGGTTTCGAGGCCGATCCGGTGGCGTTCTACACCGCGGTCAAGATGCTGGCGAGCGCCTGCGGTTCCACCGGCTGGGTCTCCTCGATCCTCGGCATCCACCCGTGGAACGTGGCCCTGTTCGACGACCGCGCGCAGCAGGAGGTGTGGGGCGAGGACCAGGACACGCTGATCTCGTCGTCGTACGCCCCGATGGGCAAGTCGGAGATCGTCGAGGGCGGCTACCGCCTCTCGGGCAAGTGGAGCTTCTCCTCCGGCTGCGACCACGGCACCTGGGCGCTGCTCGGCGGCCCCGCGTTCAAGGACGGCAAGCCGGTCGACTTCCTGACCTACCTCGTGCCGATCAGCGACTACACGATCAACGACGTGTGGCGCACCGTCGGCCTCCGCGGCACCGGCAGCAACGACATCGTGGTCGACGACGTCTTCGTCCCCGAGCACCGCGCCCTCAGCTTCCAGCTGGTCAGCAAGTGCAAGGGGCCGGGCCAGGAGGTCAACACCAGCCCGCTCTACAAGCTGCCCTTCGGCTCGGTGCACCCGTCCACGATCACCGCCCCGATCATCGGCATGGCGCAGGGCGCGTACGACGCCCACGTCGAGCATCAGCGCAAGCGCGTGCGCGCCGCCTACGCGGGCGAGTCCGCGAAGGAGGACCCCTTCGCCATGGTCCGCGTGGCCGAGGCGGGCAGCGAGATCGACGCGGCGTGGCTCCAGCTGATCTCCAACATCAACGAGGAGTACGCGCTCGTCAAGGCCGGCGAGAAGATCCCGTTCAACCTGCGCCTCAAGGTCCGTCGCGACCAGGTGCGCGGCACCGAGCGGGCGATCTTCGCCGTGGACCGCATGTTCGAGAACTCGGGCGGCCGCGCGCTGGCCGAGGGCACGCCGATCCAGCGGTTCTGGCGCGACGCCCACGCCGGCCGGGTGCACGCCGCGAACGATCCCGAGCGCGCCTACAAGATGTTCGGCACCGGCGAGTTCGGCCTGCCCGTCATGGACGGGATGGTCTAGGCATGCCGGACACGGACGTGGACGTCCTCAAGGAGGGGAAGTTCGCCACCACGGCGGCCGGCCTCACGCTGCACTATCACGAGGCCGGCGAGGAGAACCGCGCCAACGGCACCGTCGTGCTGCTGCACGGCAGCGGCCCCGGCGTCTCCTCGTGGAGCAACTTCGGGCGCAACATCCCGGTGTTGGCGCAGCGCTTCCACGTGCTCGCCGTCGACCAGCCGGGCTTCGGCCGGTCCGACAAGCCGACCGAGCACCCGCAGTACTTCGTGCACAGCGCGACGGCGCTCGCGGGCCTGTTGGACACGCTGGGCATCACGGGACGCGTACACCTGGTGGGCAATTCGCTCGGCGGCGGCACCTCGGTGCGGTTCGCTCTCGACTTCCCGGAGCGGGCGGGCCGGCTCGTGCTCATGGGCCCGGGCGGCCTCAGCGTGAACACCTTCGCGCCGGACCCCACGGAGGGCCTGCGCACCCTGCAGAAGTTCTACGCCGCTCCCAGCAAGGAGCGGCTCGAGGACTTCCTGCGGATCATGGTCTTCGACCAGAAGATGATCACGCCCGAGCTCGTCGAGGAGCGCTTCGAGCTCGCGCTCGACCCCGAGGCGATCGCCGCGTTCAAGGCCATGGGCAAGTCCTTCGCGTCCGCGGACTACGAGAAGGGCATGCTCTGGCGCGACGCCTACAAGCTGCGCCAGCCCGTGCTCATGATCTGGGGCCGCGAGGACCGGGTCAATCCGCTCGACGGTGCCCTGCTCGCGCTCAAGCAGATCCCGCGCGCCCAGCTGCACGTCTTCGGGCAGTGCGGCCACTGGGCGCAGCTCGAGAAGTTCGACGAGTTCAACCGGCTCACGGCCGATTTCCTGACCGGCTGACAAGGAGAAACAGGTAGATGGCGATCAAGGCCCTCGGGTACATGCGCATCGAGGCCACCGACATGGCGGCCTGGCGCGAGTACGGGCTCAAGGTGCTCGGGATGATGGAGGGAACGGGCAACGACCCCGATTCGCTCTACCTGCGCATGGACGACTTCGCGGCCCGCCTGGTGATCGTGCCCGGCGAGAAGGACCGGCTGCTGGTCTCCGGCTGGGAGGTCACCGACGCCCTCGGGCTCCAGGAGCTCCGCGACACCCTCAGCGCCGCGGGCGTCGCCTTCGAGGAAGGCACCAAGGACGAGAAGGCGGAGCGCCGCGTCGAGGGCCTGATCCGCTTCCAGGATCCGGCGGGCAACACGCTCGAGGCCTTCCACGGTGCGCAGTACCTCGGCCGACGCTTCGTCAGCCCGTACGGCCACCGGTTCATCACCGGCGAACAGGGGCTCGGCCACGTCGTGCTCACCTGCACGGACGACGCTGCGGCGCAGGAGTTCTACCAGGGCGTGCTCGGCTTCCGGCTCCGCGACTCCATGCGGCTGCCCCCGCAGATGGTGGGGCGCCCCGCGGACGGCGACCCGGCGTGGCTGCGCTTCTACGGCTGCAACCCGCGCCACCACGCGCTCGCCTTCCTGCCCCTGCCCAACCCGACGGGGATCGTCCACCTCATGGTGGAGGTGGAGAACTCCGACGACGTCGGCCTGGCGCTGGATCGCGCGAACCGCAAGAAGGTCAAGATGTCCGCCACCCTCGGCCGGCACATCAACGACAAGATGCTGTCCTTCTACATGAAGACGCCGGGCGGCTTCGACATCGAGTTCGGCTGCGAGGGGCTCGAAGTCGAGAACGACGACTGGATCGCACGGGAGTCGACCGCGGTCAGCCTCTGGGGCCACGACTTCTCCATCGGCTTCAAGGAGCAGTGATGACCGCCCCCGTGATCGAACCGCTCGACTACCGCACCGCGATGGGGCACTTCTGCACCGGCGTCACGGTGATCACCGCCGCGGACGACGAGGGGCCGGCGGGCTTCGCCTGCCAGTCCTTCTCGGCGCTGTCCCTCGACCCGCCCCTGGTCCTGTTCTGCCCCATGAAGACCTCGGGCGCGTGGCGCACCATCGAGCGCACCGGGCGGTTCGCCGTCAACGTGCTCGGCGAGGGCCAGCAGGACGTCAGCTCGGTCTTCGGCTCTCGGCACCCGGACAAGTTCGGGGCGGTCGCGTGGAAGCCCTCGCGCACCGGTTCGCCGCTGCTCGACGGTGCGCTCAGCTGGATCGACTGCGCCGTCGAGACGGTGCACGACGGCGGCGACCACCACATCGTGATCGGCCGGGTGCTCGAGCTCAGCGCGCCGAACGCCGGGCGGCCGCTGCTCTTCTACAAGGGCCGCTACACGCAGACGGTGACCGATCCCGGCGAGGCCCTCCCGCGCACCCTGTCGCTGGACTCGTTCCTCACCTGGCCCGTCGGCGACGACTGGATCTGAGCCCGCGCGCACGTGAGCGCAGGTCAGTCGACCTGCTCGAAGTACGGCGCCTGCGCTGCGCGGGTACGTTCGGCTTGTGGGTTGAGCCCGGTGGACCATGCGGGATAGAGCCGGAAGCCGCGCTTGCCCGCTGAGCTCGAGGAGGAGTACACGCCGAGCGTGCAGAGCACCTCGCCCGGGAACGCGAAGGCGCCGAAGCGCGGACCGTCGGGGACGAGGACGAGCAGGCCCGCGGTCGGATCGCCGGCGTCGAAGGGTTCGGTCTCGCCGTCCGGCCCGCGCCGCCACACCGCCACGAACGCCCCCGGCTTCGTGGGCGTGATCCGCGCTGTGCGGACGCGCCACAGGGCCCCGTCGATATCGGCCGTGCAGGCCTCGTAGTCGCTGCCCTGCGTCTCCGCGGTCACGGCTCGCAGGCGCGCGCCCTTCGCGGCCGCGAAGTGCTCCAGAGCGTGGAAGGCCATGGACCCCAGGATAGTTGCGGCGGTACCGATCTCGTCGAACGGGCGGGGCCGGCGCCGGCCACCTGGTAGTCAGAGAGGGTAGTGGCGGACGTACGAGGAGATGACATGACGGAGCGGATCACCGCGCTCGACCTGCCCGCGGGCGAGCTGAGCGAGGGCACGCGGAAGTACTTCGAGATCTGCCGCGAGAAGCTCGGCATGGTGCCGAACGTCCTGCAGTCGCTGACCTTCGACGAGGCCAAACTGCGCGTATTCAGCGACACCTACAACGACCTCATGCTCGGCGACTCGGGCCTGAGCAAGCTCGAGCGCGAGATGATCGCCGTCGTCGTGTCCTCGGTGAACAAGTGCTTCTACTGCCTCACCGCGCACGGTGCCGCGGTGCGGGAGTTGTCGGGCGACCCGGTCCTCGGCGAGATGCTGGTGATGAACTTCCGCGCCGCGGAGCTGCCGGCGAAGCAACGGGCCATGCTCGAGTTCGCCGAGAAGCTCACGGAAACGCCGTCGAAGATCGACGAGCCGGACCGGCAGCGGCTCCGGGACGCCGGGTTCAGCGATCGCGACGTCTACGACATCGCCAACACCGCGGCCTTCTTCAACATGACCAACCGACTCGCCTCGGCGATCGACATGCGGCCGAACCCGGAGTACCACTCCGCCGCGCGGTGACTCAGTCGGCGGGCAGCGCCGCGGTGAAGTAGCCGATCGTGTCGGCCATGAGCGACGCGTCCGCGGGGACGGTGTCCTGCACGCCGTAGCTGCGGCCCAGTTCCACCGGGTTCCCCGCCCGGGTGACGGTCCACCCCTGCGCGGTGAGGAATTCGGCCGGATCGGAACGGTCCTCGTCGGCGACGAACAGCGAGGTCACGTCGAAGTCGCCGAGAGGATTCCCCTTCTGCGAGTACTTCTCCGTGATCGCGCGGAAGCCGTCGAGGTCGAGCGGCCCGTTCTGGCCCTCCACGGCCACGCGGCTGCCGGGCGCCGAGTGCTCGACGATCCGCTCGAAGAGCAGCGCCTGCGCCGCGGCGGGCAGGTAGGGGAGCAGGCCCTCCACGAGCCACGCCGTCGGTGCGGCACCGTCGAACCCGGAGGACTGCAGCGCGGCCAGCCAGCCGTCGCGCAGGTCGACGGGCACGTGGCGGAGCCCGGCCGCGGGCGCCGCGCCGCGCTCGGCGAGCGTCGACTCCTTGAACGCCAGGACCTCCGGCTGGTCGAGCTCGTAGACGACGGTGCCGGCGGGCAGGTCGAGCCGGTAGGCGCGGGAGTCCAGTCCCGCCGCGAGGATGACGATCTGCCGGACGCCCGCCGCGACCGCGGCCGCCACGAAGTCGTCGAAGTAGCGGGTGCGCACGCCGAGGTGGCGAGTCGCGGCCATCGGATTGCCCGCGTCGTCACCGGCGTCGGCCAACGCGATGGCCCGGGGATCGCCCGCGGCCTCGAGGAAGACCCGCGCGAACGGGTCGCGCGCGAGCGCGTCGGCGCGCTCGGTCTCCACGGCCCGCGCCGCGGCGACCAGCAGGGCCGTGAAGCCCACGCTGGTCGTGATGGTCCAGGTGTCGCCGTCCGTGCGCGTGGTGTCCGACATCCGCGTTTCCTTTCGCAAGTAGTTCGTCTACGAAAGTACCTTGCGTCCGGAGGTCCGGCAAGAACATGTTTCAGGAATGCGCCAGCTCCCGGCGGGCCAGGTGGTGCGCCGGATCGCCGAACAGCTGCGACGAGGAGTGCGCGCGCTTGAAGTACAGGTGCGCATCGTGCTCCCAGGTGATGCCGATGCCGCCGTGCAGCTGAATCATCTCGGCCGCGACGGCGCTGAACGCCTCGGAGCAGTAGGCCTTCGCCGTCGCGACCGCGAGGGCCGCGTCCTCGTCGCCGCGGTCGAGGGCCTCGCCCGCCGCGAGGGCCGCGGACCGGGCCGACTCGACGAGGACGAACATGTCCGCCATCCGGTGCTTGAGGGCCTGGAAGGAGCCGATCGGCCGGCCGAACTGCACGCGGGAGCCCGCGTACTCGACGGTGACGGCCAGGGCCTGCGCCGCCGCGCCGGCCTGCTCGGCCGCGAGGACCGCGCACGCGACGTCGAGCGCGCGGACCAGTGCGGCGCGCGCGCCGTCCCGGAGGAGGCGGGCGGGTGGACCGTCGAGGGCCACCTCCGCGAACCGCCGGGTCGGGTCCATCGACGGGGTGTGCCTGCGGGTCGTCGCGGCGCCGTCGACGAGGTACAGCCCGTCTCCCGCGACGACGAGCAGATCGTCGGCGAGGTCACCGTCGAGGACGAATCGCGCGGTCCCGGAGAGTCTCCCGTCGGTCGCGGTGATCGGGCGCGCGGCGAAGCCGTCGCCGGCGAAGGCGACGGCGGCGATCCGCTCGCCGCTCGCGAGACCGGTCAGCAGCTCGGCCTCGTCGGTGTCGGCGAGCAGCGCCGACGCGAGCACAGCGGAGCCCAGGAAGGGCGACGGGACCAGGTGTCGCCCCAGTTCCTCCGCCACCGTCTGCAGCGCGCGCACCCCCGCGCCGACGCCGTCGTGCGCCTCGGGGACCGCCAGCGCGGCGACGCCGACCTGCTCGCACAGCACCGACCACAGGCCGCGGTCGTAGCCCTCGGCGGAATCGATCGCGGCGCGCAGCGCCGCCGGCGACCACCGTCGGTCGATGACGCTGCGGACCGCGGCCGCCAGATCGTCCAGTTCCGAGCTCATCGCGCCGCCTTCCGGACCGCGTCGAGCACCGTCGCCCGGTGCTCGGCCTGGGTTCCCCACGCCGACTGCAGGGCCCGGACCTTGGTGATCCACAGGCCGAGGTCGTACTCCGCGGTGTAGCCGATCGCGCCGTGCACCTGGAGCGCGGTCCGCGCGGCCAGGTAGGCGGCGTCCGCGGCGGCCACCCGCGCCGCCGCGACGTCGCGCGCGGGATCGAGATCGACGCCGCGGGAGGCGTTGCCCGACAGCGCCACGGCCGCTCCGCTCAGGAGTGGCGCCGCCAGCTCGAGCCGCGTCGCCACGTCGGCGAGGAGGTGCTTGATCGCCTGGTACTCGCCGATCGCCTTGCCGTACTGGGCGCGGGCCTTCGCGTACTCGACGGTGTCGTCCAGCAGCCGTCGCCCGGCGCCGAGCAGCTGCGCCGCCACCGCGAACGCCCCCGCCACCTCGCCCGATTGAACGACGTTCTGGAGATCGCGACCTGGGGTTTCTCCCTCCAGAACGTCGTTCAATTCCGTGGGGAAGAGGCGACGGGTCGGGTCGACGGAACCCAGGGGCCCGGTCGACGGTGCCTCGACCGTCGCGATTGCGCCGTCGGCGCCCACGACGAAGCGGAGGTCCGCGACGTCGGCGTCGAGCAGGAACGGGGTGCGCGGCGCGAGGGCGACGGTGCCGATCGCGCCGTCCGCGAGGGAACGAAGGTGCCCGGGGTCGCTGAGCAGCGCGGGCAGCACGGCGATGGACTCGACGACCGGTCCGGGCACGCCGTGATAGCCCAAGGCCTGGAAGGCGACGGCGAGATCGACGGGGTCGCCGCCGACGCCGCCGTGCTCCTCCGGGATCGCGAGGCCGGTCACGCCGAGGTCGGCGAGCGCCGCCCAGACCTTCCGGCCGGGGCTGTTGTCGCCGTCGGCCCACGCGCGGGCCGCGGCCACCACGCCGGCCCGCGAGAGCAGATCGTCGAGCGACTCCGTGAAGGCCGCGTTCTCCTGCGACGGTGCGAATCTCATCGGGCTCCCCGAGGTAGGCCGAGGAGACGCTCGGCGATGGTGTTGCGCTGGATCTGGTCGGTGCCGCCGTAGATGGGGCCCGCCAGCGAGAACAGGTAGCCGGCCGGCCAGCGCCCCTCGTCGGGAGCGGATTCGCCGGTGAGTTCGCCGCGCGGGCCGAGCAGGTCGAGGGCGGTCTCGTTGAGCGCCACGTCCAGGTGGCTCCAGAACAGCTTGTTCACACTCGATTCCGGGCCGAGCTCGCCGCCGTCCTGCAGGCGGGTCACGGTGCCGAAGGTGTACAGCTGGTACGCGCGCGCCCCGATCCAGGCGTCGGCGACGCGCTGCGCGTCGGCGCTGGATGTGTCGCCGTCCTCGCGCTCCCACAGGTCGACGAGGGCGTCGGCGGCCGAGAGGAAGCGACCCGGGCTGCGCAATGAGAGACCGCGCTCGTTGTTGGCCGTCGTCATCGCGACGCGCCAGCCCTGGCCGGGCTCGCCGATCACGTCGGCGTCGGGCACGAAGACCTCGTCGAGGAAGATCTCCGCGAAGCCGGGCTCGCCGTCGAGCTGGGGAATCGGACGCACGGTCACCCCCGGCGCACGCAGGTCGAACATCAGGTAGGTCAGACCGCGGTGGCGCTCCGACCCGGGCTCGCTGCGGAACAGGCCGAAGGCACCGTCGGCGAAGGCGGCGCGGGAGCTCCACGTCTTCTGACCCGAGAGCTTCCAGCCCCCGTCGACGCGCGTCGCGGTCGAGCGCAGCGAGGCGATGTCGCTGCCCGCCTCCGGCTCCGACCAGGCCTGCGCCCACACCCGCTCCGAGCGGGCCATCGCCGGAAGGATCCGGGCGCGCTGCTCGTCGGTGCCGTGACTGAAGAGGGTGGGCGCCAGCATGAACAGGCCGTTCTGGTTCACCCGCAGCGGTGCACCCGCGGCGTAGTACTCCTCCTCGAAGATCACCCACTGCAGCATCGTCGCGTCGCGCCCGCCGAACTCGGCAGGCCAGGAGACCGCGGCCAGCCCGGCGTCGGCGAGCTTCGCCTCCCACGCGCGATGCGCGGCGAAGCCCTCGGTGGTGTCGAAGGAGGGGAGGGGCTCGGCCGGCACGTTCGCGGCGAGCCAGGCGCGCACCTCGTCGCGGAAGGCGACGTCGGCGTCGTCGAACTCGAGGTCCACTACTCGGCCTTCCGCGCGGAGTCGCCGGTCGCGCTGCGCGCCCCGGACGCCATCGATTTGGCGCTCTGCCCGCCGAGGGAGTCGCCGCCGGAGACCTCGGCGTTGTGCGCGTGCGCGAAGTGGTGCAGGCCGAACACCGAGTCCATGCCGGCCCGCATGCCCATGAGGTCCTCGCACTGGTTGACGGCCTTCTTCGTCAGTGCCAGGCCGAAACTCGGCATGTCCGCGATCCGCTCGGCGAGCGCGAGCGTCTCCTCCTCGAGCTCGCTGCGGGGCACGACGCGGTTGACCATGCCCCACTCCTTGGCCTGCTGCGCCGAGAAGCGGTCACCCGTGAACAGGAACTCCTTGGCGGCCCGCGGACCCATGACCCACGGGTGCGCGAAGTACTCGACGCCGGGGATACCCATGCGCACCACCGGGTCCGAGAAGAAGGCGTCGTCCGAGGCGACGATGAGGTCGCAGCTCCACGCCAGCATCAGCGCGCCCGCGATGCAGGCCCCCTGCACCGAGGCGATCACGGGCTTCGGGATCTCCCGCCACCGCCGGCACATGCCGAGGTACACCTCGGACTCGCGCGCGAAGCGCTGGTCGCCGCCCTCGCGACCCACGTGATCCCACCAGAGCACGGCCTTGTTCTCGAAGTGCTGGTCGACGTCGCGGCCCGGCGTGCCGATGTCATGCCCGGCCGAGAAGTGCTTCCCGTTGCCCGCCAGCACGATCACCTTGACCGCCGGGTCCTCCACCGCGCGCACGAAGGCGGCGTCGAGCGCGTAGGTCATGGCCGAGTTCTGCGCGTTGCGGTACTCGGGACGGTTCAGGGTGACCACGGCGACGGGGCCGCGCACCTCATAGGTCACCACCTCCGCCTCGGTGTTCGCGTCGGGGGCGGGCGTGCTGTCGGTCATCGCTTCTCTCCTGCTGCAGGGGCGGGCTCGCCGCGCAGGACGCGCTTGAGCACCTTTCCGGTCGCGTTGCGGGGTAGCTCGCTCACGAACTCCACGCTGCGGGGGACTTTGAAGTTGGCCAGGAACTCCCGGCAGTGCTCGATCACGGCGTCCTCGGTCAGCTCACGTCCGGCGGTGAGCACGACGAAGGCCTTGCCGACCTCGCCGAGGCGCGGCTCGGGGACGCCGACCACGGCGCTCTCGGCGACGCCCGGGATCCGGGCGATCACCTGCTCGATCTCCGCCGGGTAGACGTTGAACCCGCCGTTGGTGAACATGTCCTTGATGCGGTCGGTGATCCGCAGGTTCCCCGCATCGTCCATCGATCCGGCGTCGCCGGTGTGGAACCAGCCGTCGGCGTCGAAGGCCTTGGCCGTCGCCTCGGGATCCTCGAAGTACTCGGCGATCACGTTGGGGCCGCGCACCAGGATCTCCCCGTCGTCCGCGATCCGCACCTCCATGTCGCGCACCGCCCGGCCGGAGGTCGTGGCGACCACCTCCGGGCCGTCGTCCGCCCGGCACATCGTCACGACGGGGGCCTCCGAGAGGCCGTAGGCGGTGAGCACGCGCTCGTACAGTTCGGCGCGCATGCGCTCGATCAGGACGACGGGGATCGTGGCCGCGCCGGTGGTGGCGGCGCGCAGGCTCGACAGGTCGTACTGCGCGCGATCCGGGTGGTCGAGCAGCATCTGGTGCACGGTGGGCACGCCGGGCAGGATCGAGATCCGTTCCCGCTGGATGAGATCGAAGGCCGCCGTGACGTCGAAGGTCTGCGCCGGGTAGATGGTCGCGCCGAACTGGAGCGCGGCGAGCACCCCGGCCTTGTAGCCGAAGATGTGGAAGAACGGGCTCGCGATGAGGTAGTGGTCCGCCTCCGTGACGCCCACCAGTTCCGCCCAGTTCGCGGCGTTCGCCAGGGTCTGCGCGTGGGTGCTCATCGCGCCCTTGCTGCGGCCGGAGGTGCCGGAGGTGAAGAAGATGTCCGACGGGTCGTCGGGTGTGACCGCGGCGGCGGCACCGTCGAGCTCGGTGTCGGCGATCCGTGCACCCCGTGCCGCGACACCGTCCCACTCCGGCAGGCGGAGGACGGCGGCGATGTCGCCGGGGAGGCCGCCGGCGGTCGCGATGACGAGCTCGAGCCGGTCCACTCCGAGGAACGGGCCCGCCACGACGAGGCCCCGTGCCCGCGTGCGCACCAGCAGGTCGACGATCTCCGGACCCGTGTAGCGGGTGTTGACGGGGACCAGGACGGCGCCGATGTACGCGGCGCCGAGCGCCGCCTCGATCCACTCGTGTCCGTTCGGCGCGCAGACGGCGACGCGGTCGCCCCGTCGGATCCCCTCCGCGAGGAACGCCCGGGCGACGTCGCGGGCGCGACCGTGCAGATCCGCGTAGCTGATCCGCAGGTCGCCGTCGACCACGGCGGTGTGCTCGCCGAACCGCTCTACGGCGTCGCGCAGCGCCGCTGCGATGGTGCGTGACATGCGCAAACCCTTCTGCCTAGCAAGTGCTTGGTAGAACACGTTACAGTGCGAGCCGAGTCTGTGTAACCTGATTCCACCAAGCAATTGCTTGGTGGAATGGCGAAGGGAGTGCCGTGGCCACGGCGAGCGGCGAGACGGACGCGGAATTCCGGGCGCGGATCCGCGACTGGCTCGCGACCAACCTGTCCGGCGAGTTCGCCGGACTCCGCGGCGCGGGCGGCCCGGGGCGCGAGCACGAGTTCTTCGGCGAGCGCGTCGCCTGGGAACGCCACCTGGCCGCCGCCGGGCTGAACTGCATCGGCTGGCCGGCCGAGAACGGCGGCGGCGGGGCCAGCATCGCGCAGCAGGTGATCTTCCACGAGGAGTACGCCCGCGCCGGCGCGCCCGCCAAGGTCTCGCACCTCGGCCAGGAGCTCCTGGGGCCCACGCTCATCGCCTTCGGCTCCGACGAGCAGAAGGCGCGCTTCCTGCCCGCCATCCGCGACGTCCGCGAGCTGTGGTGCCAGGGCTACTCCGAGCCCGGCGCCGGCTCCGACCTGGCGAACGTCAGCACCACGGCGCGCCTCGAGGGCGACGAATGGGTCATCTCCGGACAGAAGGTCTGGACCTCCCTCGCGCACGTCGCCGACTGGTGCTTCGTGGTCGCCCGCACCGAGCCCGGCTCCGCCCGCCACAAGGGCCTGTCCTACCTGCTCGTCCCGATGGACCAGCCGGGCGTCGAGGTCCGGCCGATCGTCCAGCTCACCGGCACCTCGGAGTTCAACGAGGTCTTCTTCGACGGTGCCCGCACCGCCGCCGCCAACGTGGTCGGCGAGCCCGGCGAGGGCTGGCGGGTCGCCATGGGGACGCTCGCCTTCGAGCGCGGCGTCGCCACCCTGGGCCAGCAGATCGGCTTCCGCCGCGAGCTGCAGACCCTCACCGACCTCGCCCTCGACACCGGCGCGGCCGACAGCCCCGAGGTCGCCGACGCCCTGCGTCGCGCTTGGACCGAGCTCGACGTGATGCGGGCGCACGCCCTCCGCACGCTCGGCTCCGCCGAGACCGGCACCGCCGAGGTCGCGAAACTGCTGTGGGCCAACTGGCACCGCCGGCTCGGCGAGATCGCGATGACGGTGCGCGGCGCCGCCGGACTGCTAGCCGACCCCGAGCTCGACGACTGGCAGCGCCTCTACCTGTTCACCCGAGCCGACACGATCTACGGCGGCTCCAACGAGATCCAGCGCAACATCATCGCCGAGCGCGTGCTCGGCCTGCCGAGAGAGGCCCGCCCGTGAGCGCCATCCCCGCACCCCCGTACCCCCAGGGACGCAACCTCGTCGAGGACAAGGTCGTCGTCGTCACCGCGGCCGCCGGCACCGGCATCGGCTCCGCGACCGCGCGGCGCTGCCTCGAGGAGGGCGCCCGCGTCGTCATCTCCGACTGGCACGAGCGGCGACTGGGCGAGAAGCGCGACGAGCTCGCCGCCGAGTTCGGCGACCGGGTGCACGCGATCACCTGCGACGTCACTGTCGAGGAGCAGGTGCAGGCCCTGCTCGACGGTGCCGCCGAGCGCTACGGCCGGATCGACGTGCTGGTCAACAACGCCGGCCTCGGCGGCAGCGTCGCCGTGCAGGACATGACCGACGAGCAGTGGTCGCGCGTGCTCGACGTGACCCTCACCGGCACCTTCCGCGCCACCCGCGCCGCCATCAACCGGTTCATCGCGCAGGGCGGGGGCGGGGTCATCGTCAACAACGCCTCCGTGATCGGCTGGCGCGCGCAGGCCGAGCAGGCGCACTACGCCGCCGCGAAGGCGGGCGTGATGGCTCTGACCCGCTGCTCCGCGGTCGACGCGGCGCCGCACGGCGTCCGGATCAACGCCGTCTCGCCCAGCATCGCGATGCACGCCTTCCTCGCGAAGGTCACCTCCGACGAGCTGCTCGACGAGCTCTCTCGACGCGAGGTCTTCGGGCGCGCCGCCGAGCCCTGGGAGGTCGCGAACGTGATCGTCTTCCTCGCCTCCGATTACAGTTCTTATATGACCGGCGAGGTGGTCTCGGTGAGCAGTCAGCATGCCTAAGCCGGACCCGTCCGCGCGCCGCGCGGAGGTCCTGTCCCTGAGCGCGAAGCTGTTCGCGGAGAACGGCTACCGCGCGACGACCGTGCGCGACATCGCCGACGCCGCGGGCATCCTCTCGGGGAGCCTGTACCACCACTTCGACTCCAAGGAGTCGATGCTCGACGAGATCCTCCGGGACTTCCTCGACCGCCTCTTCGGCGAGTACCGCGCCGTGCTGGCGACCACCCTGGCCCCGCGGGACCAGCTGCGCGGCTGCGTCATCGCCTCCTTCGCGGCGATCGACGCGAGTCCCGACGCCGTGGCGATCTACCAGGCCGAGGCGCGCGGCCTCGCGCAGCAGGAGCGCTTCGCCTACATCGCCGACTTCCTGCAGGAGTTCCGCTCCATGTGGCGCGGCATCATCACGCGTGGCATCGAATCCGGCGACTTCCGAGCGGATCTCGACGTCGACGTCACCTACCGCTTCCTCCGCGACACCGTCTGGGTCGCGGTCCGCTGGTACCGGCCCGGCGGGCAGCTGCCCGTGGGCGCGGTCGCCGACCAGTACCTCACGATCCTGGAGCACGGGATCGCCAGCCCTGACAAGGAGCAGTCATGACCGATCTCGCCCCCGGCGCCTACATCCTGGACGCGGTGCGCACCCCGTCCGGCAAGCGCGGCGGTTCCCTGTCGACGGTGCACTCCGCCGACCTCGGCGCACACGTGCTGCGCGCCTCCGTGCTGCGCTCCGGCGTCGACCCGCAGCTCGTCGACGACGTGATCATGGGCTGCTGCGACACCATCGGCCCGCAGTCCGGCAACATCGCCCGCACGTCCTGGCTCGCCGCCGGCTTGCCGGAGCACGTCCCCGGGGTCACCGTCGACCGGCAGTGCGGCTCGAGCCAGCAATCGGTCCACTTCGCGGCCCAGGCCATCCTCTCCGGCACCGCGGACGCGGTCGTCGCCGCGGGCGTGCAGAACATGAGCGCGATCCCGATCAGTGCGGCGATGCTCGCGGGCCGCGAGTACGGGTTCGACGACCCGTTCTCCGGCTCGGTCGGCTGGCGCGAGCGTTACGGCGACGTCGAGGTCTCGCAGTTCACCAGCGCCGACATGATCGCCACGAAGTGGGGCGTCTCCCGCACCCGGATGGAGGAGTTCGCGCTCGCCAGCCACGAGCGTGCCATCGCCGCCACCGACGCGGGCCGGTTCGAGGCGGAGATCGCCCCCGTCGGGGACTTCGCCATCGACGAGACGCCCCGTCGCGGGACCACACTGGAGAAGATGGCCGGTCTCGCCCCGCTCGCGGAGGGATCGGCGATCACCGCCGCTGTCGCCAGCCAGATCGCGGACGGCGCGGCCGCCGTCATGGTGGCCTCCGCCGACTTCGTTCAGCGCCACGGCCTGCGGCCCCGGGCGCGGATCCACCACATCTCGGTGCGCGCCGCGGACCCGGTGTGGATGCTCACGGGCCCGATCCCCGCCACGCAGTACGCACTGCAGAAGACGGGTCTCACCGTCGCCGACATCGACCTCTTCGAGTGCAACGAGGCCTTCGCCTCCGTACCGCTGGCCTGGATGGACGAGTTGGGCATCCCGCACGACAAGGTGAACGTCAACGGCGGTGGGATCGCTCTGGGTCACCCGCTGGGCGCCACCGGGGCGAAGCTGATGACCACGCTGTTGCACGAGCTCGAGCGCCGCGGCGGCCGGTACGGCCTGCAGACGATGTGCGAGGGCGGTGGCACCGCCAACGTCACCATCATCGAACGGAGCTAGCGGAGCACGTAGCCGAACCCGCGCACGCTGTGCACATGGCACCACCCCGGGGTGTCGATCTTCCCGCGCAGGCGTTGGACCGCGTTGTCCACGATCCGCGACTTGCCGTGGAAGCCGTGCCCCCACGCGAGCGTCAGGAGCGATTCGCGCGACTGGGGCACGCCGCGCCGCTCGGCGAGCGCGATCAGCAGTCGGAACTCGGTGGCGGTGAGCGGGATCGGCTGCCCGTCCCGGCTGACGGTCTGCCGGCGGACGTCGATGCGGAGCCCGCTGGGCTCGACCACGATCTCCGAACCGGACCCCTCGTGCGTATCGCAACTGAGTGAGCAGACGGCGCCGGCCGTCCGCGAACGGCGCAGGATCGCTCGGAGCCGCGCGTCGATCTCCCGGCCGGTGACCGGCAGCGCGACCACGTCGTCCGCGCCGACGGCGAGGTCGGCGACGGTGTCGACCTCGTCGTGCCGGGAGGCGAGGACGAGTAGGGGGACGCCCGTCGCGCGCCGGACATCGCGGCACGCGTCGGTCCCCGCCGCGCCGTCCGCGGCGACGATGACGGCATCCGTGGCCGCAAGGGCGGGTGCGGGGAGCGGCGATGCCAGCGCCGATTCCGTGACCTGATGCCCGAGTGCGCGAAGGGAGTCACCGCCTCGCCGAACTCGGTCCCCGGGTGTCGGCGTGAGGTACAGGATCTGCACTGGGCAACCTCCTCGATCAGTGCGAGATAGCAAAGTGACTATACCCATGTTCCACTTTGCTACGCGATGTCATGGTTCGACGGGGTGGTCGCCCGAGGTTGCTCGGATGGATTCCGGCGGAGAAGCGACCCTGACGCCAAGTGAACGGGTGTTCTCGAAAGGCTGCCCGATTCGCACAGGACAGGCCGTTCGTGGCGAGATGGCGGTTCCGGTGTCGAGCGCGTGAAGATTGTTGCAGAACGGCCGCGGGCCGCCGACTTCTGTCGCAAGCGGCGGCGATAGTGAAGATTCGTGTTGGTGAATAGTTCGACGGCGTGCTTCGGTGAGTCATCTCGAACGAGTGGACACGAAGGAGTCGAAGAGTGAGACGTTTCAGCGTCGTCGCAGCGGGGGCCGTCACGGTGACCGCGATGATGTCGGCGGCCGTCGCCGGCCAGGCCGCAGCCCAGATCACCCCGCAGAACCCGTCCGGGCCGGTGAAGGGCGCGACCCAGAGCCTGAGCTCGCCGGAGGGGCTGCGCGCGAAGATCGCCCTGAAGGATCTGAAGGCGAAGCTGTTCCCGCCGCTCGCGGGCGACAACAAGTCGCGGCTCGCGTACGTGGACGGCAAGGCGGAGGGCACGATCCAGGCGGGCAGTTCCGATGCCGCGTCCGTCGAGGTCGGGTACGTCGTCGCGTGCGGCGTCAAGGACGGCGGCTTCGAGTCGTGGATCGGGAGCAATCAGACCATCGGCGCCGCGGGCGCACTCGCGGGCAGTATCCCGGCGGCGGGCGCGGCCCTCGTCGGTGTCGGCGGGTCGCTGGGCCTGACCCAGAACCAGGTCATCAAGACCGCGCCGGGCGCGATCGTCTACCTGCCGGTGGGCACCAAGGAGATCGACAAGCCGAAGGCCGGGGAGACGTTCGGCGTGCGGTTCGGGGAGAAGCGGGTGAGCATCGAGGGTTGCATCGGCAGCGTCGACGCGGTCGCGTACGCGACGCTCAAGGTCTCGTCGCGGACCTTCGACGACTCCAAGACCGTCTACAGCGAGGTCATGCGCTTCGCCTGATGTAGAGACCGGGCCGGCGGCGGGGGTCCTCCGCAGAATCCGCCGCCGGCCCGGGTTCCGTCCCCGGCCGCGTCGCTGCGGCCGGGGCGGGATCAGGCGCGCAGTCGCGCGAGCTCGTCGAGCCGCGACTCCGCGTCGGCGACGATGCGCTCGATGAGGTCGGCAACCGTCGGGAGGTCGTCGATGATCCCGGCCACCTGGCCCGAGGCGAGGACCCCGGCGTCGGTGTTGCCCTCGACGAGGCCCGCGCGCAACAGCATCGGCGTGTTCGCCGACATCATGAGCTGGCTCCACGAGCGATCGCCGCTCTTCTTCATGGCGAGCCCCTCGCCGACGAGGCCTTTCCAGGAGACGCCGGTCAGTGCCTGGAAGCGCACGGTGTTCAGGGCGGCGTGCGCGAGCGTCGCCACGCCGTGCGAGCGCTCGAGCGCGTCCACCAGCGCGGTGCGCAGGACCCGGTGCGGCATCCCGTCGACCTTGGTGGTGACCACGGTGTCGCCGAGCCCGCGCTGCAGGTACTCGGCCTTCACGGACTCGGGGACCCGGCTGTCCCGGGTGAGCAGGAAGCGGGTGCCCATGGCGACGCCGGACGCACCGTACGCGAGCGCCGCGGCGAGGCCGCGGCCGTCGAAGAAGCCGCCGGCGGCGACCACCGGGATGTCCACGGCATCGAGGACCGACGGCAGGAGCAGCGTGGTGGCGACGCCACCGGTGTGGCCGCCGCCCTCGCCGCCCTGCACGACCACGGCGTCGGCGCCCCACGAGGCCACCTTCTCGGCATGCCGCGCCGCGCCCACCGACGGGATCACGACGAGCCCGGCGTCCTTGAGCTTCGCGATCATGTCCCGCTTCGGCGCGAGCGCGAACGAGGCCACCCTGACCCCCTCACGGATGAGGAGATCCACGCGCTGCTGCGCGTCCTCCGCGTCCGCGCGGAGGTTGACGCCGAAGGGCTTGTCGGTGCGTTCCTTGGTCTTGAGGATCGCGGACTCGAGCTCGGGGTAGGTCATCGTCGCGGAGGCGAGGATCCCCAGCCCGCCGGCGTTCGCGGTGGCCGCGGTCAGGTGTGCCCCGGAGACCCAGCCCATGCCGGTCTGGACGACGGGGTGCTCGACGCCGACCAGCTCGGTGAACGGGGTCCGCAGCGTCATGCGGGGACCTCCTTGCTGCGCAGGTTCTTCGGGTCCACCACGGTGCGGATCAGGTCGAGCTCCTCGGCGGTGGGTACCCGGGTCTCCGGCACGTCGGAGCCGGCCAGCGCGAAGCTCGTGGCCTCGCGCACCTGGTCCTCCGTGACGCCCGGGTGCACCGACAGCAGCGTCATCGCACCGTCGTCACCGAAGCCGAGGACGGCGAGAT
This sequence comes from Tsukamurella sp. DT100, assembly GCF_049844855.1. Classification (NCBI taxonomy): domain Bacteria; kingdom Bacillati; phylum Actinomycetota; class Actinomycetes; order Mycobacteriales; family Tsukamurellaceae; genus Tsukamurella; species Tsukamurella sp. DT100. The sequence goes on from NZ_JBNCLV010000003.1 coordinate 78,074, forward strand.
CGGTGACCACGCGGTGGATGTCGTGGAACCGCGATGCGGACGGCCCGGCCGCGCGCGCCCGGTCGTAGCCCACGCCGCTGACGACGTCGACGGCGTCCACGAAGACGCGCGTCGAGTGCTTCGGAATCCAGTACGAGGTCCGGTTGTTCACGGTGTTGCCGGGTCCGCCGCGCACGCCCAGCAACTGGCGCGACGGTGCCCGGTGCTCGCCGATCGCGGAGATGTTCTGATTGCCGTACCGGTCGATCTGGCTGGCACCCATGATGACGTGGCGCTTACCGTTCGGGACCACCACGTCGAGCACCTTCTTGAAGGGCTGCCAGCCCTCGATGCCGGCGGACGGATTCGCCGCGTCGGCGACGAGGTAGGCCTCGCCGTCGGAGAGCAGCAGGTCGGGGGCGAAGGTCAGGCGCGCGAGGCGCCCGCCCAGCGAAGGGATCAGGCCCATCGGGCTGGCGGTGATCTCGCCGTCGCCGCGGAACAGGTCGGCGATCGCGGTCACGCACACCTCGGCGCGGGTGATGTCGGTCATTTGGTCGTCTCCTCCGCCGCCCACGCGGCCACTTCAGCCTGGTAGTGCGCCTCGTCGCCGGAGAGGAAGCGCTGCTCGAACGCGGTCCATGCGGCGGGATCCTTGGCGCTGGCGGCGTAGTGCCGCTGGAACTTCTCGTCCCGCCCGTAATCGGGGGCGGCGGTGGTGAAGTGCGCGCCGTTCGGCGTCTCCACCACGCCGGCCACGGCGCTGCGATTGATGATCAGCGACTGCACGGGCCCGCCGGCCACCAGCTCCTCGGTGGTCACGATCCGCTCGCACGAGACGTAGCAGCGGTCGGCGGCGAGCGCGAAGTCGTCGTCGAAATACGGGTCGGGGCCCAGGTACTGGGCGTTCCCCCGGGCGTCGGCGCGGTTCATGTGCACGAGTGCGGCGTCGAGCCGCAGTGCCGGAACCGCCACCAGTTCCTCGCCGTCGGCGTAGGGGGAGACGATGGTGCGCAGGTCCGGATTGACGTCCATGACCGACGAGCCGAGGCCGGCGCGGATGGGCAGGAAGGGCAGGCGCTGCACCGCCGCCTTGAGGCCGGCAGCGAACATGCCCTCGTCCCACTCGGCGACCTCGATCGCGCCGGACTGGCGGACGCGCGCGAAGTTCGGGTCGATGGGCACCGTGTCGAGAGTGACGAAGCCGAACACCAGCTTCCGGATCTTCCCCGCCGCCGCGAGCAGACCCACGTCGGGCCCGCCGTAGGACACCACGGTCAGGTCCTTGAGGTCGGAGCGCAGGATCGCGCGCACCAGGGCCATCGGCTTGCGCCGCGAGCCCCAGCCGCCGATGCCCAGTGTCATGCCGTCCTCGAGTTCGGCGACCACCTGCTCGGCGGTCATGGTCTTGTCGGTCATGCGTTCTCCTGTGCTGCGTCGTCGTTCGCCTCGCCGACCGTGCGGCCGGTGGAGACGAACTCGCGGCGGTGCTCGTCCGAGTAGCCCGCGAGGTTGAGTTCGAAGGTGAAGCCCTGCTCGAACCGGTAGCTGGTGTGGACGTTCACCGGGTCGATCCCGTTGATCGCCTCCTTCGCCTTACGGATCACGCGAGTGTCCTTGGCGGCGATGGCCCGTGCCACCTCGAGGGCGGCGCCGTCGAGCTCGGCGCGGGGCACCACGCGGTACACCGAGCCGAAATGATGCAGCTGCTGGGCGGTGATCGTCCCGGCGGTGAAGTACAGGGTGCGCATCAGGTGCTGCGGCACGAGCCGGGCGAGGTGCGTCGCGGCGCCGAGCGCGCCGCGGTCCACCTCGGGCAGGCCGAAGGTCGCATCGTCGGAGGCGACCACGACGTCCGCGTTGCCGACGAGGCCGATGCCGCCGCCGAGGCAGAAGCCGTTCACCGCGATGATCACCGGCACCGCGCAGTCGTAGACCGCGGAGAAGGCCGCGGCGCAGCCCTGGTTCGCGCCGATCAGCGCGCCGTAGCCGTCGCCGGCGGCCTGCGCCGCGTCGATCTCCTTGATGTCGACGCCGGCGTTGAAGCCGCGACCCTCCGCGCGCACCACCACGACGTGGCACGACGGATCGCGGCCGGCCTCGGTGATGGCGTTCGCGAGGTCGAACCAGCCCTGCACGGTGAGGGCGTTGACGGGGGGTGCGTCGACGGTGATCGTGTGGATCCCGGGCTCGTCGACGGTGGTCGTGATCGGTGAAGGCACACCGACTCCTTCGAGGTAGACAGGTAGAACGTGATCTAAACCTAGCAATTGCTTGGTACGCTACCACCGAAGCCCGGCCGACCGGAATGGGAAGTGGTGAATCTTGTGGCGAACGCACCTGCGGGGCGCGATCTCGGACTCGACGGCGCGGTGGTGCTGGTCACCGGCGGCGTCCGGGGGATCGGCGCGGGCATCGCCCGCGTCTTCCTCCGGCAGGGCGCCACGGTGGTGGTGTGCGCCCGGCGGGAACCCGAGAGCCCGGTCGAGGCCGACGGTGCCGCAGCCGAATTCGTGGCCGCCGACGTCCGCGAGCCCGAGCAGGTCGACGCCCTGATCGCGGGCATCGTCGAGCGGCACGGCCGGCTCGACGTGCTCGTCAACAACGCCGGGGGAGCGCCTTTCTCGGACGCGGCCACGGCGTCGCCCCGGTTCCACGAGAAGGTCGTCGGGCTCAATCTGCTGTCCCCGTTGCTGGTCGCGCAGCGAGCGAACGCGGTGATGCAGGAGGCCGGCAGCGGGGCGATCGTCAACGTCTCGAGCGTCAGCGCCACGCGCCCGTCGCCCGGCACCGCCGCCTACGGGGCGGCGAAGGCCGGTCTCGACTCCCTCACGGCGAGCCTCGCGGTGGAGTGGGCGCCCGCGGTGCGCGTGAACGCACTCGACGTGGGCATGGTGCGCACCGAGGCTGCCGAGCAGCACTACGGCGACGACGCCGGGATCGCGGCGATCGGCGCGACCGTGCCCCTCGGGCGGCTCGCCGACCCCGAGGAGGTGGGGGCGTGCGCCGCCTTCCTGGCTTCGGCGCTCGCGTCCTACGTCACCGGCGCGACACTGCTCGTCCACGGCGGCGGCGAACGCCCCGCTTTCCTGGCCGCGGCGAACGCCGAGCGCGTCGCGCGGTAGATCCGAACCACGAACGAGGAGAAGAACAATGACAGGAATCGTCGACGGTCGCGTCGTCATCGTCACCGGCGCGGGCCGCGGCATCGGCCGCGCACACGCACTGGCCTACGCCGCGGAGGGCGCGGCCGTGGTGGTCAACGACTACGGCGTCGGGCTCGACGGCGCGGACGCCTCGTCGGGCCCCGCCCAGCAGGTCGTGGATGAGATCCGTGCCGCGGGCGGCCGCGCGATCGCGAACGCCTCCGACGTCGCGGACTGGGACGGAGCGCAGGCGCTGGTGCGCAGCGCGATCGACGAGTTCGGCCGGCTGGACGTGCTGGTGAACAACGCGGGCTTCCTCCGCGATCGGATGCTGGTGAACATGTCCGAGGCGGAGTGGGACGCGGTGACCCGGGTGCACCTCAAGGGGCACTTCGCGATGCTGCGCCACGCGGCGGGCTACTGGCGCGACGAGTCCAAGGCGGGGCGGCAGCCCGACGCCCGGGTGATCAACACCAGTTCCGGCGCCGGCCTGCTCGGCAGTGTGGGCCAGGGCAACTACGCCGCCGCCAAGGCGGGCATCGCCGAGATGACGATCCAGGCCGCCGCCGAGATGGGGCGCTACGGCATCACCGTCAACGCGATCGCGCCCGCCGCGCGCACCCGCATGACCGAGGTGACCTTCGCCGACGACATGGCCGCGCCCGAGGGCGGTTTCGACGCGATGGCGCCCGAGAACATCTCGCCGCTGGTGGTGTGGCTCGGCAGCGTCGAGTCCGCCGATGTCACGGGCCGGGTGTTCGAGGTCGAGGGCGGCAAGGTGTCCGTCGCGCAGGCCTGGCGGCACGGCCCGCAGCGCGACAAGGGCGCCCGTTGGGCGCCGTCGGAACTGGGTACCGTCGTGCGCGAATTGATCGCCGAGGGGCCGGCGCCGGAGCCCGTGTACGGGGCCTGATCCCCGAGAAACGACGATGCCGGCCGCGCGGGAGGGGATCTCCGCGCGGCCGGCCGCGTCTCGGCGAGGGGGTGTGCCGAGTCTGTGGGGTCAGTCGAGCCGGCCGGACTCCGCGAAGAACCGCACCAGTTCGGCGGCGGTGGTCGCCATCGCGCGCGGCGCGTAGCCGAGTTCGTTGCGGGCCTTGCTGATATCGACGAGCGGCGACGCGAAGAGCGGGCCGAGGGCCGCCTTGGACAGCACGTCCGACCCGAGCCGGGCATTGATGGGCTCCAGGACGGGCATGATGGCGGCGAGCGCCCCGATGGGCACGGCCACCCTCGGCCCGGACTTGCCGGCGGCCTGCGCCGAGAGCCGCATCGCATCGATGATCGGCGCGAATTCGCCGCCCAGGAGGTAGTTCTCGCCCGTGCGGCCCTTCTCGGCCGCGAGCATCACGCCCGTCGCCACGTCGCGCACGTCGACCAGGTCGAAGCCGGCCTTGGAGACGAAGGCGGGCATCCGGCCGCGGGCCGCGGTGTGCGCGAGGCGGTTCAGGCGCGAGAGCGCGGCACCGTGATCGGCGGGCCCCCACACACCGGTGGGGTTGCAGACGGTGGCGTCCAGGCCGTCGTCGATGACCTTGCGGAGCTCCTGCTCGCCCGCCCACTTGGACCGGTCGTAGACGGGGATCTCGGGGCGCTCGGACCGCGGCGCCGTCTCGTCGATGACGTCGACGAGATCCTGGTCGAAGGCGTGGATGGAGCTCAGGTGCACCATCTTCCGCACGCCCGCGTCCAGCGCCGCGCGAGCGACAACGCGCACGCCCTCCGTGTTCAGTCGCCACGCGGCCTCGTCCTGCATCCGCAGGGTGATCATGGCGACCAGGTGGTAGACCACCTCCACGCCCTCGAGCGCCGCGCGCATCTCGGCGGGCTCGAGCACGCTGGCCTGCACCCAGCGCACGCCCTCCGGGGCGTGCGGCGAGCTGGTGCGGTCGATCGCGACCACCTCGTGCCCCTGCTCGACGAGCTGCTGCAGGAGGTTCCCGCCGACGAATCCGGCCGCGCCGGTGACTGCTACGCGCATCGGCTCAGATCCGCTCGATGATGGTGCCGGTGGCCATCGCGCCGCCGCAGCACATCGCGATGAGGGCCGTCGACGCGTCCCGGCGCTCCAGCTCGTGCAGCGCGGTGGTGATGAGGCGGGCGCCGGTGGAGCCGACCGGATGTCCGAGCGCGATGGCGCCGCCGTTGACGTTGACCTTGTCCGGGTCGGGGCCGATGACCTGCTGCCAGGACAGCACGACGGAGGCGAAGGCCTCGTTGACCTCGAACAGGTCGATGTCGCTCAGCGAGCGGCCGGAGCGCTCGAGCACGCGCTCGGTGGCGCGGATCGGGCCGTCGAGGTGGTAGTACGGCTCTCCGCCGACGAGGGCCTGCGAGACGATCCGGGCGCGCGGCTTCAGGCCGAGCGCGGCGGCGCGGTCGGAGTCCATGAGCAGGACGGCGGCGGCACCGTCGGAGACCTGGGAGGAGGTTCCCGCGGTGTGCCGGCCCCCGTCGAGCATGGGCTTGAGCTTGGCGAGGCCCTCCGCGGTGCTCTCGCGCGGCCCCTGGTCGCGGGAGACCTCGATCGTCTCGCCGGTGGGCGCACCGTCGGCCATGGCGGGCGCCTTGAGCGAGACGACCTCGCGGTCGAAGCGACCCTCCTGCCAGGCCTGCAGGGCCTTGCGCTGGGAAGCGAGGCCGAAGGCGTCGATGTCCTCGCGGGTGAGGCCGCGGCGCTCGGCGATCCGCTCGGCGGCGAGGAACTGGTTGGGCATGTCGATGGTCCACGACGGGGGTCGGGAGTTGCCGAGGCCCTCCGGCCGGTTCGCGCCCAGCGGGATGCGACTCATGGACTCGACGCCGCACGAGACGCCGACCTCGATCGCGTCGGTGGCGATGAGACCCGCGATCAGGCCCGTGGCCTGCTGCGCGGAGCCGCACTGCGCGTCGATCGTGGTGGCGCCGGTCAGCTCGGGCAGGCCGGCGTTGAGCCAGGCCGTGCGCGTGATGTTCCCGGCCTGCTCGCCGGCCTGGGTGACGTTACCGCCGATGATCTGCTCGACCTGCGCGGCGTCGACGCCTGCGTGCTCGAGGAGTGCGGTGACGGTGCCACCGAGGAGCTCGGCGGGATGCAGTCCGCTCAGCCAGCCGCCCCGCTTGCCGATGGGGCTGCGGACGGCGTCGACGATGACGGGGATGCCCATATCGATCGTTCCTCACATTCTCGGCTCGCCCCGATTGGGTAGAGCACGTTCTCGATTGTGGCGCCGATCTCCGGCTCTGTCGAGCCTCATGCGGTGGCGCCGCGACTGGTTCGTCCCTGTGTAACTGCTGTGCAACCAGCGTCCTTCGCAATCTAGCTCACGAGCGGACGGTCTGTGCTTCAATGAGTAGAACATGTTTCAGATACGCCTGGCCAGAGACCGGGTGGAGACGCTTGAGGAGGCGGCGTGAGCGTGCACTTCCCCGCGGGGTTCGATTTCACCAGCCCCGACCTGTGGTCGGAGCGGCGGCCCGAGGCAGAATTCGCCGAGCTGCGGCGATCGGCGCCGGTCTGGTGGCAGGACATACCGCCCGGCACCACGGGGTTCGATGACGGTGGCTTCTGGGTGGTGTCCAAGCTGGAGGACATCAAGGCCATCTCGCGGAACCCGAAGCAGTACTCCAACTGGGAGAACGGCGCGATCGTCCGGTTCGGTCCCGAGATCGAGCGCGAGCAGATCGACATGCAGCGGATGCTGCTGCTCAACATGGACCCGCCGCAGCACACCAAGACGCGGCGCATCATCTCGCGGGGATTCACCCCGAAGGCGGTGCAGTCCCTGCACGACGCGCTGGCAGAGCGGGCCGAGCAGATCGTGCACGAGGCCCGCAAGGCGGGCGGCGGCGACTTCGTCGAGCAGGTCGCCAGCGAGCTGCCGCTGCAGGCGATCGCCGAGTTGCTCGGCGTGCCGCAGGAGGACCGCAAGAAGCTCTTCGACTGGTCGAACTCGATGATGGCCTACGACGACCCCGAGTTCGAGGGCGACTACCTCACCGCGATGACCGAGTTCACCGGCTACTCGTGGAACCTCGCGGAGGAGCGCCGGAAGTGTCCGATGGACGACATCGTGACCACGCTCGTACAGGCGGACATCGACGGCGACGGACTCGGCAGTGACGAGTTCGCCTTCTTCGTGCTGCTCCTCGCCGTCGCCGGCAACGAGACCACCCGCAACGCCATCAGCCACGGCATGAAGGCCTTCGTCGACCACCCCGATCAGTGGGAGATCTACAAGGAGCAGCGACCGCGCACCGCCCCCGACGAGATCGTGCGTTGGGCGACGCCGGTGTCGGTGTTCCAGCGGACCGCGCTCGAGGACGTCCAGCTCGGTGAGCAGACGATCAAGAAGGGGCAGCGCGTGGCGCTGTTCTACGCCTCGGCGAACTTCGACGAGGACGCCTTCGAGGATCCGTACACGTTCAACATCCTGCGCGATCCGAACCCGCACGTCGGATTCGGCGGCTCCGGCACCCACCACTGCGTGGGCGCGAACCTCGCTCGGCTGGAGATGGACCTCATGTTCAAGGCCATCGCGGACGTCATGCCGAACCTGCGCGAGCTGGAGCCCCCGCAGCGCCTGCGGTCCGGCTGGCTCAACGGCATCAAGCATTGGAAGGTCGCCTACGAGTAGCGATGCACCCACGTCGAAGCCCCCGGGAATCTCCCGGGGGCTTCGTCGTGGTGCGGGCCGGAAACCGGTGGCTTCTGGGTGGGCCCACGGGTTAGCGTGGCGGGGTGAGCACACCGGAATCGCATGAGGAAGGGGTCGCCGGTCCCGCCGCCGACCCCGTGCAGAACCGCGCCCTCGCGCGCTGATCCGCGGGCCCGAGTCGGCCGCGGCGACCGGAGACGATCCCTCGTTTCCCTCGTCCCAGGAGTGCCCCGTGCCTCGACTCGTCCTGTTCCTCGCCCTCGCCGTCTTCGCGATGGGTACCTCCGAATTCATGCTCGCCGGGGTGTTGCCGGCTCTCGCCGCGGACCTCGCCGTTACCCCGTCCACCGCGGGGAGCCTGGTCTCCGCCTTCGCGGTGGGGATGGTCGTCGGTGCCCCGGTCACCGCTGCGCTCGCGCGACGGTGGCCGCCCCGCTCAGCTTTGCTCGGCTTCCTTGTGGTGTTCGCGATGGCGCACGTCGTCGGTGCGCTGACGGCATCCCTTCCGGTGCTGCTCGGGACCCGCGTGATGGCGGCGTTCGCGAACGCGGGCTTCCTCGCGGTGGCGTTCACCGTGGCCGCGGCGGCCGTCGGGCCCGAGCGGCGGGCGCGAGCGCTGTCGATGCTGCTCGCCGGGACCACCATCGCCATGGTCGCGGGCGTCCCGGCAGGTGCGGCCGTCGGTGCCGTGGCGGGGTGGCGCGCCCTGTTCTGGGCGGTCGCAGTGCTGTGCGTGCCGCCCTTCCTCGCGATCCTCGGAGCGGCTTCCCTCGATCCCGTCGGCGGCGGGCGCCGTTCGCTCCGAAAGGAACTCGTCGCGCTGTGCGACGGCCGGACTGCCACTGTGCTCGTCCTCACCGCACTGGTGAACGCGGGCACCTTCGGCGCCCTGACCTACCTCGCAGTCCCGGTGGAGGAAGTGCTGTCGGTGGCGTGGATCCCGCTGGTGCTGATGCTGTTCGGGGCGGGCGCGTGCGTCGGAGTCGCGATCGTCGGTCGGATTGCAGACGCCCGACCCCGGACGCTCCTCGCTGCGGGCGCGCCGCTCCTGGTGGGGGCTTGGGCGGTGCTCGCCGTCGGCGGCGGAGCGCCGCTCGTCCTGCTGGTGATCGTGCCCCTGGCCGGTCTGCTCGCCTTCGCCGTCGGCGGGACCCTGATCGCCCTCGCGATCGGTTCCGCCGCGGATGCCGCGCCGACAATGGCCGGCTCGTACGCGACGGCCGCGCTCAATGTGGGCGCGGTGGTGGGTCCCGTCGGCGCAGGTGCCGCCCTCACCGGCTTCGGAGGGATCGCGGGGCCCGCGGGTTTCGCCGCGGCAGTCGTGGCCGCGGCGATGGTGGGAGGCGCGGTGTTGCTCCGGAGGGCCTGACGCCCGGTGTCAGGCCGGCTTGTCCGCGCCCACCAGCCCATCGAGAGGTATGGGGAACGCTGCCGGGCGTCAGGCCGGCTTGTCCGCACCCACCAGCCACATCGAGAGGTATGGGGAACGCTGCCGGGCGTCAGGCGGGCTTGTCCGCGCCCACCAACCACATCGAAAAATACTGCGAGCCGCCGCCGTAGGCATGGCCGAGGGCGGTGCGGGCACCGTCGACCTGGTAGTCCCCGGCCCGCCCCATGACCTGCTTCGCGGCCTCGGCGAAGCGGATCATGCCGGACGCGCCGATGGGGTTGGAGGAGAGCACGCCACCCGACGGATTCACGGGCAGTTCCCCGCCGATCTCGGTACCGCCGGACTCGGTGAGCTTCCACCCCTCGCCCTCCGGGACGAATCCGAGGTTCTCCAGCCACATCGGCTCGAACCAGGAGAAGGGCACGTAGATCTCGGCGGCGTCGACCTGGCGCAGGGGATCGGTGATCCCGGCGTCGCGCCACAGGGCGGCCGCGGCGTCCTGGCCCGCGCGGGGGCTGACGTGCTCGCGGCCCGCGTAGGCGAGGGGCTCGGTGCGCATCGCGGTCGCGAGCACCCAGCCGACGCGGTTGCCGGTGGCCGCCTCCGATGCGGCGGCCGCCTCCTCGTCGCCGAGCACGATGGCGCAGGCGCCGTCGGACGACGGGCACGTCTCGTCGAAGCGGATGGGGTCCCACAGCATCTGGGACGCCTGCACGGACTCGAGCGTGATGTCGGGCTGGTGCAGGTGCGCCAGCGGGTTCCGCGCGCCGTTGCGTCGGTCCTTCACCGCCACCATCGCACCGATGTGCGAGGGCGCGCCCGAGCGCCGGATGTAGGAGCGGACGTGCGGGGCGAAGTAGCCGCCCGCGCCGGCGCCGACGGGCACCGTGAACGGAACCGGGATCGACAGCGCCCACATGGCGTTCGACTCCGACTGCTTCTCCCACGCCACCGTCAGCACGCGCTTGTGCACGCCCGACTTGATCAGGGCCGCGGCGACGGCGGCCGTCGAACCGCCGACCGAGCCGGCGGTGTGCACGCGCAGCAGGGGTTTGCCCACGGCGCCGAGCGCATCGGCGAGGAACAGCTCGGGCATCATGACGCCCTCGAACATGTCGGGCGCCTTGCCGATCACGATGGCGTCGATGTCCGCCATGGTGGTGCCGGAATCGAGCAGCGCGGCGTCGACGGCTTCGCGGATCATGCCGGCCATCGAGACATCGGTGCGCTTGGCGCGGTGACGGGTCTGGCCCGTTCCGAGTACGGCGGTGGGCTTGCCCATCACTTGGCCTCCATCACGGCGATCAGGTTCTGCTGCAGGGCGTGTCCACCCGTGGCGTGGGCCAGGACGCGTTCCGCGTCGCCGTTCCACACCGCGCGGGCGGCCTCGCCGATCCGGGCGAGGCCCGCGGAGAACATCGGGTTCCCCACGAGCGCACCGCCGGACGGGTTGATCCGCACGTCGTCATCGAGCCCGATGGCCTTGCGCAGGATCAGTTCCTGGTGCGTGAACGGCGCGTGCAGCTCGGCGAGCTGCACGCCGTCCGCTCCGGCGGCGCGGGCCGCGGCGGTGGTCGACGGGGAGAGGGTGAGATCGCGCGAGCCCAGTGCGGGCGAGTCGATCCGGTGCTCGAGACCGGTGATGAACGCGGGGTTCTTCCGGATCTCGCGGGCACGGTCCGCCGAGGCCAGGATCGCGACCGCGGCGCCGTCGGTGACGGGCGCGATGTCGTGGCGGCGCAGCGGATCCGCCCACAGCGGCTCGCCCAGCAACGACTCCGCGTCGACGGTGCGCGACACCTGCGCCGCGGGGTTCGCCGTCGCGTCGGTGAGGCTGCGCGCGGCGACCGCGGCCATGTCGGCCTCGGTCCACGCGCCGGAGTCGATGCCCGCGCGGGCCTGCAGCGCGGCGACCGACACCGAATCGGGCCACAGCGGCGCGACGGTGTACGGGTCGAGTTGCATGGTCAGCGTGCGACGCAGCACGCCGGCGGAGGACTTGCCGAAGCCGTAGACGAGGGCTGTGTCGATCTCGCCGGTGCGGATCTTCACCCACGCCTCGTACAGCGCCCACGCGGCGTCCATCTCCACGTGCGACTCGTTGATCGGCGGCACGGCGCCGATGGAGTCGATCGCGGCGATGAACGAGAACGCGCGTCCCGCGAGGTAGTCCGACGAGCCGGAGCACCAGAATCCGATGTCGGACTTGGTGAGACCGGTCTGGGCGAAGACGTCGGCGAACAGCGGGATCAGCATCTCCACGCCGTTGGTGGTGGTCTGGGCGGCGCGCAGCCAGGGGGTGGCGGCGTAGCCGACGACGGCGACGGAGCCGTCCGGATCGGTGCAGGTGCGTGTGCTCACAGGTGCTTCTCGTAACTGGAGTAGGGGGCGTCCGGCTCACCGGTCGGTTCGAAGTGCGAGATGTTGCCGGGACTCTCGGTCCACTCCTCGCGCGGCTTCCAGGTGGCCCGCACCCGCATGCCCATCCGCACCTCGGACGGGTCGCAGCCGAGGACGAGGTGGAGGAACGGGATATCGGCGCCGTCGATCAGCACGTAGGCGGCGACGTACGGCGGCTTGATCCGCTGCCCCTGGAAGGGCACGTTGACCACGCAGAAGGTGGTGACCACGCCGGTGTCCGGCAGGTCGACCTCCTCGGTGGTGGGGATGCCGTCGATCGGGCAGGCGTTGCGCGGCGGGACGTAGACGTTGCCGCACGTCCCGCACCGCTGGCCCAGCAGCCGGCCCTCGGCGAGGGCCTGCAGGTACCGGGTCTCCGGCACGGACGCGGAGTGCTCGAGGCGCAGCGCGACCGGGGTGACGAGGACCCCGATCGGGTCGCCCGACGGTGCGGCGAGCTCGGGGACGCCGTCGCCCTCTCCGGGAACGAAGTGCGTGATGTCGCCGATCGCGCCGGTCGTCTCTGCGGCCCAGCAGGCGTGCACCCGCATGCCGGTCGAGATGTGCTCGGGGCCGGCGACGTCGACGGCGTGCAGGAGCGAGGTATCGGCACCGTCGAGCCTGATGAGGGCGTACGCGAAGGGCCGGTCGAAGGGCTGCCCGTCGACCGGGTGCGCGTTCCAGCTCCAGCTGGTCACCGTGCCGGTGTCGGAGACGGGAACGATCTCGCTGAGGGCGGCCGTGGTGTCGGGATCGAACTCCAGCGGGGGCACGTGCACCCGCCCGGCCGCGTCCCGCGTGCCGACGATGCGGCGCTCGCGGAGGTTCGTCATGAACGCGCCCAGGACCGGTCCGAGCGACCGGGTGTAGTCGAAGGACAGGTGCATCGGCGCCGAGAGGGTCTGCGGTTCTGCGGTCACCTCACGAGTGAAACATGTTCTAACTTTTTGGCGCAAGGGTATCCCGGAAACGGCGATCAGCCCTTACCGTGGAAACAGTTACTACCGCGTTCCGCGTCGGTATTCCCGCAACGATCCACGAGGTGTTCCATGGACGATCTGCACCGCGAGCCGCTGGCCGGCGACATCCTGCTCGGCTCCCTCGCCGCCTACCCGGACCGCGTCGCCGTCCACGTCACCGGACCCGACGGTGACTCCGTGCTGACCTACGCGCAGGTGCGCGACGAGGTCAGTCGCTACGCGCAGGCGTACGCCTCCGTCGGGCTCGGCGTGGGCAGCCCCGTCGCGATGCTCTCGGGCAACCGGCACGAGGTGCTGATCGCCCAGTCCACCAACCTGATCACCGGCGTCCGCTTCGCGGCGCTGCACCCGATGGGCTCGCTCGACGATCACGTCTACGTCATGGAGGACGCGGGGATCGAGACGCTGATCTACGACCCGCGGCTGTACGAGCAGCGCGCCGCGGACCTGCGGGATCGGGTGCCGGGGCTGAAAACGCTGCTCTCCCTGGGTCCCACGGAGGCTGGTGTCGATCTCACCGCCGTCGCGGCCGGCTTCGAGCCCGGACCGCTCGCCGCACACACCGCCGACCCGTCGTCGACCGCGAGCCTCGCGTACACCGGTGGCACCACAGGCAAGAGCAAGGGCGTCATGCTCAGCTACTCGGGCGGCGCGGCGCTGCTGCGCATTCAGCGCACGGAATGGGAATGGCCGGAGGAGATCCGGTTCCTGGTGTGCGCCCCGCTCAGCCACGCCGGCGGTGCCTTCTGGAACCCGACCTCGATGGCCGGCGGCTCGATGGTCGTGCTGCCCCGGTTCGAGCCGGAGGCCGTGCTGGCGGCGATCGAGAAGTACCGGATCACCGCGACGATGCTGGTGCCCACCATGATCTACGCGCTGCTGGACCACCCGAAGTTCGGCGACTACGACCTCTCCAGTCTGGAGACCGTCTTCTACGGCGCGTCCGCGATCTCGCCGACCCGGTTGACAGAGGCGATCGAGCGCATCGGGCCCGTGTTCTTCCAGTTCTACGGCCAGGCCGAGTGCCCCATGACGATCTCCGTGCTGCGCCGCGGCGACCACGATCCGTCGAAGCCGGAGCGGTTGGCGAGCTGCGGCAAGCCCGTCCCGTGGGTGAACGTCGCCCTACTCGACGATGCGGGGCGCCCCGTCGAACCCGGTGCGCCGGGGGAGATCTGCGTGCGGGGGCCCCTGGTGATGCAGGGCTACCTGAACAAGCCGGAGCAGACCGCCGAGGCCACCGAGCACGGCTGGCTGCACACGGGCGACGTCGGCCGGTTCGACGACGAGGGCTACCTCTACATCGTCGATCGGAAGAAGGACATGGTGGTCACCGGCGGCTTCAACGTCTTCCCGCGCGAGGTCGAGGACGTGATCTCGACGCACCCGTCCGTCGCCTCCGTGGCGGTGATCGGCGTGCCCGACGAGAAGTGGGGCGAGGCGGTCAAGGCCGTCGTGGTGCCGCGCGCCGGCGCGACCGTCGATGTCGAGGAGCTGCGCGACCTGGTCCGCGACCGCAAGGGCGCCGTCTACACCCCGAAGACCGTCGACCTCGTCGAGTCCATCCCCGTCAGCCCGCTCGGCAAGCCGGACAAGAAGGCCCTCCGCGCCCAGTACGCCTGATCACTGGAATTGAACGACGTTCTGGAGAGCAAACCCGCAGGTCGGATTCTCCAGAACGTCGTGCAATCGCCGCGGCGAAGCGGGTCAGCGGCCCTCGAAGACCGGGGTGCGCTTCTCGGCGAAGGCGCGCGGGCCCTCCTTGGCGTCGCGGGAGAGGAACACGGGCAGGCCCTCCTTCGCGTCGATCGCGAAGGCCTCCTCCTCGTGCATGCCCTCGGTGGCGCGCATGGTGCGCAGCATCGCCTGCACCGCCAGGGGGCCGTTCGCGTTGATCAGCTCGGCCAGCTCCAGCGCCTTGTCCAGCGCGCCACCGTCGGGTACGACGTGGCCGATCAGCCCGTACTCCTTGGCCTCCGCCGCGGTGATGTGCCGGCCGGTGAGCAGCAGGTCCGCCGCCACCGTGTACGGGATCTGCCGCGGCAGCCGGACGGCGGAGCCGCCCATCGGGTAGAGGCTCCACTTCGCCTCGGAGACGCCGAACTTCGCGCTCTCGCCCGCGACGCGGATGTCGGTGCCCTGCAGGATCTCCGTGCCGCCGGCGATCGCGGCGCCCTCGACCGCGGCGATGAGCGGCTTGCCGGGTCGGCGGCCCTTGATCAGGCCGGGGATCCGGGCCGGGTCGAAGGCGCTGCCCTCCTTCATGGCCTCGCCGGGGTTCGACTTCGCCATGTTCTTCAGGTCCGCCCCGGCGCAGAACGCGCCGCCTGCGCCGGTGAGCACCGCGCTGCGGATCTCGGGGTCGGCGTCGATGCGGTCCCACGCGTCGCTGAGGATCTGCAGCATCTCGCCGGTGAGCGCGTTCTTGCGTTCCGGCCGGTTCATCGTGATGAGCAGCGTGTGGCCGCGCTGCTCGACGATCGCGTGCGGGGCGTCATCGGTCATGGCGAAAGCTCCTGGTTCGAGGATCCTCACCGAGACGAGGATCGGCAATTGCGGGAATCCGCTTCCTCGAACAGTAACAGGTTCTAGTTTGGAGGAAAGAAGTCTTCAGGAGGATTCATGCGCACACCCCTGTGCGAGGACCTGGGCATCCAGTACCCGGTCATCGCTTTCACCCCGTCGGAGCACGTGGCCGCGGCGGTCTCCCGGGCCGGCGGCCTCGGCGTCCTCGGCTGCGTCCGGTTCAACGACCCCGACGAGCTCGACACCGTCCTCGACTGGATGGACGCCAACACCGACGGCCGGCCCTACGGCGTCGACATCGTCATGCCCAACAAGGTGCCCACCGAGGGCAGCGCGGGCGATCTCACCGAGCTCATCCCCGAGGAGCACCGGGCCTTCGTCGAGCGGACGCTGCGCGAGCTCGGCGTGCCGGAGCTGCCCGACGGTGCCGCCGGCGCGGGCGTGCTCGGCTGGCTGCACTCGGTGGCCCGCTCGCACGTCGACGTCGCGCTCAAGCATCGGATCGCGTTGATCGCCAACGCCCTCGGCTCGCCGCCGAAGGACGTTATCGATGCCGCGCACGAGCACGGCGTCAAGGTCGCCGCGCTCGCCGGCCGCGCCAAGCACGCCCGCGCCCACGTCGACAACGGCGTCGACATCGTCATCGCGCAGGGCTACGAGGCGGGCGGCCACACCGGCGAGATCGCGTCGATGGTGCTGCTCCCGGAGATCGTCGACGAGGTGGGCGAGGACGCGACCGTCGTCGCGGCGGGCGGCATCGGCTCCGGGCGGCAGATCGCCGCCGCCCTGGCGCTGGGCGCCGAGGGGGTGTGGATGGGGTCCTACTGGCTCACCACCACCGAGTACCTCGAGACGCACACGAAATCGCAGACCATGCAGGACGCCCTGGTCGCCGCGACGAGCGCCGACACCGTGCGCACCCGGATCTTCTCCGGCAAGCCCGCCCGCCTGCTCAAGACCCGGTGGACGCAGGCCTGGGAGCAGCCGGGCGCACCGTCGGCCCTGCCCATGCCCCTGCAGAACCTACTGGTGGGGGAGGCGCACAGCCGGATCCACGCCTCGGGCGATCCGTCGGTCGTCGCCATGCCGGTGGGGCAGATCGTCGGCCGGATGAACGCCGTGCGCCCCGTCGCCGAGATCATGGCGGAGCTCGTCGGTGACTTCGAGGATGCCGTCGACCGCCTGAACCTGGCACGCTGACCCCATGGGAACGAATCAGCGCGGCACGATCCAGATGACCGAGGCGGAGATCGGGGACTTCCTCGAGCGCAGCCGCACCGCCACCATCGCCACCCTGGGCGCGAGCGGGGCGCCGCACCTCGTCGCCATGTGGTACGCCGTGATCGACGGCGACCTGTGGATCGAGACGAAGGCCAAGTCGCAGAAGGTCGTGAACCTGCGCCGCAATCCCGTCATGAGCGCCTCGATCGAGGCCGGGCAGTCGTACGACCAGCTGCGCGGTGTCACCATCGAGGGCACCGCCGAGATCGTCGAGGACGAGGCGACGGTGCGCGCGGTCTGCGAGCAGGTCTACGAGCGCTACTTCGGTCCGTACTCCGAGGAGCTCAAGCCGGCGATCGACGAGATGATGAAGAAGCGCGTCGCGGTGCGCCTGCGCGGCGGCCGCGTGCGCTCCTGGGACCACCGCAAGCTCGGCATGCCCGAACTGCCGGTCGGCGGAAGCACTGCGGCGTACCTGTAGGGGCGGATGATGCCCGGATCGCATGCGCAGTCGGACGACGCCGACGGCTTCGTCGAGATCAGCCCCTGCGTCGGGGGGCTCGTGCGGACCTGGTCGGACGACGGTTCCTCGCGCCTCTGGTCGGTGCCCGACGATGCCTGGCTCCGCGAGGTCCAGGGGACGGGCCGCATCGGCCGGGTCGCCCGCAAGGAGGGCCGGTACCGCGAGGCGGCCCGGCTGTCCGAGGCCGACGGTGCGCTCCTCGTGCGGCCCCGCGTCCCGCTCCGAGCGGGCGACGGGAGCCTCACGATGGAGGCGCAGTCCATCGCCCTCGCGCCGGAGAAACGGTCCTCCCGCTCGACCTTCGAGGACTTCCGCGAGGTGCTGACCCGGGCGGTCGAGCACTGCGCCGCCACCGACGAGTACCTCGTGGTCGAACGCGGCGCGCGCGACGCGAAGCGCGAGCCGTTCTGCCTGTTCGCGGTGCTCCCGGCGGGCGCCGAGCCCGGCGTCTTCGTCACCGTGGTCGAGACCGCGCCCCCGCCGCGGGACTCCGACCTCTGGGCGCCCTACATCGACGAGTGGGACCGGACCGCGACGATCAGCGCACCGTCGAGCCCGGAGACCGTGGCGACCGCCCCGACCGTGATGATCGAGGCGATCAGCCGCTGGGAGGCGGACCCCTGGGACCTCGCTTTCACGTTCGGGCGTCGTTGACGCTCAGCCCCGGGCGGCGTCGACCAGGGCGCGCAGTGTGGGCTCGTCGCGCACGCCGCTGAACAGCACCGTCGTGACGGGGGAGTCCCGCCACAGCGCGAGGCGTTCGGCGATCCGGTCGATCGGCCCGAGGAGGGCGATGGAGTCGGCGAGCTCGTCCGGGACCGCGCCGATGGCGCCCGCGCGGTCGCCGGCGAGGAACTTCTCCTGCACCGCCACCGCGGCATCGGCGAAGCCGAGCCGCCCGATGAGGTCGAGGTGGAAGTTCGTCGACTTGTGGCCCATGCCGCCGATGTAGAAGGCGAGTGGGATCTTCGCCTGGGTCAGGGCGGCGTCGAGGTCGTCGGAGACGATCACCGAGACGGTCGCGGCGATCTCGAAGTCCGCGGAGCGGCCGGCGAGGGATTCGCCGAAGACGGTCTCGACCTGCTGCGGATCGACGAACAGCGGAAGCCAGCCGTCGGCGATCTCGGTCGACAGCGCGACGTTCTTCGGCCCCTCCGCGCCGAGGAAGATCGGGATCCGCGGCCGCACGGGCAGGGCGATGGATTTCAGCGGCTTGCCCAGTCCGGTGCCACCCGGCAGGGGTAGTGGGTAGTGCGGGCCCGCGCTGGTCACGGGCTCCTCCCGGGCGATCACCTGGCGCACGATGTCGACGTACTCGCGCGTGCGGGCGAGCGGCTTGGGGAAGGGGTTCCCGTACCAGCCCTCGGCGACCTGCGGCCCGGAGGCGCCGAGGCCGAGCACCATGCGGCCGCCGGAGAGGCCGTCGATCGTCAGGGCGTGCATGGCGGTCGCGGTGGGCGTCCGGGCGGGGATCTGGGCCACGGCGGTGCCCAGCTTGATCCGCTTCGTCCGGGCCCCGTACCAGGCCAGCGTCGAGAAGGCGTCGGAGCCGTAGGCCTCGGCGGTGAAGACGTAGTCGTAGCCGAGATCGTCGGCCGCGACCACGGCCGCGGTGTGGTCCTCCGGCCCACGGGTCCAGTAGCCGAGGTTGATGCCCAGATTGAGATCGTTGACCATTCCTCGAATCTAGAACAAGTTCTAGGGTTTGGGTTACAGTTCGGTATGGCTTCGCCCACGCAGATCGACAGCACCCTGCCCGCGCGCATCACCGATGAGCTCATCGAGCGCCTCACCGCGCTGGTGGTGGCCGACGGCAGCCGCGAACAGTTCGCCATGACCGAGGTGTTCACGGGCGCGGGCATCGGTGCCCTCCCGCAGTCCACCCCGAGCGACGTGGTCGCCGCCTTCGCCACCGCACGGGAGGCGCAGCGGGAGTGGGCGCAGCGGCCCCTCGAGGACCGGCTCGCCGTCTTCCGTCGCCTGCACGAGCTGATCCTCGAGAACAACGAGCTGCTCGTCGATCTCATCCAGAGCGGCACGGGCAAGAACCGGCGGATGGCCTTCGAGGAGTCCTGCGACGTCCCGATGGTGATCAGCCATTACCTCAAATCCGCGCCCAAGCTGCTCCGTTCGCGCCGCCGCGGCGGCCCCGTCCCCGTGGTGAGCAACTCCGTCGAACTGCACCGGCCCAAGGGCGTCATCGGTGTCATCGCGCCGTGGAACTTCCCCTTCGCGATGGCGCTCTCCGACGCGATCCCCGCCCTCATCGCCGGCAACGGCGTCGTCCTCAAGCCCGACAACAAGACCGCTCTCGCCGCCCTCTACGGCGTCGAACTGCTGCGCCGCGCCGGCGCGCCGGAGGGCCTGTTCCAGGTGGTCTGCGGCCAGGGGCCGGACGTCGGCCCGGCCCTCATCGACGAGTCGGACTTCGTCATGTTCACCGGCTCGTCCGCCACCGGCGTCACCGTCGGCGAGCGGGCCGGGCGCAACCTCATCGGGTGCAGCCTCGAGCTCGGCGGCAAGAACCCGATGATCGTGCTCGACGACGTCGACCTCGACGAGGCCATCCCGTCGGCGATCTTCGCGGTCTTCGCCAATGCCGGCCAGGCGTGCATGCACATCGAGCGGATGTACGTGCACGAGAAGATCTACGACGAGTTCTCCCGCCGGTTCGTCGCCGCGGCGGGCGCCCTCAAGCTGGGCGCGACCTACGACTACGAGCCCGACATGGGCTCGCTCGCCTCGCCGGACCAGCTGCGCCGGGTCTCCGCGCACGTCGAGGACGCGCGGGCCAAAGGCGCCACCGTGCTGTGCGGCGGGCGGGAGCGCACCGACGTGGGCCCCGCCTTCTACGCGCCGACGATCCTGACCGGCGTCACCCCGGACATGCACCTCGCCTCCGCCGAGACCTTCGGACCGGTCGTCGCCCTGTTCCGGTACTCGAGCGACGACGAGGCGATCCGCCTCGCCAACGACACCCGCTACGGCCTCAACGCCAGCGTGTGGGGCAAGGACCTGCGCCGCGCGGCGCGGATCGGGGCGCAGCTCGAGGCGGGCAACGTCAACGTCAACGACGGCTTCGCGGCCTCCTTCGCGAGCAAGGGCACCCCGTCGGGCGGCTGGAAGGCGTCGGGCGTGGGCGTGCGCCACGGCGACGCGGGCCTGCTCAAGTACACCGACACCACCAATCTCGCGACCCTGAAGCAGCAGGTGTACAACCCGCGTCCGGGGCAGAGCTACGAGCAGTACGCCCAGCAGACCAAGCAGGTCCTGCGCTGGATGCGCAAGCTGCGCATCCGCTGATCGGGCCACCGCGACCGCGGACCGGCGGACCGTCCGCGACTACGCTGGCCGGGTGCACGACGGCAGCGCCCCCGACGACGCGGCGATGATCGGCGTCCTCGGACCGGTCGTCGCCGGCGGTCGGCCCGTGCCCGGAGTCCGGGCCCGGCGGCTCCTCGTCGCCCTGGTGCTCGCCGACGGTCGCCCGGTCAGTGCCGACCGTCTCGTCGACGAGGTGTGGGGCGACGCCCCGCCCAAGTCGCCGAACGCCGCGTTGCACACGCAGATCTCGCGCGTCCGTGCGCTCATCCGGCCCGCCGTCCTCGAGGCCGTGGCCGGCGGCTACCGCCTCGACGCGGACTCCGACCTCGCCCGGGCCGAGGCCGCCCTCCGCGATCGGGGCGACGAGGCGCGGGCCCTGCGCCTGTGGCGCGGAACCCCGGCCGGCGACCTGGACGACGGTGGGCCCGCTGACGAGCTCGCGAGGCGCGCGGCCGCCGTCTTCGACCGGCTCGAGGCGCGGCGGGCCGCCGCGGCGCTGGCCGCCGGCGACTTCGACGCGGCGCACGCGATCGCCGAGCGACGCATCGCCGCCGACCCGCTCGACGAGCCCGCCCGGGTGATCCTCATGCGCTCGCTCGCCGGATCCGGCCGGACCGCCGAGGCCCTCGCCGCCTACGCGGATCTGCGGCGTACGTCGATCACCGAGTTGGGCACCGAGCCGGGCGAGGAGGCGGCGCGCCTGCACCGCGAGCTCCTGGCGGGGACCGCCCCGGCGCCGTCGAAGCCCGAACGGGCGGCCGCCGTGGGACTTCCGGCGGAGATCACGCCGCTCGTCGGGCGCGCCGCGGAGGTCGCCGACCTGGTCCGCCTGGTCGACGAGGCGCGGGTCGTCACCGTGCTCGGGCCGGGCGGCGTGGGGAAGACCCGCATCGCCGAGGCGGTCGGCGCCGCCGTCGCGGACGCCGGTACTGCGGTCTACTACGTCCCCCTCGCGGCGGTCCGATCTGCGGCGGGCGTGCTGCCGGCCGTCTCCCGCGGTCTCGGCCTGGCGGAGTCGGACCTCGGCGCGGACGGCATGCCGCGCAGGGCGATCCGGGACCTGGGTGCGCGCGTCCTGGAGGCGCTGGGGCGACGCCGTTGCCTGGTCGTCCTCGACAACTGCGAGCAGGTCGTGGACGCCTGCGCCGACGTGGTGGCCGACCTCGTGGCCGGGGCGCCCGGCGTCACGGTGCTCGCGACCAGCCGCTCGCCCCTGCAGATCCGGGCGGAGCGGGTGTACCCGCTACCCGTCCTGGCGACCGCCGGTGCGGGCTCCGCCGCGGTCGAGCTGTTCACGCAGCGCGCCCGCGCCGTGCGTCCCGACGTGTCGCTGCCGGAGGACGCCGTCGGCGAGCTGTGCCGCCGACTGGACGGCCTACCGCTGGCGATCGAGCTCGCCGCGGCGCGGGTCCGCACCCTGAGCGTGGAGGAGATCACCGACCGGCTGGAACGGCGTTTCGCGCTGTTGCGCTCCGCCGACCGGTCCGCACCCGACCGCCATCGCACCCTGCACGCGGTGATCGAATGGAGTTGGGACCTTCTGGAACCCGACGCGCAGCTCGCCCTGCGTCGCCTGTGCCGCTTCCCCGCGGGATTCGACACCGGGGCCGCGGCCACGACCACGGGGCTGGATCCGGTCGCGCTCGACGACGCGCTGATCTCGCTCGCGAACCAGTCCCTCGTGCACGTCGCGGAGAGTGCGGGCCGTACCCGCTACCGGATGCTCGAGACGGTGCGCGAGTTCGGCGAGGAGCGGCTCATGGAGGCGCCGCCGTCCGCCGACGGCACACCCGAGAGCCGTCTCGTGGACCTGGCGATGGCGTCCTGGGCCGCCGCCCTCGCCTCCGGCA
Source organism: Tsukamurella sp. DT100 (assembly GCF_049844855.1). Lineage (NCBI taxonomy): Bacteria > Bacillati > Actinomycetota > Actinomycetes > Mycobacteriales > Tsukamurellaceae > Tsukamurella > Tsukamurella sp. DT100. Next base: position 100,050 of record NZ_JBNCLV010000003.1, read on the forward strand.
TGTGGCGCGAATACCGTTCCGTCGGTGGTCATGCGGTGATCGGACGTCTCGCGGACGACCTCGAGAACCTGGCATTCGTGCTCCGCGGAGCCGTGGACGCACTCGACGCCGGCGACCGCGACGCTGTGTGGACGGTGATCCGGGTCTTCCCGCTGCTCGCGGGCCTGTGGTCGATGCGGAGCCTGCACGCGCAGGTGCAGGAACTGGGCATCCGGATCGTCCACGCCCTCCCCGACCCGCGGGAGGCGCTGGCCGCAGGGCTCGCGGACGAGGACCGCGAGCTGTGGCAGGCGACGGTGCTCGCGGCCTGCGCCGCGCCCGGGGCGGATCCGACGTCGCGGCACGTCGCGCGGGGACGCACCACGATCCGCCGGCTGCACCGGCCGGAGCGGACGCTGCTCGACCCGGCCGACTACTTCAGCGCCTTCTTCCTGCAGCGTTCGGTGTACGGACTTCTCCGGCTCGTGCTCGCCGGGGTGACCTCGCCCGCGGACGACGTCCGCCTGCACGCCCTGGCGGCGCGGATGAACCTGCGGGAGAACTGCGGTGATCTGGCGGGCGCCCTGGAGGACTCCGCCGCGATCGGCGCGATCGGCGAGCCGGGCGACGCCTGGACGGAGGCGATGCTCGCGATGAGCACTGCGAGCATCTTCGGCCAGCAGACCCGCTGGGAGGAGGCGGAGCGGCGCTACCGTACGGCCGCGGAGAAGCTGGCCTCGATCGGTGCCGACGAGGACGCGAAGCAGGCGATGGCGTACCTGGTCGCGAGCCTGTGCTCGCTCGGCCGGATCGACGACGCGGAGGCGCTGCAGCGCACCCTGCAGGGGGCCTGGCTGCCCTCGGAACCCGATCCGGACGGCGGGCCCGAGGTCGTGGCCGCGACGATGATCGGGGCCGCCGAGCTGGCGCGGCTGCAGGGTGCGCCCGACGCGGACCTGTACCGGCGGGCGGGCGGGCTGCTGGTGCGCCGGATCCCCAACGGCAGCAGGGACCCCGGCGGCGAGATGCTGGTCGCGATCGCACTGCTCGGCGTCGTGGCGTGCGGCGCGCCGGAGACCGGAGGAGAGCTCGTCTCGGCGCTGATCGCCGGCGACGAGGCCATGTTCGGGATCACCGGCTACTGGGACCTGCCCCAGGCGGCGACGATGGCGCTCGCCGTCGGCGCCCACCTGGTGGCGACGGATCCGGCGTCCGAGGAGGCCGCGATCATGGTGGGCCTCGCTCGCAGACTCCGTGCGCGCCAGGACTATCCGGTCATGCACGAGACGATGCAGCGGCTCGCCGTTCCGCCGGAGGGCGCACCGGAGGCGGCGTGGCGCGCGCAGGCCGAGCGCATCGCCGGGCTGTCCCGGTCGCGGGCGGTCCGGCTCCTGCGCGACACCACCGCCGCGCTCCGCCGGACGGCGTAGCGCGGCGGGTGGGTGCCGACGGGTGCTGCGGAGAGATCCCCGTCAGCGGGCGTTGCGGATGTAGGCCCGCACCGCGAGCGGCGCGAAGATCGCGATGATCACCAGCGCGCCGACCAGGCTCCACACCACGTGCACGCCGGCGTGACCGGAGTTGCAGAGCTCGCGGATCGCGGAGACCAGGTGGCTGATCGGGTTCACGTTCACGAAGGCCTGCAGCCAGCCGGGCATCGTCTCGACCGGGACGAAGGCATTGGAGAGGAAGGTGAGCGGGAACATGATCATCATCGACACGCCCTGCACGGAGGTGGCCTTCTGCATCAGGCCGCCCATGAGCGCGAAGATCCAGGACACGGCGAAGCTGCAGAACAGGATCAGCGCGGTGGAGGCCAGGACGCCCACCGGATCGGGGCGCCACCCCATCGCGATGCCCACGATGAAGGTGATGACCGTGGCGATGAGGTAGCGCACGACGTCGGCGAGCAGCGCCCCGGCGAGGGGGCTGATGCGAGCGATCGGCAGCGACCGGAACCGGTCGAAGACACCCTTGTTCATGTCCTCGCGGAGCTGTGTACCCGTGACGATCGACGCGACGATCACGGTCTGCACCAGGATGCCGGGGATGATGACCGGCAGGTAGCTGTGCACGTCGCCGCTGATCGCACCGCCGAAGATGTAGGTGAACATCAGCGTGAAGACGACGGGCTGCAGCACGACGTCGAAGAGCTGCTCCGGGTTGTGCCGGATCTTGAGCACGCCGCGCCAGCCCATCGTGAAGGACTGCCGGACGGTCTCGGCGAGGCCGATGTGGTTCGGGGCCGCGCGGTCCGGCGTGCGGCCGGGGGCGCGGGTGAGGGTGGTGGTCATGACGCCTCCTGGGCGGAATCGGTGGCGGCCGTGTCATCGGGGCGGCCGGTGAGGGTGAGGAAGACCTCGTCGAGGCTGGGCTTGGAGACGGTGATCTCCTCGATGGCGACGCCCTGCTCGCGCAGTGCGATGAGCAGGTCGGGCACGAGGTCGGGGCGGTGCAGCGGGGCGGTGACGCGCGCCGCCTCGGGGCTGAACGCGGCCGTCTCGGTCAGGATCCGCTCGACGGTGCGGGCGACGACCGGCGCGTCGACGCGGTCGGCCGGAGTGAGCTGCAGCGTGGACGAGCCGACAGAGGCCTTGAGCTCGTCGGCGGTGCCGTCGGCGATCACGAGGCCGTGGTCGATGACCGCGATGCGGTCGGCCAGCTGGTCCGCCTCGTCGAGGTACTGGGTGGTGAGCAGCACCGTCGAGCCCTGTGCGACGAGCTCGCGGATGGTGTCCCACATCTGCGAGCGCGTGCGCGGGTCGAGGCCGGTGGTCGGCTCGTCGAGGAAGAGCAGCGGCGGGGTGTCGATGAGGCTCGCGGCCAGGTCGAGCCGCCGTCGCATGCCACCGGAGAACTCCTTGAGCGGGCGGTTCGCCGCGTCCTCCAGGCCGAAGGCGCCGAGCAGCTCCTCGGCGCGCGACCGGGACTCGGCGCGACTCTTGCCGAGCAACCGGCCGAAGAGCATCAGGTTCTGCCGCGCCGTGAGGTCCTCGTCGACGGAGGCGTACTGGCCGGTGACGCCGATGAGCGAGCGCACCGTGGTGGACTCGGCGACGACGTCGTGGCCGAAGATCCGGGCGCTGCCGGCATCGGGCTTGAGCAGCGTCGCGAGCATGCTGATGGTGGTCGTCTTCCCGGCGCCGTTGGGGCCGAGGACGCCGTAGACGGTGCCGGTGGGCACCTGCAGGTCGACGCCGTTGACCGCGCGGGTCGCACCGAAGTGCTTGACCAGGCCGCGGGCGTCGATCGCGAGGTCGGTGGGGGAGGACGGGATGTGGTCGGCCCTCATCTGGGTGATCGTCATGGCCATCACGATGCATCGCCCCGCTGTCGTGGGTCTGTCGTGACGCTGACGCGGCCTGTCGCCCTCGGTCGCGCCGCATCTGTCAGGGGCGTGCGCCACAATGACGGGGTGCTGTTCGCCGAGGTCGTCGCCGTGTCCGCCGAGGTCGCGGGCACGCGCTCGCGCACCGCGAAGATCGCCGCGTTGGCCGCCGTGGTCCGCGCCGCCGATCCCGCGGACGTGCGGCCCGTCGTCGCGTGGCTGTCGGGGGAGCTCCTGCAGGGCCGTCTGGGCGCCGGATGGCGCACCGTCGCGCGGACCGTCGACGCGCTCGCGCCCGCGGCGGAGCCGGTCCTGACGGTCGAGGAGGTCACCGCCGCGCTCGACGAATTGGCCGGCACCTCGGGCGCGGGCTCCGTCGCCCGACGGGACGCCGTCCTCGTCGGCCTGTTCGGGCGGGCGACGGCGGCGGAGCAGCGGTTCCTCGTCGGCCTCATCACCGGCGAGCTGCGCCAGGGCGCCCTCGCGGGCGTGGTGACCGACGCGGTGGCTCGCGCCGCGGAGGTCCCGCTGGAGACGGTGCGGCGCGCGGCGATGCTGTCCGGTTCGCTACCGGACACCGCCGCCGCGGCGCTGCGCGGCGGTGCCGACGAGCTGGCGGGGTTCGGCCTCGAGGTGCTGCGCGGCGTCTCGCCCATGCTCGCCTCGCCGGCGGAGGGCGTGGACGCCGCGCTGGCCGACCTGGGCACCGACGTGAGCGTCGAGTTCAAGCTCGACGGCGCCCGGATCCAGGTCCACCGGCTCGGCGACGAGGTGCGGGTCTACACCCGCACCCTCCGCGACATCACCGCCGCGGTGCCCGAGATCGTCGCGCTGGCCCGGGAACTGCCGTGCCGGTCCGTCGTGCTCGACGGGGAGTCGCTCGCCCTCACCGACGCCGGTCGGCCGCGGCCCTTCCAGGAGACGATGAGCCGGTTCGGATCGAGCGAGTCCAGTGAGACGGTGCTGCGCCCGTACTTCTTCGACTGCCTGCACCTCGACGGCCGCGATCTGCTGGACGAGCCGCTGTCCGTCCGGCTCGACGCGCTGCAGGCGGTGGCGGGGGAGCTGCGCATCCCCGCGCTGGCCCGGCCCACCCCGGCCGAGGCCGCGGCCCACTACGCGGCGGCGCTCGCCGCGGGTCACGAGGGCGTGATGATCAAGGCGCTCGCCTCGCCCTACGCGGCGGGGCGCCGGGGCCGTGCGTGGCAGAAGGTCAAGCAGACGCACACGCTGGACCTGGTGGTGCTGGGGGCGGAGTGGGGCTACGGTCGCCGCACGGGGATGCTCTCGAACCTGCACCTGGGTGCTCGCGACCCGGACGGCGACGATCCGGTGATGGTGGGCAAGACCTTCAAGGGGCTCACCGACGCGCTGCTGCGCTGGCAGACCGAGGAGTTCCCGCTGCACGAGCGCGCTCGTGACGAGCACACCGTCTACCTGCGGCCCGAGATCGTCGTCGAGATCGAGCTGGACGGGGTGCAGGTCTCGCGCCGTTACCCGGGCGGGGTCGCGCTGCGCTTCGCCCGGGTGCTGCGCTACCGCCCGGACAAGACCGCCGCCGAGGCGGACACGATCGACGCGGTGCGGGCGCTACTGCCCGGGTAGCGGTGCGGTGGCGTCGATCCCGTCCGCGACGAGGGCGCGCCGGAGCACCTTGAACGACGGGGTGCGCGGCAGTTCGTCCACGACCCGCCAGCGGCGGGGGTACTGTCGCGGGCCCAGGTCCGGCTGCGCGCGGAGGAACGCGGCGAAGTCCGCCGGGGCCAGCTCCGCGCCGGGGATGAGCACGAGGGCCGCCGCCACCTGGTCGCCGACCCGGTCCGGTAGTCCGTAGACCGCCGCCTCCGCGACCGCGGGGTGGCGCAGGAGCGCGCGCTCGATGGGGGCGACGCCCAGGTTCTCTCCGCCCACCCGCATCCAGTCGCCGGTACGGCCGGCGAAGTGGACGTAGCCCGCCTCGTCGACGTACGCGAGATCGCCCGTGCGGTAGACGCCGCCGTCCGAGCGCGCGGCGTCCGCGGCGGGATCGTTGTAGTAGCCCGAGAAGCCGTCGGTGCCGGCGGTGTTCACGAGCTCGCCGATCGCTTCGTCGGCGTTGCGGAGCGTCCCGTCCGGGGCGGTCTCGGCACGCGGGCACTCGATCGAGGTGCCGGGCTTCCACACGGCGACCCCATCGGGCAGCGGGCCGAGCGCGTCGGCCGGGGTGTCCGGGGTGCGGGCGATCGCGACGCCGTTCTCCGACGAGCCGTAGCCGTCCTGGACGTGGCAGTCGAAGCGCCGTGCGAAGGCGGCGACGTCCTCGGCGCGCCCCTCGTTGCCGTACAGGACGCGCAGCGGATTGTCCGCGTCGTCGGGGCGCTCCGCGGTGGCGAGGATGTAGGAGAGCGGTGTGCCGACGTAGTTCGCGTAGGTGGCGCCGTACCGGCGCACGTCGGCGAGGAAGCCCGACGCCGAGAAGCGCTCGGCCAGGGCGATGGTCGCGCCGACGGCCACGGCGACCGCCCAGCCCGCGAGCAGGGCGTTGGAGTGGAAGAGGGGCATCGCGACGTAGGCGGTGTCGTCGCCGCCCAGCCCGAATCGCCGGGCCAGCATGATGCCCGCGCCGGTGAACTTGCCGTGGGTGGCCTGCACCGCCTTCGGCTCGCCGCTGGTGCCGGAGGTGAAGACGAGTGCGAGCAGGCTGTCGGAGGTCACTGCGGCACTCGGCAGCGGGGCGCCCGCGTGTGCGTCGAGGAGCGCGGCCCACCTCGGACCATCGAGATCGATGATCGGGACGCCCAGGTCGAGGTCGTCGAGGAGGGCGGCGTGCCGGCCCTGTGTGAGGACGACGCCGCAGTCGGCGAGCGCGACGTCCCGGGCGAGGGCGTCGCCCCGCCGGGTCGGGTTGAGCCCCACCACGACCGCGCCCGACAGGGCCGCGGCGCCGAGCAGCAGCGAGAACTCGGGGACGTTGTCGGCGAGCACCCCGATGTGCGGTGGCGCGCTGTCCGGCAGCAGCTCCCGCAGGGCGGCGGCGCGGACCGCCGACGCCGCGACGTGCTCCGACCAGCTCCACGTGCGGTCGCCCGCCCGCAGGCCCGCGCCGGGATCGTCGGCGCGGGCACGGAGCAGGTCGGCGACCGTCGGGAGCGCAGCCGTCATGTCAGGCGCCGAGGAACCGCGCGCACATCTCGCCGATCATGTACGACGGCGCGTTCGTGTTGCCGCCCGTGATCGACGGCATGATGGACGCGTCCGCGACGCGCAGCCCCTCGACGCCGATGACCTTGAGCTCGGGGTCGACGACGGCGCGCTCGTCGGTGCCCATCCGGCAGGTGCCCACCGGGTGGTACACCGAGTGCACGCGGTTCGGGAGCTCGCGGCGCAGCGCGGCGTCGTCCGTGTAGGCGGCGCCGGGGGTGAACTCCTCGCTGACCATCGGCGCGACAGACGGGTGGCGCATGACCTCGCGGATCATGCCGATGCCCTCCATCAGCACCTCGGTGTCCTGCGGATCGGAGAGGTAGCCGGGGTCGATCAGGGGCTGCTCCAACGGATCAGCCGAATTGAGGCGCAGCTCGCCGCGGCTCTGCGGGTAGATCAGCGTGGGCAGGATCGTCAGGCCCGGACGGGGATCCACCATGTGCAGCTTGTCGGCGTCCTGATTGGGCGTCGGGTAGTTCCACGGCAGGCAGTGGATCTGCAGGTCGGGGATGTCCTTCGCGTACGACGTGCGCACGAAGGCGGCGGCGTCGAAAACCGTGTTCGCCATGAAGCTCTCACCGGGGCTGCGCCACTCCTGCGCCAGGCCCTTCGCGAAGTAGGCGGGAGTGCCCTTGTGCACCGCGTCCTTCATCAGGAAGGTCAGTGGGACGAAGAGGTGATCGTGCAGGTTCTGCCCCACGGGGAGGTCCGCGTGGACGTCGATCCCCTTCTCCCGCAGGTGCGCGCCCGGCCCGATGCCGGAGAGCATGAGGATCTGGGGGGTGCCGATCACGCCGCCGGAGACGATGACCTCGCGATTCGCGCGGATGGTGGTGACCGACTTCCCGTCGAGCACCTCGACGCCGGTGGCCCGCCCGTTCTCGATGACGACACGCTTGACGTGTGCGTTCACGTGCACGCGCAGGTTCGGTCGCGCGCCGCGGAGGTAGCCGTGCGCGGAGCTGAACCGCGTTCCGCCCGAGGCGCTCTGTTGGAAGACGCTGACGCCCTCCTGGGAGGGGCCGTTGTAGTCCTCGATGACCGGTGTGTCCAGTGCGGAGGAGAGGGCCTGCATGTACGACCGGGTGGCCGCCGTGAGGTGCTGCTGGCGCGTGACCTCGATGGGGCCGCCGGTGCCGCGGAGGTCGGTCGCGCCGTCCTCCCAGTTCTCGAGCCGTTTGAACGCGGGCAGCACGCCCTCGTAGTCCCAGCCGGTGGCGCCCTCGGCGGCCCACGAGTCGTAGTTCGCGCGGTTGCCGCGCACGAAGAGCATGCCGTTGATCGAACTCGAGCCGCCGAGGATCTTGCCGCGCGTCATAGGGATCCGGCGATCGTTGGCGAACTTCTGCGGGACCGAGTACTGCTTCCACGCGACCCGGGCCTTGAGCTGCGGCACCGTGTGGACCATCGAGATCATCCCCGGTACCTGGGCGAGCCGGGTGTTGTCGTTGCGGCCGGCTTCGAGCAGCGCGACGGTCGCACCGGTGTCGGCCAGCCGTCCGGCCATCACCGAACCGGCGCTGCCGGAACCGATGACGATGTAGTCGACGGCCTCGTTCGGCGCGAGCGCGGTGGTCGTGGTCTTGTACGGCTTGCGGATCATGCGGGGTTCCTTCCGGCGAGGATTGCGCCCAGGGCGCGGAGATGGGCCGTCGCGCCGCCGAGCGCGAACTCCGCGCGCTTGGCCGCCACGAAATAGCGATGGGTGGGGTGATCGGTGTCGATGCCGACGCCGCCGTGCACGTGGACAGTGGTGTGCGCCACCCGATGTCCGGCCTCGGCGGCCCAGAACTTGGCGGTGGCGATCTCGGCGGTCGCGTCGAGCCCCTCGGACTCGCGCCAGGCCGCTTCGAGCACGGTGAGGCGGACGGCCTCGACGTCGATGTAGGCGTCCGCCAGACGCTGCCGCACCGCCTGGAAGCTGCCGATCTGCTTGCCGAACTGCTCGCGGGTCCGGGCGTAGTCGGCGGTCAGTTCGAGCGCCCGCTCGGTGATTCCCGCCTGCAGGGCGCACCAGCCGATGGTCGCGAGCCGGCGGGCCCGGGCGGGGGCGCCGTCGCCGACGAGCCTGGCCTCGCGCGGGAGCGTCACCGCGGCGGCCTCCACGAGCGCGGCGTCGGACCCGTTCACCACGTGCTGCCGGGTGATGCTGATGCCCTTGGCTTCCCGGGGCAGCAGGAAGAGCGCGGGGCCCTCGGTGGTGATCGCCTCGATCAGCAAGGTGTCGGCGAAGGCCGCGGACGAGACCGCGGTCTGGGCGCCGTTGAGCCGCCACCCGTCGGGCGAGACCGTCGCCGTGAAGCCGGTGTGCTCGTCGCCGAAGACGACGGCGACGGTGTCCTCGCCCCGCAGCACGGGGACGAGCCACTTCTCGATCTGCTCGGGCGTGCCGTACTCGGCGAGGGTCTCGGCGCCGACGAGGACGGTGTCCAGGTACGGCGCGGGGGCGACCGTGCGACCGAGTTCCGCGAGCACCGCGGCGTGCGCGGTGACGCCGAGACCTCCGCCGCCGACCGACGCGGGCAGCGCCGCGTCGAGAACGCCGGACCGGGCCAGCACGGCCCACAGCTCGCGGGAGAAGCCCGCATCGCCGGGCTTCGGGTTCTTCTCGAACCAGTCCTCGGTGATCCGTCGCGTGAGCGCGGCGAGGTCGGTCTGTGCCTCGGGAACAGTGAAGTCCATGGGTCCTCCTTCGCCTCAGCGGCTCACGGGCAGGTGCAGTCCCGCACCCGCGATCAGGTCGCGCTGGATCTCGTTGGTGCCGCCGCCGAAGGTGAGGATCAGCGAGCTGCGGTGCAGCCGTTCGATCCGTCCCCGCAGCAGCGTGCCCGGCGACTTCGCGCGGACGATGCCCGCGCTGCCCAGCACCTCCATCAGGAGGCGGTAGCCCTCGGTGGCGTACTCGGTGCCGAAGACCTTGGTGGCGGAGGCGTCGGCGGGACCGAGCTCGCTGTGGTCGGCGGCCCAGGCGATCTTCCAGTTCCGCAGCTTGAGGTACTGGGCGTGGGCGTACACGCGGGCGAGGTGGGTCTGCACCCACTCGGCGTCGATCACGCGCGAGCCGTCGGCCAGCCTGGTGTTCTGCGCCCAGTGCCGCACCTGCCGTTCCGAGTCGAGCAGGGGCGCCGCGGAGGTGAGGGCCACGCGCTCGTGGTTGAGCTGGTTGGTGATGAGCTTCCAGCCGCCGTGCAGCTCGCCGACGACCGAGGTCACCGGTACCCGGACGTCCTGGTAGTAGGTGGCGGAGGTGCCCGGCCCGGCGACGGTGTGCACCTTGGTCCAGGAGAAGCCCTCGGCCTCGGTGGGCACCACGAGGATCGAGACGCCGCGGTGACGCTGCGCCTCGGGGTCGGTCCGTGCGGCGAGCCAGATGTAGTCCGCGTACTCGATGAGCGAGGTCCACATCTTCTGGCCGTTGATGACGTAGTCGTCGCCGTCGCGGACCGCGCGCGTGCGCAGGGAGGCGAGGTCGGTGCCCGCCTCCGGCTCGGAGTAGCCGATGGAGAAGTGGGTCTCGCCGGCGGCGATGCCGGGCAGGAGCTCGGCCTTCTGCTCCGCGGTGCCACCGGCCATGATGGCGGGCCCCACGGTGTTCACGGTGAGGAACGGGACGGGTACGCCCGCGACGGCGGCCTCGTCGGTGAAGATCAGCTGGTCCAGCATGGGCCGGGCCTGGCCGCCGAACTCCTCGGGCCAGCCGATGGCGAGCCAGCCGTCCTTGCCGAGGGTGCGGGTGATCTCCTTGTACACCTCCCCGTCGCCGTACTCGCCGCCCGGCCCGAGCAGGGCCTCGCGGCGCTCGGACGTCATCAGCTGGGCGAAGTACGCGCGCAGCTCGGCCCGCAGCTCCTGCTGTTCCGGCGCATAGTCGATCCGCATGGCGCCACTGTAGAACAAGTTCTAGAAAAGCGGAACGAAACCGGGCTCTCCGCAGTATTTTCCTCTGGAGGGGGAGCGTGCGCTCCCCAGTGGAACAGGTTCCTACATCGGAGGGTGGCACATGACGCAGGCAGAGGTCGCGAACCTGGACGGCAAGGTGGCGATCGTGACCGGTGCGGGGGCCGGCCTCGGCCGGGCCGAGGCGCTGGCGCTCGCCCGCGGCGGCGCCGCCGTCGTGGTGGGCGACGTCTCGCCCGCGGCAGAGGAGGTCGTCGCGCAGATCCGGGCCGACGGTGGGCGCGCCGAACTCGTCCTCGGTGACTCGGGCGACCGGGAGACGGCCGACTCCCTCATGGCCGCCGCCGAGGGTCTGGGCGGCCTGCACATCGTGGTCAACAACGCCGGCTTCTGCCGGGACAAGATGATCTTCTCGATGACCGACGACGAGTTCGACGCGGTGGTCCGCGTGCACCTGCGCGGGCACTTCCTGCTCTCCCGCAACGCGTCGGCGTACTGGCGCGACGCGGCGAAGGCGTCGGGAGGCGAGGTCTACGGTCGCGTGATCAACACCTCCTCGGAGGCGTTCTTGTTCGGCTCCGTCGGGCAGCCCAACTACGCCGCGGCCAAGGCGGGCATCGCGGCGCTGACCATCGCCACAGCGCGGGGCCTCGGCCGCTACGGCGTCCGCGCCAACGCGATCTGCCCCCGCGCCCGGACCGCCATGACGGAGGGCGTCTTCGGTGACGCCCCCGACGGTGCCGTCGACCCGCTGTCCGTCGACCACGTCGCGCGCTTCGTGCGCTTCCTCGCCGGGCCGGAGGCCGCGAAGGTCAACGGGCAGGTCTTCGTCGTGCACGGCGGCATGGTCGCGCTGATGGCACCGCCGAGCCTGGAGGCCCGGTTCGACGCCGAGGGCGGCCAATGGGACGACGCCGGACTCGCCGCCGCCGTCGGCGACTACTTCGCGGACCGCGACGACCGCATGTTCGTCGCAGCACAGCTGGAGGGCTGATCATGACGAGCACGACCGGAAGACTCAGTGGGAAGCGGGCGCTCGTCACGGGCGCCGCGCGCGGACAGGGCGCCGCCGTCGCGCGACGGTTCGTCGCGGAGGGCGCGCAGGTGCTGCTCGGCGACGTGCTGGACGAGCAGGGCGAGGCGCTCGCGGCCGAACTCGGAGACGCCGCGGTGTACCGGCACCTCGACGTGACCAGCGAGGACGATTGGGCCGCCGCGGTCGCCGAGGTGCAGGAGCGCTTCGGCGGGCTCGACGTGCTGGTCAACAACGCTGGCGTGCTCTTCTTCTCGGCGCTCGAGCAGACCTCCCTCGCCGATTACGAGCGCGTGATCCGGATCAACCAGTTCGGCTGCTTCCTCGGCATGCGCGCCGCCGTCGAGCCGATGAAGGCCGCGGGCGGCGGGTCGATCGTCAACACCTCGTCGGTCGAGGGCCTGGGCGGGATGCCCTACCTGACCGCGTACACCGCCAGCAAGTTCGCGATCCGCGGCATGACCAAGTCCGCCGCGATGGAGCTGGGGCAGTACGGCATCCGCGTCAATTCGGTGCACCCGGGCATGATCGACACCGCGATGGTGGCGGACGCGCTGGGCGGCAACGAGCCGCCCACGGACTGGCTCAAGCAGCGCCTGCCGATCGGGCGGCAGGGCAGCGCCGACGAGATCGCCGCGATGGTGCTCTTCGTCGCCTCCGACGAGGCGAGCTACAGCACCGGCGCCGAGTTCGTCGCCGACGGCGGCGCCACCGCGACGCACGCGCTGAAGCTGTAGATGCCCGGCACGGAAGCGATCCGGCGGGTGGTGGAGGCGTCCCCCGCCGCGGTCGCCGCGCACGACAAGGACGCCTGGATCGCGCTGTTCGCACCCGGCGGCGCCGTCCACGACCCGGTGGGTCCGCCGCCGCAGACGAACCCGGCCGCGATCGCGCGGTTCTACGACATGTTCATCGCGCCCAACCGGATCGTCTTCGACGTCGAGCACGACCTGATATTCCCGGGTGAGGGGACAGGCCTCATGATCCGCGACCTGACCGTGCACACGACGATGAGCACGGGCGTCACGCTGCACATCCCGATGCACTTGCGCTACAACGTGACCGACGGTCCCGGCGGCGCCGCCATCACCGGGCTGTACGCGCACTGGGAGCTGCGAGGCATGATCGCGGCGCTCCTGCTCTCCGGCCCCCGCGGGCTCGCAGCGGGCGCGCTCCTCGGGCCCCGGCTCTTCCGCACCCTCGGTGCCCGCGCCGCGCTCGGCTTCCTCGGCGGGGTCCGCGGCGTCGGCGGCACGGGCCGGCGCCGGGCCGCGGACCTCCTGCACCTGCGCGGGCTGCAGGTGGGCAAGGTCCTCGCCTCGGGCCGGACCGTCACCGCCACGGTGTACGACGGTGACCGCCGCGGCCTCGCCGTCGTCGACTTCGCCGGTCCGGAGCCGGCGGTGACCGCCTTGTTCGGGTGATCGAGAATTCAGATCTCCACGGTTTCAGCGAACTCGCTGAAGGTTTCAGCGTTCCCGCGTCTTGTGGACTTTACGATGTTCCTGAACGTGGAGATGTATTCAGTGACTGTGTCGCGTCGTCGGATGCCGCCTTCATTGAATATGGGATCCAAGATAGATGAAGCGATCGGAAGAAGAGAATCCACGAGTGGTGCCCAGTTCTCCACTGCCTTGAGAGGGGTTGTCCGTTTTCCAAAACTAGCAGCGAACGAATCGGGCACGGCCTTATCTAGGTAGATCTCGAGACCGTTTGCAATCGCCGCGACAAGTAGGTAGATCGATCCGCGCTTGCGAAGAAAATCGAGCGCCTCTCTGTCGTCCTGGGTTAGGTCGGCTTCATCCTTGGAGGTGAGATTGGCTTTCGCTTGAGTAGCTGCTCTTAGGAGTGAATAGCAGAACACGATGTGGCTGGCGCTAGTGTGATCTGAGAAGAATTGATCGTATATGTCATTCTTTTCCCAGATGTCGCTCAGAGCGTGGTACGCCACGGTGGGATTCTGGTGAAACGCTGCTAGTGATTGAGCGGCAGTGTCGGATGGGATCAAGTTGGACGGCCGCCGCGCACGATCTCCTTCTCCTCCTCGACGTGCACCGAAGTAGGTAACGTCGGGGATATGTTGAAATTCTTCTCGAAGTCTCTTCTGCGTGCGATCGCCGCTCCGAAAGTCTGAAGGTTTGATCTGATTCTGACTGTTGTTGTAGCGAATAATATGCTCAATGAGATCGTTGTCCGACGCCTGGACGAATCGTATCATTACCCGCGCGTTGGCTAGTTCGTCACGTGGGACGCGGCCGAGAGAGCCTGTGGTCTGGGCGCCATTGACGATGGCTATTCCCGACAGACGCACCTTTTTTGAACGCTTTTTTGCATCGAAGCGATGTACAAGCGCCGTAACCCCGTTGTTGAATGCCCAGAATCGACCCGGCTCCGCGCGGGCAGTGCTTTCAATCCCGTAGTTGATGTTCTGAGAGGACTTACGGCGAGGCATGTAGCCTCGAACGTTCGCAGAGAAGAGTCTATCGCCGTATGTCTCGTACATTTCATGAAGCCAGCTTGCGGGAACCGATGTGCACAAAGCCGACCAGTCTTCGCCGGATTCTTCGAACCAACTTGGTGTAGGAACTTCGATCTCATCAGTCACAAGTATCGGAGTTCTTGTGCTGGAGTACCACTCGTCGAGTGTCGCTCTCCCGATCTCTACAGATCGAATGTCGATCGCACGATTCGACGCCACCAGGGCCTTTGCTGTCGCTGTCGCTCGTTCGAGCTCATCCTGGGCATTCTTTGATTCAGTCAAATTGTGGCAGTACCAGAGCTCGATTGAATCTACTTCCTCTTCGAGGATGGCCGAATGCAATTCCTCCGCTGCGGCACGAAGGCTGGTTCCAAGGTCGTCAGGACGCTCATTTCCCAGAATCCAGGAGGCTGCCGAGTTGAGGTCCGCAGCCTTGTTGGAGGGTGGGTATTGTTTTTGCGTATTCGAAGCAATATATGATTGTCCGATTATTGCCGTGCGGGATGCTGAGTCCACATAGACTACGTCGCACTTGCGGTCCTTGCTCCCGTCTGTAATGGAGGTGGCTGCGACAGCGACGATATCCTGAATCTGGAATCGCAGCTCGAGTGCGAACAAGATTAGGTGGTTGGGTGTGAATTGCGCTAGGTCGTCGCGAGTGTCCAATACCTGAAGTGCATCGGAATCCATGTTGTTTCCCCCTCTGTCTCAATGCGGAGAAAAAGATACTCTATCGGCGGCCGGGGGTAGACTGTTTCGACGGAATTTGACGGTTCAAACTATGTTCGCTGTGGGGGTGAGGAGAGTCGACGGATCTTGCGGAGGTGGTGGAGACTCGGGAGAGGATGAGGGCGGCGGCGCGGACGGCGGGACCGACGCGCTCCGGGCGCATGCGATTGCTCCAGCCCGCCACGGAGATCGCGGCGACGGGGGCACCGTCGGAGTCGAGGATGGGGCAGGCCACGCAGACGGTGCCGTTGCCGGACTCCTCCCGCTCGTAGGCCACGCCCTCGTCGCGCACCCGCTGCAGTTGGCGGCGCAGGATCGCGGGGGAGGTGATGGTGCGGGTGCTCAGCCGTGGCAGGCCCGTGGCGATGACGCCGTCGACGACGGCATCGTCGGAGAACGCGAGGATGGCCTTGCCCACGCCGGTGGCGTGCGCCGGCATCCGGCCTCCGACTCGAGACGGCAGGTCCGGCGCATCCGGGCCGGGCAGGACCTCGAAGTAGACCACCTCGGTGCCCTCGAGTCGCGCGAGGTGGACGGTGTTGCGGGTGGCGGACCGCAGGTCGGCGAGCACCGGCCGCGCCGCGTCGACGAGATCGCGGTGCCCCGTGGCGAGCTGGCCGATCTCGAACAGCCGCAACCCCAGTCGCAGGTCGGTCCCGGACCGCTCGAGCAGGCCGGCGGCCACGAGATGTCCGGCGAGGCGGTGCACCGTCGATTTGGGGAGCGCGGTGCGCCGCGCCAGCTCGGACACGCCGAGCCCGCCGTCCCCGGGCCGGTAGGCCGAGAGCAGCGCGGAGATCCGGTCGACGGTGGCGCCGTCGTTCCGCTCAGCGGGACACATGCGCCCAGTGTGCCAGCCCGGCTCCGCGGCCGGGAGGGCTATCCGCGATCGACGATCGGCCCGACGAACCGGACGAGGAGCTCGTGCTCGTACGCGGCGCTGGCGCCGGGGTGCGCGAGGAGGCCGACGATGACGCGGACGACCCAGTCGAAGACCTGCGGGTCGGCGAGCTCGGGGAGGTCCGTGGCGACGCGCGAGCGCGCCGCCGCCGCGGCGAGCGCCCCGGCGTTCTCGGCGAGGACCGGGCCCACCGCGAAGTCCTCCGAGGCGAACCAGGCGAGCAGCTCGGGACGGTCCCGCACGTAGGCCACCGCCGACTCGATCACGGCGACGAGGCGCTCCGGGGCGGATCCTCGCGGCGACTCCGTCGAAGCGAGGTGGTCGAGGGCCCTGGACATCTCGCGCAGCACGTACGCGGACCGCAGCAGCTCGCGGTTCGCGAAGTACCGGTAGAGCGTGGCGCGGGAGCAGCCCGCGGCCCGCGCGATGTCATCCATGCCCACCGCGGCGACACCGTGCTCGGCGAACAGGCCGGCCGCCGCGTCGAGGATGCGCTCCGCCGCGCCGGACCGGGCGGCCGCGGCCCAGCTGTTCGGCGTGGCGGAGGTCATGGCGGTCATCCTACGGAGATCGGCACCGTCGTCGGGCGGCGCACGTAGGCGCCGGGCGCCCAGCGGACCCCGTCGAGGTCGACCGCGAACTCCGGGATGCGGGTCAGCAGCTCCTCGAGGGCGACCCGTGACTGCATGCGCGCGGCCGCGGCCCCCAGACAGTGGTGCGGACCCTGCGCGAAGGTGAGGATGTTGCGCGGATTCCGCCGGACGTCGAGTTCGTCGGCGTTCTCGCCGAAGACCCGCTCGTCGCGGTTGGCGGCGCCGTAGAGCAGCAGCACCCGCCGGTCGGCGGGGATCGTCGTGCCGTCGACGTCCACCGGCCGGGTGGTCGTGCGACCGAGCCCCTGCACCGGCGAGGTGAGCCGCAGGAACTCCTCGACCGCGGCGGGGATCAGCGCGGGATCCCCCGCCAGGAGGCGCCGCTGATCCGGATTGCGCTGCAAGAGCTGGACGGCTCCGCCGAGCAGGCCCGTGGTGGTGTCGTTGCCGCCGGCCACCATCGTGAAGGTGAAGCCGAGGATCGAGACCACGCCCGCCGGGTCGCCGTCGGCGCCGACGCCGGCCGCGACCAGGTGCGAGACGACGTCGTCCTCGGGCTCGGTGCGCCGCCGCTCGATGAGCGCCGCGAAGTAGGCCATCAGCTCGCCGACCGCGTCGGCGGCGGAGGAGACGGCCGAGGCGAGGTCGCCACCTCCGGAGTTCGCGGCGACGATGCTCTCGGTCCAGCCGTCGAAGCGCCCGCGGTCCGCGGCGGGGACACCGAGGTAGTGCGCGACGACCATGGACGGGAGCGGCTTGAACAGCTCGTGCACGACGTCGCCGCCGCCCTGCGCCCGCAGGCGCTCGATCCGATCCACGACGAAGGCGCGGACGTCAGGCTCGATCGCGGCGACCTGCCGCGGCGTGAAACCGCGCGCGACGAGGCGTCGGAACGCGGTGTGCACCGGCGGATCCTGCATCACCATCGGCGGGTTCTCCTGCAGGCCGATCTTCTCGAGCTCGCCGTAGTGCAACGTCAGGCCCTGTGCCGACGAGAAATCGCCGGGCTCGCGGAGTGCGCGCCACACGTCGGCGTGCCGGGGCAGGACGTAGTACTCGAGATCCTCCCCGTCGAGCGGGTCGGCCCGGTGCACCGCACCCGTGGCGCGCAGGTCGCGGTACAGGGGGAACGGGTCCGCCCAGGTGTCGGCGGAGCGGGGAGCGAAGGCGGCTGCGGGCATGGGATGCTCCTGAACGAGACAAAATAGATCGAACGTCTCGAATGTAAGACTATTGGATCCAAACGTCAATGGGGCCGGCCGTCGAAGGTGGTGTCCCGCTCAGCGGAACGCGAGCGTGGACGGGGCCACACAGCGCGGCCGACGATGGCGGCATGACGGAGAAAGTAACCGCGGCCATCGTCGGCCCTGGGAACATCGGTACGGACCTGCTGGCCAAACTGCGACGGAGCGAGCACGTCGACGTGCGCTACATGGTGGGCGTCGACCCGGAATCGGACGGCCTCAAGCGGGCCGCCGAGCTCGGGCTGGAGACCTCGGCCGAGGGGGTGGACTGGCTGCTCGCGCGACCGGAGCCGCCGCAGCTGGTCTTCGAGGCGACCGCGGCGAAGGCGCACCGCGCCAACGCGCCCCGGTACGCGGAGGCGGGCATCGTCGCCGTCGACCTGACGCCCGCGGCCGTCGGGCCGCTGGCCTGCCCGGTCGTGAACCTCGAGGCCCAACTGGACGCGCCCAACGTCAACATGATCACGTGCGGCGGGCAGGCGACGATCCCGATCGTGCACGCCGTCAGCCGTGTCACCCCGGTGAGCTACGCGGAGATCGTGGCATCGGTGTCGTCGCGCTCCGCGGGTCCCGGCACGCGCGCCAACATCGACGAGTTCACCGAGACCACCGCCCGCGCCATCGAGGAGGTCGGCGGCGCGTCCAAGGGCAAGGCGATCATCATCATCAATCCGGTCGAGCCGCCGATGATCATGCGCGACACCGTGTTCTGCGCCATCGACCCCGATGCCGACCGTGAGGCCATCACCGCCTCGATCGAGAAGATGGTGGCCGACGTGCAGGTCTACGTGCCGGGCTACACGCTCAAGGCGCCGCCGCAGTACGACGAGCCCCGGCCCGGGTGGGAGGGCAAGGCGCGCGTCGCGGTCTTCCTCGAGGTCGCGGGCAACGGCGACTACCTGCCCACGTACGCGGGCAATCTCGACATCATGACCGCCGCCGCCGCGCGCGCGGGCGAGCTGCTCGCGCAGCGGATCCTGACAGGAGCGAACGCATGACCGGCATCAACGGCGACCTCTGGAGCGACCCGAACCGGGACGTGCGCATCGTCGACACGTCGCTGCGCGACGGCAGCCACGCCATGGCCCACCAGTTCGCCGAGCAGAACGTGCGCGACACGGTGCGCGCGCTCGACGACGCGGGCGTCTCGCTCATCGAGGTGACCCACGGCGACGGCCTCGGTGGCAGCACCTTCAACTACGGCTTCTCCCTGGTCGACGAGCGCAAGCTCATCGCCGCAGCGGTCGACGAGGCGCAGCAGGCGAAGATCGCCGTGCTCATGCTCCCCGGCCTCGGCACCGTCGAGGACATCCGCGTCGCGGCCGACCTCGGCGCGGGTGCGCTGCGCATCGCGACCCACTGCACCGAGGCCGACGTCTCCATCCAGCACTTCGGTGCCGCACGGGATCTGGGCCTGGAGACCGTCGGCTTCCTGATGCTCTCGCACATGTCCACGCCCGAGGCGCTGGCGAAGCAGGCGCGGATCATGGCCGATGCCGGCTGCCAGTGCGTCTACGTCGTCGATTCGGCCGGCGCCCTCATCCTCGAGGACGCGGGCGATCGCGTCGCCGCGCTCGTCGCAGAGCTCGGCGAGGACGCGCAGGTGGGCTACCACGGCCACCAGAACCTGAGCTTCGGCGTGGCGAACTCGGTGCTCGCCTACCGTGCCGGGGCGAAGCAGATCGACGGTTCCCTGCTCGCGCTCGGTGCGGGCGCGGGCAATTCGCCGACGGAGATCCTCTCCGCCACCTTCGAACGCCTCGGCATCCGCACGGGCACCGACAAGGACGCGCTGATGGCCGCCGCGGAGGACGTGGTGAAGCCGTACATCACCCGGCTGCCGGTGATGGATCGCAGCTCCATCGTGCAGGGCTACGCGGGCGTGTACTCCAGCTTCCTACTGCACGCGGAGCGCGCGGCCGAGCGCTACGGCGTCCCGGCGTACGAGATCCTCTATGAGTGCGGCCGCCGCGGCTACGTGGGCGGCCAGGAGGACATGATCATCGCCATCGCCGTGGAGATGTCCGCAGCGCAGAAGGTCTGACGGGCGGTCCGACGGTGCCCGGGCGGCACCGTCGGGCGTGGCGTCAGTTCTCGATGCGGATGGCCTGCGTGGGGCATTGGGACGCCGCGTACTCGATGTCCTCGCGGTCGGCGTCGGTGAGGCCCTCGTCGGTGGCCTCGGCGAAGCCCTCGTCGTTGACCTCGAAGACGTCGGGGCGGATGCCCTCGCAGACACCGAAGCCGGTGCAGGCGTCGCCGATGATGATCTTCATGGTGTTCTCCGTTCGGGGTCGGTCAGGGGGCGAGGACGGCCGTCACGGAGCCCAGGGGGCCCATGTCGGCGACGACGATGTCTCCGGCGCGCACCGGCTCGGCGCGCGTCATGGAGCCGGGCAGCACGACGTGGCCGGGCTCGAGCGTGGTGCCGAGCGGGCCGACGGTGTTCGCGAGCCAGACCAGCGCGTTGATCGGCGAGCCGAGCACCGCGCCGCCCGCGCCCGTGCCCACCTGTTCGCCGCTGATCCGGAAGGTGCAGCCGACGGTGCGCAGGTCGACGTCGGCGAGGCGGGTGGGCCGGCTGCCCAGGATCACCCCGCCCGACGAGGCGTTGTCGGCGACCGTGTCGACGATCGAGATGTTCCAGTCCTTGATCCGCGAGTCCACCACCTCCAGTGCGGGGACCACGAAGTCGACGGCGCGGATGGCATCGGCCACGGTGACGCCCGGGCCGCGGAGCTCGCGGCCGAGGACGAACGCGATCTCCGGTTCGATGCGCGGCTGCATCCAGGACGAGGTGTCGATCGGCATCTGCTCCAGATGGAACATGGACGCGGTGAGGTGCCCGAAATCGGGCTCGTAGACGTTCATCTGCCGCTGCATCGCGAGCGAGGCGAGCCCGACCTTGTGGCCCTTCACGGCGTCACCCGAGGCCTCCCAGCGGCGCACCTGCTCCTGCTGGATCCGGTAGGCGTCGGTGATCGTGGCGTCGGGGAACATGCCGATGATCGGGTCGATCGGCGCGCACGCGGCGTAAGCGCCGAGCAGCGCGTCGGCGGCGGCGGAGACAGCGGAATCGTCCATGCTCGAATACTAGAACAGGTTTCAGTCCTGCGGTAGGGAACGGCTCAGGACCGGGGGAGGCCGAGAAGCTGCTCCGCGGCGACGTTCCGCAGGATCTGCGAGGTCCCGCCCGCGATGGACAGGCACCGGGTGAGCAGGAACTCGTACCGCGCATCGGCCGGGTCCTCCGGGCCGGCGACGGCACCGTCGGGCCCGAGGCGCCGCAGGCACGCCTCCGCGACGGCCTGCCGGTGCTGCACGCCGACCAGCTTGCGCACGCTGGACGCCGCACCCGGGTCCTGCCCGCCGACACTCGCGATGACGGCGCGCAGGTCGAGGAGGGTGCAGGAGGCCGCCTCAGCGACGAGACCGCCGAGTTCCGCCAGATCGGGTTCCGGGCCGGGGTCGGCGAGCAGGGACTCCAGTCGCGCGCCGAGACCGGAGCCGCTCATCGCCACCCGCTCGTTGGCGAGGGTGGTGCGGGCCAAGCGCCAGCCGCCGTTCACCGCGCCCACGACGCAGTCGTCGGGGACGAAGACGTCCTCGAGGAAGACCTCGTTGAACCGGACGTCGCCGGTGATCTCGCGGAGCGGGCGCACGTCGATGCCGTCGGAGAGCATGTCGACGAGGAAGTACGTGATGCCCTTGTGCTTCGGCGCGTCCGCGTCGGTGCGCGCCAGGCAGATGGCCCAGTCCGCCTCGTGCGCGAGCGAGGTCCACACCTTCTGGCCGGTGAGCGACCATCCGCCCTCGACGCGCGTCGCCTTCGTACGCAGCGACGCGAGATCGGACCCGGCCTCGGGTTCGCTGAACAGCTGGCACCAGCGGATCTCGCCGAGCAGGGTGGGCCACACGAAGCGCTCGGCCTGCTCCGGCGTGCCGTGCTCCAGGATCGTGGGGGCGGCCCACGCGCCGATCACGAGCGTCGGCCGCTCGACTCCCGCGGCCTCCAGCGCACCGTCGAGCACCAGCTGCTCCGCGGGGCCCGCGCCCCGCCCGTACGGCGGATCCCAGTGCGGCACCAGGAGACCGGAGTCCGCGAGCGCCCGCCGCTGCTCGTCGGCCTGCATCCCGGCGATCCGCTCGGCCTCCGCGGCCGCGGCGCTGTGATCGCCCTCGACCTCGTAGTCCAGCCCACGACGCACCCCTGCCAGTGCGAGTTCAGCCGCGCGCGTGCGCCATCCGGGGGTGTCGCCGAGCAGCAGGCGCAGTGCCGTGGCGCGGCGCAGGTAGAGGTGCGCGTCGTGCTCGAAGGTGAAGCCGATGCCGCCCAGCACCTGGATCGCGTCCTTCGCGTTCGCCACGGCGGCGTCGAGCGCACCGGCCGCGGCGACGGCGGCCGCCAGGTGATGCTCCCCGCCGGCCCCGACGGACCGGGCCGCGTCCCAGGCCAGCGCCGCGGACTGCTCGGCGCGGCACAGCATGTCGGCGACGATCTGCTTGATCGCCTGGAAGGAGCCGATCGGCTTGCCGAACTGCACGCGCACCTTGGAGTACTCGGCGGCGGTGCGCAGGGTCCACGCGGCGACGCCGGCGGCCTCGGCCGCGGCGAAGGTCGCGAGCGCGGCACGGGCGTCGTCGCCGGTCAGCCCGGGGATCTCGGTCGCCGCGTCGAAGTCGGGGGTCTCCAGGTGGATCCGGGCGAGCGGCCGGGAGGTGTCGAGGCCGGGCAGCGGTTCGACGGTGACACCGGGATGCCCGGGCGGGAGCAGATGCCAGGCGCCCGACGGCGACTCGAGCAGCAGATGCGACTGCGGGGTGGCATCCGGGGCGAGCGCGCCGTCACCGTCGACGGCGATCGCTGCCCGCGCCTCGCCGGCGGCGAGATCCGCGCGTACGGCGGCGAGCCGGTCCGTTCCGCCCAGGTACCGCTCCAGGAGGACGCCCACGGCGACGGTGCCCGCCACGGGGCCGGGGGCGAGAACGGTGGTGGCGGCCTCGACGGCGGCCGCGGCGTCGTCGGCGGTGCCGCCGAACCCGCCGAGGTCCTCGCTCAGCGTGATGCCGAAGACGCCGATGTCCGCCAGTCCGCGCCAGGCCTTTTCGACCGCGCCGGCGTCGCCGGAGCGGACCGCGTCGACGGGGTGCGCGCGCTCGGCCCAGTCGCGGATCGACTCGGCGAGGGCGGTCTGGACATCGGTGATCGCGAGGGCCACGGTTCTCCTTCGGCCCGCGTCAGCGGGGCTGCGCGGGGGTGCTGGACGGTGCGGTGCTGCTGGACGGAGCCGTGGGCTTCGAGCTCGACGCCGCGCTGGAAGGCTTGGCGGAGGGCTTCGCCGACGACGGGCTCGCGGGGCGGGTGTCGGACGGCGCCAGACGCAGGGTGACGGCCCCGGAGCGGCCGCGGACCGAGGCCAGCGCGGTATCGAGCAGCTGCCCGCCGTTGATGGTGGACAGCGGGTCGGCGATCGCCCGGACGGACGGGAGCATCAGCTCGGACAGGTACTGCACGCTCGGCGCGGCACCGTCCTCGAAGCCCTGGATCACCTTGAACAGCTCCAGCATGCCGTCCTTGATGACGTTCGGATATTCGCCCTTGCTGATGTACGAGACGGAGTAGGGCGCCATCTCGCCGTAGCCCTTGCCGAAGGTGCGCAGCGGCTGGTCGAGGCTGAGCAGCAGCGCGCCGACGTCGCCGGCGCGGGGCGTGATCGAATTGAAGGACTGCAGGAGATCGCTGATGTCGGGCAGCTGGCGCAGGATCGACGTGGCGGTGAGCACCGCGCCGGCGTCGATGGTCGGCACCGTCTGCTCGCCGTCCGGCAGCGCGTCGTCTGCGCGGGCGAGGAGGCGCTGCACCGTCGCGGGATCGAGCTGCTTCATCAGGCGGGACAGGGAGCTCGACAGCGCGCCGACGGTGGAGTCGGCGGTGTCGACGACGCCCTCGAGGCGGGCGCCGTCGGGGACCGCGGCACCGTCGCCCTGGGCGATGGTCAGGTAGGTCTCGCCGAGACCTGAGAGGTTCTGCACGCGGACCTTGGCGCCCTGGGTGATCCGGGTGTCCTTGGCGTAACCGACCTCGACCTCGACCCGGTCGGCGTCGACGGTGAGCCCGCGCACCTTGCCGACCTCGACGCCGCGGTCGAGGACGCGTGAGCCCTCCTGCAGGCCGTTGGCGTCGGTGAGGCGGATGTACGCGACCCGCTCGTCGGACGGCGAGAACCATTGCACGCCCTGGTTGCCCAGGAGCAGCATGGACACCACGACCAGTGCGATGAGGCCGAGGGTGGAGGCGAGTCCGGAGCGGGTCATCGTGCCTGTCCGATCAGTCGCAGCACCTTGAGTGCGCCGGGGGAGACGTCCTGCCCGGCAGTGTTGGTCACCGAGTCGATCTTCACCACCGGCTTCTTCAGGAAGGGGGCGAGGTTCTTGTTCACCAGGATCGAGCCGCCGTGGATTGCCGAGCCCAGCGAGACCATGTCGGCGGTGAGCAGCTCGAAGAGGTCGGACGACGAGTTCATCAGCGGGATCAGCCAGGAACCCTGCTGCAGCATGCCGCCGACGGCCGGCAGCAGCACGCCGATGTTCGACATGAGCTTGCCCTGGTTCGACCAGTACTTGAGGTGGTACGGCGAGAGCGTGTCCTTGAAATTCTTCTCCTGCTTGGCGATCCGGTCGGCCATCTCGGTCGCGGAGTCGAGCAGGCGGTTCACCTCCGCCGTACTGGCGCCGATGCCGGTGACATCGCGGTTCAGCTGCGCGGAGAGCAGGTCGAACTGCGGGCGGTCCTTGGGCAGCGCGGTGTTCAGCCGCGTGATCGTCTTGCTGACGTCCTGCACCGATCCGCTGCCGAAGTAGTCGGCGAGGATGGTGAGCGTGCTCTCCACCGACCGCGGCGGGCTCGTCTGGCTCAGCGGCAGGACCGAACCGGCGCGCAGCGGTGCCGCGGTGCCGGTGGACTTCTCCGCCGTCTCCAGCCGGACGTAGGCCTCGCCGAGGAGGGTGTCCTGCAGCACGGACGCGTGGATGTCCGAGGGGAGCGAGACGGTCTTGTCGACGCGGATGGTGACCGTCGCGGCGTCCTCGCCGAGGGCCACGGCCTTCACCCGGCCGACGGTCAGGCCGCCGAGCGAGATCCGGGCGCCGATGGGCAGGTTCAGCACGTCGGCGAATTGCAGCTTCACCTCGTACTGGTCGCCGTCGCCGAGCGGATTGCGCATGTCCATGTTGGCCGGGCTCACGCCGCAGCCGGCGAGGACGACGGCCGCGCCGATCACGATCGCGGCGGAGACCCTGCGCGGGAGCCAGCGCACGGCACTGCGGGTGCGGGACATCAGCGGCCTCCCTGGAACGGCAGTTGCGCGAGGTCGACGGTGGCGGTCTGGGCCTTGCCCGCGACCACCGTGCAGGCGCCCGGCGCCTGCGCGTTGATCTGCGCGCACAGGGCGTTCGGGTCACGGGTGGCGACGGTGGTGACGGGCACGCCCGCGACGGCGGTGGGCGCCTCGTCGCCGCGCGGGAGGTACGGCGCGATCTGCGAGCCGAAGACCGGCAGCATCCGCGCGAGCGCGTCGTTCGACCTGACGCCGCTCGCGGCCAGCTTCACCGCGTCTGCCGCCATCGTGCCGCCGGGACGCAGGATGTGGCCGTAGCGGCGCATCATGTCGTCGCCGACGAGGAAGAACACGGGCAGCGTCTGGAAGATCTCGGACACCGCCGGGAAGGTGATCTTGCCGTACTGGTCGAGGACGTTCCCCACGTGCTGCAGGGTGAGCAGCAGCTCGCCCCACTGCTGGTCCATGCTCTGCATCAGCGGACGGACGTTGCTGACGACGGTGGTCACGTCGCCGAGGAAGCCGGCCGGATCACTGAGTACGGTCGAGAGGTTCGTGAGCGAGCGCGCCGCCTGCGGCGGCACCGACGGACCGACCTCGGTGTCGAGGCGCGTGAGGAGCCTGCCGAGGTCGGCGGAGGCGCCGCCCTCGGTGACGGAGTCGACCAGGCGGGTCGCGGCGGAGGTGGTCTCGGAGATCGACTTCGGCGTCGCCGAGTTCTCGCGGGTGATGCACGTGCCCGGGTTGAGGGTGGCTCCCGAGGAGTAGTTGCCGACCAGCTCGAGGGAGCGGTCCGCGAGGATCGACGTCGAGCGCGTCACCGCCTTCACGGAGGCGGGCAGCGTGCGGCCGGAGACGTCGAAGGTGACCTTCACGCCGTCGCCGGAGGGCTCCACCTTCCGGACGGAGCCGATCTTGACGCCCATCTGGGTCACGTCGTTGTCCGGGTACAGGCCGATGCCGTCGGCGAGGTACGCGCACTGGGTGCTGGCGGCGGCCGCGGCCGTGCCGATGCCGGCGGGCACCAGCGGTGCCACCAGCGCCGCGGCGGCGGCGAGCAGGGTGATCCTCGTCGTGCGCATCAGCAGCTCACCGTCGCCGTCGGGAAGCAGAGGCGGCTGGCGAGCACGGTATCGGCCGGCATGGGCTTGCCCTGCTTCTCCAGGCTCTTCTGCATGGTGTCGATCGCCTTCTGCAGTTCGCCGATCATGGCCGGGATGGTCACGTTGGTCGTCTTCAGCGCGGTCTCCATCTTCGCGAAGGCGTCGCCGAGGGTGTCGCGGTACTTCCAGTACAGATCGAGGAAGGGCTTGATCTTCCCGAACATCCCGGCGAGGCCCTGGTAGGCGATCCCGAAGTTGGTGGCGGTCTGATCGAGCGTGACGATCGCCAGCGACGCCTTGTGGATCATGTTCATGATCGTCTCGCGCTGCTCGGCGAATCCGGTCGCGTACTGGGTGCTGACGTTGATGATGCGGCCGATCTGGTCGCGCTGTTCCGTCAGCTGGCCGAGGAGCGAGTTCACGCCCTCCACGATGTTGTCCACCGAGCCGGGGTTCGCATCGAGCCCGGTGCTCAGCGCCTTGATCGAGGAGGCGAGCTGGGTGCGGTCGACGGGCTCGAGCTTCTCCGGGGTGTCCTGCAGGAGGTCGCCGATGCTGTACGGCAGGCTCACCCGGTTCCGCGGGATCGGCTTGTCGCCTAGGGCGGCCCGTCCGGCCGACGACACCGCCACGTAGAAGCCGCCCGCGACGGTCAGCATGCGGACCGCGACGGAGGTCTGATCGCCGACGAAGACCGAATCGTCGATGCGTGTGGTCACCTGCACGTCGTCCTTGCGGAGTTCGACCGAGGAGACCGAGCCGATGCGCACGCCCGAGGCGCGCACCTCCACGCCCGGCTTGATGAGCGCGGCGTCCTGCGTGACGAAGGTCAGTTCCTTCTGGCCCGGCGGGCGCAGGTAGACGAAGGCCAGCACGGCCGTGATGAGCAGCGCCACCGCGACGGCGATCGCGCCGAGCTTGGTGCTGCGGTTGATGAGTCCGCGCCAGGGCGGGCGTCCGGTGAAGATCATTTCAGGCACACCGTCACATTCGTTCCGCCGGTCAGCACGGTGACCTTGTTCGGCAGCGGCGCCGAACCCTTCGAGCAGGGCGCGGGCGGCGCGCCGAGCAGTGCCGCGACGCCGGTGAACAGGCCGGGCAGCCGGCCCATCGCCTGCACCGCGGCGCCCGGGTCCTGGAAGGCGGTGCGCATGAGCTTCTCCACGTCGAGGTCCTTGGACAGGCCGAGGGCGGTGAGCACCCGGTTGGTCGCGGCGCCGAAGCCCGGACCGTAGGTGGCGGTGCGGCGGAACTCGTCGAGGTTCTCGAGCACCTTCGTCAGCAGCAGGTCGAAGTTGAGGATGAACTCCACGACCTGTGGCGAGTAGTCGTTGATCATGTTGGCGACGCGGGTGACGTTGTCGATGAGCGTCTTGATGACGGTCTGCCGGTCGGCGAGGTTCGCCGTGATCCGGTCGATCGCCCCGAAGGTCTGCGCGGCCGTGGTGTCGTCGCCCTGCAACAGCCCCAACAGGTTCCGCGTCAGCTCGTTGACGTCCTCGGGGCTCAGGGTGCGGAGCACGGGCGCGAGCCCGTTGAACAGGGTCGTGATGTCGAACGACGGGGTGGTGCGCGACATCGGGATCGACGTCGTGGGCGCGCCGCCCGCGGAGCTGCCGGGCTGGATCTCGATGAACCGCTCACCGGTGAGGTTGCGGTACTTCACCGCGAGCCGCGTGGTCGACGTGACGGGGTGGTCGTCCTGCGCCGAGAAGCCGATGACGGCCTCGTTGCCGTTCCCGTCCGCGGTGCCGCGGACCTCGACCGCCGTGACCTTCCCGATCAGCACGCCGCGCAGCCGGACGTCGCTACCCACCCGCAGGCCGGAGGCGTCGGAGAGGTGCGCCTCGTAGTCGCGGGTCTCGCCCCCCGCCGGGTTGCGCAGGGCGGCGAAGATGCCCACCGCGATGACGAGCGTGATGATCAGGGCGATCGCGAGGGTGATGGTGGCGCGAGTGTTCTTGGCGCGCATGTCATCGCCCCCCTTCGAGAACCGAGGCGGCGCCCGGGAGTCGATCGGCGATGACGTTCATGCGCAGTGCGGTGCCCTCCGGGACGGTGATGAAGGCGCTGTTGACGCCGGTGATCAGCGGGACGATCTGGCGCGGGACGCTGACGGTGCGCATCACCTTGGTGGTGCTGTCCATGATGACCCGCAGCATGACGGTGCCCGGCGTGAACTCGGTCTCGTGCGAGCCGAACATGTCGGCCAGCGGCGTGAAGAAGCCGGTACCGAGTAGCGTGGTCGTCTTGTCGATCTTGTCGTAGTTGTTGACCGTGTAGTCGAGCGTGCCCGCGACCTCGCCGCCCCGCATCTGCGGCACGAACCAGCCCTCGAAGGCCCCCTCGACCAGGCCCGGCGCACCGTCGAGCGTGGTGCGGACGGTGCGCAGCGTGGTCCCGATCGGCACCTTCACCGACCGCGCGTTCTGCTGCTCGACGGAGAACGCCACCTGGAGCAGCGGCGTGATCGCCTGGGTGTACTGGGTGGCCTTGCGGGTCACCTCGATCAGCTTGGGCGTCATGACGCCCGACACCGACACCGCGCTGCGCGTGAGCAGGTCGGAGATCGTGTCGTTGCTCGAGCGCGGGCGCAGCGTGCTGCCCGAGCGGAGGTCGGCGCCGCCCTGCCCGGGCACCAGCGCCATCTCGGTGACGCCGAAGTAGTTGCCGGGCTGGTACCGCACCGACAGCGCGTCGGTGAGGCCGCGCAGACTCCCGCGGTCGAGGCGGACCGCCACGCGGGCCTGGCCCGCGCGCGGGATGACCACGGACTCGACCTCGCCGACGGGGACGCCGCGCAGCGTGACCCGGGTGCCGGTCTTGACGCCGGGCCCGACGTCGGCGGATTCGACGGTGAGCGCGAGGCGCGGGTCGGACGCGGGGAACCGGGAGGCGACGACACCGGCGACGGCCGCGATCAGGATCACGGCGATCGCCGCGACGCCGACGGTGAAGAAGACGCGTTGTTGGCGACCGGGTGTGCCGCCGAGCAGTTCGTACATCGGTCTCCCCCTAACCCTTGAAGATGATCGTGGGGGTGATGCCCCAGAACATGATGGTCAGGATGAAGTCGAGCGTGAGCACCGTGACCAGGCTGGCGCGCACGGCGCGGCCGCTGGCGAGGCCGACACCCTCCGGGCCGCCCTTGGCGAAGAACCCGTAGTAGCAGTGGATGATCGTGACGGCGGCGCAGAAGACCACGGCCTTGAGCGTCGACAGTGCGATGTCGCCCGGGCTGAGGAACTGCTCGAAGTAGTGGTTGTAGGTGCCCAGCGCCTGGCCGTGGAAGACGACGACGATCAGCTTGCAGGTGAGGAAGGCGAGCAGCAGCGTGAGCATGTACGCCGGGATCACCACGACGATGCCGGCGATGAGGCGGGTGCTGACCACGTAGGGGATCGAGCGGATGCCGAGTGCCTCGACGGCGTCGATCTCCTCCGCGATCCGCATCGAGCCGATCTGCGCGGTCATGCGGCAGCCCGCCTGCGCGGCGAAGCCGATGCCGGCGGAGATCGGGATCATCTCGCGGATGTTGGCGAGGCCGCCGATGACGCCGGTGAGCGGGCCGAAACCGATGAGGTTGAGGCCCGCGTAGGCCTCGATGGCGACGGCGGCGCCGCTCGCCGCGCCCAGGATGACCATCATGACGACGACGCCACCGTCGACCACGACGGACCCGCGGCCCCATGCCAGCTGCTTGAGGACGCGCGAGGTCTCGCCGCGGTACTTCATCAGCGCGACCGGCACGAGGTAGATGGACTGGGCCACGAAGACCACGGCTTCGCCGATCCGGGCGATCAGGCTCGCGGGCTTCGAGTTCAGGGCGGAACTCTTCTTCGGCTTCGCGGGCGCGGGGGGATTCGTGGTGGTCATCAGGCCACCTGACTCGGGAAGAACATCGTCTGCAGCTGGGTGAGGCCGAGGAAGGACAGGAAGATCAGGGTGATCGACAGCACCACCGAGGAGTTCACGCCGTCGGCGACGCCGCGCGGGCCGCCGGAGGCCTCGAGGCCGCGCAGGCCGGCGACGAGGCCGACGATCATCGCGCCGGTCTCCGCCTTGAGGACCGCGAAGGCCAGGTCCGACGGTGCCGAGAAGGCGCCGAAGGAGGACCAGAAGCCGCCGGAGCTGAGCCCGAACTGCCACACCGAGACGGTGAGGGCCACGATCATGGCCACCGCCACGATCGCGACGAGCAGCATCGGCGCGATGATCATCAACGCGAGCATGCGGGGAGCGATGAGGCGGGCGATCGGGTCGACGCCCATGACCTGCATGGCCTGCAGCTCCTCGCGGACCGTCCGGGATCCGAGGTCGGCGGCGATGGCCGAGGCGCAGACGCCGCCGAGCAGCACGCCCGTGGCCAGTGGTGCGCCCTGCCGGATGATGCCGATGCCCGACGCGGCGCCGACCAGGGAGTTCGCGCCGACGGTGTCGACCAGCGCGCCGACCTGAACGGAGACGACCGCGCCGAACGGGATCGCCACCAGGATGGCCGGCAGCGTGGTGACCCGCAGCAGCGTGACCGCCTGCGTGATCGTCTCGCCGACCGCGAAGTTCCGCTTCAGGATCCCGCGGACCGTCCAGGAGATGATCTCGCCGGCGAGCACCACCGACCGTCCGATCGTGGACAGGCTCTTGGTGACGATCGCGGCCAACCGGTACAACCGGTACAGCGCCGCGGCCCTCACGCCGGGCCTCCGAATACCACCATCGGGTGTCCTCTCCTCATTTTCGAGAGGAGCGTATCAACTGCCGGGGCAAAACTAGTACGTGTTTCAGTTTTTCCCTGGAGTACCCGATGTGACCTGCGCTGTTGTCAGTCCTTGATGAGGAGGTCAACGGCCACGGAGAGCCGCTTCTGCACCTCGGTGGCCGACGCGCGGTGCGTCACCCAGGCGACCAGGTTCGCCATCCACACATCGGCGATGAGGTGGAACGTATCGCGCTGGCGCTCGTCGGGGTCCTCCACGCCGAGGGCGTGCGCGAACATGCCCTCGAGGAGGCGGCCGACGCGTTCGACCTCGGCCGCGGCCGTGGCGTCGGCGAACATGAAGGCCCGCACCATCGCCTCGGTGAGCAAGGGGGCCCGCTGCAGCGCCTCGGTGTTGCGGTCGAGCACGAACATCAGGCGCTCCGCCGCGGTGTCACCCGGGATCTGCGCCTTCCCGATCCGCTCGCCCGCGCGCTCGAACTGGCTGACCAGGCCGGCGACCAGCAGGTGCACCTTCGACGGGAAGTACCGGTACAGGGTGCCCAGCGCCACGTCGGCCTTCTTCGCCACCGCGCGCATCTGCACCGCGTCGTAGCCGCCCTTGCGGGCGAGCGCCAGCGTGGCGTCGATGATGCGCTTACGCCGCTCGCGCTGCCCCGCGGTGTCGAGGTCCTCCCTCGACGGGGTGGGCGCGGGCGCAGTGGCGGTGGCGGCGGGGGTGCCTTCGGGCGGCATGGGTGGTCACCTCGGAATCTCTTCGGCCGCCGGCAGGTGTCCGGACGGTCGGGTCGCATTTGATGTCGCGACAATTGAAACAGGTTTTCGTGCCGGACCAGTGCGTTCTGGTCCGGTTCGGTCGAAGATCACACGATCGGCGGCCTCAGGAGCCGGCTTCGCGCCGCGCGTAGGCCGCCTCGACCCCCGCCTTGCCGGGCTCCCACCACGCCCGGTTCTCCCGGTACCAGTCGACGGTGGCGCGCAGGCCGGCGTCGAGGTCGGCGTGCGCCGGTGCCCAGCCCAGCTCGCGGCGGAGCCTGCTCGAATCGATGGCGTAGCGCAGGTCGTGTCCGGGCCGGTCGGGGACGGTGTCGAAGTCGTCGGCCGGGCGGCCCATGATCGCGAGCAGGGTGCGGAGGACCTCGCGGTTGGACCGCTCGCCGTCGGCACCGATGAGGTATGTCTCGCCGATCGCGCCCCGGTCGAGGATCGCCCACACCGCGTCGTTGTGGTCGTCGACGTGGATCCAGTCGCGCACGTTGGCGCCCGCGCCGTAGAGCTTCGGCCTCTCGCCCGCGAGGATGTTCGTGATCTGCCGCGGGATGAACTTCTCGACGTGCTGGTAGGGGCCGTAGTTGTTGGAGCAGTTGGAGATCGTCGCGCGCACGCCGAAGCTGCGGACCCACGCCCGCACCAGGTGATCCGACGAGGCCTTGGACGCCGAGTACGGGCTCGACGGCCGGTAGGGGGTGTCCTCGGTGAACCGCTCGGCCGTGTCCAACGGCAGGTCGCCGAAGACCTCGTCGGTCGAGATGTGGTGCAGCCGGACGTCGTGCCGGCGCGCCGCGTCGAGGAGCACGGCCGTGCCACGGATGTTGGTGTCCAGGAAGGGCCACGGATCGCTCAGCGAGTTGTCGTTGTGCGTGTCCGCAGCGAAGTTCACCACCGCGTCGGCGCCCGCGACCACCTCGTCGACCACGGCGGGGTCGACGATCGAGCCCTTGACGAAGTCGATCCGCTCGCGCAGGTCGTCGAGCGAGGACTCGTTCGCGGCGTAGGTCAGCGCGTCGAGCACGGTGATCCGCACGTCCGGGCGGGTCGCGACGGTGCGCCGGACGAAGTTCGCGCCGATGAAGCCGGCGCCGCCGGTGACCACGATGTGCATGGGACCAGGTTAGTGGGGTTGCAAGGGCGCGTCGAACCAGCGGAGGAGTCGCAGGGACGAATCGGCCTCCGCGGCCGCGAGCGCCGCCCACGCGCGCGCGGCGCTGTCGCGGGCCCGCGCCCCGATCCAGTTCGGCGGCAGCAGCTCCGGCGGCAGCAGGGGATCGGGCTCGTGCGCGCGGGTGAATTCGGCGACGAGGCCGACCGTCAGCGCGAGCCGTTCGGCGTGCGTCGCGTCGGGGGTCCGCTCGAGGGCCTCGGTCGCCCGGTCCGCGAGCCGACGGTGTCCGTCGGCCAGCTCGTCGAGGGGCCACAGGCGGGCCGCGGCGGCGGCGCCGCGCGCGCCACCCACGTCGAGGTCGGTGCTGCTCAGGGTGGTGAGGTAGGTCGCGGCGCCGGCTTCGCGGGCGGTCTCCCGCAGCGCTTCCTCCCAGGCGTGGGCGGAGGCGTACAGGCCGCCCTGCACGGGCGCGCCGCCGAGGGCGACGATGGCGTCGCGGAGCGCGCCGCGTGCCTCCCGTTCCGCCTCGGGCACGGCGAAGCCGGCCAGGTGCCAGACGCCGTCCCACGGCGCCTCCCCGCGGTCCTGCGCGTACATCAGCCTGACGTGCTCGCGGTCGGGCTCGATGCCGGCCCGGGTGGCGTCGGTCGCGGTGAGGACGGCACCGCGGCCCCGCCCGGCGACGGTGAACCGGCCCTCCGCCACGAGCCGCTTGATCGCGAGGCGCACCTGTTGATCGCCCATCCCGAGCGCGTCGGCGACCGCGTACAGCTCGCCCGCGTCGATCGTCGCGTCCTCGCGGAGCATCGCCTCGATGAGCGCGCGCGTCGAGATCAGTCCGTCAGCCATCCGGCCTCCTCCTCGACGATCACGCGCGTGCCCGGAAACGCTACCGCGAGGTCGGCGAACAGCCGCGGACCGTCGAGCACGGCGTCGGGCGGGTGCACCCCGGGGCGGCGCACGCCGGGCAGTTGCCCCGTCGCCAGTGCCGCCGGGACCCCGGTGACGGCGGCCATGTCGTGCAGCAGCGCACCGTCGGTCTCGAGGCGCGCGCAGACCCGGACGGGGCGCCCGTCGACGGTGCCGTCCGCGGCGGCGAAGAAGGCCGGCAGGTCGCCGGGGCCGGGGCGGGTGAAGGCCCCGGGGAGCGAGCGGAGCGCCCGCGGCCACGACGGCGGCTCCAGCATGCCCGCGGCATCGTCGGGCGCGAGCCGCCCGGCGTCGATGTCGCGCCGGAGCACGTCGAGGTAGGCGGCCGTGGCGGGCCGGAGCAGCATGAGACAGGCCGATTCGCCCGACGGTGCCGCCGTCCGGTGCAGCGTGACGGGCTCGGGATGGCCGACGGTCCAGCCGGTTCCGCGCCGCCCGCGCGGGAGTCGCAGGGCGATCGGGTAGTCCGTCCCGGTCTCGATCGCGGCGCGCAGGACGTCCGCGCCGAACCGGTAGAAGGGTCCGACGGTGGTGAGCACGGCGTCGACGCCCGCGAACGCGGCGCGCAGCGCCGGCCCGTCGGTGACGTCGATCCTGCGGGCGGTGGCCCCGGGGAGTCCCGCCGCCACCCACGTGGCCGCGCCCCCGTCGAGGTCGCCCACGACGAGCGCCTCGACGCCGGGCAGGCCCGCCAGGGTCCGGGCGGCGCGGGCCCCCATCGCGCCGGCGCCCAGGACGGCGACCCTCATCGCGCGGCCTCCTGCCGGGACGCGAAGTCGGTGAGCGCGTCGAGGTAGCCGGGCGCGTAGATCTCGCGAGGTGCGATGACCGCCCGGGCGATGACCCGGGGATCGTCCGGGCGGTACTCGATGTCGTCGCGGGTGAGGCTGTGCGTGGCGCCCGGGAAGGTGCGCTCGGTGAGCAGCCCGGGACGCATCCGCGCGGCGTAGACGCGCGCGGTCTCCGCGGTGTCCACATTGCGGTCCGCGCTGCCGAGGAGCAGGAGGGTGGGCACGGCGATGCGCCCCAGGTCGGGCGTGACGTCCGCGCGGAAGTTGCGCAGCACGAAGCCGTAGCGCTCCTCGGTCATCGGCTTCTCGTCCACCTTCGCCGCGAGGTACTCCTGGTAGGTGGCGCCGCGCTCGAGCAGCGCGATGTTCGCGGTGCGGCGGGCGAAGGCGCGCTGCTTCTCCTCGTCGGAGGCGTCGCGCAGGTCCGACCGGAGGTTGTACTCGCCCTGGCGGAGCCAGTTGATCGCCGCGCCGACGAGGACGAGGAAGCGCAGGTCCGGGCGGCGTGCCGCCAGGGGCGGGAGGACCCAGCCGCCCTGGCTGACGCCCCACGCGCCCATGCGGCCGGTGTCGATCTCGGGCCGGGTGCGGGCCCAGTCGAGGGCCGCGGCGACCTCGGCGCCGCGGTCGGCGAGCGACTGGTCGAGCCAGTTCCCGGGGGCGCCGCCGACGCCGGCCTTGTTCCACGACAGGGTGGCGTAGCCGGCGCGGGCGAAGGCCTCCCAGATCGGGCGGTAGGCGTCGTCCCGGGAGGCGTTCGCCGGACCGTCGCCGTGCACGAAGACGACGAGGCCGTGGCGGCCCGGACTCCCCTTCGGGGTGGTGAGCACGCCGTCGAGACGGCCGCCGGTGTGCGCGTCGGGAACGGTTCCGCCCGCCGCGACCGCGTCGGTGACGGGGACGCTCACCGAGTGCTCGTCGAAGGCGAAGGTGTTCGCCACCGCGATCCGGACGCCCAGGGGCGCCACGAGGGCGGCGACGAGTGCGACGGCCGCGAGGGCCCAGGTCTTCTTACTCATGAAACTATCGTAGCAACAACGACCGTTTGCGAAAAGAAAGTTATGTGATCCGATAGAGTCGCAGCATGCGAGGGATCATCCTGGCCGGCGGCACGGGCAGCCGACTCCACCCGATCACCGTCGGTGTCAGCAAGCAGCTGCTCCCCGTCTACGACAAGCCGATGATCTACTACCCGCTCTCCACGTTGATGCTCGCCGGCATCCGTGAGGTGCTGGTCGTGACCACGCCGGGGGACGCCGACCAGTTCCGGCGGCTCCTCGGCGACGGCTCGCAGTTCGGCGTGCGGATCGAGTACGTGGTGCAGCCCCGCCCCGAGGGCCTGGCGCAGGCCTTCGTCCTCGGCGCGGACTTCATCGGCGACCAGACGGTCTCGCTGATCCTGGGCGACAACATCTTCTACGGCCCGGGGCTCGGTACGCAGCTGCGCCGGTTCGACGGGATCGACGGCGGCGCGGTCTTCGCGTACCGGGTCGCCGACCCGCGCGCGTACGGTGTCATCGAATTCGACGGTGCCGGACGGGCCGTCGGCTTCGAGGAGAAGCCGGAGCATCCCCGGTCCCCGTACGCGGTACCCGGCCTGTACTTCTACGACCCGTCGGTGGTCGAGGTCGCGCGGAACCTGAAGCCCTCGGCGCGCGGCGAACTCGAGATCACCGACGTCAACCGGCACTACCTGAACGAGGGGCGGCTGACGGTCGAGGTGCTGCCGCGGGGCACCGCCTGGCTCGACACCGGGACCTTCGACGCCCTCGCGGATGCCACCGGCTACGTGCGCGCCGTGGAACAGCGGCAGGGCACCAAGATCGGCGCTCCCGAGGAGGTGGCGTGGCGGAGCGGCTTCATCGACGACGCCCAGTTGCGCGACCGCGCGGACCGGCTCGCCAAGTCCGGCTACGGGGCCTACCTGCACGGACTGCTGGAGGAGGGCCGGTGAACGTCACCCCGCTGCCCATCGCCGGCGCCTTCGTCCTGGACCCGATCGTCCGGCCGGACACGCGCGGCGAGTTCTTCGAGCTGTTCAAGGCGTCCGCGTTCCGCGAGGCCACCGGGCACGAGCTCGTGGTGGCGCAGACCAACGTCTCGGTGAACCGGGTGGGCGCCGTGCGCGGCATCCACTACGCGGACGTCCCCCCGGGGCAGGCGAAGCTGGTGGCCTGCCTGCACGGCGCGATCCTCGACGTCGTCGTGGACCTGCGGGTCGGCTCGCCCACCTTCGGCGCCGTCGAGACGGTGCGCCTCGACTCCGACGGACACCGCACCGTCTACCTCGCGGAGGGGCTGGGGCACGGCTTCTGCGCCCTCACCGACGGCGCGGTCGTCGCGTATCACGTCTCGTCTGAGTACAACCCGTCCGCCGAGCACGGCGTGGACCCGCTGGACCGGGAGCTCGCGATCGCCTGGCCCGACGACGTGCCGCCGATCATGTCCGAGAAGGACACGGCCGCACCGTCGTTGGCGGAGGCGCTCGCCGCGGGCGCGCTGCCCCGCTGGCACGGCTGACAGATCACGCTCCCGACGATCGGTTCTCGCGGGCGCGTCGCTCCAGGACGGTCCGCTCGCCGGCGTTGCGCGTGCGGCGAGCGGCCTCGTCGAACTGCGCGGCGGCCTCCGGGTGCCGATCCGCGCGCTCCAGTAGATCGCCGCGGACGCTCGGCACGAGCGGCGCGTCGCCGAGGGCGGCCGGATCGACGGCCTCGAGCACCGTGAGTCCGGCGTCGGCGCCGAACGCCCGGCCGTGCGCCACAGCGCGATTGACCTCCACCACCGGCCCCGGGGCGGCGTGCGAGAGCGCGTCGTACAGGCGGGCGATCCGCGTCCAGTCCGTGTCCGCGGGCGTCGCGGCACGCGCGTGCTGCGCGGCGATCGCGGCCTGCAGGTGGTAGCGGCCCACCGGGACGCCGCGGGCGGCGAGCTCCTCGGCCCGGCGCAGGGCGGCCAGGCCCCGTCGGATCAGGAGCCGGTCCCAGCGGCCCCGGTCCTGATCGTCCAGGAGGACGGGCGCGCCGCCGGCGTCCGTGCGGGCGTCGATGCGGGAGCCCTGGAGCTCGACGAGCGCCTGCAGGCCGTGCACCTCGGGCTCGTCGGGCGCGAGCTCGGCGAGCATGCGGGCGAGCCGGATGCCCTCGCGGGCGAGGTCGGGACGCATCCAGTCGTCGCCGGCGGCGGCGGAGTAGCCCTCGGTGAAGATCAGATAGATCACGGCCATGACATCGTCGAGGCGGCGCGTGCGCTCCTCGCCGGTGGGCAGCTCGAACTCCGCGCGGGCGGTGCTGAGCGTCTTCTTCGCGCGGGAGATGCGCTGCCCCATGGTCTTCTCGGGGACCAGGAAGCCGCGCGCGATCTCAGCGGTGGTGAGCCCTCCGACCACGCGGAGGGTCAAAGCCGCCCGCGACTCCGCGGTGAGCGCGGGATGGCAGGACAGGAAGATCAGGCGCAGCGCGTCGTCCTCGATGAAGTCGACCTGCGCGTCGAGGTCGGGCATACCGTCGTCCTCCCGCAGGCCGCGGCCGATCTCCTCGGTCTTGCGGCGCAGGGTCTCGGCGCGGCGGATCGAGTCGACGCCGCGGCGCTTCGCGGTGGTCATGAGCCACGCGGCCGGGTTGTTCGGGACACCCGTCTGCGGCCACTGCTCCAACGCGGCGACCAGCGCGTCCTGCGCGAGGTCCTCCGCCAGCTGGATGCTGCGGGTCATGCGGGTGAGCGCGCCGACGAGGCGCGTGGATTCGGCCCGCCAGGTGGCGGTGATCGCTTCGGCGGTGGTCCCGGCTGGCACTCGACCAGCGTAGGCGGGACCACCGCCGTCGCGTCAGCCCTCGGCCGGGGTGGGCGGCTCGTCGGCGATCTGCCGGAGCGTGGAGACCATGTTCAGCTCGGGCCAGTGGGTGGCGTGCAGCTGCGCGAACTCCTCCGACGCGACGATCGCCTCCTCGAGGGTGTCGTACTGCAGCAACGACCAGCCGCCCACGATCTCCTTCGACTCGGCGTACGGGCCGTCGACCCGGGTGATCTCGCCCTTGCGGACGACGAAGTTGACGGCGTCCTCCGTGCCGTACAGGCCGCCCCCGTCGAGGAAGTGGCCCTTGGCCGCCTGCTCGCCGATGTAGACGTCCATCGCGTCGAAGAGTGCCTTGGGCGGCGTGCCGACCTCGGGTCCCTCGGCCATCCGTACGAATCCCATGAAACGAGGCATATCGATCAGTCCTTCTCTGTGGTGGTGAGCGTGTCTCGTACAGACGTCGAACGGGACGCCCCGGTTTCGACATCGTCCCCACGAAGAGTTTCCGCCGCCTCGCGGCCCGGCGGGCGGGATCGGGTCAGAGCGCGCTGAGCACGGGGAGCGGCGGCAGCGCCGTCTCGTAGAGCCAGGTGCGCCACAGGTCGCGCAGCGGCTCGGGACTGTACTTCGCAACCAGCGAGACGAAGTCCTCGGTCGCGACCGACTGGTGCGCGTACTCCGAGGTCCACTCGTGGAGCATCGTGAAGAACGCCGGGTCGCCGAGCGCGACCCGCACCGCGTGCACCGTCATCGCGCCGCGCTTGTAGACGCGGTCGTCGAACATCAGATCCGGGCCCGGGTCGCCGACCACGATGTCGGTCCGCGAGGCCGCGAGCTTCGCGTAGTAGCGCGCCGCCATCTGCTGGGTGGTCGCCTCGCCGCACTCCTGCGCCCACAGCCACTCGGAGTAGCAGGCGAAGCCCTCGTGCAGCCAGATGTCCTTCCAGCGGGTCAGCGTCAGCGAGTTGCCGAACCACTGATGCGCCAGCTCGTGCGCGACGAGCCGCTCGGCGTGCCGCGTACCGTCGCAATGGTTGGCCCCGAAGATCGAGACCGTCTGTGCCTCGACGGGGATCTCCAGCGTGTCGTCGGTGACGACCACCGTGTACTCGGGGAACGGGTACGGACCGAACCAGCGGGTGAAGGCGCGCATGATGCGCTCCTGGTTGGCGAAGCTGCGCTGGAAGTCGGAGGTGAGGCGCGCCGGGACGGCGGCCCGGATGGGCACCGGCTTCTCGGCGACCTTGAGCAGGTCGTAGGTGCCGATCTGGATGGTCGCGAGGTACGACGCCATCGGCGCGGCCTGCTCGTAGACCCAGGTGGTGTGCGCCGCCGAGACCTTGCGGGAGACGAGCCGGCCGTTGGAGACCACACGGTACGGCGAATCGGTGGTGATCGCGATGCGGTACGAGGCCTTGGAGGCCGGGTGGTCGTCGCAGGGGAACCACGACGGTGCGCCGCTCGGCTGCGAGGCGACGATGACCCCCTCGGACAGCTCCTCCCAGCCGACCTCGCCCCACGTCGACCGGATCGGCTTCGGCGTGCCCGCGTACCGGATGGAGATCGTCATCGCGGCGCCGGCGGGGACCTCGGTCGCGAGCGTGAGCTCCAGCTTGCCGCCGCGCTGCGAGTACCGCTGCGGACGGCGCCCGTTGATCGCGATCTTGGAGGCGGTCAGCGCGTCGGAGAGGTCGATCGCCAACCGCTTGAGCGGCTCGTTCGCCGTCGCGGTGATCTCCGCCTTGCCGTCCAGGCGGTTGCTCTCGACCTTGTAGGTCAGCTCGATGTCGTACCGCGAGACCCGGTAGCCGGGATTGCCGTGGCCGGGGATGTACGGGTCCACCGCGCGCGCGTGCTGCGGATTCGGTGCGGCCACGAGTTTCGGCCTGGCCGACTTGCGCACCACGGATCCACTTCCTTCTCGCTCGGGGGTCGGGTGATCACCTTACCGGCGACCACGACCGGCCGCCGTGAGGCGGGCCGAAATCACGTTCGCTCGGCGTCATCGGCCGGTGCGGGCCGGATCTTCGGCGGGGAGTGGAAGACGAACACGGCGCCGAGCAGGAGCGCCGCGATGACGACGAAGCCTGCGATCATCGCCGTCCCGAATCCCGGCGACGCGGCGAACGCCCACTCGTGGGGCGGCGGTCCGCCATCGCCTCCGCTCGCGGTCCGATAGCGCCAGCCGGCGTCGCCGATCAACGCGAGGGCGACCGCGACGGTCGACACCGCGAGCGGAGTCAGTGCGGTCACCGCTCGAGTAGCGACGCGTCGCCTGGTCCGGGCGTCGTCGGACGGGCCCCGTCCTGTGCGGCCGAGACGGACGACAGTCGTGAGACAGAGGAGTAGCCCGACGCCGAAGCAGGCGAAGACGATCCATCCGGTGATCACGAGCGAACCCGGGGAGTCGGTCATCTCCGTCCGGCGGACGAAGGGGTCCGTGAAGACGACGGGTGCGAGCAGCGCGAGCGCGGCGCTGGTCGTCGCGATGACGAAGATCCACGGGGGCACCAGCTCGGTCGGCGCGAGACGGGGAACGGGGTGGCGCGGGCAGCGAAGGGTGGGGATCGCGAGGGCGATCAGGAAGAACAGCGGAGAGCAGAGGAATGCCACGCCGAGAACATCGTCGACGAGCTGGTCCACCGGTGCGGGGGTGAACAGGGTGAGCACGTCGAGCGGGAGGAAGCCGAGGAAGGCGATCGAGGTCAGAACGGTCGCGGTGCCGAGGTTCCCCCGGATCGCCTCGCGGAACGATCGTCCCCGCATCGCAGCACCTCGCTGATCCTGAATACAAGAATCAGTATAGCGTCCGAGGTGGTGTGTCCAAGGTCAGCCCAGCTTCTTGCGCAGCGTCACCGTCGCCACGCCGCCGTGCGGCGCGGGCTCGGGATCGGCGACGACGTAGCCCGCGCGCTCATAGGTCCGGATGTTGCGTTCGCTCCCGGCGCCGGTGAACATGATGAACTCCTCGGTGCCCCGCGGGGCGAGGGACTCCATGAGGGCGATAAGCTCGGTGCCCAGGCCGCGGCCCGCCAGGTCGGGCGCCACCATGATGCGCCCGATGTGCCAGCGGTGGTTCGGCTCCGCCCGGCCGCGGACCGCGCCGATGAGCCGGCCGTCGAGTCGCATCACGAAGGTCGCCCACTGGGACGCCCACAGCAGGATGTCGTCGTGGGTCTCCGTCAGCGGCGGGATGTCGAGACTGTCGTTCGCGATCGCCTCCTGCACCCAGCAGCAGCGCTGCAGGACGAGCAGTTCGGCGACGTCGCTCGGCTGGAACGGGGTGATCTCGAGCCCGTCGCTCACGGGGGACCTTTCGTCGGGGGTGTCGGTGCCAACCCTAGTGGGCGCGGTCGGTGCTCCCTGCCCGGAATGCAGCGATGACGGCATCGAGGGCGGCCTGCGGCGGGGCGTCGAGCCCGCGGGCCGCGTCCGCGTAGTGCGCCGCGGCCGCGCGCAGGGCCTCGGCGTCGTAGGCGGGCGCCACGTCGGGCGAGGGCAGCGCGATCACGCGGGTGCCGCCGCCCCGGCGGCTCTCGATGAGGCCGGTCGCCTCGAGTTCCCGGTAGGCGTGCGCGGCGGTGCCGACCGCGATGCCCAGGTCGCGCGCCAGCTGGCGCAGCGGCGGCAGCTTCGCCCCGACGGGGAGCGCGCCCGCGGCGATGTGCCCGGTGATCTGCCGGCGGATCTGCTCGAACGCCGGGGTGGGGTCGGACTCGTCGACGCCGATGCGGGGCGCTGTCACTGTGCGGTGGCCTCGTCGCCGGACTCGTCCCGCGTGGACCGTGCCGCGGCGGCGAGGGCGCGGGGAGCCGGCGGGCGGGCGAAGATCACCAGCGCGACGACGATGCCGAGCATCAGCAGGGCGCTGATGGCGTCGGTGACGTACGGGACGGTCGTCGAGTTCAACCACGCGGGCCATCCTTCGACCGCCTCGCCGC
The DNA here is from genome assembly GCF_049844855.1 of Tsukamurella sp. DT100. Classification (NCBI taxonomy): domain Bacteria; kingdom Bacillati; phylum Actinomycetota; class Actinomycetes; order Mycobacteriales; family Tsukamurellaceae; genus Tsukamurella; species Tsukamurella sp. DT100. The sequence goes on from NZ_JBNCLV010000003.1 coordinate 141,913, forward strand.
CGGCGCGCACGTGATCGACGTAGGCCATCGCCGCGTTGCGGGGGATCTCGAGGGCGTCGATGATCACGAAGACCGCCGGGATGTAGAGCAGGCACAGGGCGCGGACCGAGGTGCCGCTGCGCCCCCAGCTGTCACTACCGGTGAGCGGGTCGATGTCCGGTCGACGGGCGGCGGCGAGGATCACAGAGAGGGTGAGGGCAGCCGCGACGAGGAAAGTGCCGTAGGAGATCCAGATGTCCGACGGATCCACCGAGTATTCCTGCGTGGGAGGGTTGCTCGCGCTGCCCAGGGTGTGATCGGCGCCGAGCGGGGAGAACAGGATCAACGGCGCGAGCGCGGCGGTCGCGAAGGCGGAGCCGAACGCGACGAGGAGCCAGCGGGGGAACAGCTCGCGGACGCCGCGCGGCGCGAGCGTCGCGACCCTGGGGCCTGACGGGCGGGTCGTCTTCTCGGTGAGCAGCATCGCCAACAGCGGGAACAGGAAGATCCCGGGCCACCAGAGCAGACCGAGGACCACGCTCACGGGCCGGTAGGTGGGGGAGGGGTCGGTCGGATGGAGTGCCTGGGCGATGATCCCGTAGATCGTCGCCACGACCACGGCCGCAACGGGAACGAGGAAGGCGATCTTCAGCCGGGAGCGCATCGTCGCCCGGTAGGCCCGGTAGCTCTCCGACTCCGGCGCGGAGTCGTCCGGTGTCAAGGTGCGTGTGATGACGTAGGTGATGGTCACGATCGTCGCGACGACCGTCAGGCCGATGAACGGAAGAATCAGCATCCGAACTCCTTGTGTCAGTGAACTGACACAAGACTAGATCGGCTCCCTATCTTGTGTCAATCGACTGGTTCAAGTCCCGGTCGCGGCAGCAGTGGCCCGCCCCCAACAGAGAACTCCTCTCGCCCCGCGGACGTGCGGGGCGAGCGGAGTTCTCGGCGGCGGACCGTCGGGTCAGTCGCGCTTGCGCTTTCCCTCGTTGAAGATCCACGGCGAGATGGGGTTGCCCTGCCACTTGGTGTTGGCGGGCACCGAGTCGCCGCGCATGACGAGAGACGCCGGGCCGACGGTGGCACCATCGCCCACGGACGACGCCGGGAGCGCGACGCAGTGCGGGCCCAGCGTGGCGCCCTTGCCGAGCACCACGGTGTCCATCGCCATGATCCGGTCGTGGAAGAGGTGCGTCTGCACGACGCAGCCGCGCGAGACGGTGGCGGCGTCGCCGAGGGTCACGAGATCGGCCTCGGGCAACCAGTACGTCTCGCACCAGACGCCGCGGCCGATCTTCGCGCCGAGCATCCGCAGCCACAGGTTGAGGATCGGGGTTCCGGTGGCGGCGTGGGCGAACCACGGCGCGGCGACGCACTCGACGAAGGCGTCGGAGAGCTCGTTGCGCCAGACGAAGGAGGACCACAGCGGGTGCTCCTCGCGGCCGATCCGCCCGACCACCAACCACTTCGCGGCCGCGGCGACGCAGCACGCGATCGCGCCGGCGACGAGCAGCGTCACGCCCGACAGCAGCGCCGCGAGCCACCAGCCCACGTTGATCACGAAGTAGTTCAACGCGACCAGCGTCGCCAGGCCCAGGCCGAAGCTGACGAAGACGGCCAGCAGGCGCGCCGTCTCGACCGACCCGCGCGCGACGCGCAGCGCGAACGACGGGTTGTAGGTGAACGTCGAGTCCGTGTTGCCGGCGGTGCGGCGCAGGCGGACCGGGGGAGAGCCGAGCCAGGAGCTGCCGCTCTTCGCCTTCGACGGGGTCGCGCTCAGCACGGCCACGAGGCCGTCCTTCGGGACGCGGCGGCCCGGCCCCGTCATCCCCGAGTTGCCGAGGAAGGCGCGCTTGCCGATCTTCGCCTCGTCGATGCGCATCCAGCCGCCGCCGAGCTCGTAGCTGCCGACCATGGTGTCGTCGGCGAGGAAGGAACCCTCGCCGATCGTCGTGAACTTGGGGATCACCATCGCGGTGGAGATCTCGGCGTCCTTGCCCACCTTGGTGCCCAGCATGCGGAACCAGATGGGGGTCAGCAGCGAGGCGTACAGCGGGAAGAGGAAGGTGCGAGCGGCGTCCATGAGCCGCTCGGTCGCCCAGACCTGCCAGCCGACGCGGCTGCGCACCGCGTGGTAGCCCGGCTTGAGGCCGACCGCGAGCAGCCGGACGGCGATGAGGGTGAGCAGGGCGTACACCGCGAGCGAGACGATCACCGCGATGGGCAGCGCCGGAAGGGCGTGCAGCGCCGCCTCCTTGAGGTTCGAATCGTCGCGGACGATCCACCCGAGGAGCGCGAGCCCCGCACCGATCGCGACCATCGGCAGGCCGGCCAGGAGCACCGAGCTGACGCCGTAGACGAACACCCAATAGGGTTTGCGCGGCGGATGCTCCGCGGGCCACGGGTGCTCGGCCTTGCCGATCTTCTCCGCGGGGGAGCCGGCCCAGTGCTGCTTCGCCTTGACCTTGCCGAACACGGCGGAGCCGGGGCCGACCTCGGCGCGCTTGCCGATCTTCGCGCCGGGCAGCAGCGTGGAGCGCGCTCCGATCGAGGCCTCCTCGCCGATGCTGATCGCGCCGATGTGCAGCTCGTCGCCGTCGAGGTAGTGGCCCGCGAGGTCGACCTCGGGCTCGACGGAGGCGTGGTCGCCCAGCTCGAGCATGCCCGTGACCGGGGGCAGCGCGTGCAGGTCGACGCCGCGGCCGATGGTGGCGCCGAGGGCGCGGGCGTAGTAGATCATCCACGGTGCGCCGGAGAGGTTCTCGGCGCCGGACGCCGCGGTGAACCGCTCCGCGATCCACAGCCGCAGGTGCTCGGGGCCGCCGCGACGGTAGACGCCGGGCTGCAGCCCGCCGAGCAGCAGGCGGCAGGCGGCCACCGACAGCACCATGCGCCCGATCGGGGTGATGAACACCAGGAACAGCGCGAGGACGACCCACCAGTTCAGCGTGGGCAGCAGCGTCGAGCCGGTGGCCCAGGCGAAGACGTTGTTGGCGATCGCCATCCACGTCAGCCACTGCAGGCCCGTGAGGGTGGTGAGCGGCACCGACAGCAGGATCTGCGCGACGCCCGTCGAGCGCGGCGTCGGCCGCACGTCGCGCGGCTCGGCGACCTCGGCCGGCCGCAGCGAATCGAGGTACGACGCGAGCGATCCGAGGCGCGGGTGGTCGTAGAGATCGGCGACGGTGACCGACGGGTACTGCTCGCGCAGCGCCGTGACCAGCTGGGCAGCGCTGAGCGAGCCGCCGCCCTCGGCGAAGAAGTCGGCGTCCTCGCTGGTGATCGACGCGCCGAGGATGCCGGACCAGCGCTCGGCGACCCAGGCCGCGGTGCCCTCGAGATCGCCGGTATTGGTGTCGTCGGAACCGGGCAGCGGCCACGGGAGCGCGTTGCGGTCGACCTTGCCCGACGTGCGCGTCGGCAACTCGTCCATCAGCGCGAGCCGGGGGACCAGCGCGGCCGGCAGCTGCTCGGCGAGCAGCTCGCGTGCGGCCTTGAGGTCGAAATCGGGGTCGGTGGAGGCGAGGTAGCCGACGAGCATCGAGGTGCCAGCCGAGTTCTTCCGCACGGCCGCGGCCGCGCCGGAGACGCCGGGGAGGTTCTGCAGGGCGTTGTCGACCTCGCCGAGCTCGATGCGGCGTCCGCCGACCTTGACCTGGTCGTCGGCGCGGCCCTCGAAGAGCAGGCCCTCGGGTTCCAGACGCACCAGGTCGCCGGAGCGGTAGGCACGCTCCCAGCCGAGGGTGTCCATCGGCGCGTACTTCTCTGCGTCCTTCGCCGGGTCGAGGTAGCGGGCCAGGCCCACGCCGCCGATCACCAGCTCGCCGGACTCGCCGACGGCCACGGGCAGCGACGTGGCGGGGTCGACCACCGCGAGGTCCCAGCCCTCCAGCGGCAGTCCGATCCGGACGGGGCCCTGCCCGTTGAGCGGCGCGGCGCACGCGACGACGGTGGCCTCGGTGGGGCCGTAAGTGTTCCACACCTCGCGGCCGTCGACGGCGAGTCGCTGCGCCAGCTCGGGCGGGCAGGCCTCGCCGCCGAAGATCAGCAGGCGCACGGCCTCGAGGGCCTCGGCCGGCCACATGGCGGCCAGGGTCGGCACCGTCGACACCACGGAGATGTCGCGCGAGACGAGCCAGGGCCCGAGGTCCATGCCGGACCGCACCAGCGAGCGCGGCGCGGGCACGAGGCAGGCGCCGTGGCGCCAGGCGAGCCACATCTCCTCGCAGGAGGCGTCGAAGGCGACGGACAGGCCGGCGAGGACGCGGTCCCCGGGGCGCAGCGGCTCGTCCTGCAGGAACAGGCGCGCCTCGGCGTCGACGAAGGCCGCGGAGTTGCGGTTCGTGACGGCCACGCCCTTCGGGGTGCCGGTGGATCCGGAGGTGAAGATGATCCAGGAGTCGTCGTAGGGCACGGGCAGGCGGTTGCCGGGCTCGACGGTGCCGGCCTCGATCGCCTCCGCCCGCTCCTTGGTCGACGGTGCGCGCCACAGCCCGTCGCCGGTGAAGATCGCGGCGGCGTGCGCCTCGCCGAACACGAGGTCGGCCCGCTCCTGCGGGTCGTCGGCGTCGACGGGCACGTACGCGGCGCCCGCGGCGAGCGTGGAGAGGATCGCGACGTAGAGCGAGCGGTGCCCGGACGGCATCCGGATGCCGACGCGGTCGCCGGCCTGCACGCCGCTGCGGCCGAGGAAGGCGGCGCCCTCGAGCACCTCCTCCCAGAGCTCGGAGTAGGTGAGGACCGCGTCGCCGTCGTCGATGGCGGGCACCTCGGGGTAGGCGTCGACGGTCGCCCGGAGGATGTCGATCAGGGTCCGCGGCTCGGGCGCCTGGGCGGACAACAGGTACTGCGGGGGGATCTCGTTCGGGACCACGATGGCCGACTTCCTCCGGTTATGCAGACGGGCACGACAGAGAACACAGAACTTCGCGTTGATTGTGTCAGGTCACAGGAATGCCGCAGCACCGACCGGCGGGGCTATCCTGGAGGCATAGATTACTGGCCAGTAACAAGGAGTGTTCGACATGGCCGTCATCGCCCATCGTGGCCGCAGTGTGCGCGCCCTGATCGTGCTGTGGTTCGTCCGGATCGTGATGAAGACGGTCTTCCGCGTCTTCCCGATGAGCGACCGGACCCTGCCGCTCCTGCGCGCCGCGGAGCCCTACCTCAGCCGTGTGCCGCAGTCGGTGCGCGGCGTCCGGATCGAGAAGATCACCCTCGGTGGCGTGCCCACCGAGCGGATCCTGCCCGACGGTGACGCCGACCCGCACCCGCGCGCGGCCCTCGTCTACTACCACGGCGGCGCCTTCATCGGCTGCAACCTGGACACCCACCGTCGGATCGCGGTGCTGCTGGCCCGCGGCCTGCGGGTGCCGGTCTACAACGTCGAGTACCGGCAGTACCCCGACGGCGGCGTCGGCACCTCCGTCGCCGACGGTTTCGCCGCGTACCGCGAGCTGCTGGACTCGGGTGACTTCGACCGGATCCTCGTGGCGGGCGACTCGGCCGGCGGCTTCGTTTGCGCGAAGGTGATCCAGTACGCCGCCGAGGCCGGGATCCAGGGGCCGACGGCCTTCGCGGGCTTCTCCCCGTTTCTCGACATCAGCGCGACGCTGCCGCGCTCCTCGCGCCACGACGCGATGCTGCCGCTCGGCAAGATCCGCAAGCTGCGCACGGTGCTGGGCCGCGGCCCGGAGGACCTGCGCGGCCCGGAGGACATGACGACCGACGCCACCGCCCGCTACTTCCCGCCGAGCATCCTGTTCGCCGCGACCCGCGAGGCGCTCGAGCTGGACTCGCTGGAGCTGCACGCCGCGCTCGACCGCGCCGGCGTCGAGAACGAGGTGCACGTCTACGACGGCCAGGTGCACGCCTTCGTCGTCAGCGCCGGCCTGACCCCCGAGTCGTGGGCCGCGTACAAGACGGCCGTCGCCTTCCTCTCCGAGCACCTCACCGAGGCCGAAGCCGAGCGCAGCGCAGCGGCCTGACCGAGTCCGGCGAAACATCGCGCACCAGGGGTTGCTCATCGTAAACTCGCCGCATGGGGATGCGATGGACGGTCCGGGCGCTCGCTGCTACGACGGCCGCGGTCGCCTGCGCGAGCACGGTCACGGCGCTCGGCACCGCGGGAACCGCCTGCGCGTGCAGTTGTGCGCCGCCGCGGGTGATGCCGAATCCCGTCGTGATCGAGGGCGTCGTCCGGTCCGGCCGCGAGGTCCCGCGTGATAGGGAACAGTGGGCCGACGGCCTCGTCTACACCGTCGCGGTGACCCGGATCCTCGGGAACACCGGGGCGCCGGCCCCACGCACCGTCACCGTCGGGGTCCCCGCACGGCTCGGCGCGTCCTGCGGCCTGAACTACCGCGACGGAGCGAAGGTCCGGCTACTGGTCACCAAGAGCCGCACCGGCGCCGCGTCGTGGTCGACCGACCTCTGCACGAACCTCGCCGTCTCCAAGGTCGACGTGGCCCGGTTGCCCGTCGCCGTGCCGGCGTGATGCGCGCCGCCTCGGCCCCTCGGCCCCTCGGCGGCGGAGGCGAGCAGTCCGAGGGCGAACGCCGCGGTGCACAGCGCGGCGAGGTAGGCGATGGCACCGTCGGGCGACCAGGGCGGCGCGAAGATCAGCTCCTGCCCGCTCGCGTACACGGCGTTGTGGAAGGGCATGTACCGCTGGGCGTTTGCCGCGCCGGGGACCAGCGCGATACCGGGCTCGATGATCTCCGCCCACCCGACAACGGCGACCAGGGCCGCGACCGGGTGCCGGAGCAGGAGCGCGACGCCGATCGCCGCGCCGCACAACAGGAACGCCGTGACTCCGCCGACCACGACCATCCGCGCGCCCGCGCCGCTCACCAGCCGCACGTCGCCGTAGACGCGGGGGAAGACGAGGGGCAGTGCGGCGAGCGCGATCGCGGTGAGGCCCGAGGTCGCGGCCGCGGCGAAGCCGCCGAAGACCAGCCACCGGGCCGCGGCGCCCACTGCCGGGTTCGGGACCAGGAAGCGGTCCCATTCCCGGCGCGCCGAGCCCGCCGCCGCGTACGCCGTCACCGCGCAGCACGCCACCGGCGTCAGCGACAGCACCCAGTAGGCGGCGTTCGTCGTCGCCACCGCCGTCACCTGGACGGACGACGCGAGCCGGGCGACGTGCTCGGACAGCGCCGCCACCGCGAGCGTCACCGCGGCCGGCGCCGCGATCGCGAGGGCCAGGAGCACTGCGCCCGCTCCGCGCAGTCCGCCGGCGCGCACCGCCTCCGCGCGGACGGCCCGGGCGAGGGCCGTCACGCCGCCGCGCCGATCGCGCGCAGGTATTCGGCCTCGAGGGAGGCGCCGTCGGCGAAGTCCGACGGGACGTGTTCGCGGACGATCCGCCCGCCCGCGAGCACCGCGAGCCGGTCGCCGGTGCGCAGCGCCTCGTCGAGGTGATGCGTCGCGACGAGGACGCTCGCGCCGCGGGCGGCGAGGTCGGCGAGCACGCCGCGGAACCACAGCGCCGCGTCGATGTCGAGGCCGTTGAGCGGCTCGTCGAAGATGACGGTGCCCGCGTCGGGGAGCAGGGCCGCGGCGACCGCGACGCGTTGCCGCCACCCGAGGGAGAGGGTGCCGATCCGGGTCCCGGCCACCCCGTCGAGGCCGGCGTCGCCGATCACGGCGTCCACGCGCGACCGCGGGCAGCCCGAGCCCGCGGCGACCCAGCGCAGGTGGCGGCGCACGGTGTGCCCGGGGTCGGCCGTGTCCGGGCCCAGGTGCAGGCCGATGTCACCGCCCGGGTCGACGGTGCCGGCACTGGGCCGGACCAGCCCGGCGACGGCGCGGAGCAGCGTCGACTTGCCTGCGCCGTTGCGTCCCAGCAGGTAGGTCACGGCACCGTCGGGGATGGTGAGCGTGACGCCCCGCAGGACCGGGCGTCGGGAGCGGTGCACCCGCAGGTCCTGGACCGAGATCATCAGGCGTTGCAGAAGATGGGCAGGCCGACGGCCTTGACGCCCTCGCACATCGAGCTCGAGGCGAGTTTCCAGTTGCCGCCCTCGCGGACGAAGTCGACCTTCATCCGGACGGTGGGGATGCCGACCGAGCTCGCCGTCAGGTTGCCGGTGACCCGGTTGCCGTTGCGGGCCAGCGGGCCCGTCACTTCGCTGGAGCCGCGCGGCGCGCGGAACAGGCCCAGGGTGTAGACGGTGCGGGGCACGACGACCGAGGACATGCCGCCCTCGACGTTGGCGGCCTTGTCGGCGTCGCTGGCGGGCGTGGTCACGATGAATTGCACCAGGTCGTTCAGCTCGGCCGCGGTGGGGCTCTCCGAGGTGACGCGGAATCCGGCGCCGGGAGCGGCGAGGGCGGGCGCGGCGGGCGCGAGCGCGCTGAGGGCCACGAGCGTGGCGGTGGCGACGGTGCGCGGGCGGATGGTCGGCATCGGTTCCTCTCTCACCGGGCGACGGTCGCCCGGATAAAAAGGAGTCTGACTCATTCAAATAATTTAGGCAAGGCTCGCCTTGTGGAGATGTCGATCACACGGTGCGAGCCGCCATCGGGGCCAGGCGGACGCCGATCGCGCAGTCGCCGTGGGGATCCGGCTGCACACGCACCGCGTACTGCGAGCCCAGCGAGGGCGAGGCGATCGCCAGGGCCTGCTCGACGGCGCCGCGGACCACGCCGCGCGCGACCTCGGGTGAGCCGCTCGCCAGGCTCTGCAGCGGGCATGCGCAGATCCGCAGTGTGTGCGTGCCGAACGCGCTGGTCGTGGACTCGATCTCGAAGCCGAGGGCGCGCAGGATCGCACCCGCGACGGCCGCGGGGTCCGGCAGGCCGTCGGACGGCGCGGCCACGGCGCGCGACGAGGCCCACAGCCGGCCGGCATCGGCCGCCGCCCGCTCGCGCAGCTCGGGCGTGGGCCCGAGTTGCGCGAGGAGCAGTCCGAGCAGCTCGCCCGTGGGTGCCTGCGGGCGCGCGGTGTAGGTCACCCGCGGCCGGCCGACGGTGCGCCGCTTGTCCGGCGCGGTATCGACCAGGCCGGACTCCACCAGGTTGGTCAGGTGGAACCGGGCCGTGCTCACGTGGACGTCCAGTGCCTCCGCGACCTCCGGGGCGGTCAGCGGACCCCGTGTGCGCACGAGCGCCAACACCCCGTCGCGTCCCGCCGACTCCATGCGCATGACCTCCCGGACCGTCTCGCCCGGGGCCCGGGCGCTCACCCCACCAGTATGAGGGTGACGTCGGCGTCGGTGACGGCGGTGAGGGAGTGCGGGACGCGCTCGTCGATCTGGACCGCCCGCCCGGACTCGAGAGCGACCATGTCGCCGTCGATCTCGACGGTGACGGTGCCGCGTTGCCCGAGGAGCACGATCGGCCGGGGCGCACTGTGCCCGGGCATGCTCTGGCCTGCGGAGAAGGTGATCTGGATGATGCGTGCGGCGTCGGTGCGCTGCCGCAGCCTCACGTCGGGGGCGTCGCCGGCCTTCGGGGTTCCCGTCGCCAGCCCGTCGACCTCGGCCCAGCTCGCGCTCACGCCTCCGCCCGCTTCACGGCGACGATCTCGATCGCGGCCAGGTTGGCCTTGTGCCGGGTGAACACCGTGCGCATCGCGAGAATGCGCTTGCGTGCCGCACCGTCGCGCAGGACGTTGCCCACGAACCGCAGGGTCCGTACGACGCCCTCGTCGGCGATCACGCGCCGGGGCTCGAGGAGTGCCATCGGCGCGAACCGGACGACCTCGACATCGAATCCGGAGCGGTCGAGCGTCGCCCGCCACTCGTCCTCGGTGAGCGGCCGCGCGTTCACCTTGATCGAACGCGCGAGGGCCTTGCGGATCTCCGTCTTGGTCTCGTCCGGCAACGTGTCGGGGTGCAGCGCGAGCTCGTGGATCGCGTAGCGGCCGCCGGGGCGGAGTACGCGGTGCGCCTCGTCGGCGATCTCCTTCTTCCCGCGCTCGGTCTGCATCGTCAGCATCGCTTCGCCGATCACGACGTCGGCGCTGCCCGCATCCAGGCCGGTGGCCTGGGCCTCCGCGACGACGACGCGCCCTTCGGCGCCCACCGCAGCGCCGGTCCAGTCCGCGGCGGCCGGGTCGGATTCGACACCGACGTACGACGCGGGGGAGCGGCCCACGATCTCGGCGGCGGTCTTGCCCAGGCCCGGGGCCAGCTCGACCACGTCGGCGCCCCGCAGGCCCGCGTCGGTGAGCAGGTCCTCGGTCATCCTCCGCCCGCCGGGCCGGAGCACCCGTTTGCCGAGGCGCGCGAGCAGCCAGTGGCCGGGCAGGTCCTCGGTCCTGCGGGCGTGCAGCGGGAGTTCGTTGGTGGGTTCGGGCATCGCGCTCCGCCTCTCTCGGTATTTACCGGAGAGTATTGCACTAAATAGGCGAGCCTTGCCAATACTGTCTCAGCGGCGCCGGTCAATCTCCGCGACGACGGCGGTCTGTCCGCGCGCGACGGCGTGCTGGCGCGCGGTGACGCCCTGCCGGTCCGCGAGGTCCGGGCGGGCCCCGGCGTCGAGGACGAGGCGGACAGTCTCGACGTGGTTCGCGTCGCCGTTGCCCAGGATCACCGCCTCCAGCAGGCAGGTCCAGCCCGAGTTGTTGACGTGGTCCACGTCGACCCCGGCGGCGATGAGCAGCTTCACGTTCTCGACGTGCCCGTGCTCGCACGCCGGGATCAGCGCCGTCCCGCGGTAGCGGTTGAGGCTGCGCACGTCCGCGCCGTGCCGCAGCGTCGACGCGAGGATCTCGGTCATCCCCTCCGCTCCGGCGTAGAGGTACGCGGAGTCCTGGATGTCGTCCTTGACGTTCGGGTCCGCGCCCGGGTCGAGCAGGGCCAGCGCGATCTGCGTGTGCCCGGCCTTCGTCGCCGCCACCACCGCCGTGCGGGCGCGGGTGATGCGCACCTCGAGGTCGGCGCCGTCGGCGATGGCGGCGCGGGTCGCCGCGAGGTCCCCGTCGGTGACGGCACGGACCAGCGCCCGGGTCGCCTCCGGGGTCGGGGCGGGGCGCACCGTCGACGACGGGGCGGCGGCCGAGCCCGACGGGGCCGCCGACGTGCTCGAGGGAGCCGGCGGGAGCTGTTCGACCGAGCAACCGGCGAGCAGCACCGCGGCGCCGACCGCGGCGAGGCGCCTCACGACGCGATCCCGGCCGCCCGGGCGTGCAGGGTGCGCAGCTCGTCGGCGAGGGAGGGCTCCGGGCCGGAGACGGGCACCGTCGGCGCGACGGCGTGGATCGGCAGCGGCGCGACGGGGGACGGGGCGACGCCCCATTCCGCGTGCCAGGCGACCAGCTGCTCCGTGCTCCCGGCGTAGACGATCCGGCCCAGGCCGACCCAGGCGTGCGCGGCGCTGCACATCGCGCAGTGCTCGCCCGACGTGTAGGTCACCGCCGCGGCGCGCTCCGCCGGGGTGAGGTGTTCGGCCGCCCAGCGGGCGATCTCGAACTCGGGGTGCCGCGTCGCGTCGCCGCCCGAGACCCGGTTGCGGTCCTCGAAGACGATCGCGCCCTCGTGGACGAGGAGCGAGCCGAAGGGCTCGTCGGCGTCGTCGAGGGCGGTGCGGGCGAGGTCGACGCAGCGGCGCAGGTACGGCAGATCGGCGGCGCTGGGCGCTGTGACGGTCATCGCTCGACCGTAGCCCGCAGCGCCGGACTTGACCCTCCCCTCGGGGGGAGACCCCATACTCGACCCGTGACCACACCGGGCCTCATGTCGATCGGGATGTTCTCGCGCGCAACCCTGCTCTCCGTCAAGCAGCTGCGGCGCTATCACGAGCAGGGCGTGCTGGTGCCCGCCGCGATCGACCCCACGACGGGCTACCGGCACTACGACGCGGCGCAGGTGCACGATGCCGCGGTGCTCACCCGGCTCCGCGACCTCGACGTGCCGCTCGCGGCCGTCGCGCGGGTGCTGGAGGCGCGCGACCCCGACGTGACCCGCGAGATCCTCGCCGAGCACGAGGCGACGCTGCGCGAGCGTCGCGCCGATCTGGAACGGGCCATCGTCGCGCTGCAGGATGCGACGGCCCCGGTCGCGCACACGCCGACCCACCTGCGCGAGTTCGAGGCGATCGACGTGCTGGAGATCGCGGGCACCGTCGAGCACGCGCGCCTCCCCGAGTTCCTCGACGCCGCCTACTCCGAGCTCGAGGCATGCGCGGCGGCGTCGGGCCTGACGGTGACCGGGCCCTCGCTCGCCGAGTACCCGTCGCAGGTCGCCGAGGTGGAGCAGGTGGCGGCGCTGATACCCGTCTCCGGCCCCGGCGCCGTGACCGGGCGGGTGCGCAACCGCCGGCTCGGCCGCGCGCTCTGCGCCGTCGCCGTGCACCACGGCTCGTACTCGACGTTCGACGAGACCTACGGCCAGCTCGGCGCGTGGGTGGCCCGCAACGCCACCGACGCGGGCGGCGCCGTCATCGAGCGCTACCTCGTGGACCCCTGCGCGGCCGCGACCCCCGCGGACCTGCGCACCGAGATCTGGTGGCCCGTCGAGGCCACCGCGACGAAGGAGAACTGACATGGCCCTCACACTGCAGATGATCAACGTCGACTGCGCCGACGTCGCCGGACAAGCGAGCTTCTGGTCGCAGGTGCTCGGCGTGCCCGTCGACGAGAACGACGGCAACGCCTTCATGCGCACCATCGGCTACGCGAATCCCGCTCTGCCGCGGATGATGTTCCTCGCGGTGCCCGAGGGCAAGACCGCGAAGAACCGCCTGCACCTGGACCTCGTGGCGGACGACCGCGCGGCGGAGGTCGCCCGCGTCGAGGCGCTCGGCGCGACGACGGTGCGCGAGCACGACGAGTGGGGCATCCAGTGGACGGTGCTGCAGGACCCCGAGGGCAACGAGTTCTGCATCGCCTACGCCGGCGGGCACTGAGCCCCGCGGAGGCCCCGTCTCAGGCCGCCTGGTCGGCGAACTGGGTGCGGTAGAGCTCCGCGTAGCGCCCGCCGCGCGCGAGCAGCGAGTCGTGTGTCCCGCGCTCGACGATGCGTCCGGCCTCCAGCACCAGGATCTGGTCGGCCGCGCGGATCGTGGAGAGACGGTGCGCGATCACGAGCGAGGTGCGGTCGGCCAGAGCCTCCGCCAGCGCGGCCTGCACGGCGGCCTCGGACGTCGAATCCAGGTGCGCCGTGGCCTCGTCGAGAATGACGACCGAGGGCTGCGCGAGCAGCAGCCGCGCGATGGTGAGGCGCTGGCGCTCGCCGCCGGAGAGGCGGTAGCCGCGCTCGCCGACGACGGTGTCCAGGCCGTCGGGCAGGTGCTCGACCAACTCCACGAGGCGGGCGCGGCGTAGCGCGTCCCGGACGTCGGCCTCGGTCGCGTCCGGGTTCGCGAGTAGCAGGTTCGCGCGGATGGTGTCGTGGAAGAGATGGCCGTCCTGCGTCACCAGGCCGACGGCGGAGTGCAGGCTCCGGGCCGTGATCTCGCGCAGGTCCACGCCGTTCAGGCTGATCGCGCCCGCGTCCGGATCGTAGAGACGGGTGGCGAGCTGCGCGATCGTCGACTTGCCGGCGCCGGAGCTGCCGACCAGCGCGACCATCGAGCCCGGCGCCGCGGTGAACTCGATCCCGTGCAGCACCGTCTCGCCGCCGCGGGTGTCGAGCTGCGCGACCTCCTCCAGCGACGCCAGCGAGACCTTCTCCGCCGAGGGGTAGGCGAAGTCGACGCCGTCGAACCGGAGCTCGGTGGGGCCCTTGGCGATGTCGCGCGCGTCCGGCGCATCGCGCACCATCGGCTCCAGGTCCAGCACCTCGAAGACCCGCTCGAACGAGACCAGGGCGGTCATCACCTCGACCCGGGCGTTCGCGAGCGCGGTGAGCGGCACGTAGAGGCGGGTGAGCAGCAGCGCGAGGGACACCACCGCTCCCGCCTGCAGGTCGCCGCGGATCGCGTAGAAGCCGCCGAGGCCGTAGACGAGCGCCAGGGCCAGCGAGCTGACCAGCGTCAGGATCGTCACGAAGGTCATGCGCCACATCGCCGTGCTCACGCCGATGTCGCGGACCGCCGCGGCGCGGGTCGCGAAGGCGTGCGATTCGATCGCGGGGCGTCCGTACAGCTTCACCAGGGTGGCGCCGGGCGCGGAGAAGCGCTCGGTCATCTGATCACTCATGGAGGCGTTGTGCCGGGCCGCCCGGCGCGACATGCCGGCGATCCTGCGGCCCATGCTGCGCGACGGGATGATGAAGACCGGCAGCAGCACCAGCGCGAGCAGCGTGATCTGCCAGGAGATGCTGAGCATCACGCCCAGCGTGAGCGCCAGCGTCACGACGTTGGTCACGACGCCGGCGAGGGTGTCGGAGAAGGCGCGCTGCGCGCCGAGCACGTCGTTGTTGAGGCGGCTGACCAGCGCGCCCGTGCGGGTGCGGGTGAAGAAGGCCACCGGCATCGTCTGGACGTGGTCGAAGACCGCGGTGCGCAGCTGGTAGATCAGGCCCTCGCCGATGCGGGAGGAGAACCAGCGGGAGAGCAGGTCCACCCCGGCTCCCACGATCGCGATGGCGGCGATGAGGAGCGCGATCTGGACGACGGTGCTGGTCGGTCCGCCGCCGACGATCCGGTCGACCACCCTGCCGGCGAGGAGGGGAGTCGCGACCGCGAGCAGCGCGGAGAAGACCGACAGGGCGAGGAACGCGGCGAGCCGCCAGCGGTGCGGGCGGGCGAACGGGCCCATGCGGCGCATCGTCTCGATGGGGCGGCGCGTGGGGGCGTCCAGCGACCGATTCCCTTGATACAGCGTGCTCCACGCGACGGATTCCATGCTCATGCATTGAAGCCTAGGACCTCAAGTTACGTTGATGTCCAGTCCGTTCGCCCTGGGCGAAGAGCAGGCCCTCGTCGAAGGTCGCCGGACGGTGGAGACTGGGCCCATGGGGAGCCTCGTCTGGGATCAGCACGCCTGCCTGCCGCTCGTCGTGAGCACCGGGGTCGAACCGCTCACCCGGCTCGCGTCGCCCGCCCCGACGTTCGTCTCCGTCAACGCGGGGTACCGGCCGCAGTCGTTCGCCGATTCGACGGCGCTGCTCACCTCCTTCCGCGCCTCGATCGCGGCGCATCCCGGTCTGCGCACGGTCGGCACCGTCGATGAGCTGCGGGCCGCGACCGCGTCGGGGCAGGTGGCAGTCGCCTTCGACCTCGAGGACGCCAATCCGCTCGACGGCGACCTCGACAACCTCACCCGGCTCGCCGAGCTGGGAGTGCGCACCGTCGCCCCGACCTACAACCACGCGAACCGGGCCGGCTCGGGCTGCCTCGACGCGACCGACGCGGGGCTCACCCGCTGGGGCCGGGACCTGGTGGCCCGCATGAACGAGGTGGGCGTCGTCCCCGACGGCTCGCACTGCGGCCGCCGGACGGGCCTCGACATCGCGGCGTCGTCGTCGGGTCCCGTCGTGTACAGCCACTCGTGCATGGCCGCGGTGTGGGAGCACCCGCGCAACATCACCGACGACCAGGCCCGCGCGTGTGCCGAGACGGGCGGCGTCGTCGGCGTCACCGGCGTCGGGATCTTCCTGGGGCCGAACACGCCGACACTCGAGGCGATGGCCCGCCACCTGGAGTACGCGGTCGAGCTCGTGGGGATCGAGCACGTCGCGGTGAGCTCCGATCACTCCTTCGACGCCGACGACTTCCTCGCGGAGATCGCGGCCAATCCCGACGTCTTCGACGAGTCGTACACGCGCTGGGGTCCGATCCGGTGGATGCCGCCGGAGGACTTCGTGCGGCTCGGGTCCTTCCTCGCGGGCCGGGGGTGGTCGTCGTCGGACATCGCGGCGGTGACGGGCGGCAACTTCCTGCGCGTCGCGGAGCGGGTCTGGGCGCGCCGATGACGCCCAGCGCTTGACAACCCTCGATCTTTACTTGAGTCTCAGTAGTCACAACAGTCACGTCAGCCCCACGGGCTCGTGGCCGACGACTGAAGGAGACCCGAGGATGCCCGTGTGGATCGACGGCGGCCCCCGGCGATCGCGGCGCAGCCGTGCCGCCCGTGCCGCGCTCCTCGCGGCGGTGCCCGTCCTGGCCATCGGCGGGGTTCTGGCGGGGACGGGCGCGCTGCCCGAGACGACACTCGTCGACGCCCCGGGCGACGTCGCGCCGGGTGCATCCGGCGGGCACGGCCGCGGCATGAGCCAGCTCGGCGCGCTCACCTACGCCAAACAGGGATGGGACGCGCAGCGGATCCTGGCCTACTACTACCCGGGCACCACGCTCGGCACCGTTCACACGGGGCTCCCGGTCACCGTCCGGCTCAGCGAGCGGAATCGCGTCGACGTGCTGGCGCCGGCGGGCGCCCTCGTCGGGGGTAAGCAGGTCGCGCCGGGCCAGGCGGTCAGCATCGACGGGACCACCGCCACGATCCGGCAGGGCTGCGGCGGGCAGGTGCTCGGCACCGTCGAGGCCGCGGACCGCACGATCAGCCCGCTGACCGCCGACCAGGGCATCGCCCCCGACCAGGTGCTGCGGTTCTGCGGCGACAACGCCCGGTACCGCGGGCGACTCGTCGCCCGCGACGGCGCCGTGCTCAACGTGGTCGGCATCGAGGACTACGTGCGCAGCGTGGTCCCCGTCGAGAACTCGCCCGGCTGGGCCGATCAGGGCGGCGTCGCCGCGCTGCAGGCGCAGGCCATCGCGGCGCGCTCCTACGTCCTGGTCCGCGGCGCGGAGCGCGGCGAGACCTTCGACGACACCCAGGCCTCCCAGGTGTACGGCGGCGTCGACAAGGAGGACCCGCGCACCGACGCCGTCATCGTCAGCACGTACGGCCTCGTCATGGCCAAGGACGGCCGCGTCTTCGAGACCGAGTACGGCGCCTCCCGCGCCGACGACCCCGCCTCCCGGTAGCCGGACGAACGTCGCTGCGGTCGGCGAAGTCCCAGGTCGCCGCACACAGTGACGGTGTCCGATCGGACGCAGTAGTGTGAGTCGCATGGCGAAGTTGCAGCTGGGGTACAAGGCATCGGCGGAGCAGTTCGGGCCCCGCGAATTGGTGGAGATCGCGGTCGCGGCGGAGGTCGCGGGCATGGATTCGGTCGCGGTGAGCGATCACTTCCAGCCCTGGCGCGTGAACGGCGGCCACGCCCCGTTCTCCCTCGCCTGGATGGCCGCCGTCGGCGAGCGCACCGAGCGCGTGAAGATCGGCACGTCGGTCATGACGCCCACCTTCCGCTACAACCCCGCGGTCATCGCGCAGGCTTTCGCGAGCATGGCGTGCATGTACCCCGACCGCATCTTCCTCGGCGCCGGTACGGGTGAGGCGCTCAACGAGTACGCCACCGGCTTCCAGGGCGAGTGGCCCGAGTTCAAGGAGCGCTTCGCGCGGCTGCGGGAGTCCGTGCGGCTCATGCGCGAGCTGTGGTCCGGCGAGATCACGAACTTCGAGGGCGACTACTACCACACCAAGGACGCCGTCCTCTTCGACATTCCGGACAAGCCCGTGCCGGTCTACATCGCCGCCGGCGGCCCCGTCGTGGCCAAGTACGCGGGCCGCGTGGGCGACGGGATGATCTGCACCTCCGGCAAGGGTATGGAGCTCTACACCGACAAGCTCATCCCCGCCGCCAAGGAGGGCTCGGACCTCGCCGGCCGCGACTTCGACGCGCTGGACAAGATGATCGAGATCAAGATCAGCTACGACCCGGATCCCGAACTGGCGCTGGAGAACACGCGCTTCTGGGCGCCGCTCTCGCTCACCGCCGAGCAGAAGCACTCGGTGAACTCGAGCGCCGAGATGGAGCGCCTCGCCGACGAGCTGCCCATCGAGCAGGTCGCCAAGCGGTGGATCGTCGCCTCCGACCCCGACGAGGCGGTCGCGGCCGTGAAGCAGTACGTCGACGCGGGGCTCAACCACCTCGTCTTCCATGCGCCCGGCCACGACCAGCGCCGGTTCCTGGACAACTTCCAGCGCGATCTCGAGCCCCGCCTGCGTTCGCTCGGCTGAGCCGCGGCTGCGATAGTAAATCCCATGGCCGCGGATCGAGCACCGAAGACGACCAGCATCTACATCGCCTCCCCCGAGGGGGACACCGGCAAGTCCACCATCGCGCTGGGCGCGATGAACCTCCTCACGTCCACCGGGTGGACGATCGGCGTGTTCCGGCCGATCCCCCGCTCGACGGGCGAGCAGCGCGACTACATCCTGGAGCTGCTCATCGAGCAGGCCACGGCCGAGCTGGACTACGAGGAGTGCGTCGGCGTCAGCTACGAGCAGGTGCACGAGGACCCGGACGCCGCGATCGCCGAGATCGTGAGCCGGTTCCACGCCGTCGCCGACAAGTGCGACTTCGTGCTGGTCCTCGGCTCCGACTACACGGACGTGACCACGCCGACGGAGCTCTCCTTCAACGCGCGGATCGCCGCCAACCTGGGCTCGTCGATCCTGCTCGCGGTCAAGGCGCTCGACCGCACGCCGGAGCAGGTGGTCGCCGTCGCCGAGCAGTCGATGGCCGAGATCAAGGCCAATCACGCGCACACCGCGTCGATCATCGCGAACCGGTGCGCGCCGGAGCAGCTCGAAGCGGTGTGCGAGGCGCTCAAGGCCGACACCGGCCTGCCCGTCTGGGTGCTGCCCGAGGAGCCCGTGCTCACCGCGCCCACCATGGGCGAGCTGATGGAGGCCATGGGCGGCCGGCTGCTCTGGGGCGACCCCGAGCTGCTCTCCCGCGAGGCGATGTCCGTGCTGGTCGCGGGCATGACCGCCGAGCACAGCCTGGAGCGGATCACCGAGGGCGTCGCCGTGGTCGCCGCGGGCGACCGGTCGGAGGTGCTGCTCGCCATGGTGACCGCGCACCGGGCCAACGGCTTCCCGTCGCTGGCCGGGATCATCCTCAACGGCGGGTACATGCCGCACCCGATGACCGCGGCTCTGGTCGACGGCCTCAAGCCCAACGTGCCGATCATCTCCGTCGAGCACGGCACGTACGAGACCGCCCGGCTCGCGGCGACGACCCGCGGCCGCGTCGGCCCCGGCTCCGAGCGCAAGGTGGACCTCGCGATCGCGCTCACCGAGAAGTACGTGGTCTCGGACGCGCTGCTGGAGGCGCTGCAGGTCTCCAACCCGGGCGTCGTGACCCCGCAGATGTTCGAGTACAGCCTCATCGCCCGGGCCCGCGCCGACCGCAAGCGGATCGTGCTGCCCGAGGGCGGCGACGACCGCATCCTGCGCGCCGCCGGCCGGCTGCTGCAGCGCGAGGTGGCCGACCTGACCATCCTCGGCCAGGAGTCCCGGGTGCGGGCCCGTGCCGCCGAGCTGGGCGTCGATCTCGGGAACACCGACGTGATCGACCCCAAACGCGCGACCGACCTCGTCGACAAGTTCGCGCAGGCCTACTACGAGCTGCGCAAGCACAAGGGCATGACGCTCGAGCGCGCCGCCGAGACAGTGGTGGACGTCAGCTACTTCGGCACGATGATGGTGCACCTCGGCATGGCCGACGGCATGGTCTCCGGCGCCGCGCACACGACCGCGCACACCATCCGGCCGTCCTTCGAGATCATCAAGACCAAGCCGGGCGTCTCGACGGTGTCGTCGATCTTCCTGATGTGCCTGGCGGACAAGGTTCTCGCCTACGGCGACTGCGCCGTGGTGCCCGATCCGACCGAGACGCAGCTGGCCGACATCGCGATCTCGTCGGCGCAGACCGCCGCCCAGTTCGGGATCGACCCGCGGATCGCGATGCTGTCCTACTCGACAGGCGAGTCCGGCACCGGCGCCGACGTCGACAAGGTGCGCGCCGCCACCGCCTTCGTCCGCGAGCGCGCCCCGGAACTGTTGGTGGAGGGCCCGATCCAGTACGACGCGGCCGTCGACCCCGGCGTCGCGGCGTCGAAGATGCCCGACTCCGCCGTCGCGGGCAGGGCGACGGTGCTCGTCTTCCCCGACCTCAACACGGGCAACAACACCTACAAAGCCGTGCAGCGTTCCGCCGGCGCCATCGCGATCGGCCCCGTGCTGCAGGGCCTCAACGCCCCGATCAACGACCTCTCGCGCGGCGCGCTGGTCGAGGACATCGTCAACACCGTCGCCATCACCGCGATCCAGGCCCAGGCCTTCGCCGCGGACCGGAGCGCCCGATGAGCGCCGTCGCGGGGACGGTCCTGGTCCTCAACTCCGGCTCGTCGTCGCTGAAGTACCAACTGCTGCACCCGGACACGGGCGAGGTGGTGCACGGCGGCATCGTCGAGCGGATCGGCGAGAGCGAGGTGCCCGACCACAAGGCCGCGCTGCGCCGGGTCTTCGAGGAGTTCACCGCGCGCGGCCTCGACCTCGCCGACGGTGCCGGTACCCCGGCGGGCATCGCCGCCGTCGGCCACCGGGTGGTGCACGGCGGCCGGTCCTTCCACTCGCCCACGCTCATCGACGACCACGTGCTCGCCGAGATCCGCAGGCTCAGTTCGCTGGCGCCCCTGCACAACCCGGCGAACGCGCAGGGCATCGAGGTGGCGCGCGAGTTACTGCCCGGCGTGAAGCAGGTGGCGGTCTTCGACACCGCCTTCTTCTACGACCTCCCGCCCGCGGCGGCCACCTACGCGATCGACCGCGAGCTCGCGGCCGAGCACGCGTTGCGCCGCTACGGATTCCACGGCACCTCGCACGAGTACGTCTCGCAGCAGGCCGCGGCGTTCCTGGGCCGCCCGAACGCCGAGGTGGACCAGATCGTGCTGCACCTGGGCAACGGCGCCTCCGCCTCGGCCGTCCGCGGCGGCCGCGCCGTCGAC
Organism: Tsukamurella sp. DT100; assembly: GCF_049844855.1. Classification (NCBI taxonomy): domain Bacteria; kingdom Bacillati; phylum Actinomycetota; class Actinomycetes; order Mycobacteriales; family Tsukamurellaceae; genus Tsukamurella; species Tsukamurella sp. DT100. The sequence goes on from NZ_JBNCLV010000003.1 coordinate 162,583, forward strand.
ACGTCGATGGGCCTGACCCCGCTCGAGGGCCTCGTCATGGGCACCCGCAGCGGCGACGTCGACCCGGGCCTGGTGCTGCACCTCGGGCGCAACATCGGCATGAGCATCGACGAGATCGACGACCTGCTCAACCGCCGCTCGGGGCTCAAGGGCCTCGCCGGGGAGAACGACTTCCGCGCGCTGGGCACCCTCATCGAGCAGGGCGACGAGCACGCGAAACTCGCCTACGACGTGTACATCCACCGCCTCCGCCGGTACATCGGCGCCTACCTCGTCGACCTCGGCGGGGCCGACGCCATCACCTTCACCGCCGGGGTCGGCGAGAACGCCGCGCAGGTCCGCGCCGACGCCCTCGCGGGGCTGGAGCGGTTCGGCATCGTCGTCGATCCCGCGCGCAACGCCGGCCGCATCACCGAGCCCACCCGGATCTCGCCGGACGAGGCACCCGTGGCCGTGCTCGTGATCCCGACCAACGAGGAACTCGCGATCGCCCGCGAAGCAGCGGCACTCTGATGCCCCTCGGGCGCGCGGTGGGGATCGAGGGCGACGGGGCCGACTACGGCTCGCCGCTCCTCGGCACCCGCACCGACGGCGCCCGTCGGCGCAGGACCCGCACCGTCGCGCTGATCGCCGCCAGTACCTCCGTCGCGACGCTCCTCGGCGGCGGGTTCGCGGCCATGCTGATCGTGGTGGGCATCCCCGAGCCCTCCGTGCAGCGGCCCGAGCTGCACACCGTCAACACCGTGGCGGTGCCGTCGTACATCGCGGCGGGCCTCGTCGTGGGCCACCTGTACACCTTCTGGCTGGTCTACCGCTCGCTGCGATGGACCGGCGGCGACGACCCGCCGACGCAGCAGGAGGCCGCCGACGCCCTGGCCCTGCCGCGCCGGCTCTACTGGTTCGAGATGGTGGCGTGGCTGTGCGCCGCGATCCTGTTCGGCTGGCTTTACGGCCGCGTCGACCCGGACCTGGTGCCGAAGGTCTCCCTGGTGGTGCTCGGCGCCGGTCTGATGACCTCGGGCGTGGTGCGGGTCCTGACGGAGTTCAGCATGCGTCCGGTAACGGCGATCGCGCTCCAGGTCACCCGGCCCGAGCCGCGGCACCAGAGTCTGCAGGGCCGGTCGCTGCGGCTGTGGCTGCTGGGTTCCGGGCTGCCCTTCCTCGGCGTCATCACCGTGGCGCTGTTCGCGCTCTTCGAGCCGGCCGCCACCGTACGCGGCATCGCGGTGAGCATGTGCGCCCTCGCCGCCGGCGGCTTCTTCTCCGGCATGACCTTCAACCTGCTCTCGTCGTCGCGCACATCCGCGCCCGTGAAGAGCGTGACCACCGGCATGCGCCGGGTGTCCGAGGGCCGGTACGACACCGAGGTCGTGGTCTACGACGGCACCTCGCTGGGCGATCTGCAATCGGGCTTCAACGCCATGGCCGCGGGGCTCCGCGAGCGGGAGCGGGTGCGCGACCTCTACGCCCGGCAGGTCGGCGAGCAGGTCGCCCGCGCCACCATCGAGAGCGAACCCGAGCTGGGCGGCGTCGAGCAGACCGTCGCGGTGATCTTCATCGACCTCGTCGGCTCCACGGCGCTGGCCGCCGAGCGCCCCGCGGCCCAGGTCGTCCAGATCCTCAACCGGTTCTGCGGCGTAGTCGTCGCGGAGGTGAACAGCCGCGGCGGACTGGTCAACAAGTTCGAGGGCGACGCGGTGCTCGCGATCTTCGGCGCGCCCGCCCCGCTGACCGACCCCGCCGGCGCCGCGCTCTCGGCGTCGCGGGCGATGATGCGGCGCCTCGCCCTGGAGGTGCCGGAGGTCCGCGCCGGCTGCGGCGTGACCTTCGGCGTCGTCGTCGCCGGCTACGTCGGCGCGGCGGATCGGTTCGAGTACACCGTGATCGGCGACCCGGTCAACGAGGCCGCCCGGCTGTCGACCTACGCCAAGGCGGACCCGACGGTGCCGTGGGCCTCGGCCCCGGCGGTCGAGACCGCCGACCCGGGGGAGTGCGCGCGGTGGCGGCCCGGGCCCATCGACGTGCTGCGGGGGCGTACCCAGGAGACCCGGATGTACGTCGCGAAGCGCTGACGCGGCTCGTCGGGTCGCTGACCCGCCCGACGGTGGCGGTCAGGCGAAGGCGGGGAGCCGCCCGGCGGTGGTGGTCAGGCGAAGGAGGGGAGCCGCGGCGGCAGCTGCTGCAGCACCCACTCGATGGTCACCGGGTTCGGCATCGACATCGCGTTGCCGATGGTGCGGTCGATGGTGGTGACCCGGTTCTCGCGGCTGACGGCGAGGGCGCGGAAGGCGGTGTCCTCCTCGACCTTGGTGCCGTAGTCCAGGTAGACGAGCGCGTCGAGGTCGAGGACGCTCACCCGCTCCGCGGAGATCTCGGCGAAGAACTTCCCGGCCGGGACCAGCGAGGAGACGGTCTCGGGCAGTGCGAAGCCGAGCATGGTGAGCACCTGGCCGCGGCCGTCGGTGGTGGCGTACGCGTAGAAGCCCCCGTCGGACTTGGGCAGGACGGTGGCCGCCGTCTTCCCCTGATACTGCGGGTGCTGCTCCTGCGTGCGGCGCATCGTCTCCTGCGTCTTGGTGACCAGCGCGTCGCCCTGCGCGGCGCGACCGACGCCGCCGGCGATGGCGCGGACCTGGTCCTCCCAGGGCACGCCCCACGCGGCGAACTGCGCGGGCCGCCGGATCACGGGCGCGATCGCCTCGAGCCGGGAGAACGTGGCGTCGTCGAAACCGGAGTTCACGGCGACGATCACGTCGGGCTTCGAGGCGGCGAGCGTCTCGATGGCCTTGGTGTCCATCTGCGTGCCGGTGCCCAGCAGCATCTGCGGGTTCTTGCCCTGCAGCAGCGGCTTCGCCCACTCACCGACCGGTTCCTTGGCGTCCTGCGCCCACGGCGCGACGATCACGGGCACCACGCCGAGCGCGAGGAGCGTGTCCACGTCGCCCAGGCCCAGCGAGGCGACCCGCTGGGGCGCGGCCGGCGCCTCGCTCGTCGAGCTCGGGTCGACCCCCGACCCGCACGCCGCGAGGGCGAGCGAGAGCAGGACCGCGAGCATTGCCGAGACCAGACGCATACCGCCCCTTCCTTGGAATGAAGGGCAGCCTATCATTACGGTTGTGACCCTATCTGCGACTGAGGAGGCCCCCGCCGGGGGCACGCCCGCGCGACCGGAGGCGACCTCCGGCGCCGCCCGGCGCAAGCGCCGTCTGTTCGGGCTGATCCTGCTGCTCGTGCTGCTGGTGGTGACGGTGATCGCCTCGCTGGCGATCGGTTCCCGGAGCCTCGCGCCGTCGCTCGTGTGGGACGGCCTGTGGCACCGCTACACCACGGGGCCGAACCCCGCGGACCCCGAGCTGAACCAGGCGGCGATCATCATCCAGACGCTGCGCGTGCCCCGCACCCTGCTGGCGCTCATCGCCGGCGCGGCGCTGGCGCTCGCGGGCGCGCTGATCCAGGGGCACACCCGCAACCCGGTCGCCGATCCCGGCTTCCTCGGTCTCACGCAGGGCGCCGCCTTCGCCGTCGTCTGCGCGACGTTCCTCGGTGGCCTCACCCAGCCGATCCAGTACGTGTGGTTCGCCTTCCTCGGCACCGCGCTCACCGCGATCCTCGTCTTCGGGCTCTCCAGCCTGGGGCGCGGCGTCGGCTCGCCGCTGACCCTGGTGCTGGCCGGCATGGGCGTCGCGATGTTCCTCAGCTCGATGACCTCGGCGATCGCGCTCAGCGACAACGCCTCGCTCGATACCCTCCGGTTCTGGAACGCCGGCGCCGTGGTCGGCCGCGGCTACGACGTCATCCTCGTGGTCGTGCCGTTCATCGCCGTCGGGCTGCTCCTCGCCCTGGCCAACGGCCCTGCGGTCAACCTGCTGAACATGGGCGACGACGTCGCGAAGGGCCTGGGCCTGAACATCGGCCTGGCGCGCACCGTCGGCATCGCCGCCGTGACCCTGCTCGTCGGCGGCGCGACCGCCGCCTGCGGCAGCATCTCCTTCCTCGGGCTGATGGTGCCGCACATCGTGCGCTACTTCACCGGCCCCGACTACCGCTGGCTGCTGCCCTACTCGGCGCTGATGGGCGCCTGGCTGCTGCTGGCGGCCGACATCGTGGGCCGCGTGGTCGCCCGGCCGGGCGAGCTCGAGGTCGGCATCGTCGTGGCGCTCTTCGGTGCGCCCTTCTTCGTGGCTCTCGTCTGGTGGCGGAAGGCGGTCAAGGTATGAGCACCACCCTCGACACGGTCGACGAGCAGAAGAAGCCGCCGATCCGGCCCGGCCTGCGGTTCGGGAACGTCGTCTCCTTCGTGTGGCGGCCCTGGCCCGTCGCAGTCACCCTGGCCCTCGCCCTGGTGGCGTTCGTCGCCTTCTGCGCGAGTATCCGCCTCGGTGCCTTTCCGATGACCTTCGGCGAGGTCCTGCAGGCACTGACCGGCACCGGCGATTCGACGACGCACTTCATCGTCATGGAGCTGCGCATGCCGCGGGCGCTCGTCGGGCTCCTCGTCGGCGCGGCCCTCGGCATGTCCGGCGCCATCGTCCAGTCGATCGCGCGGAACCCGCTGGCCAGCCCCGACATCCTCGGCGTGACCGCCGGCGCCGGCGTGGCCGCGGTCTTCCTGGTCACCTCCACCGGCACCCTCGCCGCCACCCTCAACACCGACTTCGGGCTCCCCGTCGTCGCGGTCACCGGCGGCCTGCTGACCGGCGGGTTGGTCTACCTCCTCGCCGTCCGGGGCGGCGTCGACGGTATGCGGCTCATCCTCGTCGGCATCGCGATCACCTTCCTCATGCGCGCGCTCGTCGACTGGATGCTGGTGCGCGCCGACATCCGCGACGTGGCGCGCGCGCAGACCTGGCTCGTCGGCTCGCTCGAGAGCCGCGACTGGTCGGACGTGTGGACCGCGCTCGGCCTCGGCCTGCCCGCCGCTCTGCTGGCGCTCGCCGCAGCCTTCCCGCTGCGCGCCGTCCAGCTCGGCGACGACGTGGCGCTCGGCCTCGGCGTCCGCCTGGGCCGCAACCGCGCAGTGCTGCTCATCGCGTCCGTGCTGCTCGCCTCCGCGGGCGTCGCCGCAGCCGGCCCGATCGGCTTCATCGCTTTCGTCTCGCCGCAGTTGGCGATGCGCCTGACCCGACTGCCCACGCCGCCGCTGATCCCGTCGGCGCTCATGGGCGCGGCGCTGCTGTCGTGCGCCGACCTCGCCGCCCGCACGATGTTCTCCGTCGCGCTGCCCGTGGGCATCATCACCGCCGCCGTGGGCGGCCCGTTCCTCGTCTATCTCCTCGTCCGCCAGAACCTCAAGGGGGCCAAGTGACCACCACAGAAACCGCGACGACGGCACCGTCGCGCCTCGGCGCCCGCAAGGTCACCTCCGGCTACGGGCAGGTGACGGTCCTCGATGACCTGGACCTCGACATCCCGTCCGGCGTGGTCACCACGATCATCGGCCCCAACGGCTGCGGCAAGTCGACGCTGCTGCGCACCCTGGCCCGGCTGATCAAGCCCTCGTCCGGGCACGTGGTGCTCGACGGGAACGACATCGCCAAGCTCAAGTCGAAGCAGATCGCCACCACCATGGGCCTGCTGCCGCAGAGCCCCCTCGCGCCCGAGGGGCTCACCGTCGGCGACCTCGTCGCCCGCGGCCGGCACCCGCACCAGTCCTGGCTGCGGCAGTGGAGCTCCGACGACGCAGAGGTGGTCGACGCCGCGCTCGAGCAGACCGGCGTCCGCGACCTCGCGGATCGCGCCGTCGACTCCCTCTCCGGCGGCCAGCGGCAGCGGGTGTGGATCTCCATGACCCTCGCGCAGGGCACCGACCTGCTGCTCCTCGACGAGCCCACCACCTACCTCGACCTCTCGCACGCCCTCGACGTGCTGGACCTCGTCGACGAGCTCAGCAGCCAGGGGCGGACCGTCGTCATGGTGCTGCACGACCTGAACCTCGCCATCCGGTACAGCGACAACATCATCGCCATGAAGGACGGTGCCGTGGTCGCCCAGGGCGCGCCGGCGGACGTCATCAGCGAGGAGATGCTCCGCGAGACCTTCGGACTCCACTCCAAGGTGATCGACGATCCCGTCGCTCCCGGCCGGCCCTGCATCGTGCCGATCGGCACCCGCCGCACCGGCGAGGCGTAGCGGGGCGCCCGGCACCGTCGGGGCGCGTTCCCTAGCGGGACGTGAATCGCCCTCGCGCGCCGTGCATTCCCCACGTCCATGGACATGGGGAGGTGGCCGCCCCGCTAGGGAGCGCGCGAGCGCAGCGAGCGGGCGCGCCTCAGAACAAGGTGCGCGGGCGGATCGCGTTCGCCAGGTCGACGAGGGCGTGCCGCTGCCGCTTGCGTTCGGCGAGCGCCGCGATGTCGCGCAGCGACTTCTCCGTCGCCTTGCGCAGGCCGCGCTCCGTGAGCGCGTGGTCGAGCAGGGTGCGGGTGCCGTCCAGCCGGCCGTGCTGGTTGCGGTGTTGTACCCAGCCGAGGGCCACGCCGAGGACCAGGGCGCGCAGCTGCAGCCGGCGGAACTCGGACTTGGGCAGGGTGCGCACGCGCCGCGCCGCCTCGTGCAGCTGCGCCTCCGTGACGTCGGCCAGGTCGCGGCCGTGCACCAGCGCGACCACCGACGAGCACAGCGCGTTGTGATAGTGCCGACTGGTCGACGGCACCTGGTCGAGGATCTCGACGGTGCCCACGATGTCGCCCGCCGCACGCCTCATCCGAGCGGCGCCGAAGGCCGCAGAGATGATGCCGCGGTCGGTGCGCCACACGTTCTCGTACCGGCATCGCGCCCGGTCCAGCCAGCCTTCGGGGTCGGATTCGCCGGAGACGTAGCAGAATTCGGCGGCCACGGCGGCGGCCAGCTTGGGGGCCGCCTCGCCGGGCGCCTGGTCGGTCACCGTCTCGAAGTAGTCGTAGGCGGCCGCGTAGTCGCCCTGCATGAGAGCCGTCTCTGCGCGGTACCAGGTCACCTGCCAGCGGTGCGGCTCGCGGGAGGCGAGCGAGTCGAGCAGCGTCGTCGCCGCGTCCACCTCGCCCAGCTCCAGGTGCGCGCGGGCCTCCGCGAGATCGATCTCGACGGTGCCCGCCATCGCCTCCCGCAGCTCGGCGAGCGAGTCGAGGATCTGCGTGGGGTCGCTGCGCATGGTCAACGCGAGTACGCCGGCCGCGGGGTCGGCCGGGTTGGCGATCGGGATCGGTAGCGCCGCCAGGACTTCCGGTGCCCGCAGTCGGTCGTCGTGGACCTCCGGGTCGGGATCGACCGCCCGCAGCATCAGCTCGACGCCGAAGGTGGAGCGCTGCGGCGTGAAGACCACTGAGAGGCCGGGACGCGGCTCACCGGACTTGGTGGACAGGCACTCCCGGAGCACGCCGAGCAACTGATCGGTGAGCTCCGCCGCCGAGGAGAAGCGTTCGTCCGGGTCCTCCGCCGTGGCCTTCACCAGCAGCCGGTACAGCGAGTTGTACTTCGCGAGCGTGTCGTCCTCGGTGGGAGAGGGCAGACCGTCGACGTACCGGCCCCCCTCCATCGGCACCTTGGCGACCAGGACCGCGAGGGTGCGGCCCACCGTGTAGACGTCCGAGGCCACCGACGGCCCCGTCTTCGCGATCTCCGGCGCCTGGAAACCCGGTGTGCCGTAGATGTATCCGTAGCCGCCGAGCGGGGCGACGGCGCCCAGGTCGATGAGCTTGACGTCCTCCTCGCTGATCATGATGTTGTCGGGCTTGAGGTCGTTGTAGGCCAGGCCCAGGCTGTGCAGGTAGCCGAGGGCGGGCAGCACCTCGAGGATGTAGGCGATCGCCTGCTCGACCTCCACCTTGGCGCCCGCGTCGGCGTCGTCCGCGGCCTCGGCGAGGATGTCCTTGACCGTCTTCCCCGGGACGTACTCCATGACGATGTAGCCGATCTGGGTGCCGTCCGGATCGGGGTGCTCGACGAAGTTGTAGATCTTGACGATGGACGGGTGCGTCATCTCGGCGAGGAACCGTCGCTCCGAGACGGCGACGGCCTGCGCCTGGGCGTCGCCCGAGTTGAGCAGGCCCTTGAGCACCACGGGCCGGTCCACCACGTTGAGGTCGGTGGCCAGGTAGATCCAGCCCATGCCGCCGTGCGCGATCGCGCCCTTGATCTCGTACTGGTCGGCGACGATGTCGCCGGGCTTCAGCGCCGGCTCGAAGGAGAACCGGGCGCCGCAGTGCGGGCACGAGCCGATGAGCTGGCCGGGCTCGCCGTCGTGCGCGCGGCCGACGGGCTTGCGACAGTTCCAGCAGTACCGCTTGCCCTCCGCGATGATCGGGTTGGTGCGGATCGCCTCCGACGGGTCGACCTCGGTGATCCGAGGGATCTCGACGAGGCCGCCGCCCACGCGCCGCCGCGCCGCGACACGGGTGGTGCTCGCGGTCCGCACGGGACCGTTGCCGAACCGCGGCGTGGCCTCGGTCGCCACGGCGGGGGCGGGCGGCGGCACCGTCGTCACCTGGGTGCCGACGGGCGGCGGCTCGGTGTCGTCGAACAGGTCCACCATCGGCGCGCCGACGGTGCCCTGCTCGGGCTCCTCGTCGTCGTCGAAGGAGACGGCCTGGGCCTGCGTGTGTTCCTCGACGTCGTCAGTCATCGTGCATCACCCCTCGTACCTCGCCGCCGGCGCCGACCAGACCTGGCCGAGCGACGGCGCGAACCACTGGTTGTACAGGCGCATCCACGTCCCGTCGAAGGCCATCCGCAGCAGCACCCCATTGATGAAACGCACGAGGTCGGTCCGGTTCTTCCCGACGCCGACCGCGTAGTACTCGAGCCCCATCGACGGCCCGGTGATGGTGAGGTTCGGGTCCTGGTCCTCGAGCCCGGCGAGGATCGCGTCGTCGGTGGAGATCGCGTCCACCTGCGACTGCTGCAGCATCACGAGGCAGTCCGACCAGGAGTCCACCGCGACGACGGAGGCGCTCGGCACCAGCCGGCGCACCCGGTCGAGCGAGGTGGTGCCCCGCACCTCGCACACCCGCCGGCCGGAGAGGTCGCCGACGGTGTTGATCGGCGCGCCCCGCGGCGCGAGGATGCGCTGCTGCGCGATGAAGTAGGTGGCGGAGAAGGCCACCGACTTCGCCCGCTCGCAGGTGGCCGACATCGTCTTGACCACCACGTCGACGGTGCCCTCCTCGAGCGCCTTCTGCCGCTCGGCGGTGGAGAGGATCCGGAAGTGGATGCGGTCGGGGTCGCCGAAGATCGCGGCGGCGATCTGGTGCGCGACGTCGGCGTCGAAGCCCTTGATCTCGCCCGTGATGGGGTCGCGGAAGGAGAGCAGGTTCGAGCCGATGTCGATGCCCACCACGAGGCGGCCGCGGTCCTGGATGTCGGCCATCGTCGTGCCCGGCACCATCTGCCCCGGCGCGGGCAGGCCCGACGGGGACGGCGTGGCGGTGCACATCGACACCTCGGACGGGATAGGCGCGTCGGTCGGGACGAGGGAGCCGGAGCCGGGCACCGGCTGGACGACGCCGGTCACCGCGTCGCCGGGGGCCTCGGGGGCGGCGACGACGCAGCCCGTCGACGCCAGCGCGACGGTCAGCGCGAGGGCGATCCCCTGCAGTGTGCGGCGCATCATCGGTACTCCCTGACCCGGGGGTAGAAGCCCGCGGCGACCCCGGCGGCCGCGAGCACGCAGAGGATGAACGCGCCCGGGCCGGAGAAGGCGATCGCGAAGCGGGCGGTGTTGACGTTGTCGCGGTACAGGGTGCGGGCCCGGTCGATCGCCGCCGTGAGGTGCCCGTCGAGGGAGCGGTAGGCGACGGCCGCGGAACCGGGGTCGGTGCCGATGGCCAGCCGCGTCGCACCCAGGTAGTCGCCCGTCGCCTCGCGCGCGGCGATCTGCTGGTGCGCGGTGACCCAGCGCTGCGCGTCGGCCCGCGCCGCCTCGACCGCGGCGGCGATCTGCGGGTCGGAGTCGCCGACGGACTCGAGGTCCTTCTCCGCGCTCTGCAGCGTCTCGGCGAACGCCGACGCGGGCACGCCGCGGCCGGCGCCGCGCTGCACCAGCCCCATCGTCTCCATGGATCGGGCCTTCTGCGTCAGGGTGCGGGCCTGCGAGAGCGCGTCGACCGCGGCGGTCCCGCGCTGCTCGGCGCGCAGGGAGTAGGTCGACGAGGTGAAGCCCGCGACCACCACCCAGGTCATCGCGATCGTCAGCGCCGCGGCCGCGACGACCAGGCCCCGGTTGACCCGGCGCTGCGTGCGCCGCGCGAGATACTGGTGGGTGAGCAGCACCGACGCCAGCGCGATGCCGAGCACCCCGTAGATCGCCCATGGCGGCGAGGCGAACTGATCGTGCGTGCGGCGCAGGTTCTCGGTCTCCTCGCGGTAGAAGCTCTCCGCCGCGGGCAGCAGGGTGTCCTGCATCAGGGTGGACGCGGTCGCCAGATAGGCGGCCGCCACCGAGTTGTCGAGCCGGTTGTTCGTGCGCGCCGTCTCGACCAACCCGGTGTACACGGGCAGGTTCATCGCGATGGTGTCGAGGTTGTCGTGGGCGCGGCCGTCGTCGGCGGGCAGGCTCGTCGCGGAGGTGATGAGCGCCTTCCCCGCCGTGGCGAGGGCGACGCTGTAGCTGCCCTGGATCTCGTCGGACGGGAGGCCGCCCGCGACGAAGGCGGCGTTGGCGGACTCGTTGGCCGCCGACAGCGAGCTGTAGAGCACCTGCGCCGCGTGCGCGCGGGGCTCGTAGTCGGCGAGGTTCTGCTGCAGCACCTCGGTCCGGGACAGCTGCGCCGCGGAGGTGAACCAGCCGGCGAACAAGCACATCGTGATGAGCACGAGCGCCATGGAGACGAGCTTGCCCGGGCTCGAGGTGAAGAACTCCCGCAGTTCCGCGAATACCGAGGATTCCGGGAAGGATCGGAGGCGCAGGGACGACAGCTGCCGATTCTTCGACGCCTGGGCTGTCACCGTCTGCTCCTTCCCTGAGAGCCACCCTTCGGCCGGGGTCGGGCCACTGCGAACTTCGTGCCTTCGACCCTATCGCGAGACCCCCTCCCGAAGACGGGATGACGCGCATTGTGCGCGCCCCGAGTGGCCCCTTCGTCCGCTACGGTGGGTGTCGTGTTGGGTGACGGGAACGGCTGGGTCCGCGACCCGGACGGCTCCCGGTTCTGGGGCCGGTTCGGCGCCGCGGGTCTGTTGGCTCTGTCGCCGGACGAGAGCCGGGTGTTACTGCAGCACCGCGCGTGGTGGAGCCACCAGGGCGGAACCTGGGCGCTGCCCGGCGGAGCGCGCGACTCGCACGAGTCCGCCGCCGACGCCGCGCTCCGCGAGGCCTTCGAGGAGACGGGCCTCCCGCCCACGTCGCTCGAGGTGCTCTCCGAGGTGGTCACCGCCCGCTCGCAGGTCGGCTGGACCTATACGACGGTGCTCGCCCGTCTCGTCGAGCCGCGGGACCTCGTGCCCAACGAGGAGTCCACGGCGCTGGAGTGGGTCTCGCTGGGTTCGGTGACCGACCGCAAGCTGCACCCCGCCTTCGCCGCCGCCTGGCCGGACCTGCAGGTCCAGGTCCGCGCCCTCGCCGAGGACTGACCGTCCGTGTACGGGGTAGCGCTGTGGGCGCTGCTGCTGGTCCTCGTCGTCACCGCGGTCGTGCTGATCTTCCTCGTCCCACCGCGCTCGCGTCGCCGCGGCGAGCGGCCGCGTTCGCCCCGCCGGCACTGATGCCCACACGGCTCGTGCAAGCGCCGTCGATGGCAGGCGGTAGGCGACGTCACGAACGTTCGGCCACACCGAACGGGTTGTCGATGACGTACCTCCACCGCCCGTCCCGCCCGCGTCGAGCCACATCGGTGGCAGTTCCGCTGACGTCGACGTCGTCTCCTGCGGCGGTTCGCCCGACGATCTCCCAGTCGACGATCAGCAGCGCGAGTGCGTCGTCGAACACGTGCACCTGCTGCACCGCAATGCGGATCGGGACGCCGAGCGACTGCAGAGCGGTGTTCGCGGACCGTCGTTCGTCGCCGGTGACCGCGGCGCCTTCGCGCGGGATGAAGACCGCACTCGGCTCGTACACCCGCTCCAAAGCCGCCGGATCGCCGGAGTTGAAGGCCGCGGCGAAGACGTCCGGATGCAGATGCGGCTCGGTGGTCAGCTCGATAGCGTGGGCTGTGTGGTCCATGAGCACACGCTGGCAGCCGTTTCCGTGGCTCACCAAACGGTGAGTGCGGCAGTGGTCGACGATCTCGTCCCGGACGGTGCGGGAAACCACAGCGCGCCCTCGGACGACTGCCCGGTGGAGACCGCGCTGGCAGCGATCGCGGGGAAGTGGACGACGCTCCTCCTGCGGGAACTGAGCCGCGGCGAGCTCACCTTCGGCGGCCTGAAAGCGGCGCTTCCCGACCTCTCCGACAAGGTGCTCGCCGAGCGCCTGGCCGCACTGGTCGACCTCGGCATCGTCGATCGGATCGCCCATCGCGGCTACCCGAATCGCGTGACGTACTCGCTCACCGAGGCGGGACGCACTCTGCGGCCCCTACTGATCGAGCTCTACCGGACGGGAACCCGACTCCAGGAGCTGCACCGCGGTCGGTGAACCGTGCGGCTATCCGAGGGCGGCCTTGAGGGCGCGGGCGGCGGACTCGGGATCCTCGGCGGCGGTGATGGCGCGGACGACGACGATGGCATCCGCGCCGGCGGCGGTCACCTCGGGAACGCGGGCCAGGTCGATGCCGCCGATCGCGAACCACTTCCGCGTGGGTGCGGCCGCCGCGGTCTCGCGGACCAGCGGCAGCCCCGGCGCGTAGCGACCCGGCTTGGTGGGCGTGGGCCAGCAGGGACCGGTGCAGAAGTAGTCGACGCCCTCCTCGGCGGCGGCCGCGAGGGCCTGGGCACCGTCGTGCGTGGACCGCCCGATCACGACGTCCGGCCCGACGATCTCCCGGGCGACTGGCACCGGCAGGTCGTCCTGGCCGAGGTGCAGCACGTCGGCCCGGGCCGCGAACGCGACGTCGGCGCGGTCGTTCACCGCGACCAACGCGCCGTGCGCGTGCGCGATCTCCCGCAGCTGCGCGACGATCTCGATCTCCTGCGCGGCCTCGATCGCCCCGAACTCCCGCTCGCCCGCCGAGCCCTTGTCGCGCAGCTGCACGATGTCGACGCCGCCGCGCAGTGCAGCGGCGACGAACTCGGCCAGGTCGCCGCGCTCGCGGCGGGCGTCGGTGCACAGGTACAGGGAGGCGGAGGCGAGCCGCTCGCGGGGGGAGATCATGGCCCCAGCGTAGGCCCGGCGGAGTAGGCTGGATCACGTACACACGGGAGCTCCCGCCGCGGGGCTGAGAGTGGGGCACGTCGCGCCCCTGACCGTCAGACCTGATCCGGGTAATGCCGGCGAAGGAAGGATTCATAGGTGTGAAGAAGACTGTGACCGTCGTGGGCGGAGGCGCCGTCGGCCTCACCGTCGCCTGGACGCTGGCGCGGCGCGGGAGCACCGTCACCGTCGTCGATCCCCGGCCCGGCTCGGGCGCCTCGTGGGTGGCGGGCGGCATGATCGCCCCGTACTCGGAGGCATGGCCCGGCGAGGAGGAGCTGTACCGGCTCGGGGTCGAATCCCTGGGCCTGTGGGAGGGATTCGCGCGCGACCTGCAGCCCTACGCCGACGGTCCGCTCGTCACCTCCCGCGGCACCGTGCATCTCGCCGTCGACGAGGGCGACGCCGCGGACCTGCAGACCGTCGCCGATGCCGTCGGCGATCCCGCGGTGTTCGCGCCGCTGCGTCCGTCGGCCGCCGCCCGCGCCGTTCCCGGTGCGGCGCCGCGGATCCGGGCCGCCGCGACCGCGCCCGACGAGATCTCGGTCGACAACCGCCTACTGCACCGGGCACTCCGCGCGGCGTGCGCGGCGGAGGGCGTGGCCTTCCGCGCCGAGGAGGTCGACGGTGCCGCGGCGCTCGACGGCCTCCCGGGTGACGCCGTGATCGTCTGCGCGGGTGCGGATTCCGCCGCGCTCGCGCCGGGGCTGGGCGTGCGGCCGGTGAAGGGCGAGGTGGTGCGGCTGCGGCGCGGCCCCACCTGCCTGCCGCCCCCGACGGTGACGGTGCGCGCCCGGGTCCGCGGCCGGCAGGTGTACGTGGTGCCCCGCGCCGACGGCGTGGTTGTCGGCGCGACGCAGTACGAGAACGACCACGACCTCGGCGTGCGGATCGGTCCCGTGGTGGAGCTGCTGGACGACGCCTTCGCCGTGCTGCCCTTCCTCCGCGAGTACGAGTTCGTGGAGGTCGCGGCCGGACTGCGGCCGACGACGGCGGGCAACGTCCCCGTGATCGCGCCGCTCGGCGGCCGCGTCTTCGCGGCGACGGGGCACGGCCGCAACGGATTGCTGCTCGCCCCGGTGACCGGGGCGCGAGCGGCGGATATGGTTCTGAAGCAGGAGGTGCAGGCATGGAACTGACGGTGAACGGTGACGACCGGCAGGTGCTCGACGGGACGTCCGCGCAGACGCTGCTCGAGCAGCTCGGGCTGCCGGACAAGGGCGTCGCGATCGCAGTGAACGGCGCCGTCTACCCGCGCTCGCGGTGGGACGAGGCGCTGCCGGCCTACGCCGACATCGAGGTGCTGACGGCGGTCCAGGGTGGCTGAGCACTCCGATCCGCTGGTCATCGCCGGCCGGGAGTTCGGCTCGCGTCTCATCACGGGCACCGGCGGCAGCGCCAACCTCGAGCATCTGCGGGCCGCCCTCGTGGCGTCCGGCACCGAGCTGACCACCGTCTCGCTGCGGCGCACCAGCCTGGCCGAGGGCGGCGGCGTCCTCGAGACAATCCGCGAGCTGGGCGTCATGCCGCTGCCGAACACCGCGGGCTGCCTCGGCGCCGCCGAGGCGGTCCTCACGGCGCGCCTCGCCCGCGAGGCGCTGCACACGGATTGGATCAAGCTCGAGGTGATCGGCGACGAGCGGACCCTGCTGCCCGACGCGGTCGCCCTCGTGGAGGCCGCCGAGGAACTGGTCGCCGACGGCTTCACGGTGCTGCCCTACACCAACGACGACCCGATCCTCGCCCGCCGCCTCGCCGACGTCGGGTGCGCCGCGGTCATGCCCGCCGGCTCGCCGATCGGCACCGGCCTCGGGATCCTCAACCCGCACAACATCGAGATGATCGTGGCGCAGAGCTCCGTTCCGGTGATCCTGGACGCCGGGATCGGCACCGCGAGCGACGCCGCGCGCGCGATGGAACTCGGCTGCGACGCCGTGCTTCTCGCGTCCGCGGTCACCCGCGCCGCGGATCCGGCGGCCATGGCGACCGCCATGCGGCTCGCGGTGGAGGCCGGCCGGCTCGCCCGCGGTGCCGGCCGGATCCCACAGCGCCGCTGGGCCGTGCCCTCCTCCCCGATGGACGGCCGGATGGCCGCGGCGACGGGCTCCCGTGGCGGGGCCTGAGCGGGGCGGGCTGCCGGACGGGGCGTCGGAGGCACCGTCGGGCCGGATCCGCCGCAGCGCGCAGATCGGCGGTGTCGCGGTGCGCCACGCCGCCCGGACGGCGGGCACCCTGGCCACCGGACGGTTCCGCGACGATCGGGCGGCCCGGGACGCCCGCGACGCGACGCTCCTCGCCCTCGCCGACGACCTGGTGACGGTGCTCGGCGGCATGCGCGGCGCGGCCATGAAGCTGGGCCAACTGATGGCCGTGATCGACATCGGGATCACCGGGAGCTCGGCGCGGGAGGCCTTCGCGGAGCGCCTGCAGCCGCTGTTCCGGTCGGCGCCCCGGTGGACCGACTCCGCCATGATGACGGTGCTCGACCGGGAGCTGGGGGAGCGGCGGGGGCGCATCGTCCGGCTCGACGGGCCGATCGCGTCGGCGTCGATCGGGCAGGTCTACCGCGGCGTTCTCGACGACGGTCGCGCCGTGGCGGTGAAGATCCAGTACCCGCGGATCGACGCGATGGTCCGGGCGGACCTGAAGAACATGCGACTGCTGCTCAAGGTGTTGGGCAAGTACATCCCCGCGACGAACGCCGCGGCGCTGTCCGAGGAGATCGCCCGCCAGGTGCTCGCGGAGCTGGACTTCGTCGCCGAGCTGCGCCACCACCGCTACTTCGCCGACCTCTTCGCCGGGCACCCCGGCATCGTCGTCCCGCCGCCCGTCGACGAGCTGTGCACCGGCCGGGTCCTGGTCACGGAGTTCCTCGAGGGCGAGCCCTTCGCCGCCGCCTCCGCGCTGGACGGGCCGGCGCGGGACCGGATCGGCGAGGCCGTGTACCGCTTCTACTGCGGCGAGATGTACCGCACCGGACGGTTCTGCGCAGACCCGCATCCCGGCAACGTGCTGGTGCTGCCCGACGGTCGCGCCGGATTCGTCGACTTCGGGATGACGGTGCACCTGACCGACGAGGAGCACGCCTTCGAGCGGGACCTGTTCACCTCGCTGCTGCGCGGCGACACCGAGCGGGTGCACGACCTCGCCGTGCAGGCGGGTTTCATCGGCCGCCCGGACCTCATGGACGCCGACGACCTCGCCGAGTACATCGACCACGTCGTCGGCTGGCACCTGCGCGAGGGCACGGTGACCATCACGCCGAAGACCGCGCGCGACGCCGTGATCGCCGCGACGCTTCCCGCCGGCGGCTTCTACGACAAGTTCGAGGGCCAGATGCTGCAGGCGGAGCACGCCCTCGGCCGGCGCACCGACATGTCGACGGTGGCGCTGCTCGGCGAGCTCCGGGCGAGCGCGCCGTGGCGGGCGATCGCCTGCGAGGTCCTGGAACTGGGGGAGCCCGCGACGCCGATGGGCGTTGAGATCGCAGAGTGGCGGACTCGCCGGGAGGCCGAACCGCGATAGAATCTTCAACCATGTCGGTAACGGAGTCGGGCGTCGCGGAGGCCCCCAGGCCGCGCCGCGGCCGTCCGCCGTCCGTCGGCCTCGCCGAGCGGCGCCGCGAGGAGCTGACGGACGCCGCCTTCACCGTCTTCGCCGAGCAGGGCTACGAGCACGCCTCGGTCGCCGACATCGCCAAGCGCGCCGGCATGGGGCAGGGCACGCTGTACCGCTACGTCGAGGGCAAGCGCGAGCTCCTCGACCTCGTCTTCGATCGCTGCGTCGACGAGCTGATGACCGCCATCGCCCCGGACCGCGTCGTCGACGTGACCGCGAGCGGCGACCTCGCCGCCGCCGAGGAGATGGTCGAGGGCGTCGCCGGCCGGCTCTTCGGATTGGTCGATTCGCGGCCCGACATCCTCAAGGTGGTCATGGTGCAGTCCGGCACCGTCGACGAGGAGCTCCGCTTCCGGATCCAGGGCCTCTACCAGACCTTCGACTCGATGATGGGGCGCGCGCTCGGCCACGCCCGCGAGCTCGGGTGGATCGTGACCCGCACCGAGCACCCGGAGACCGAGACCGTCCACCTGGGGCGCCTGCTCCCGGCCCTCGGTGTGCCCGGCCTGGTGATGGCGCTGACCGCCGGCGACGATCCCGAGCGGCGGCGGGACTACGTGCGCGCCGCGGTCCGGATGTCGGCGAGCGGGATCCTGTCCGGCGAGGCGCGGGCGGCACTGCCACCCCTGGCACCGTCGGGCGAAGAGGCGCCCGCGGAGCCCGACGCCGCCGCGCCGGTGCCGGTGGCCGGACGGTCCGCCGAGCTGCTCGACGCCGCGATCGCCGAGTTCGTGGAGAAGGGCTACGCCGCGGTCGGGGTCCGCGAGATCACCGAGCGCGCCGGGGTCAGCCACGGCACCTTCTACAACTACTTCGACAGCAAGCGGCACATGCTGACGGTGCTCGTGGAGCGGAACCGGCAGGCCGTCCTCGGTCGGCTCGATCGCGTCGTGGCCGATCCGCCCGCGGCCACCGTGGAGGCGCTGCAGGCCGCGGTGTTCGACCTGAATCGGGATGTGCTCCAGGACATCGCGGAGCGACTGGACGAGTTCCGCTTCCTCGCGCTGGAAGTACCCGGCGTCGACGTCGAGGCCTTCGACACCTACCTGGTCCTGTACCGGGAGGCCGCGTCGAGATTCGAGGAGATCCTCGGCGGAGCGCTGGCAGTGGGCCTGCTGCACGAGAGTCTCGGCATCGGCGACATCGCGGAGGTGTGGCTGGGCTACATGCTCGGCACCGCGGCGGCGATGGTGAGCGACGTCGACGTGACGAGCCCCGCCGAGAGCGCTCGTGTGGTCACGAATCTGCTTCTCGGCGGGGCCCGTACGCTCTGATCGGTCAGACGCTGGCGAGGTCCTCGCCGGGGCGCGCGTCGTCGCGGTCGGCAGGCGTGGACTCGACGATGTCGTGGTCCTTGGTCTCCGCCATCAGGTAGCAGCAGAGCACGCTCACCGCGGAGAGCCCGGCCAGCATGAAGCCGACCCACAGCTGGTTGCCGTCCGCCACCCACTTCGCGGCGATCAGCGGCGGGATGGCGCCGCCGAAGATGCCCGCGAGGTTGTAGCCCAGGCCGGCGCCGGTGTAGCGGTAGCGTTCGTGGAACATCTCGGGCAGTGCGGCACCGGCCGGGCCGTAGGCGATGCCGAAGATGATCAGCGTGCCGATCAGCCCGACGGCGTACATCGGAAGGCTCTTGGTGTCGAGGATCGGGAACAGGACGAGCGACCACACCACGGCCAGCCCGCAGGAGGTCATGATGACCTTGCGACGGCCGATCTTGTCGGAGTAGATCGCCGACGCGGCGATCGCGAGGCCGAAGAAGACCGCGCCGGCCATGCCCATCGCGAGCACCGTGGTGCGCGGGAAGCCGAGGTTCTTGGTGGCGTAGTTCGTGAGGAACGCGGTGCCCATGTAGAACAGCGAGAACAGCGACGCCAGCGCACCGGCGGCGACGAGGATCTCCTTCCACTGGAAGCGGATCGCGTCCAGGAAGGGCAGCTTGGTGCGGTTGATCTCGCTCATCGCGCGCTTGCGGACCTCGGTGAAGACGGGGGTCTCCTCCACGGTCAGGCGCACCCACAGGCCGACCAGCACGAGCAGTGCGGACAGCAGGAACGGGACGCGCCAGCCGATCGTCATGAAGGCGCTCTCGGCGTTCTTGGTGTCACCGGCGGTCAGCGTGAACAGCAGGAACGTGCCGCTGGAGAGGAAGAACGCGAACGACGGGCCCAGCTGCGGGAACATCGCGTACAGGCCGCGCTTGCCCTTCGGGGCGTACTCGGCGGTGAGCAGCGTGGCGCCGGCCCACTCGCCGCCCACGGCGAAGCCCTGGAAGAAGCGCATCACCACGAGCAGCACCGGCGCGAGCGTGCCGATGCCGTTCGGGAACAGCCCGAAGACGCCGGTCTCGCTACCGGGCAGCAGGCCGATCATCACCGTCGCGGCGCCCATGATGAGCAGCGTCCACACCAGGGTGCGCTTGCGGCCGATCCGATCGCCGAAGTGCCCGAACAGGATCGCGCCGACGGGCCGGGCGAAGAAGGCGACCGCGAAGGTGGCGAACGAGGCCAGCGTCGCGACGCCGGGGCTCATGTTCGAGAAGAAGATGGTGGGGAACACCAGGGCGGCGGCGGTGCCGTAGATGAAGAAGTCGTAGAACTCGATCGTGGTTCCGATCGAGCTGGCCATCGCCACCCGGCGGAGCCGGGCTTTCGGGACGGCGGGGAGTTCGGGTGCAGTCACGTGCGCTCCTCGGGTCGGTGAACCCCACGAACGGTAGTGACCGCGGTCACACCCCCGATACCCCCGAAAGGGGGTAGACGGTGCCCGGGCCTACGGCAGGAGTCCGAGGCTGCGGGCGCGGGTGACCGCCTCGAACCGGGTGCTCGTGCCCAGCTTCTGGCCGGCGCTGCGCAGGTACGCCTTGACGGTCTCCGCGCTGATCGACAGGCGCTGCGCTACCTCGGCGTTCGTGCAGCCCAGGGCCACGTGGGCGAGGGCGTCCAGCTCGCGGGCGGTGAGCGGACGCTCGGGCCGGGCGGCACCGCCGGACGGGCGGCCGAGGTCGGTGATCCGGCCGCACGCCGATTCGAGGCGGGTCCGCACGGCACCGTCGGTGATCTCCCCGGCGAGGGCGCGGAGCTCGGAGAAGACCTCGCGCAGGAGCTCCCGGTCGACGCCCCCGAGGGCGGAGCGCTCCGCTGCGGCGGCCTCGGCGAACTGCATCCGCCGCTCCACCTCGTCGCGCACGCGGAGCTCGTAGGCGAGATCGCGGACGGTGCGCGCGACGGCGCCCAGGACCGCATCGCCGAAGGTGGACTGCCGGTGGTCTGCGGCGTAGAAGACGGCCCGCACCACCCCGTTCACCGCGAGTGGGACCGCGACCATCGAGCGCAGGCCCTCCGCCTGGACGTGGGCGTGGTAGTGCTGGGTGATCCCGGCGGTGCCGTAGTCGGCGACGGCGGTGGGGCGGCCGGTGCGCAGGACGTGCCCGCCGAGGCCCGCGCCGCGCGCGACCGGGAGGCCGTTGAGCGCGGGGGTGCGCAGCCCGACGCCGCCGCCGAGGACGACGTGGTCCTCGTCGACCAGGCCGACGAAGGCGACCGGAAGTTCTGTGCGCGTACGAATGGTTCGCAGGGCGGACCGGGTGACGTCGGCGTCGATCGTGCTGGCGGTCATCGGTCTCTCCGGGGTCACAGCGGGTGATTCATCATCGCATGACCGGTTCGTCCGTGTGATGGGAACCACAGCCGGGCGGCGTCAGCAGGGCGCCGCCGGCAGGGCCCCGAGCTGCGCGCGGACCGTCTCCGCGAGCCGGGTGAGTGCGTCCTTGCCGGATGCGAACGAGCCGTCGGCGGGCCGCGCGGACAGCATGAGCCCGGTGTAGCCGCGCGGCGTCTGCACGACGGCCAGCTGTCGGACCACGTAGGCGCCGTCGGTGCCGGGGCCCCAGCCGCCCTTCACACCCACCGACTGCGCGCCGCGCAGACCGAACGCGCCCCACTGCTGGTTCGCGTCGACCTCACGCATGAGTCCGGCGGCGATCCGGCCCGACGGCGAGCAGGGGAGGCGGGCGGCGAAGGTCGCGGCGGGGCCGTCCTCCCAGAGGGTCTGGCCGAAGGCGGAGTACTCGGGGCGCACCTTGCTGGACTGCACCACGGTCTGCGCGTCGCCGCCCTCCCGCAGCACCTGCTGCACCGCGAGGCCGGCCTTCGCGGGCGGGCCGAGGGAGTCCCAGATCGCCTCCGCGGCGGCGTTGTCCGAGTGGGTGATCGCGGCACGCATGTCCGCGGTGGCGGTGGGCTTCTCCGCCCGCTCGAGCGCCGCCATGACCAGCGGCACCTTGGACGTCGACCATGCCGGGAAGCCGGTGACGTTCCCGGCGGTCACGACGCGCCCGTCGCCCGCGACGGCGATGCTCGCCTGTCCGGGGATCCGCTCGACCGCCCGGTTCAGCGCCGCCAGCAGTGGATCCGCGGCGCGCGATGCGGCACTCGACGACGGTCCGACGGGCGCGCCGGAGCGCGCGCTCGCCGCGTCGTGCGGCGCCTCGGACGATGACGGAGTGGTGGAGCCCGCGTCGCCGACCGTGCACGCGGCGGAGCAGAGCGCGACCGCGAGAAGCGCTGCGGCCCTAGTAGATGTAGACGATCGCATTGTTCCCTCCCCGGCACGTCACGACGTTCGTCGTGCCGGTGCACGACATGGCGATCGATCCGAGGTTCGTCGCGTTCGGGCTCACCCCCGAGACCGATCCGGATTGGGGCGCGGTGAACTGCGCGCGATAGGCGGCCGCGATGACGTTCGCGAAGCCGCACGAGGTGTAGGGCTCGCCGGGGACGCCGCTGCCCCTGTCCGCGGCGACCGTGCCGAAGACCGCGCTCGTACTCCCGACGCAGACCTCGACGTTCGGCGGCTGGGCGGCCTTCGTCACCGTCGGCGTGGCCGACGGTGACGTGGTCGTGGTGGCCTCGGAGGTGGGCGCGACGGTGGTCGTCGTCGCCGCGACGGGCGTCGACGGTCCGCCGCCGCCCAGCAGGACGACGGCGGCGACGATGCCCGCGACCAGCAGGATCGCGCCGACCGCGAGTGCGGGGATCAGTATTGGACTGCGTCGCGGCGCTGCCGCGGCGGGCGGGTACGCGGCGGGCGGCGCGTAGCTCGGGGTGACGTACCGCGGCTGCCCACCCGAGGACGGCCCGCCGTGCGGGTACGAGATCTGCGTGGGCAACGGCGCGGACGGCGGGCCCGCCGCGCGCGGCGCCGAGGGCACCGTCGTCGTGGTGCCCCAGCTCTGCGGCGTGCTCTGCAGGGCGGCGGTGGCGGCCCGGGCGAGCGAGCCGCAGGTGGGATACCGATCCTCCGGACGCTTGGCCATGCCCTTGGCGATCACGGCGTCGAGCGCGACGGGGACGGGGCGGGGCGCGTCGACCGACGCGCGGGGCGGCGCCGAGAGCAGGTGGTGCCGCATCATCTCGGAGATCGAGCTCGCGGCGAACGGGGGCCGGCCGACGAGCAGCTCGTACAGGACGCAGGCGAGCGAGTAGACGTCGCCCGCGGGGGTGGCGCCGCCACCGTCGAAGCGCTCCGGGGCGGCGTAGGCCTGCGAGCCGACGAACAGGCCGGCGGAGGTGAGCCGGTCCGCGTCGCCGACCACGACCAGGCCGAAGTCGAGGAGGTACGCGAAACCCGACGGGGTGACCTGGACGTTGGCGGGCTTCACGTCGCGGTGCACCAGGCCCTGTAGATGCGCGGAGTCGAGTGCGGAGGCGACCTGTGTCACCAGGTCGACGGCCCGCTCGGGCGGCAGTGGCCCCGCGGCGACGAGCTCGGCGAGGTTGCCGCCGTCGACGAGGCGCATGTCCAGATAGAGGGTGCCGTCGATGTCGCCGTAGTCGTGGATCGGGATGACGTGGGGGTCCGACAGCCGCGCGGCGGTCCGCGATTCGTTCGTGAAGCGCTCGCGGAATCCGGGATCCTGCGCGACGCCGGCATGCAGCAGCTTGAGCGCCACGTCGCGGCCCTTGACGGTGTCGTGTGCGAGGTACACCTCGCCCATCCCGCCGCGGCCCAGCAGCCGCACCAGCCGGTACGGGCCGAAGGTCGTGCCCGCCCGGTCGCTCGTCGAGTCCCCACTCATCGCTCGCCCCCTCCGCGGAGTCCGGTCGGGCCGAGTCTATGGCCGGGCGCGCGTCACGGCGGCGCGGCCGAAGAATTGTTAGCGTGAATCCATGATCGAAGTCGCGGGTTTGACCAAGACCTACGGGGCCGTGCAGGCGGTGAACGACCTGTCGTTCGCGGTGCGGCCCGGTCGCGTCACCGGGTTCCTGGGGCCGAACGGCGCGGGCAAGTCGACGACGATGCGGTGCATCCTCGGGCTCGACCGCCCCACCGCCGGGCGCGCGACGATCGGCGGCAGCGAGTACGGCGCCATCGACCGTCCGCTGACGAAGGTGGGCGCGCTGCTCGACGCGAAGTGGGTGCACCCCAACCGGACCGCGCGCGACCACCTGCGCTGGCTCGCGGTCGCGAGCGGCATCCCCACCGGTCGCGCCGACGAGTGTCTCGCGGCCGTCGGCCTCACGGACGCCGCGCGGAAGAAGGCCGGCGGCTTCTCGCTCGGCATGGCGCAGCGCCTCGGCATCGCCGGTGCGCTGCTGGGGGATCCGGGGGTCCTCCTCTTCGACGAGCCGGTGAACGGCCTCGACCCCGAGGGCATCGTCTGGGTGCGTACCTTCATGAAATCCCTCGCGGCACAGGGGCGCACCGTCTTCGTCTCCAGTCACCTGCTCGCGGAGATGGCCCTCACCGCGGACGACGTGGTGATCGTCGGCCGGGGGCACCTCGTGTGGAACGGCACCATGGCCGACTTCATCGCGCAGAACTCGGAGCACACCGTGCGCGTGCGGAGCCCGCGCGACCGCGAGCTGGCGCAGGCGCTCACGTCGCGCGGCCTCGCGGTCGACGCGGCGGCCGAGGCCGCGCCCGGTGGCGGCGGGCGGACCGTCCTCACCGTCCGCGGCACGACGAGCGACGCCGTCGGTGAGATCGCCGCGGCGGAGGGGCTGCCACTGGCCGAGCTGGCCCCGCAGAGCAGTTCACTGGAACAGGTCTTCATGCGCCTCACGGGCGGAGCCGTGGAGTACCGCGGAACGGGAGGCATCGGATGATCGTCCGCGCTGTACAGGCCGAGTTCGTCAAGCTCGCGACGGTCCGCGCCACCAAGTGGCTCCTCATCGGATCGTCGGCGGCGGCGCTGGCCATCACCGTGATCGTCGCGCTGGTGGTCCGCAACATCGGGGAGACCATCGACGACATCGGCGTGGTCGCCCTCGCGCCCCTCTCGGGCTTCGCGGCACTGCCCGGTATCGCCATCACCTTCGCCGGGGTCATCGGCGTCCTGTCGGTGACCACCGAGATCCGGTACAACACGCTGCGGACGACCTTCCTCGCCGTCCCGAACCGGTGGATCGCCCTGCTGGCCAAGACCTTCGTGGTCGCCGTGGTGTGCGCCGTGACCTACGCCGTGGCGATGGTCGTCGCGGTCCTGCTGTTCGGCGTGATCGTGGACGGATCCCCGGTGGAGGTCCTGCGCTCCGGTGCGGGCTCGTTCCTCGCCTTCCCGATCGGGACGGCCTTCGCGGCGGTGCTGGGCGTGGCGGTGGGCTGCGCGCTGCGGAACGGCGCGGGTGCCATCACCCTGCTGCTGGGCTACCTGTTCGTGGTCGACAACGTGATCACGACGATCCCGCAGACCCGGGAAGCCGGGCCCTACCTGCCGCTGTCGAACCTGCAGAACTTCATGGGCGTCCTCTTCGACGAGAGCTTCCCGTGGGGCGCGCCGGTGTCCTTCGTGTACCTGGTCGTGGTGATCGGCGCGCTGTGGGCCGGGGGTGCGGCGCTGGTCGCGCGACGTGACGCATGACTCATTGCGCCTTCACATCGACGCAGCTCACAGGGTCCATGTAAGCATCGCGTGAACGTTCGTCGCCGCCCCTTTTCCGCTGATCGTTCGCAGTGCTACATAGGAAGGGTGACCGTCGAGAGCGCCGCCCCGCCGACCGCCCCGGACGCGCCCGTGCGGGACCCCGCGCCGGGGCTCGTGCGGCGCACCGTCGGGCGACGGGGCGTGCGGTACGTCGCGGTCCTCGTCGGGGCCTGGCTGCTGGCGGAGGCGATGGGGCTGTTCGGGGTCCCCGCGCCCGCGCTCCTCGCGGCGCTCGTGCTGGGTGCGACGCTGCGCATGGCGATCGGGCGGGAGGTCGCCGTCCCCGCCGAGGTGAGCCGGTGGACGCAGGCGTTCATCGGCGTCATGCTGGGCGGCTACCTGAATCTGGAGGCGATGCGGGCCGTCGGTCCTGTGCTCGCGCCCTTCCTGGCCATCTCGGTCCTCACCGTCGTCCTCTCCGTCGCCGCAGCCTGGGTGCTCAGCAGGTGGGTCTCCGGGCTCGACCAGCGCACGGCGACACTGGGCCTCATGGCCGGAGGCTCCTCGGCGGTGGTCACCCTCTGCGACGAGCTCGGAGCGCGCAAGGACGTCGTCGGCGTGATGCAGTACTCGCGCGTGCTGCTGGTGAGCCTCACTGCGCCGTTCGTCATGGTGGGCCTGGCCGGCGGCGCCACGGCGTCCTCGCAGTCCTGGCTGCTCGACCTGCAGATCGTGGGGCGCGGCGACCAGGTGGCGGGCCTGTCCACGGCCTTCGTCTTCGCGCTGGCGGGCATGTGGCTCGGGCGCAGGCTGCACCTGCCCGGCGGCGGGCTGATCGGGCCGATGCTCCTGGCCGCCGTGATCGGCGGCGCCGAGCTCACGCGCGGCTTCGCGCCGCAGGGCGCCTTCAAGGAACTGCTGCTCATCGTCGTCGGGCTGGAGGTCGGGCTGATGTTCGACCGGCGCCTGCTGCGCCGGTTGGCGCACCTGCTGCCGGCGATCGCGGGCGGCATCGTCGTCCTGTGCGGGCTGGTCGCGCTCCTCGCCGCCGCAGCGGCGTACCTGACCGGGGTGCCGCTGGCCGACGCCTACCTCGCCACGACCCCCGGCGGTATCAACGCGGTCGTCGCCAGCGCGACCGGCAGTGCCGAGGCCGATATGGCGCTGATCGCGACGGTCCAGAGCCTGCGGCTCATCATCGTGGTGCTCGCGCTGCCGTTGGTGGTGGCCGCGATGAACAGGTAGACGGGCCTCAGGAACGCTCGCGCAGCCGCCACGACGCGTTGACGGGGCCGTGGCCGGCGCCGACGGGGTAGGCGGCCGCGAGGGACCGGGTGACCCACTCCTTGCCGAAGGCCACGGCCTCCGGGACGTCGTAGCCGTGCGCGAGCGCGCAGACGGTGGCCGCGCCCAGCGTGTCGCCCGCGCCGTGGTCGTGCCGGGTCGCCAGGCGCGGCGCCTCGAACTCGAGGAACTCGGCACCGTCGTACAGCACGTCCGTGCTGGTGGACGCGGTCCGCAGGTGGCCGCCCTTGACCAGGGCCCAGCGCGGCCCGAGGGCGTGCAGGGCGCGCGCGGCGTCGCGCTGCGTGGCCTCGTCGACGACGTCGATGCCGGTGATGAGCCGCACCTCGTCGAGGTTGGGGGTCACCAGGTGCGCGAGCGGGAACAGGCGGCGCAGCAGGGTCTCCAGCGCCTCCGGCGTGAGCAGCGGGTCGCCGTGCTGCGACGCGCAGACCGGGTCGACGAGGAAGGGGATGTGCGCGCCGATCCCGAGTTCCTCGGCGGTGTCGGCGATCGCGTCGATGAT
This sequence comes from Tsukamurella sp. DT100, assembly GCF_049844855.1. NCBI lineage: Bacteria > Bacillati > Actinomycetota > Actinomycetes > Mycobacteriales > Tsukamurellaceae > Tsukamurella > Tsukamurella sp. DT100. The sequence goes on from NZ_JBNCLV010000003.1 coordinate 189,139, forward strand.
CCCCGCGGTCGCGAGCATGCCCGTCTTCGCCGCCCCGATCCCGATGTCCTCCACCACCGCCCGGATCTGGCCCGCCACGGTCTCTGGCGGGATCGGGTGGAAACCGGTGACGCCCAGGCTGTTCTGCACCGTGACGGCGGTGATCGCGCTCGTGCCGTGCACGCCGGCGAGCGCGAAGGTTCGCAGGTCCGACTGGAGTCCCGCGGCGCCGCCCGAATCCGAGCCCGCGATCGTCATCACCCGCACGGGGGTCTCGCCGTCCGCGGGCAGGGGGAGGAACTGCATGGGGTGAGGATACCGCCGGGAACCGGCAGGTCGGCGGGTGCGTCCGCGCGGAAAAGGCGTTGCGGGCGCAATCGCCCGCTCCTATCCTCGACCTGCTCGCCACGCCCTGACGACCGGAAGGAGGTGCGGTATGAGCACGTTCGTCCCCGCTCCGCCGGTGCGGGTCTTCAACGCCGACTACAGCCCGCTCGACGCGGTGCACTGGCAGGACGCCGTGGGCATGATGCTGCGCGAGGTCGCCCTCGCCCTCGAGCCGCACGACCCGCCCAGGGTGCTGCGCTCCCCGAGCACGGTGATCGAGGTGCCCAAGTCGATGCTGCTCGTGCGGTACGCGGCGGTTCCCTACCGCCGCACCGCCGATCACGCGAGCCGGTCCGAGATCCTGCGCCGTGACGACTACACCTGCCAGTACGCGGGCTGCTCCGCGCGGGCCACGACGATCGATCACGTCTTCCCGCGCTCCCGCGGCGGCGGCAACACGTGGACGAACCTCGTCGCTTGCTGCGCGGAATGCAACCACCGCAAGGCCGACCGCACGCCGGCCGAGGCGGGCATGCGCCTGGTGCGCGAGCCCTTCCGCCCCGCGGCGGTCTGACCCCCTGCTCCGATTGAACGCTGTTTTGGAGATTCCGACCTGCGGTTTTCCTCTCCAGAACATCGTTCAATCGGGGGTGGCGACCGCCCAGAGAGGGTTGACGGGGCCGTGGCCGGCGCCGAGCGGGTACGCCCAGCGCAGGCCCTCGGTGACCCACGCCTTGCCGAAGGCGACGGCGGCCGGCACCGATGCGCCGTGCGCGAGGGCCGCCGTCGTCGCCGCGGCGAGGGTGTCGCCGGCGCCGTGGTCGTGCCCCGTCGGGACCCGCGGCGCAGTGAACGCGATGGACTCGGTGCCGTCGGTGAGCAGGTCCGGGCTCTCCGGCGAATCGCGCAGGTGACCGCCCTTGACCAGCGCCCACTGCGCCCCGAGCGCCAGCAGGGCGTCGGCGGCGGCCGCCTGCGTGGCGGAGTCCACCACGCCGATCCCGGTGATCAGCCGGACCTCGTCGAGGTTCGGGGTGACCAGCGTGGCGCGGGGGACGAGCACGGAGCGCAGCGCGTCGAGGGCCTCGGTCGCGAGCAGCGGGTCGCCGTGCATCGACGCCGCCACCGGGTCGACGACGAGCGGCACCGCCCGGCCGTGGCCGATGCCCTCCGCATCCGCCGCGGCGGCGACCGCCTCGATGATTTCCGTGGACGCCAGCATCCCCGTCTTCGCCGCCTCGACGCCGATGTCGCCCGCCACCGAACGGATCTGGGCCGCCACGATCGCCGGCTCGACGCCGCGGAAGTCCTGCACGCCCACGCTGTTCTGCACCGTGACGGCGGTTATCGCCACGCAGGCGTGCAGTCCGAGCACGGCGAAGGTCCGCATGTCGGCCTGGATGCCCGCGCCGCCACCGGAATCCGAGCCGGCGATGGTCAGCACCCGGTGCGGCGCGGAGCCTCGCGGGGCGGTCGGCAGGCGCGACGGTGCGCCGACCGTCACCGTGGTCGGCTCGGATGGGCGCTCCGTCATGCCCGGGAGGGCTCCAGCGGGATGTACACGCGCCCACCGGCGTCGGCGAACTCCTGCGACTTCGCCGCCATATCGGCCGCCAGCTTGGCGTCGATGTCCTCCTGCGTCACCAGGTTGTGCTCCTGCGCGTAGGCGCGCACGTCGGCGCTGATCCGCATCGAGCAGAACTTCGGGCCGCACATCGAGCAGAAGTGCGCCGTCTTCGCGGGCTCGGCGGGCAGCGTCTCGTCGTGGAACTCGCGGGCCGTGTCCGGGTCCAGCGACAGGTTGAACTGGTCGACCCAGCGGAACTCGAAGCGCGCCTTGGACAGTTCGTCGTCCCGGGATTGCGCACCGGGGTGCCCCTTGGCGAGGTCGGCGGCGTGCGCCGCGATCTTGTAGGTGATGACGCCGGTCTTCACGTCGTCGCGGTTGGGCAGGCCCAGGTGCTCCTTGGGCGTGACGTAGCAGAGCATCGCCGTGCCCGCCTGCGCGATGATCGCCGCGCCGATCGCCGAGGTGATGTGGTCGTACGCCGGCGCGATGTCGGTGGCGAGCGGGCCGAGCGTGTAGAACGGCGCCTCCTCGCACAGCTCCTCCTCGAGCCGCACGTTCTCCACGATCTTGTGCATCGGGACGTGGCCGGGGCCCTCGATCATCACCTGCACGCCATAGGACTTCGCGATCTTCGTCAGTTCGCCCAGGGTGCGGAGCTCGGCGAACTGCGCCTCGTCGTTGGCGTCCGCGATGGAGCCGGGGCGCAGGCCGTCGCCGAGGGAGAAGGTCACGTCGTACTCGCGGAGGATCTCGCACAGCTCGCGGAAGTGCGTGTACAGGAACGACTCCTCGTGGTGCGCGAGGCACCACGCGGCCATGATGGAGCCGCCGCGGCTGACGATGCCGGTGACCCGGTTCGCGGCGAGCGGCACGTAGCGCAGCAGCACGCCGGCGTGCACGGTCATGTAGTCGACGCCCTGCTCGCACTGCTCGATCACGGTGTCCCGGAAGATCTCCCAGGTGAGCTTGGTCGGGTCGCCCTTGACCTTCTCGAGCGCCTGGTAGATCGGGACGGTGCCGACGGGGACCGGCGCGTTGCGCATGATCCACTCGCGGGTCTCATGGATGTCCTTGCCGGTGGAGAGGTCCATGATGGTGTCGCCGCCCCAGCGGGTGGCCCACACCATCTTCTCGACCTCCTCGGCGATGGAGCTGGTCACGGCCGAGTTGCCGATGTTCGCGTTGATCTTCACGGCGAAGGCCTTGCCGATGATGGCGGGCTCCAGCTCGGGGTGCTTGCGGTTGGCCGGGATGACCGCGCGGCCGGCCGCCACCTCCTCGCGCACCTTCTCGGGGTCGAAGCCCTCGCGGGACGCGACGTAGCGCATCTCGTCGGTGATGATTCCCGCACGGGCCCAGGCGAGTTGGGTGCTCGCGCCGTCGACCGGGGCGGGTGTGGTCCAGGCGTCGCGGGTCTGGGGGAGGCCCTCGGCGAGGTCGTGCAGCTGATCCTCGGCGGTGTACTGGGTGTACGGGCCGGAGGTGTCGTAGACGTCGTGGTGATCGCCGTTGGTGAGAGCGATCCGCCGGAACGGGACGTGCAGGTCACCGTCGGTGCCCGGGACGGTGCGGTACCGCTTCTCGGAGCCCTCGATCGGGCCGACGGTGACGGTGGAGACGGGGGTGGACGACGAAACAGGCATGCGGGACTCCTCTTCCCTACGCCGGCATTACCCGGACAGGTTCGTACGGTCGACGCCCGCGATAGACGTCCTCTCAGCTCACTGCGGTGAGCTCCCGTGTGGTGTGCGCTACCGAGGGTAGCGCACACACGGCGGAGTCTCAGGCGATCCGCACGCCCCGCGGCAGGTTCGCCGCGGGAACCCGCAGGCGGCGGGCCGCGAAGGCGAGCCCGATCCCACCCAGCGCCAGGTTCGCCAGCAGGCCCCAGTACCAGGTGCGGCCCACGTTCTGGGTCGTGTCCCAGTCGTCGTACCGAGAGGACGGGTACCGATTCGCGTACTGCTCGGAGCACGTCCGGTCCTGGTCGGGATTCGGGCCGGTGCGAGTGTCGGACACGATGTCGGCGAGTGCGCCGAGCGCGGTCTCGTCGGGTTCGTCGCCGGTGTAGTCGGCGTAGCGGCGGGGGAAGCCGTCCGACCGCCTGCCCGGCTCGGACTGCGAAGCGGCGTCCGCGAAGATCACCGCGGGGTTCGGTGCCAGGATCCACCAGATGCGTTCGGTGTGCGTGACCTCGACCTGCTCGCGCACCTCGGTGCATTTGCCGCTGCTGTCGGAGTCGTTGTACTCGAACCTGGTCTGCATCGCGCTCTGCTGGGAGACGGTCGTCGGCACCAGCATCAGGGTGATGAGCGGAAGCCCGATCAACAGGAACAGCATTGCCAGCTGCGTGACGGCGGCGGAGCCGATCGGCCTCGACAGTAGGGCCGAGAAGCCAAGGCCGATACCGCAATAGCTGAGGAACAGCAACGCCACCACGACGACACCGAGGATCGACGCCCACGCCGGATACGGCGCCTCGACCGTCGCCCAGATGATGTAGGGCGTCGAGACCAGAAGGAGTGCGCAGGAGGCGATCCATGCGCCGAGTAGCTTTCCGGCAGCGATCTGCGACCCGCTCGCGGGCGTGGCCTGGACGACGGCGAGGGTTGCGTCCTTGCGGTCGCCGTTGATGGAGGTCGCCGTCATCGTCGGCGAGATCACCAAACCGAGGAAACCGACGAAGCCGAGGACGATGAAGTAGAGGTTCTCGGACCAGCCGTCGTACGCCCAGCCCTTGCGCTCCGGGCTCATCGCGAGTGCGAACCACAGCGAGCCGAAGACCACGGCGGAGACCACGAGGAAGAACACGCCGAGCAGCACGCGCCAGCGGGTGGCGCGGGTGCGTTGACGGAGTTCCAGTCCGGTGAGCACGCCGACGGTGCGCCACCACTGCGTGAAGCCGTTCATGTGCGATCAGCCTCCAGTGCGAAGTACGAGTCCTCGAGGGCGTTGGTGGCGCGGGCGAACTCGACGATCCGGGCACCGTCGGCGATGCTCTGCGCGAGGTGTGCGGCCGCGTCGGCCTCTGAATCGAAGGTGAGATACGTTCCGCCGCTCGGTGGTTCACCGAGGAGCCGGATCCGCCACCGGGTGACCGCGGACTCCGGCGGCGCCTCGGTGCGGCCGCGCGCCATCATCACCACGTCGTCGACCATCTCGCCGAGCTCGGAGAGGATGTGCGAGGAGACGAGGACGGCGACGCCGCTGTCGGCGAGGGCGCGCAGCGAGTCGCGCAGCTCGAACCGCGAACGCGGGTCCATGCCGGAGGCGGGCTCGTCGAGCAGCAGGATCGGTGGGTGGTGCACCATGGCGCGGGCGAAGCCGAGGCGTTGCTTCTGACCGCGGGAGAGGACCTGCGCCGGCCGGTCGGCGAACTCGGTCAGGTGCACGCGGGCCAGCAGGTCCGTCGCCCGGGCGCGGGCCTCGCCGGACGGGACGCCGTACAGCTTCGCGAAGGTGGTCAGGATCTCGGTCGGAGTCAGTGAGTCCCAGGTCCCGAAGACGTCGGGCATCCACCCGACGCGGGACCGGAGCGCATCGGGGGCGATGGGCGCACCGTCGAGCTCGATGGCGCCCGACGACGGCTGCAGCAGCCCGGCGAGCATGAGCAACAGCGTCGTCTTGCCCGCGCCGTTCGGGCCCACCAGTCCGGTGATGCGGCCAGGGGGCAGCGTGAGCGTCGCGTCGGCGACCGCGACGTGCTGTTTGAAGTTCCGCGTGAGCCCGCGGGCGACCAGCGTCATGCGGTTCACAGTAACCGCGTTCCGAAGTTCACGATCGAGAAATGTGACAGATGTGAAAACACCGGTCGCGAGTACGCCGACTTGTCGGGGTTCGGGCGTACGGTGGGGTGATCCGCATCACATGGAGGTGTTCATGGCTGACAAGGTCGAGGTTCCCCCGCCCACGCTGGAACTGGGGGAGTCGTTGCGTCTCTTCGACAATCCGGTGCGCGACCGGTACGAACTCTGGTCGGGCGACGAGCTCATCGGGGTCGAGGGCTACGAGGTCACCGACCACGGTGACGTGATCCTGCTGCACACAGTGGTCATGGAGAAGTTCGGCAAGCAGGGCTTCGCCCGCGCCCTCGTGTCGGGGGTGCTGGACGATCTGCGCTCCCGGAACCGGCGCGTGATCCCCGTGTGCACCTACGTGCGCTCGTTCATCACCCGGTTCCCGCAGTACCAGGACGTCGTCGACTCGGCGGCGCACACCTAGGAGCCGGGACGGCGCAGCGCCCGGACGTACCGGGCGCGCGCCACCTGCTGCGCCACGAGGAGTGCGGGGAACGCCGCGCGCCAGAAGCCGCGCGGCGCGGGCCGGGTCAGCGACCGGATCGTCAGGCGCACGGTGGCGCCGTCGCGGTGCACGACGAAGGCCTCCTCGCCGCGCACCGGATGCCCGGGGAGGGTGCGGTACGAGAAGCCGACCCGATCGAGGGCGTCCACCACCTCGACGACCTCGACGGGCTCCCGGATCGTGATCCCGGCGACCCGGGCTGTCACCGTCAGCCGCTGACCGGGTTCGACGGGGCCCGCGGCCGAAACGGCGAAGCCGCTGCGCGTCTTCACCGCCCACCGCAGGACGTCGTGTGCAGCGCGGGCGAAGTCCTCGTCGCCGAAGCCGAGCACCGTGGTGATCTCCGCGCGACGGTGACCGTCGGGACCAGGACCCCACGCCGGGGCGCCCGGCGCCGTCACCGCTGCTCGGCCCAGTAGTGGTAACCGTGATGGCGGGTGAAGCCGGCGGTGCGGTAGAGATCGCGGGCGCCGCTGTTCTCGAGGGTGACCTCGAGGAACACGCGCGGCGCGCCTTCCTCGGCCGCGCGCGCCCGGAGTGCCCCGAGCAGCCGGGTCGCGAGGCCCCGTCGACGGTGCTCGGTCGCGACGGCCATCGATCCGATCCCGCCCCACACCGTCCCCGCCGCGTCCACGGTGAGCGCGAGGCGCCCGGCCGCGACGGGCGCACCGTCGGGCCCGGCGATCGATGCGAAGAACGCCGCCCCGTCGACCGAGGTCACGAGGGGCTCGGCCGTGCCGGTGAGCGACAGCCAGGCGCCGTCGGGGGCGCCGGCGAAGCGGACCTCCGGGTCGGCGCTGTCGGCGACGGCCGGCGCGATCAGCACCTCCGTCGGCTGCACGACGGGCGCGAGGCCGGATGCTCCCGGCAGTACGCGGTCGGACAGCGTCAGGCGCAGCGGCAGGTCGCGGGCGGCGTACCAGGCGCGCACCCCGTCGAGCCGGTCGAGCGCGGCATCGGGGTGCAGGGGCGCGGCGGCGTTCGCGCGGTGCCCGGGCAGGCCCACCGCGGCGCGGCACAGCCAGCCGTCGATCCACTCGCGTTCCACGGACCACCACGACCGGGCGCGCGCCAGGTCCAAGGACCGGATCTCGCTCGCCCGGACGGGGCGCGGCGGCACTGTCTTCCACCGGATGATCTCGGCGCGGGGAACGGCGTGCTCGGCGCCGTCGCGGTCAGCGCGGACGAGCAGCGGGTCACCGTCGGACAGCAGGGTGCCGATGACGTCCGAGGCCTGCCCGGACGGCAGCAGCCGCCGGACTACCACCCGGTCGCCGGGCGCGGGCACGTCAGTGACCGAAGGGATCTTCGACGGTGCCGGGCATCCAGGTCAGGCCCGGCACGGTCCAGCCCTGCTTCTTGATGAACTTCTTCGCCTGGCGCGCGTACCGGCCGGTCAGGACGTCGGTGTAGAGGAAGCCGTCGAGGTGGCCGGTCTCGTGCTGCAGCATCCGCGCGAAGAAGCCGGTGCCCTCGATCTCGACCTTCTCGCCGTCGCGGTCGGTGCCGACGACCTTGGCCCAGTCGGCGCGGCCCGTCGGGAAGGACTCGCCCGGGACGGAGAGGCAGCCCTCCCAGTCGTCGTCCGGGTCCGGCATGGTCTCGGGGATGTCCGAGGTGGTGAGGACGGGGTTGATGACCTCGCCGCGCCGGCGCTCGCCGGTCTCCTCGTCCGGGCAGTCGTAGACGAAGAGGCGCAGGTCGCGGCCCACCTGATTGCCGGCGAGCCCCACGCCGTTGGCGACGTCCATGGTCTCGTACATGTCGTCCAGGAGGGTCACGATCTCGGCCGACGGCTTGCCGCCCGCGTCCAGCTCGACGGGCGTCGTGGGGGAGTGCAGCACGGGGTCGCCGACGATGACGATGGGGAGAACGGACATGGCATACACGGTAGTCGGGGGCGGTGCGGGCCGCACCGGCGCACCGGGCGTCGTGGGGGCCCGGCGGCGCGGGAGCTGCGCGACACGCGCCCGTAGCCCCGCGACGGCGCCGCCGGCCGTGGTTAGATTGACGCGAACTACAGAAGTGTTATTTCGAATGCGAGGGGAACGCATGGAGGGCGCCGGTGCGGCCGCGCAGAAGACGGTCCGAACTGACGCGCAGCCCGTCGACGAGCGCGGCGAGGACGGCCTGACCAGGCGCGAGCACGACATTCTGGCCTTCGAGCGCCAGTGGTGGAAGTACGCGGGCGCCAAGGAGGACGCGATCAAGGAGCTCTTCGGGCTCTCCGCGACCCGCTACTACCAGGTGCTCAACACCCTGGTCGACACGCCCGAGGCGCTGGCCGCGGACCCCATGCTCGTCAAGCGCCTGCGCCGCGTCCGCGCCGGCCGGCAGAAGGCCCGCGCCGCCCGCAAGCTCGGCTTCGAGATCACGTGATCCGATACAGTCGGGTGTCGTGAGCACTCAGAACACCCGCGCCGTCCCGATCCGGACCATCATCATGATCCTGATCTCGGCCGCGATCATCCTCGCGGCGGTCGGGGTCCACGGGCTCGTGACCCGCAACGACGATCCCCAGGCAGCGCTCAACGCGCAGGAGGCCAAGATCAAGGCCGCCGCCACCGAGACCGCGGCTCCCGCCGCCGACAAGCCGACGGTGTGCCTGATCTCCGTGGCCAAGGCGCCGGTCGCCGACACACGCGACAAGCTCACGAAGGCCGGCTTCACCGTGCAGGGCGAGGCCGCCGCGGCCTGGCCGAACCGGCCCGCCGCGCCGCGCGCCACCACCGTGTACTTCGCGGACGGCGGCGAGGACGCCGCCGAGACCGTCTCCACCGCCCTCCCCGGCTCCGCCACCGCCGCCCGCCCCGCCGGGCTCGAGGCGTGCGAGGGCGCGCTCGCCGTCGCCGTCGTGAAAAAGTAGCCGGCGACGGGCGGAGCGGGGTCCTGTCCCTCGCTGCGAGAGCGGCCCCGATATGATTTCGGGCAACACCAGCCCCAGGGCGGCCCAGCCCCGGTAGCCGTCGCATAAGGAGTCATCGATGACGAAGCGTCAGTTCCTCGCCCCGATCGCGATCCTTCCGGTGGCGGCCATCGCCCTGGCCGGCTGTACCACCAACGAGAAGCCCTCGGACACGCCCGGGACGAACCCCGCGGTCGTCACCGGCGCGACGGTGCCCGCGCAGGGCCCCGTCCGCAGCCTGGACCCGAACGCCGCGCACGGCGAGGACACGCCGGGCGAGAGCTCGCCGTCGGCCGGCGCCGCCGAGGCCTCGCTCGTCAAGCCCGACGGCAGCAGCGCCGGCAAGGCCACCTTCTCGGAGAAGGACGGCGTCGTGGTGATCGACGTCCGCGTGACCGGCCTGCCCGCCGGCTTCCACGGCATGCACATCCACGAGGTGGGCAAGTGCGAGGCGAACTCGGTCGCCAAGAACGGCGCCCCCGGCTCCGCCACCAACTTCGGCTCCGCCGGCGGCCACTGGCAGAAGCCCGGCGCCTCCGGCCACCCCATGACGGGTGACCTCGTCTCGGTCTACGTCAACGCCAACGGCACCGGCCAGACCGTCACCAGCACCGGCGCCTTCACCCTCGCCGACATCAAGAAGAACACCGAGGGCAACGCGCTCATGATCCACGCGGGCCCCGACAACTTCGGCAACATCCCGTCGGCGCGCTACACCAACATCGTCCCGGGTCAGCCCGTGCCGGACGAGACCACCCTCAACACCGGCGACGCCGGCGGGCGGATCGCCTGCGGCGTGATCAAGGTCGGTTAATCATCGAGCCCGTCGCCTTCGAGGCGTCGCCGCGGCCGACGATCGGCGTCGAGTGGGAGTTCGCCCTCGTCGACCGGGAGACCGCGGAACTGGTCAGTAGGGCCGGGGAACTGTTCGACGGCATCCGCGCCACCCATCCGGACATCGCGCCGCAGGTGCATTCGGAGATGCTGCGCAACACCGTCGAGGTGGTGACGGGCGTCTGTGAGAACACCGCGGAGGCGATGGCGGACCTGGCGCGCATCATCGCGGCGGTGCGCGAGACGTCGGACGCGATGGGCGTCGATCTGTTCGGCGCGGGTACCCACCCGTTCGCGCAGTGGAACGCGCAGCAGCTCACGGAGAATCCCCGCTACGACGAGCTGATCGCCCGCACCCAGTGGTGGGGCCGGCAGATGCTCATCTGGGGCGTTCACGTGCACGTCGGGGTGAACCACCGCGACAAGGTGCTGCCGATCATCTCGGCGCTGCTCAACCACTACCCGCACCTGCTGGCACTGTCGGCCAGCTCCCCGATGTGGGGCGGGCACGACACCGGGTACGCCAGCACCCGCGCCATGATGTTCCAGCAGCTGCCGACCGCGGGCCTGCCCTTCCAGTTCGAGCAGTGGAGCGAGTTCGAGCGCTTCGTGCACGACCAGAAGACCACCGGGATCATCGACCACCTCAACGAGATCCGCTGGGACATCCGTCCCGCGTGCCACCTCGGCACCATCGAGGTGCGGATCTGCGACGGCATGTCGTCGTTCGCGGAGCTCGAGGCGATCGTCGCCCTCATCCACTGCCTCGTCGTGTGGCTGGACTCCCGGCTGGACGCGGGGGAGACCCTGCCGACGCTGCCGCCCTGGCACGTGCAGGAGAACAAGTGGCGCGCCGCTCGGTACGGCCTGGACGCCATCATCATTCAGGACGCGGACAACAACGAGCGCCTGGTGACGGAGGACCTCGACGACCTGCTCGAGCAGCTCGCGCCCGTCGCGGCCCGCCTCGGCTGCTCCCGCGAGCTGGCCGCCGTCGCCGACATCGCCCGTCGCGGCGCCTCCTATCAGCGGCAGCGTGCCGTCGCCGGCGGCGTCTGCAACGTGGACACCTACCGCGACGTGGTGCGGTCTGTGACGAGCGAGCTCGTCCTGCCGTAGCCGCGTGTCGATGCACGCATAGCCGCATGCGTCTTTGTTAACGAAAATGATTCTCGTTAACTTTGTCGCGTGCTCACCACCTCGCTCGGCCGTCGCGCCGGCGCCTCCCCGCTGCTCCTCGCCGGAGTCCTCGCGGCGGTCCTCGTCGTGTCGATGGGCGTCGCGGTGTCGCAGGGCGCGGCGACGGTGCCGCTCGGCGACGCCCGGCGCCTGCTCTGGGCGGGCCTGACCGGCGGCACCCTCGCCCGCGAGGACCAGTCGACCTACTCGATCCTCTGGGACCTGCGCGTGCCGCGGGTGCTGCTCGCGGCCCTCGTCGGCGCCGGCCTCGCCATCGCGGGGGTCGCGTGCCAGGCCCTGGTCCGGAATCCGCTCGCCGACCCCTTCATCCTCGGAATCTCCAGCGGTGCGTCCGTGGGCGCCAGCTTCGTCGTCACCACCGGCGTCGTGGCGGGCCTCGGCATCGCCGGCACGGCCGGGGCGGCGTTTGCGACCGCCGTGCTCGCCTCGCTGCTGGTCTACCTGCTCAGCCGGACGGCCGACGGTGCCCTCAGCCCGGTCCGGCTGGTGCTCACCGGCGTGGTGCTCGCCTTCGCCTTCCAGGGCCTCGCGGGCGCGATCGTCTTCTTCGACCCCGTCGGCGACGCCGCGCGGTCCGTGATGTTCTGGCTGCTTGGCGGTCTCGGGGGAGCGCAGTGGTCCGTGCTCCCGCTGGTCGCCGTGACGGTGGCGGTGTGCGCCGCCACCACCGGGCGCCTCGCGGGCGTGCTCGACGTCCTGGCGCAGGGCGACGAGGCCGCCGCGGCGCTCGGCCTCGACCCGCACCGCGCGCGCCGAATGCTCTTCCTGGTCATCGTGGTCATGACCTCGGTGCTCGTCGCGATCGCGGGCACGGTCGGCTTCGTCGGGCTCGTCGTCCCGCACGCGGTCCGCATGATCGTCGGCCCGGCGCACCGGGCGGTGCTCCTGCTCGCCCCGCTCGTCGGCGCCCTGCTGCTGGTGTGGGTGGACCTGTTGAGCCGCCTGGTGGTGGCGCCGCGCGAGCTACCGCTGGGCATCGTCACCGCGCTGGTCGGCGTGCCCGTCTTCATCGTCCTGCTGCGGCGCCGCGGCGGACTGCTGGGCGGCGCGGCGTGAGGATCGAACTGGATCGGATCACCGTGGAGCTCGGCGGAACCCGAGTGCTCCATGACATCTCGCTCGACATCGCCGCGGGTGCAAACGTCGGGCTGATCGGACCGAACGGCAGCGGAAAGTCGACGCTGCTGCGCTGCCTCTACCGGGCGATCGCCCCCGCCGCGGGGACGGTACGCGTGGGCGGGCGGGACCTCGCCGCTATGCGTCGGCGCGACGGTGCGCGCCTGGTCTCCGCCGTCACCCAGAGCGAGACCGGGCATCTGGGGTTCACGGCGGAGGAGACGGTGATGCTGGGGCGCTTCGCCCACGGCGACGCCGGCAGCGCAGCGGCGATCGGCGCCTGCGAGGCGGCGCTCGTCGCGGTGGACGCCACCGCGCTCCGGCGCCGTAGCGTGCTCGGGCTCTCCGGGGGCGAGCGGCAGCGCGTCCTCATCGCCCGCGCCCTCGCGCAGGACACACCGGTCCTCCTGCTCGACGAGCCGCTCAACCACCTCGACGTGCGGCACCAGCTGGACCTGCTGCGCCTGCTCCGGGCGACGACCAAGACGACCGTCACCGCCATCCACGACATCGACCTCGCCGCCCAGAGCTGCGACCGCCTGGTGCTCCTCGACCGCGGCCGGGTGGTCGCCACCGGCACCCCGGGCGAGGTGCTCACGGCCGACCGGATCGCCGAGGTCTACGGCGTGCGGCCCGTGGTCGCCGCGGCCGGCACGGGTCCGCCGCGCATCCGCTTCGAACTGTAGAAACCGACCGATCGAAAGGATCGACCGATGCACCCCCGTCCCCTGCTCGCCGCGGCCCTCGCGGCGGGCACCCTGCTCGCCGGCACCGCCTGCGGCGCCCGCCCCGCCGAGACCACGACCGACCTCGTCGACGTCACCAACTGCGGTGTGCACCAGCAGTACCGGTCGCCCACCGCCGCGGTGCCGTACGACGTCTCGGCGATCGAGAAGATGTTCGCGCTCGGCCTCACCGACCGCATCAAGGGCATCGTCCTGCCGAAGACGGTGCACGGCGTGATCGCGAAGTCGCCGTACCGCGACGAGTACGCCAAGGTCCCGATTCTCAGCGACGGCGTGCTCACCCAGGAGCCGCTCGTCGCCGCCAAGGCGGACTGGGTGTTCGCGGGCTGGCAGGCGGGGTTCAGCCCCGCCCGCGGCGTCACCCCGGAGTCGCTGGGCAAGCTGCGGATCGACAGTTACATGCAGGAGGAGACCTGCTACAACTACGGCGACAAGCCCGCCGCGCGGGAGGTGAATCCGTTGGCGGACACGTACACCGACCTCACCAACCTGGGCGCGATCTTCCGCGTCCCGGACCGCGCCACGAAGCTGGTCGGCGACCTGCGCGCCCGCGAGCGCGCGCTGCAGGAGCGCGCCGACCGCAAGACGGTGAAACCGTCGGTGTTCGTCTACGACTCGGGGACGGCGGAGCCCTACACCGCCGGCCGCCGCGCCGCGGCCGACCAGGTGGTCTCCCTCGCGGGCGGTCGCTCCGTGACCCACGACGTGGACGGCCGGTGGACCTCCGTCGGGTGGGAGTCCGTGGTGCAGGCGCAGCCCGAGGTGATCATCATCGTCGACTACGACAAGCAGCCCGCGCAGCAGAAGATCGACTACCTGCGACAGTCGTCGCCCATCAAGGACTCGCCGGCGGTGCGCGAGAACCGGATCCGCGTGGTGGACTACGCCGAGCTGGTCGCCGGTCCGCGCAACCTCGATGCCGCGGCGGCGCTCGCCGACTACCTGGAGCAGAGCGGAGCCGCCCGATGACCGCACCCGACACCGCCCCCGGCTCCGTCGCCGACGTCCTCGACCTCGCCCGCGAGGTCGCGCCGGACGAGGTGGCCCGCAGCGTCTTCTTCGTCGCGCACGGCACCCGCCTCGCCGGGAGCGAGCAGCGCTACCGCAACCGGTACGTCCTCGTCCGCGTCGGGGATTCCTTCGGCGCGTGCGCCTTCGAGGAGGGTGAGCTCGACCCCGATATCGCGGACCTCTCCGGCGAGCCGCTCGCCGCCCTGCTCGAGCACGCCGCGCAGCCCCTGCGGATCGCCGCGGCCGACGCCGCGCTCGGCGCCGCGGCGCCGCACCGCGAGGACCCCCGCGCCGAGCTCCGGACGTTGCCCACCGGCACCCCCGACGTCCGCGCGATCGCCCGCGACGCCGCGGTGGCGGAACTCCTCTCGGTCGCCCCGGGTGCCCGCGTCGCGCTCATCGGCGTGGTGAACCCCCTCGTTGCGGCCATCCGCGAGCGCGGCGGCGAGCCCCTGCTCGCGGACCGGAACCTGCAGCGCACCCACTGGGGCGACCCCGTCGCGGACGATCATCGTGCGGTGCTCGCCGAGGCCGACGCGGTGCTCGCGACCGGGATGACCCTGGGCAACGGCAGCTTCGACGAGATCCTCGCGACCTGCCGGGAGCGCGACGTGCCGCTCGCCGTGTACGCGCAGAGCGGGTCGGCCGTCGCCCGCGCCTTCCTCGGGGCGGGCCTGAGCGCGCTCTCGGCCGAGCACTTCCCGTTCTCGCAGTTCTCCGCCGACGCCTCGCCCATGTACCTCTACCGGGGCCGGGCATGAGCGCACCCGGGGACCGCCCCGTGCCGGACCGGGTGCTGGTCCGCGCGATCTGGCCGATGCTCGCCGCCGCCGCGCTGGGCCTCGTCCCGTTCACCGTGATGGCGAACTTCCTCGTCGCCATCGCCGCCGACGCGCACGCGGGCGTCGACCTCATCGGCGGCCTGCGCGGCCTCGGCGGAGTCGCCGCCCTCCTGGTCGGCGTCGCGGCCGCGCCGCTGCTGGACCGGCTCTCGCGTTCGTCGGTGGCCGCGCTGGCCCTGCTCGTGCTCGCGCTGGGGTGCGGGCTCGCGCTGCAGGGCAGCACCGTCGCGTGGATCGCCTTCTGCCTGCTGATCGGCGCGGGCACGGCCGTCCTCAACCCCGCGGTGTCGGCCATGGCAGCCGACCGGTTCGACACCCCGGCGGCCTCCGCGCGGGCCGCGACCCTCGTCTCGTCGACCATGACGCTGACGGCGGTCCTCGCGGCCCCGGTCCTGGCCCTGCCCGCCGTGCTGTGGGGCTGGCGCGCCGACATGGCCGCGACCGCCGTGGTGCTGCTCGTGGTTGCGGCGCTCATCGCCCGCCGCCGCGATCCGCGCGGCGGGAACACCTCCGTGAGCTACCTCCAGGCCTTCCGCACCGTGCGGGCGATCCCCGGCGCCCTCGACACCCTGGCGGTCTCCCTGTTGCGCACGCTCGCGTTCATGGGCTCCCTCGCGTACATCGCCGCCGCCTTCGGCCAGCGCTTCGGCATCGGGACGGGCTGGTTCTCCCTGGTGTGGGCCACCTCCGGGCTGGCCTTCTTCCTCGGGAACTTCCTGGGCGGCAGGGTGATGCAGGACCGCGGTGCCGACCGCCTGCTCGGCACGGTGCTCGCGGCGATCCTCGTCGCCTCCGTCGCGATGGTGGCGCTCTACACCGCGCCGCACGTCGCCGTCGCCTGGCCGATGGTGGCCCTCGTCTCGGCCTCGCACGCCGTCATCGCCGCCGCCGTGACCACCACGCTGGTCCGCGGGGCGGGACCGGTGCGCGGCACCGTCCTCTCGCTCAACGGGGCGGCGCAGAGCGTCGGCGTCTTCGTGGGCGCCTCCCTCGCCGGCGGGGCCCTCGCGCTCGGCGGCTGGACCGGCGTCGGCCTCGTCCTCGGCGGCGCCACCGCGCTCTCGGCCTTCTTCGCCCGGCGCGCGCTGCGCGGGGCCCGCGCGGAGGAGCGCATCGGATGAGCGCACCGCGCAGCACCTCCCGCGGTCGCGGGGTGGGCCGGAGCACCGGCCACCACGGCGAGTTCCTCCAGGGCCGGTTCCGCTGCCCGGTTGAGGGCGAGTGCCCGGGCCTGGTGACGGTGCCGATCGGCACCGTCGGGTCCGTGGCGGTCTTCGCCCCGGACGCCTCCGGTGCGGTGCGGGCGCGGACCACCGGCGGTGCGCGCGACCTGGGCAAGGCGCGCAGGGCGGCCGAGGCGACACTGGCCCACCTGCGGGAGCGCGGCGCGCTCGGCTGCACCGGCGGCGAGCTCCGCATAGCCCGGACGACGGCCGTGGGCCTGGGGCTGGGCTCCTCGACCGCCGACGTCCTCGCCGCGGTCCGGGCGGTCGCCGACTGCGCGGACGTCGAGCTCGACGCCGACACCGTCGCCCGCCTCGCCGTCGCCGCCGAGGGGGCCTCGGACCCGCTGTGGGCCGACCGCCCGATCCTGTTCGCCCACCGCCACGGCCACGTCATCGAGGACCTCGGGGCGACGCTGCCGGGAATGCTGCTGGTGCGATGCGTGCTCGGCGGTCCCGTCGACACGCTGGCACTGCCCCCGGCGGGATCCGGCGACGTGGCGGAGTACGAGGAGCTGCGCGGTCTGCTGCGCCACGCGGTCGCCGCCGGCGACGCGGCGGGGATCGGCGCGGTCGCGACCCGCAGCGCGCTGCTCAACCAGAGTCGGCACCACAAGCCCGGTCTCGACCGCCTCATCGCGGCGGCCGAGCGCGGCGGAGCGCTCGGCGTGCAGGTGGCCCACTCCGGGAACGTGGCCGGGCTGCTGTTCGAGCGCGAGCACCCGCGGGAGCGCCTGCGGCGGGCGTGCGCCCGAGTGCGCGCCGTCGGCTTCCGCGTGTCCGACGCCCCGATCGTGATCGGCGGCGCCGCATGAGGATCGACGGCCACATCGCCGAGGCGCTGAGCCGCCCCGCCCTGCTCCGCGCTACGGACGACCGGTACCTCCTGCGGTTCGAATCGATGAAGGTCGCCTCGGCGCGGGCCGCGCTCCGCGCCGCCCTCGACGCGGGGCGGGTCCGGCCGGGCGGCACCGTCATCGACTCGTCGTCGGGCATCTACGCCTACGCCCTGGCCCTGGCCTGCCACGAGGCGGGCGTGCGCTGCCGCATCGTCGGATCGACCACGATCGACGAGGGCCTACGGGTCCAACTCCTCGCCCTGGGAGTCGAACTCGAACAGATGCCGCCGTCGGCGTCGCTCAAGCTCGACCAGGACCGCCGCGTCCGGCGCATCACCGAACTGCTCGCGCAGGACCCGTCGCTGCACTGGATGCGGCAGTACCACGACCCGGTGCACTACCTCGGCTACCGCGACATCGCCCGCGGCGCAGCGGCGGAGCTGGCGGCCGAGGGCGTCGCGTCGGTACGGCTCGTCGCGCCCGTCGGTTCGGGCGTCTCCAGCGGCGCACTGCGACTCGGCTTCGAGGAGGCGGGCCTGACGGTGGAGCTGGTCGGCGTGCAGCCCTTCGGCAGCGTCACCTTCGGCGCCGAGCACGTGGAGGATCCCGCCATGCTCATCGCCGGCATCGGCTCGTCGATCCCGTTCGACAACGTGCGGCACGGGCTCTACGACGTGATCCACTGGGTGTCGTTCGAGGTCGCCCGCGCCGGCACCCACCGGCTGCTCCGTGAGGCGGCGCTCTTCGCCGGCCTGTCCTCCGGCGCCGGGCAGGTGGCGGCCGGCTACGAACGGCAACACGGCACGTCGGTCGACGCCACCGTCCAGGTGCTGCCCGACACGGGGCACCGCTACCTGCGCGCGCTGGCCGACCACGTCGACACGGCGGAACCGGTGGGGCCGCGGCTCGTCGACGACCCGGCGGAGATCGCGCTGCCGTGGTCGCGAATGCGCTGGTCCGGGCGGTCCGGAGCCTGACGGCCCGGAGGAGCCGCTAGTCGCGGCTGCCCGTCTCCATCTGGTCCGGGTCGATGGTGCTGTCGCGCAGCCGCTGCTCCTGGTAGGCCACCCGGCCCACCCGGTGCGCGACCGCGGGCGCGGTGATCATCGTGAACAGCCCGGCCAGCACCAGCATCCACACGTCGACCGAGTCGGTCATCCGGACGATCGCGCCGGCCAGCAGCAGGAGCATGCCCAGGGTCTGCGGCTTCGTCGCCGCGTGCATGCGGGTCAGCGTGTCCGGGAAGCGGATGATGCCGATCGCGGCGGTCACGGCGAAGACGGCGCCGGTGAGGAACAGGATCGAGGAGACGACGTCGACGATCATCGCAGGCCCCCGTTCCGCGGCGCGATGTCCGGCGTCTCGTCCGGCGGCGACGGGGCCGTCCCGGCATCGTCGGGCACCCGGAACCGGACCACCGAGACCGAGCCGACGAAGCCGACGAGCGAGAGCGCCACGATCCCGGGGATGACCGATGAGTTGCGGCTGTACGCCGCCCACACGGCGAGCCCGCCGACGGCGATCGCGACGAGCGCGTCCACCGCGACGACGCGGTCGAGGGTGTTCGGGCCGCGCAGCAGGCGGTAGGCCGTGAGGAAGGCGGCGGTCATGAGGATCACGCCGGTGATGACGAAGACGACGGTCACGACTTCTCCTCTCCCTCGGTGCTCTGTGCCTTGCGGTAGGCGATCTCCGGCGCGGCCATCCGGCGGGCGTCGCCCGCAAGGCCGCGGGCGCCGGGCGTGACGTGGTGGAAATCGTCGTCGTCGATGCCGTGCATCGGGCTGGCGTGCCACTCGTTGTCGCGCTCGAAGGCGTTGATGAACAGCCGCTCGAGACGCGCTGTGCTGCGGTAGAACTGCCGCACCGCCTTCTCGCTGCTCACGTCGACCACGTGCACGTAGAGCAGCCGCCGCTTGGTGTCGATCTCCAGCACCATCGTGCCGGGGATCAGGTTCATCATGTCGACCAGCAGCGTGAGCACCAGGTCGGACTTGATCGAGACCTTGGCGCGGAGCACCGCGCTCAGCGGCATCCCGCCGGGCCGGATCGCCAGCCAGGCCACCTCGATCGACGAGCGGAACATCTCCACGAGGAAGACGCCGATCAGCTTGAGCAGCGAGCCGACGTGCACGCGGCCCTCGACCGGGACCGGCGGTAGGGGGAGCAGCAGCAGGATCGCGAGGCCCACCAGCAGGCCGCCGGCGATGTTGCCCCAGGTCACGCTGCCCCACAGCATCACCCACACCGCGTCGAGCCAGATCAGCTGCGCCACCTTGACGCCGACGGCGCGGCCGTCGCGCAGGTCCGGCAGGACCCTCGTCACGAGTCGCCTAGCCATGCGCGCCTCCCTGCGGCCCGACGGTGACGGGCGCACCGTCGGGCGTCTTGAGCTTCTCCAGGGCCTCGGG
The DNA here is from genome assembly GCF_049844855.1 of Tsukamurella sp. DT100. NCBI lineage: Bacteria > Bacillati > Actinomycetota > Actinomycetes > Mycobacteriales > Tsukamurellaceae > Tsukamurella > Tsukamurella sp. DT100. Next base: position 208,444 of record NZ_JBNCLV010000003.1, read on the forward strand.
GCCGAGCACGGCCTCGATGTAGTCCGCCCGGCCCATGAGCTGGTCCGCGGCGCGGTCCGTGACGTCGAACATCGGGCCCGCGAAGATCGCGAGGATCAGGCCCACGCCGAGCAGGCCGGCGGTGGGCGCGACCATGCTCATCGGCATGCGGCCCGGGTCCTCGCGGTCGGCGAACTCGATGACGTCGGCGTCGTCGAGCAGGGCCTCCGGGTGCGCGACCGCCAGTTCTCCCTCGGGAGCGTCCGAGCGGGGGCGCCAGAAGGCCTTGGTCCACACCCGGGTCACCGCGTACAGGGTGAGCAGGCTGGTGATCACGCTGCCCGCGACCAGCACCCACGCCAGCACCGAGCCCTGTCGCACGCCGGCCTCGATGAGGCCCACCTTGCCGACGAAGCCCGAGAACGGCGGGATGCCACCGAGGTTCAGGGCCGGCAGGAAGAACAGGATCGCGAGCACCGGGCTGGCCGCGGCGAGCCCGCCGAGGCGGCGCAGGGAGGCCGCGCCCGCCTGCCGCTCGATGAGGCCCACCACGAGGAACAGCGTCGTCTGCACGAGGATGTGGTGCACCACGTAGTAGATCGTCGAGCTCAGGCCCAGTGGCGTGGAGAGACCGATGCCGAAGATCATGTAGCCGATGTGGCTGACCAGCGTGAACGAGAGCAGGCGCTTGATGTCGGTCTGGGCGATCGCGCCGAGGATGCCCACGATCATGGTGAGCAGGCCGGCGATCATCAGCACGTCGTCGAGCGAGCCGCCCGGGAAGAGCAGCGTGTGCGCGCGGATGATCGCGTACACACCGACCTTGGTGAGCAAGCCGGCGAAGACCGCGGTGACCGGGGCGGGCGCCGTCGGATACGAGTCGGGCAGCCAGGTCGAGAGCGGGAAGACCGCCGCCTTGATCCCGAAGGCCACGAGCAGCACCGCGAACAGCGTGGTCCGCGTGCCCGACGGCAGGTCCTGCAGCCGGATCGCCATGTCCGCGAGGTTGAGCGTGCCCGTCGCGAAGTAGGCGTAGCCGATGCCGAGCAGGAAGATCACCGACGAGACCATCGAGACCATCACGTACGAGACGCCCGCCCGGATCCGGTCGGCGCTGCCGCCGACCGTCAGGAGCACGAACGATGCCGCGAGCAGCATCTCGAAGGAGACGAACAGGTTGAACAGGTCGCCCGCCAGGAAGGCGTTGCACACGCCCGCCGCGAGGATCAGGTAGGTGGGGTAGAAGATCGAGACGGGCTGGTGCTCGTCGCCGTCGCGGATACCCTGGCCGACCGAGTACACGAGGACGCCCAGCAGCACGATCGCGGAGACCAGCACCATGAGCGCCGCGAGCTGGTCGGCGACGAGGGCGATGCCCAGCGGCCCGCCCTTGCCGTCGCGGTCGCCCCAGCCGCCGACGTGCAGCGCGACGGTGCCGTGCCGGTCGGTGTAGTAGAGCATCAGCGCCGCGACCGCGACGATCGCCACGAGGGAGACCAGCGAGATCAGGCGCTGCAGCCGCGGGTGCCGGCCCATCACCATGGTGATCGCGGCCGCCACGATCGGCAGCACCGTGGGCAGGGGGATGAGGGCGAGCATCATCGATTCGGTCATCGCTCGCCCTCCTGCTCGCTCTTCTCGCCCGGCGGGAGTTGCTTCTCGCGCGGCACGGCGGGCAGCGGCAGCGCCCCGGTGTCGACGACGTCGACGCGGGCCCGCTTGAGCTCCTCGGCGGAGAGCAGCTCGCCGTCGGGGCCGTACGCGTCGCCCAGGGCCGACGGTGCGCCGGTGATCGGATCGTCCGAGGCGTCGTAGTCGGGATCGTCGGCCGCGACGTCGACGTCGCGCTCGAGGACCTTCGTGTCCTCGGGGTCGTCGTCGACCTCGTCGTCGGTGTTGATGGTGAAGGAGCGGTAGGCCAGCGCGAGGATGAACGCCGCCATGCCCATCGTGATGACGATGGCGGTGAGGATCATCGCCTGCGCCAACGGATCCGCGTCCGTCAGGCGTCCCTCCGAGAAGTACCCGACGATGGGCGGGTTCCCGGGCGGGGAGGACAGCGCGAGGATCAGCAGGTTCACCGCGTTGCCGAACAGGATGATGCCCATCAGCATGCGGGTGAGGCTGCGGTCCAGGAGCAGGTACACGCCGGTGGCGACCATGACGGCGATCGCGGCGAAGAGACCGATGTCGACGATCATCGCGCGCCACCTCCCGTCTGGACGGGCAGGGGCGAGGTCATGTCGGCGGGGGATCCCTCCAGGTCGAGTCGTGCTCCCAGGCTGCGCAGGACGTCGAGCACCAGGCCCACGACGATGAGGTACACGCCGGCGTCGAAGATCAGCGCAGTCACCACCTTGACGTCACCGAAGACCGGCAGGGTGAACTCGAAGGCGACCGACGACATGGCCGGCGCGCCCGCGAGCAGCGAGACGATGGTGCCGCCCGCCGCGAGCAGCAGGCCCGTGCCGAGGATCCGGCCCGCGTCGAGCGGGAGGGCCTCGCCGATCTCGTACCGGCCGCCCGCGAGGTAGCGCAGCACCAGCGCGAGTCCGGCCGTGAGGCCGCCCGCGAAGCCGCCGCCCGGCGCGTTGTGGCCCGCGAAGAAGAAGTAGACCGAGACCACCATGATCGTGGGGAAGGCCATGCGGGAGGTGATCTCCAGGACCAGCGAGCGGTGCCGCGGATCGCGGAGCGCGCTGCCCCGCAGCCAGGTGGTGCCGGGAGCGGCGGCGGCCGCGGCGGCGGCCTCCGCGCTGACCCGGGGCGCCGAGCCGAAGCGGCGGTTGCGGAACACCAGCGAGGCGACGCCCGTCGCCGCCACCAGCAGCACCGAGATCTCGCCGAAGGTGTCCCAGGCGCGGATGTCGACCAGGATCACGTTGACCGTGTTGTGGCCGTAGCCGAACTTGTAGGCCTGCTCCGGCAGCCGGTCCGCGACGGGGGCGGCCACTCGCGCGGCGCGCGCCGCGATCGCCACCACGACCACCATCGCCGCCACGGCGACGCCGAGCAGCGCGCGCGCCACCCGCGACGGACGGCTGCCGGTGATCGGCGCCTCCGCGGGCAGCTTGCGCAGCACCAGCACGAAGATCACCAGGGTCAACGTCTCGACCAGGAACTGCGTGAGCGCCAGGTCGGGGGCGCCGTAGATCGCGAAGATCACGCCCGTGCCGTAGCCGGTGACGCCGACGACGAGCACCGTCGCCAGGCGGTTCCGCAGCAGCACCGCGGTGAGCGCGGCGGCGCACATGAGCAGCGAGATCGCCAGGAACAGCGGCGAGGCCTCGATCCGCATGTCGGGTCGCGCGCGGGTGCCGAAGGCCAGGACCACGAGTGGCAGCAGCACCAGCGTCAGCAGGATCGTGCCCTGGGTGAGCGGCAGCGAACCGCGCTGCGTGCTCTGCGTCATGCGCAGCGACAGCACGTCGGCGCCGCGGAGCGTGGCGTCGTAGAGCCGGTCCGCGTTGCCGAGCAGGACGCTGTTGCGCTGGCGCAGCCGCGAGAACGGGCTGTGCGGCTGCACGATGACGATGCCCGTCGCGATGATCAGCACGGTCAGCAGCAGCGGCAGCGTGAAGCCGTGCCACAGCGCGAGGTGGTACGGATCCTCGGCGGGCGGGAAGGACCGGTCCGGGTACTCGGCCAGCACGTGATCGAGCCAGGGCGAGAAGATCCCGTCGATCAGGCTGAGCACGGCGAGCAGCGCGGGGCCGGCCAGGAACAGCGGGCTGATCGCGTGCATGTTCTCGACGGCACTGGTGGGCTTGGCCTGGCCTTTGCGGCCGAAGGCGCCCCACAGGAAGCGGATGCTGTAGGCCACCGTCAGTGCCGAGCCGGCGCACATGCCCACCAGCAGGATGAGCGGGAGCGGCGACGGCAGCGAGGCGTGCAGCATCGTCTCGAGCGCCGCCTCCTTGCCCACGAAGCCGTACAGCGGCGGGATGCCGGCCATCGACGCGGCGGCCAGCGCGGCGATCACCGCGAGCACCTTCTGGCGGTCGCCGAGCCGGGCCAGGCGCCGGATGTCGCGCGTGCCGGTGGCGTGGTCGATGATGCCGACCACCATGAACAGCGTCGCCTTGAACAGGGCGTGCGCGGTGAGCATCGTCATGCCCGCGAGCGCGACGTTCCGCTCGCCCGTGCCGACGAGCACCATGAGCATGCCGAGCTGGCTGACCGTGCCGAAGGCCAGGATCAGCTTGAGGTCGAACTCCCGCAGGGCGCGCCAGCCGGCCAGGATCATCGTGAGGATGCCGAGACCCAGCACGATGACCCGCCACGACGTGAGGTGCGCGAAGGCGGGCGCCAGCAGCGCGACCAGGAAGACGCCGGCCTTCACCATCGCGGCGGCGTGCAGGTAACCGGAGACGGGCGTCGGCGCGGCCATGGCGCCGGGGAGCCAGAAGTGGAAGGGCACGATCGCCGACTTGCTGATCGCGCCGATGAGGATGAGCACGACGCCCACCTCGACGCCGATGGAGATCGTCGACGGGTCGCCGACCGCGCGGGCGATGACCTCGGAGAACAGGTATGTGCCGTAGTGCTCGCCCAGCTCGATGATGCCGACCAGCATCGCGAGGCCGCCGAGCGTGGTCACGAGCAGCGCCTGCGTCGCGGCGCGGCGGCTGGTGGCGCGCTCGGCGTAGTAGCCGACGAGGAGGAAGCTCAGCACCGAGGTGAGCTCCCAGAAGACGTACATGACCAGCATGTTGTCGCTGACCACGAGGCCGAACATCACGGCCATGAAGGCGACCAGTTCGGCCGCGAAGGTGGGCAGCTTGCGAGTGTTGGTGACGCCCGTGAAGTAGCCCGCGCAGTAGACGAGGATGACCGCGCCGATACCGAGCACGAGGACCGACATGACCGCGGCGAGCGGCGTGAGCCGCAGGTCGACGTTCATGTTCAGTGCCGGGACCCACTGCAGGGACTCCGTGCGGTCGGGCTCGCCGGAGACGGGCCAGACGGTGACGATCCAGACCAGGGCCGCGGCGGGCGCCAGGGCGAGCGCCAGGAATCCGCGCGCGCCGAAGCGACCGACCACGATGGGTGCGGCTAAGGTCGCCAGTGACAAACAGACAAGGATGACAAGCAAGGGCACTCCGTCCTTTTGTGAGCGGGGTGTCGTTCTTTTGGAATTCTACCGGTAGGCATGTCGGGAGCTGCATGGACCAGTCGACGGATCGTCCGACCACTTCGATCGCGCGGGTTGCGCGGGGCGTCTTCGGCGCCCTGACCGCGGCGGCGCTGCTCCTCGGGGCCGCCGGCTGCGGGGACGAGACCAAGGACACGCCCGCCGCCACCGTCACCCTGCCCGCGTCCTTCCCGAAGGCCGAGGTGCCGATCGTCGACGGCAATCTCATCGACGCCGGGGAGCGCTCGCAGGGCGGCGTCACGGTCTACAACGTGACGGTGCAGGCCGGCGACGGTGGCTACGACGCCGCGACGCGCAAGCTCACCGACGCGGGCTACCTCGCGCTCGGCGCCGGTGCCGGCACGCCCGACAATGCCACCCGGTCCGCGCAGTTCTCGGGCAAGGGCTACGTCGTCACCGTGAGTTCGGTCCAGGCCGGCGCCGTCCCCAACGCCGTCTTCTACTCGGTCAGCAAGGCCTAGGTCTACGTCGCCCGACGGTCCGCGTACGCCTGCAGGTCCGCGACCTGCACCGGGTCCAGCGACGGCCGCACCGCCAGCCGCGCGGCCTCCACATCCGCCGCGGTGACCGTGGCCGCGTCCATGTCGCGCCGCATCGCGGTGAGCGCGGCCTCGCGCAGCAGGGCGCTGCAGTCGGCGGCGGAGTAGCCGTCCAGCTGCTCGGCCAGCGCCGGGAGGTCCACGTCGTCGGCCAGCGGGATGGAGCGCGAGCTAGTCTTGAGGATCTCCGCGCGGGCCTCGGCGTCCGGCGGCGGCACGAAGATCAGCCGCTCCAACCGGCCCGGACGCAGCAGCGCGGGATCCACGAGGTCGGGGCGGTTCGTCGCGCCCAGGACCACCACGTCCCGCAGGGGCTCCGCACCGTCGAGCTCGGTGAGCAGCGCGGCGACCACCTTGTCGCCGACGCCCGAATCGCTCGACTGCCCGCGCCGCGGCGCGAGCGCGTCCACCTCGTCGAGGAAGATCAACGACGGCGCGCTGCCCCGCGCCCGCGCGAACAGGTCGCGGACGGCCTTCTCCGATTCGCCGACCCACTTGTTCATCAGCTCCGCGCCTTTGACCGCGTGCACCGACAGCTGCCCGGACGCCGCGAGCGCGCGGACCACGAAGGTCTTGCCGCAGCCGGGCGGGCCGTAGAGCAGCACGCCGCGCGGCGGCTCCACGCCGAGCCGCGCGAAGGTGTCCGGGTGACGCAGCGGCCACAGCACCGTCTCGGTGAGGGCCTGCTTGGTCTCGACCATGTCGCCCACGTCGTCGAGGGTGATCGACCCGACGGACACCTCCTCGGTGGCGGACCGCGACACGGGCCGGATCACGCCGAGCGCCCCGAGCAGGTCCGGCTGGGTGATGGCGATCCGCTCGTCGGTGCCGACCACCCGCGCCGCGGCGCGCAGCGCGCCCTCCCGGCACAGCGCCGCGAGGTCGGCGGCGACGAAGCCCGGGGCCCGCAGCGCGACCTCGTGCAGGTCCAGGTCCAGGGTCGGCGCGTCGCGCAGCAGCAGGTCCAGCAGCTGCTCGCGCTGCTTCGCGTCCGGGAGGTCGACGGCGACCGTCCGCTCGGCGAGGTCGGGCTCGCGCAGCCGTGAGTCCAGCTCGCCCGGCGCGGAGGTGGTGGCGAGCAACGCGACCCGCGGCGTCCCGACGGCGCGACGCAGCTCGTCGAGGATCATCGTCGAGACGGGCTCGCGGGTCGCGGGCAGCAGCGCCTCCACGTCGCGGACCAGCAGCGCCGCGCCCGAACCGTTCACCGCCTCCCGGACGCGCGCCACCGCGGAGCGCACGCGCTCGAGCCGCGCCTGCGGCTCCAGGGCGCCGGTCAGCGCACCGTCGAGCTCGACGATCGGCCGCGGCGCCACGACGGACCGGGCCACGGTGGCCTTGCCGCCGCCCGTGGGGCCGGTGATGAGCACGCCGAGCCGGGCGGGCGCGCCCAGCTTCTCCAACAGCTCGGGCTCGTCGAGCGCGAGGGACAGCCACTCGGTGAGGCGGCGGACCGCGCCGTCGGCCCCGACCAGGTCGGCGACGGGGCGGACGGCCGGCGTCTCGACGTCCGGGACCTCCTCCGTGAAGGTCACGACCTCGGTGGCGGACGATGCGACGGCCGGCGCGGCCGGAGCGCCGGAATCGTCGGCCCACAGCACCGCGGAGTTCGGCTGGATCGACACCGGCCCCGGCGACGGGTCGACGGAGACCACGGTGAGCAGCTCGTTCGTCCACGTGATCCCGACCAGCCGCGACAGCTGCTGCACCGCCTCCGCGGTCGACGTGCCCGGCCCCAGGTCGCGGGGCAGCAGCGAGACGCTGTCGCCGGGCATCATCACCTTGCCGAGCAACGCCTGCCGTAGCGCCGCGCCGTCGAGGGCGTTGCGGGTGAGTGCGCTGCCGCGCAGGAGGACCCGCTTCGCGCCGTAGACCGTGGCGGGCGTGATCACGACGGTCGCGTCCTCGCGGAGGCCGCAGTTGGTGATCGTCAGCTCGTCCAGCAGCGCGACGCCGGGAGCGCTGCCCGCCGGCGCCGCCGCCACGACCGCGGCGGTGCGGCGCGCGCCGAGCAGCTCGATCCCGTCCCACTCGCGCAGGCCGAGCGCCGCGAGGGCCTCGGGGTGGATCCGGACGATGCCCCGTCGCGCCTCGAGGGCCGAGGTCTGCAGGCGGACGGTGAGCGAGAGGTTCGACACGCGATCCACCCTAGTTCGCGTCGCCGGACGGCGGCGGGCCGCGACGCGACCGGTTCAGTCCTCGCGCGTCGGGCGGCGCAGGCCCAGGCGGGCGGTGGAGCGCCGGGGACCGCGGCCGGCGGTGGCGGCGCGACGGTGCGGGCGCACCGCGCGGCGCTGCTCGCGGCGCATCTGCCGGCGCTCGGCGGGCTTGTTGTCCCAGGCCTCGGGGCGAGCGGTGACCCACCGCTTCGACCGCCACGCGAAGGGGATGTGCAGCAGGTACAGCGCGATCACCAGGAGCAGCGCGATGTACGGGTAGGTCAGCATCAGCGCTGCGAGGCCCGCGACGGCGACCAGCACGCCGGCGGCCTTCGCGGGCTGCACGGTCATCGTCTTGAAGCTGGAGGTGGGAATGCGGGAGACGGTGAGTGCGGCGACGAACAGCGTCCACGCCGCGACCATCGGGGTGCTGACCCACCAGCCGTCGCCCCACTCCTGCTGGGCGGCCAACGGCGCCAGGACCAGCAGCGCGCCGGCGGGCGCGGGCACGCCGACGAAGAAGTCCTTGGTGTACGCGGGCGCCGTCGGGTCGGCGGCGAGGGTGTTGAACCGGGCCAGCCGGAGCACCATCGCGACGACGTAGAGCAGCGCGACGATCCACCCGGCGGGCGAGCCGGGGAAGCACACGAAGTACAGGATCAGCGCGGGCGTGACGCCGAAGTTGATGGCGTCCGCGAGGGAGTCCAGCTCGGCGCCGATCCGGGTGGAGGCGCCCAGCAGCCGCGCGACGCGGCCGTCGAGCCCGTCGAGGATCGCGGCGACGACGACCAGCATGATCGCCAGATCGACCTTGCCGTCCGCCGCGAACCGCACGCCCGTCAGGCCCGCGCACAGCGCGGCCACCGTCAGCATCGACGGCAGGATCATGACCCCGACGGGGCGGTGCGGCGCGGTGGACGAGTCGGTCACGGCAGGCGCGCGATCACGGTCTCGGCCGCCACCGCGCGCTGGCCGCTGTAGACGGTCAGCTCGGTGCCGGCGGGGAAGTACGTGTCGACGCGGGAGCCGAAGCGGATGATCCCGTAGGTTTCGCCCAGCTCCAGGGTGTCGCCGGGGGCGCAGTCGGTGCGGATACGCCGCGCCACGAGGCCGGCGATCTGCACGACGCCCACGGGGCCGTGCTCGGTGGCGAGGCGCACCGAGTTCCGCTCGTTCCGGTCGCTGGCCTCGGGGAGGTCGGCGGGCAGGAACTTGCCGTCGGTGTGCACCACGGAGTCGACGACGCCGGCCAGCGGCGCGCGCTGCACGTGCGCGTCGAAGACCGACAGGAAGATCGACACGCGGGGCAGCGGCGCGTCGCCGAGGCCCAGCTCGCGGGGCGGGATGTGCTCGTCGACGAGGGTCACCTCGCCGTCGGCGGGGGCCACGGCGATGCCCTCGGTCTCCGGAACCACGCGGGCGGGGTGCCGGAAGAAGCCGGCGCACGCGGCCGCGGTGAGCAGGGCGGGAACCCGGATCCAGCTCTTGCGGTAGCCCGCCGCGGCGACCCCGAGGGAACCCGCGATGAACGGGGTCCCCGCGGGGTGCAGCGGAGGAACGGTGTGCCGGATGAGCTCGGTGATGTGCTCGATGCCGGAGGTGTGCTCGGTCAGATGGCCGTCGACCGGCGTGCGAGGTCGGCGTGCCACCTAATCGTCCTTACTGTTCGCTGTCATATCGGGTGACATCTTCTCACCCGAGGGTGTGATCACTTGCGTCCGGTGACCAGCTTCACTGCTCCGATCACCACGCAGGCGCCGACGAGCGCGGTGACGAAGGTGAGGACCCAACCGAAGGTCCCGGTGTCGACGCCGGCCAGGCGTAGCACGTAGCCGCCGAGCCAGCCGCCGATGATGCCCGCGAGGACGTTCTTGATGATGCCCATCTGGCCGTCGGACTTCATGATCTTGCTGGCGATCCAGCCGGCGAGGCCGCCGATGATGATCCACGCGAACCAGCCGGGGCTGAAGTTGGCCGATGCGAGCATGACGGTGTCTGCGTACTGCGCGACCATGAGAATCTCCTCGTTAGTGGGTCAAGAGGATCAGTTCCACCGGGGTTCCCGCGGCCAGATGCTCGACCTCGGCGGGGACGTCCAGCAGGCAATCCGCCTGTGACAGCCATCGTAGGTAGTGCGAACCCGGCCCGCCGAGAACCGAGACCGAATCGGTACCGTCGTCGTTCCTCGTGAGGAGTCCGCGCAGGTACTGGCGCTTCCCGGGGATCGAGTCGACGGGCTCGGCGAGCCTCGCGACGCGACGGGCGCGGTCGGGCAGTCCCAGGGCGGCCCGCAGCGCCGGCCGCAGGAAGACCTCGAAGGAGACGAGCGCGCTCACCGGGTTCCCGGGGAAGGTCACGAACTTCACTCGCACGCCGCCCAGGTCGACGGTGCCGGAGCCCTGCGGCATGCCGGGCTGCATCGCGACCTTGACGAAGTCGACGCCCCGCGACGCGAGGGCGTCCTTGACCACCTCGAACGCGCCGGCGCTGACGCCGCCGCTGGTGACGACCAGGTCGACGCCGCCCGCGGAGATCCGCTCGGCGAGCCGGGCGAGGAAGGCATCGGCGTCGTCCGCCACGAACCGCACGACCTCCGCGGTGGCCCCGGCCTCGCGGATCGCGCTCGCCAGCATCGGGGCGTTCGACTCGTAGATCTGCCCGGGCCGCAGCGGCGTGCCCGGCTCCACCAGCTCGGATCCGGTGGACAGCACGGCGACGTGGGGCGGGGCCAGCACGGGCACCGTCGTCAGGCCCAGGGCCGCCGCGAACCCGACGACGGCGGGCCCGACGGTCTCGCCGCCGCGCAGCGCGGTCTCCCCGGCCTCGATGTCGCTGCCGGCGGCGCGGAAGAACCGTCCGGGCTCGGGCGCCTCGTCGATCCGGACGCGTTCGACGCCGCCGTCCGTCCGCTCGACGGGGACGATGGCGTCGGCACCGTCGGGCACGGGGGCGCCGGTCATGATGCGACACGCGGCCCCCGGCGGGAGCGCGGGCACGTCGGTGCGGCCGGCGGGCACGTCGAAGGCGACGGGCAGCACGGCGCCCGCGACGGCGTCGGCGGCGCGGACCGCGTAGCCGTCCATCGCGGAGTTGGTGAACGGCGGCAGCGAGAGCGGCGCGGGCACGTCGCGGGCCAGGACGAGGCCCAGGGCGTCCGCCACCGGCAGGTCGACGGTCCGCGGTGCGGGGACCAGCGCGGCGACCGCGGCGCGGTGCTCGTCGACGGGCCTCACGCGCCGGCCAGCCGGGTGAGCAGCAGCGCCTCGGCCAGCGCGGTGCGCCGCAGCTCGGACGGGTCGACGGACTCGTTGGGCGCGTGGATGCGGCACTGCGGCTCCTCGACGCCGAGCAGCGCGATCTCGGCCGTCGGGGCGGCCTTGCGCAGCTGGGTGCACAGCGGGATCGAGCCGCCCTGGCCGCTGAAGGCGACCTCGGCACCGTCGTACGCCTCGACGAGGGCCTCCTGCAGCACCCGGTAGGCGGGGCCGGTGGTCTCGGCGGCGAAGGGCTCGCCCACGGATTCGACGACCGCGTCGACGTGCGCGCCCCACGGGGCGTGGTTGGTCAGGTGCGCGACGAGCAGCTCGCCGGCGTGGTGCGGGTCGGTGCCCGGCGGCACCCGCAGGTTCAGCAGGGCCGCGGCGCGGGGCTGGATCGCGGCGGCGGCGGTCGCCGTCGCGGGGGCGTCGAGGCCGATGACGGTGACCGCGGGCCGCGCCCACAGCTGGTCGGCGATGGCGCCGGAGCCGAGGATCGCGGCGTCGTCGTAGATCGCGGCGTCGGCGGCGAACTGCGCCGGCTCGTAGGGCTCGCCGGCCCAGCGCGCGGAGCTGTCGAGCCCGTCGATCGTGGTGTTGCCGAAGCCGTCCCGCAGCGTCGCGAGCAGCGCGATGAGGGCGGCGATCGCGTCGGGGGCGGCGCCGCCGAAGGCGCCGGAGTGCAGGTCGGAAGTGCCGGTGCTGAGCTCGACCCGCACGCTCGCGACGCCGCGCAAGGAGGTGGTGAGGGTCGGGCGGCCGACGGCGACGTTGCCGGTGTCGCCGATGACGATGAGGTCGGCCTGCGCCAGCTCGGGGCGCTCGGCGACGAGGTCCTCGAGGCCCGCGCCGCCGCCCTCCTCGGAGCCCTCGATGATGATCCGCACGCCGACCGGGAAGGCCCCGTCCTCGCCGCGGACCGCCCGCAGCGCGGTCAGGTGCGCGACGAGGTTGCCCTTGCAGTCGGCGGACCCGCGGCCGTACCAGCGGTCCGCGCCGTCGGGGCCGGGACGGGTGGTGAGGGTGAACGGATCGGACTCCCAGGCCTCACGCGGCCCGGGCGGCTGCACGTCGTGGTGGCTGTAGAGCAGCACCGTCGGGGCGCCCTCCGGCGCGGGCGTGTGCCCGACGATCGCGATCGACCCGTCGGACGTGGTGACCTGCTCGATGCCCGCGATCCCGGCCTCCGTGAAGGCCTTCGCGACCCACGCCGCCGACGCCGCGTTGGGTTCGGCGCCGAACTCGGGGGAGTCGTGCACGGACGGGTGCGCGACCAGCTCCGCCAGGTCCGACCTGGCCCTGTCCATCAGGTTCTCGACGGTGTCCTGCAGGCTGCGCGCGGTCATCGGCTCACCTTAGCGCGGCATAAGTACGCGGCAGGCCGGTCGTGGTTCACTTGTGTGAACTCTTGGAGGAGGAATCCATGCTGCGTAAGTCGCTGTGCGTGGTGGGGGCCGCGGTGCTGCTCGCGGGATGCTCGACGACGGTGCCGGGCTCGCCCGTCGCCGACCCGTCGGGGGTGCCGAAGCCGGACACGGGGTCCTACGCGACCGCGCCGCGCCAGCTCGGTGCCATGACGGAGAAGATGCACATCGCGGCGGAGGCGTTCCGGATGGTCGAGATCATCCCGTTGGCGTCGGAGGTCGACCCTGCGCTCCGGTACGGCGGGCGCCCGTCCGTGGGACGGATCGAGAGCACCGTCAAGATGGCGTTCGGTGACGGGGTCGCAACCGCGGTCGGCGGCATGGAGGTCGGCGCCTACATCTCGGCGGACGACAAGGCACCCGGGTCCGATGCCAAGTCCTCGAGGAGCCTGATCACCGGCCTGTTCCGGTTCAAGGACGAGGCCGCGGCGCGGGCGGCGGTGGCGAACCCGGCGGTCCTGTCGCCCGACAAGGCGTTCGGTTCCGAGACACCGAGGCCCAAGAAGGCGGAGACCGTACCCGGTTACTCGGAGGCGACGGCGTACTCCAAGTCCGCGGGGGACTCGACCTCACGGGTCGGGCTCCTCGCGAGCGGCCGGTACGTGATCGGCGCCTGGACGAACAGTTCCGTCGACCTGATCAAGAAGTACTTCGACCTGCAGGTCAAGTCCCTCGCCGGCTTCGTGCCGACGCCCGTCGACAAGTTCTCGACCCTCACCCGCGCGGACGAGGACCTGTTGCGGTACACGCTCGTGGAGGCGTCGCCGACGGTGTTCGAGACGACCTACTCGCCGCGGGGCTTCGCGCCGTTCGCCTCGGACACGACGGGCGCGCTGGCGGACTTCGCCGCCGCGGGCGTCGACCGGATCGCGAACGCGGACAACGTCGTCTACCGGGCGCGCGACGCCGCTGGTGCATCGCAACTCGCGGACAGATTCATCGCGGAGAACACGCGCTTCTATCCCGGAGGTGAGTCCTCCACGGTGCGGGGCGTTCCGGGAGGTCGATGCCGGTCGTTCCCGCAGTACACGGGCTCGAAGGACAAGCGGACGTACTGCGTCGTGCCGGTGGGGCGCTATCTGGCCGAGGTCAGCGACATGCAGGACGCACGGGCGAAGCAGGCTCTCGGCGCCTCGTATCTGATTCTGCAGCAGGCGAAGTGAGGATGAACATGAAGAAGTCCCTGGCGGCGCTCGCGGCGTCGGCCCTGTTCCTGGCGGGATGCTCGTCGACGGTGGCCGGCACCCCCGTCGCCGATTCGTCCGGCGTGCCCAAGCCGGAGACCGGATCGTTCGCGACCGCGTCCCGGACCATCGGCTCGACGACTCAGGCCGACGGGGAGACGCTCGAGGGATACCGGATGGCGGAGACCGTGCCGTTCATCCACGAGATCGATGCGGCCATGCATTTCCGCGGCAGTGCGCGCGCCACGTCCCGGTCGGCCATTCAGGGGATGGTCAAGGGCGTCTTCGGTCAAGCGGCGGGAGATGTACTGGGCACCAAGGCCGAGGTCGCGGCTTCGGTGGGCGCCAGTGACACGCAGCAGGGCACCAAGTACGACTCGAAGAGGAAGGAACGCGGCGAGACCGTCGTCCTGGTCCGCATGGCGAGCCCGGCCGACGCTTCGGCCGCCGTCGGCCAGGCGCTGCGGGCGCGCGAGAAGGACTCCTCCGGCGACGATCTGCCGGCGAAGGTGGAGACAAGGATTCCCGGCTACGACGCAGCCGTCGCCTACACGCAGACGTACGGCGCCCCCGTCGGCACCGCGACGGTGGGCTTCCTCGCGTACAAGCAGTACGTGATCGGCGCCTTCGGCGACCTCTCCGTGGATCAGCTGCGCACCTACTTCGACCGGCAGACCAAGGCGCTCGACGGCTTCCAGCCGACGCCGCTCGACAAGGTGAGCACACTGCAGCTCGATCCCGAGGGCGTCGCGAAGCTGACCCTCGCGCCGTCGAAGGGCGATGGCGGCTACTCCCTGCCCGCCCGGTCCGCCGTACTACGGCAGACCGACGTCTCGCGATCGGTGAAGACCTTCGCCGATGCGGGCGTCGACGTCGTCGGCATCGGTGGCAGCACCGTCTACAGGGCGAAGGACGCGAAAGGCGCGCAGCACGTCGTGGACGAGTTCACCGACGAGACCCGGAAGGCCTTCACGAAGGTCGAGGAGGAGAAGATCAAGGGCGTCCCGGGCGGGATCTGCCTGACCTTCGCCACCTACGAGGGCGCGACCTCGAGGCTCACCTGGTGCTCGGTCGCCGTCGGGCGGTACGCGGCGGAGTTCACCTCGTCGCAGCGGCAGCAGGCGGTCCAGGCCATCGGCGCCGCCTACCTGATTCTCAAGAGCGCCGCGTAGCCGCGCGGGCTTCCGCAGACGAGAAAGGGGCGCACCCACCGGGTGCGCCCCTTTCTCGATCTCGGGAGGCTACTTCGCCTCGGACTCGGTCTTGATGTGCGAGAGCGTCTGCTTCATGCCGACCAGCAGGCCGCGCTCGAAGTCCTCGTTGCCGCCGAGGAGCGCGGCGATGAGGCCGCTGCTCAGCGCGGTGGTCTTGCCGTCCTTGGCCTCGCGGCGCTCGACGACGGTGGTCTTGTCGCCGTCGGGCACCAGGGTGAAGCTCCAGGTGGTGTGGTTCTCGGCCACGCGGAACGCGACGCGCTCGTTCGGCGTGAACTCGGTGACCTGGGTGTTGGTGGGCCAGACCTTCCAGCCCTGCCGGTTGATGTTCAGCATGCGGGTGCCCACCTTGAGCGGGCCGCCGAAGACGAACACCTTCTTGCACTGCGGGCTGCGACGGCCCATCGCCTCGAGGTCGGACACGACCGACCAGACCTTCTCCACGGGCGCGTCGATCACGACGCTCGACTCCAGAACGGGGGTTGCCATGACCGGATCCTACCCAGGAGTAGGAAGGGTCCGTCCAGCCCACGGCGAACGACCTTGCACTCGACCCTGCCGAGTGCTAGAAACGACTTAGCACTCGGATTACGTGAGTGCTAGGTCGAAGAGGTGAGACCGGGCCCTGTGCGCAACCCGCGCAGGTGACACGCCGGGTCGTCCGTCGCGGGCATCGAATCGACCTAGAAGACGTGTCCAAAGTAGGGCCGAACCGGCCCCTATCTGGAGGAATCACTTCGCAATGGCCAAGATCATCGCGTTCGACGAAGAGGCCCGCCGCGGTCTCGAGCGGGGCCTGAACGCCCTCGCCGACGCCGTCAAGGTGACGCTCGGCCCCAAGGGCCGCAACGTCGTGCTGGAGAAGAAGTGGGGCGCCCCCACGATCACCAACGACGGTGTTTCCATCGCCAAGGAGATCGAGCTCGAGGATCCCTACGAGAAGATCGGCGCCGAGCTCGTCAAGGAGGTCGCCAAGAAGACCGACGACGTCGCGGGCGACGGCACCACCACCGCCACCGTTCTGGCCCAGGCGCTCGTGCGCGAGGGTCTGCGCAACGTGGCCGCGGGTGCGAACCCGCTGGGCCTCAAGCGGGGCATCGAGAAGGCCGTCGAGGCCGTCACCGAGCACCTGCTGAAGGCCGCCAAGGAGGTCGAGACCAAGGAGCAGATCGCTGCTACCGCGGGCATCTCGGCCGGCGACCCCGCCATCGGCGAGCTCATCGCCGAGGCCATGGACAAGGTCGGCAAGGAAGGCGTCATCACCGTCGAGGAGAGCAACACCTTCGGTCTCCAGCTGGAGCTCACCGAGGGCATGCGCTTCGACAAGGGCTTCATCTCGGGCTACTTCGCCACCGACGCCGAGCGTCAGGAGGCCGTGCTCGAGGACGCCTACGTGCTGCTCGTCTCGGGCAAGATCTCGACCGTCAAGGACCTGCTGCCGCTGCTGGAGAAGGTCATCCAGTCGGGCAAGCCGCTCGCGATCATCGCCGAGGACGTCGAGGGCGAGGCCCTGTCGACGCTCATCGTCAACAAGATCCGCGGCACCTTCAAGTCGGTCGCCATCAAGGCCCCCGGCTTCGGTGATCGCCGCAAGGCGATGTTGCAGGACATGGCGATCCTCACCGGCGGCCAGGTCATCTCCGAGGAGATCGGCCTGTCGCTCGACACCGCCGGCCTCGAGGTCCTGGGCCAGGCGCGCCAGGTCGTCGTGACCAAGGACGAGACCACCATCGTCGACGGTGCCGGCTCCAAGGAGCAGATCGCGGGCCGCGTCTCGCAGATCCGCGCCGAGATCGAGAACAGCGACTCGGACTACGACCGCGAGAAGCTCCAGGAGCGCCTCGCGAAGCTGGCCGGCGGCGTCGCCGTCATCAAGGCCGGTGCCGCCACCGAGGTCGAGCTCAAGGAGCGCAAGCACCGCATCGAGGATGCCGTGCGCAACGCCAAGGCCGCCGTCGAGGAGGGCATCGTCGCCGGTGGTGGCGCTGCTCTCGCGCAGTCGGGCACCGTCTTCGACACCCTCGCGCTCGAGGGTGACGAGGCCACCGGCGCGAACATCGTCAAGGTCGCGCTCGACGCCCCCGTCAAGCAGATCGCCGTCAACGCCGGCCTCGAGCCCGGCGTCGTCGCCGAGAAGGTCCGCAACTCGCCCGCCGGCACCGGCCTCAACGCCGCCACCGGCGTGTACGAGGACCTGCTGGCCGCCGGCATCAACGACCCGGTGAAGGTCACCCGCTCGGCGCTGCAGAACGCAGCCTCGATCGCGGCTCTGTTCCTCACCACCGAGGCCGTCGTCGCCGACAAGCCGGAGAAGGCCGGTGCCCCGGTCGATCCGACCGGCGGCATGGGCGGCATGGACTTCTAAGTCCTGTCACTCGGCAGGGATTTCAGGGCCCGGCATCGTCGTTTCGATGGTGCCGGGCCCTTCCCGTTTCCCGGTTTCCGAAAGTCGAGTCGTACGAGCCGCCGCGGCAGTATTCGGTGGTGATGCCCGTAGAACTCGACTTTCGAAAGCGCGGGCTAGGACGAGCGCGCGACGCGGGCGATGAGCTCGGCCAGGGTTCGTTCCGACGCAGAGCCCTGCTGCGCCTGGTACGCCACGACCAGCTGCCCCGGTGCCGCCGCCACCTCCAAGGTCGACCACTCCGGCTCGACCACACCCAGGTCCGGGTGCGCGATCACCTTGCCGCCGTTCGTCTTCGCCTGCACTTCGCCGTCACCCCACAGCCGCGCGAAGTGCGGGCTCCGCACCGAGAGTTCGCCCACCAGTGCCATCAGCCGCGGGTGCGAGGGATTCGGGCCCGACAGCGCCCGAAGATTCCCGACCGACTCCCGAGCGACGGTGTCGAAATCGAGGAAGACCTCACGGGACCGCGGATCGAGGAACAAGGACCGCACCATGTTGTCCCCCACACGGAGTCCGATCCCGCAGTGCAGCTCCTCGCCGGCGGCGTTGGTGCCGATCAGGTCCAGGAGGGAATTGGTGACGATGGTCGGGTTCGGCCACGAGTCGAGGAGGCGTCGCACGACACCGGACATCTCGTCGACCACCTCGCCTCCCCGGCCGTCGGGGAGTTCGGCCAACTGCGCGAGATGCGCCGCAGCGTCGGGGTCGAGCTGGAGGACTTCCGCGAGCGCGGCGACCACGGCGGGCGACGTCCTACGGTCCCTGCCTCTTTCCAGCCGCACGAGGTACTCGACGCTGATCCCCGCCTGCGCGGCCACCTCCTCCCGTCGCAGCCCGGGGGTTCGACGCACCCCCATGGTGCGCAGCCCGAGCGTCGCTGGGTCGACGCGCTCGCGCCGGGCGCGTAGGAATTCGCCGAGGAGGTTCACGTCCACTCGTCCCACGCTACCCATCGGCCCAGGTCCAGCCAGGTAGTGCGGCTACCCCGCAGCGTCACGGCCTGTCGTGCCCCGCCCAGACGGGGCAGCGTCATGGGCATGACCTCGTTGACTGAACGCACAGCCCTCATCACCGGCGCCGGAAGCGGCATCGGTGCTGCCACCGCCGCCGCCCTTGGCGCGGCCGGAGCGCGAACGGCGGTGATCGGCCGCCGTGCCGACCGCCTCGCCGAGGTCGCCGCCGCGACCGGCGCCGCCCACGCTGCCGCGGACGTCACGGATTGCGCGGGATTCGCCGGCGCCGTCGACCAGCTCCGCGACCGCGTTGGCCGGTTCGACCTCGTCGTCGCCAACGCCGGCGCCATGCTTCCCGCGGCGTTCGACACCGCGGCCGAGGGCGACTGGGACCGCATGGTGTCCACCAACATCACAGGCCTGCTCACCACTGTCCGCGCGACGATCGATGACCTCGTCGCTGCGGCGGAGAGCGGACCCGCCGACCTGGTCCTGGTCGGTTCCATCGGCGCGCACATGGTGCTGCCGGGCTACTCCGTCTACAACGCGACAAAGGCCGCCGTCGCGCACCTGACGAACCACCTCCGCGCGGAGTTCGGCCCCCGCGGTGTCCGAGTCCGGGTCATCGAACCCGGCATGGTCGAGTCGGAGCTCGCGGCGGGCGTCACGGACCCGCACGCCGCCGAGGCCCTAAAGCGGTACGCCGTCGAGAACCCGCCGATTCCGGCGTCCGCGATCGGCGACGCCGTTGTCTGGAGTGCATCGCTGCCCGCCGCCGTCAACGTAGCCTCGATGATCGTCCTTCCGACCGTGCAGGGGTGAGGCCGTGGTGAGCCCGTCTCACCCGGTTGGCAGAATCGATCCCAGCACCGTCCGTGATGAGAAAGGCGACGACGTGACCGCAGAGACCCTCCAGTTCCAGGCCGAGACCGATCAGCTGCTGTCGCTGATGATCCACTCCGTGTACTCGGAGAAGGACGTCTTCCTGCGCGAGCTGATCTCCAACGCCTCGGACGCCTTGGACAAGCTGCGGCTGGAGGCATACCAGGACAAGGACCTCGAGGCCGACGCTTCGGACCTGCACATCGAGCTGCGCACGGACCCCGAGGCGCACACGCTCACGATCTCCGACAACGGGATCGGCATGAGCCGCGCGGACGTCGTCGACCTCATCGGCACCCTTGCCAAGTCCGGCACCGGCGAGCTCCGGCGCAAGCTCGAGGCCGCGAAGCAGGCCAAGGAGCAGGGCGCCTCCGCGGAGCTCATCGGCCAGTTCGGCATCGGCTTCTACTCGGCGTTCATGGTCGCCGACCGCGTGACCCTGGTGACCCGCAGGGCGGGCGAGGACACAGCCACCCGGTGGGAATCCGAGGGGCACGGCACGTACACCGTCACCGACCTCACCGGCGACGACGTCCCCGCGGGCCACGGCACCACCATCACGCTGCACCTGCGCGCCGCCGACGGCGACGAGAGCCTCCACGACTACACCTCCGAGCACGTGCTGCGCTCGGTCGTGCGCCGCTACAGCGACTTCATCGCCTTCCCGATCCGCCTGGCCCCCGCCCCGGTCGCCGAGGCCGACGACGCCGAGGCCGACGATGCCGAGGCGCCCGGCCCGGAGACCCTCAACTCCATGCAGGCGCTGTGGGCGCGCCCGAAGGAGGAGGTCTCCGACGAGGAGTACGCCGACTTCTACCGCCACGTCAGCCACGCCTTCGACGAGCCGCTGGAGACCATCTCGGTCCGCGCCGAGGGCACCTTCGAGTACCAGGCGCTGCTCTTCATCCCGACCATGCCGCCGTTCGACATGTTCTACCGCAACACCAAGTCCGGCCCCGCGCTGTACGTCAAGCGCGTCTTCATCATGGACCACTGCGAGGCCCTGCTGCCGCCGTACCTGCGGTTCGTCGCCGGTGTCGTGGACGCGCAGGACCTGTCGCTCAACGTCTCCCGCGAGATCCTGCAGAACGACCGGCACCTGGTCATGATCCGCAAGCGCCTCGTCAAGCGGGTCCTGCAGACGGTCACCGCGCTGCGCGAGAACGAGCGGGAGAAGTACGACACCTTCTGGTCGGCGTTCGGCGCGGTCTTCAAGGAGGGCCTGCTCGACGATCAGGACAACCGCGAAACCCTGCTCAAGGCATCGTCGTTCGAGTCGACGTTCAGCGAGACCGGTACCACCGGACTCGCCGACTACGTCGCCCGCATGCCCGAGGGGCAGGACGTCGTCTACTACGCCGCCGGCGACTCCCGCGCCCGGCTGGAGTCCTCGCCGCACCTGGAGGCCTTCGCCGCCAAGGGCTTCGAGGTCCTGCTCCTCACCGATCAGGTCGACGAGCTGTGGACCACCGGCGCCGAGTTCGACGGTAAGCGGTTCGTCTCCGTCGCCAAGGGTGAGGCCGACCTCGGCGACGACGTGCCGGAGACGGAGGGCTTCGAGCAGCTGACGGAATGGCTGGCGACGACTCTTGACGAGGACGTGGCCGGCGTGCGCCTCACGTCGCGCCTCACGACCTCGGCGGCCTGCCTGGTCGGCGGCGAGTTCGACCTCACCCCGCAGCTCGAGCAGATGTACCGGGCGAGCGGCCAGGAGGTGCCCCGCACGCGTCGCACGCTGGAGCTGAATCCGGAGAACGAGCTCGTCAAGAGCCTGCGCGACCGGGTCGCCGCCGCGGAGGCGCCCGCCGAGGACGAGGCGCTCACCGATGCCGCCGAGATCCTCTACGGCACAGCCCTCCTCGCGGAGGGCGGCTCGGTCGCCGATCCCGCCGCCTTCGCCGCGGTCCTGTCTCGCCAGCTCGGCCGCAGCCTGGGCTGATGGACGGGGGCGGGTCGCTGCGCAGGTGTGCCGCCTTCAGCCCGGCGCAAGTATCGCGAAAGACGTTCCCGGCACTCTGTCCTCGACGCGCCGATCGGCGCCGAGGACGAAGGAGTGGATGTGGCGTTTCCAGCGGTGCCTGCGCAGGGGTGGATCCGTTTGATCTGCGTGCCGGGTGACTCGGCGAACGCGTTCATCAAGTACGAGCACGGCGTGAACGTCAGCGCCTTCGTCGACAGCGTCGCCCGGATGTCGAACTGGGGCGAGAGCTTCCTTCCCGTCACCCCTGGGGACCGCGTACTCAGCGTTCAGTTGGGTGCCTTCGGGAGTTTCGGCGGCACTCCCGGCAGCGCGGTGCTCAACACGCAGTTCGGCACCGCGAGCATCCCGCTCAGGGTGGCCGCAGGACAGACGGTCACCGTCTTCTACGCCGCCCCGAACGGTATCGGGACGCCCGGGCGCTTCAGCTTCACTCCGCCGCCCCCACCGCCGGTCAACGGCGTCAAGATCGCGCAGATCGCGATCCTGTCGCTCTGCGGCGCCTTCCTGCTCCTCATCATCGGCTTCTGTCTTCTCCTGCTCGTGGGTTCCTGATGGGCCCTGCCTGTGGCGGTAGCGGCGTACCGTCGGAGACATGGACTCAGCCGCTGCACGGGACCTGCTGATCGACGCGTTCGCCCGGATCCGCGAGCACGTGGAGGACGTCACCGAGGGACTCGACCCCGACATCGCGAACAGACGGATCGTGCCGGACGCCAACACGATCGCATGGCTCGTGTGGCACAGCGCCCGGGTGATCGACGCCCAGCTCGCGCCGATCGCCGGCGTCCCGGAGGTCTGGACCGCGAACGACTGGTACGGCCGGTTCGGCCTCGACCTGCCGCCGGAGTCGACGGGCTACGGCCACACCCGTGCCGAGGCGGCCGAGGTGCACGGCAGCGATGCGCTGCTCATCGGCTATTTCCGCGACGTCGATGCCATGGCGACCCGCTACCTCGACGGCGTCACGCCGGACGAGCTGGCCCGCGTGATCGACGCGGCCTGGGACCCGCCGGTCACCGTCGCGGTCCGCCTGGTGAGCATCGTCGACGACTGCGCCCAGCATCTCGGCGCCGCCGCGTATCTCAAGGGTGCGCTGCAGGACTGACGCCGAAGGTGCGCACCGAGTGCAGCGCCAGCTCGACGTACACGCGGCGCTCGTCGATGGGGTGCCCCAGCACCTGCTCCACCTGGCGGATCCGGTAGCGCACGGTGTTCGGGTGCAGCATCAGGGCCGCGCCGGCCGCGCGCGCGTCGCCGCCGGCGCCGAGGTAGGCGAGCGCCGTCTCGCGGAGCCTCGCCGCAGCTGCGGTGTCGGCGGCGAGGTCGCCCAGCTCGCGCTCTACCAGCGTCGACGGCCCGTCCGGCCCCGCGATGCCGTGCGCGAGGCAGGCGAGCTCCACGTCCCGGTAGGCCACGAGGCCGCGCCCCGTCCGCCGCGCGACGGTCAGCGCCGCCGCGGATTCCGCGTGGCTGCGACGGAAGCCGTCGATCCCGGGATGCGCGGTGCCGAGCGCGCAGCGCACCGTCGGCGGCAGGTCGAGAGCGCTGGGTACGCCCGATCCCGAGCTCCAGCAGCGCAGCGAGCGCGCGCCGATCCGCTGCGCCAGGCGGTGCTCGCCGCGGACCTCCCGATGCACGGCCGTCGCGGCGCGCTCGAGGAGCCGCTGCACGTCGGCGTCGGCCACGGCCTCGTCCACCCACAGCGTGTAGGCGGTGTGCGCCGCCGCGACGGGGTAGTTCAGGGCGGCGGTCGCCTCCGCGGGATCGACGTCCTGCCCGGCCAGCACCGCGTCGACGGTGGCGGCTTGCCGTGCCAGGGCGCCCCGCTGCCACTGCTCGCGCTCGGCGACGAAGGTGCCGATCATCTCCTCGATCGAGGCGTCGAGCCACTGGGTCACGCGCGGCCAGAAGTGCAGCAGCACCTGCGAGCGCACCTCGGCGTCGGCGATCTCGACGGCGGCGCGCGCGGTGAACAGGTCCCACGCCGCGTTCTGCCCCACCCGGTACACCGCGAGCAGCACGCGCAGCTCGAAGCCGCGCCGCGCCATCGTCCGCGCGAGATCGTGTGTCTCCTCGCCGGGGCGCACGACGATGGATTCGCGGGTGGCGTTGCCGAGGACGCCGCGCCAGTGCGCCCGGGTGCTGGCGTCCAGCTCGGTGCGCAGGAGCGGCTCGTCCATCTCCGGCAGCGCCGCGACGATCGCGTCGTCGACCTCGCCGACCATGGCGTCGAGGGCCTGCTCGTTCTCGCCCGCCCGCGCGAACTCCGCGAGCCACTCCCGGGCCGGCGGTGTCAGCCCCGCCACGACGGCCCGTTTTGTTCCGGCGGACAAATGTCGTCGCGAATCTTGCTCATGACGCCAAGACTATGACGCGCATCACAGTGAGTATTGGAACTCCCGAACAATGTCGCACACCCAGGGAGCACCGAGATGACCTTCGCCTTCGATCCTCGCCAACGCGCCGCACTCACCGCCGTTGTCGACACCTTCGTCGCGTCGGTGCCCCGCGACGACGACCCGACCGGCTTCTGGGCGGTGAAGGGCAGCGACCTCCTGGTCGACGCCGCCGTGGAGGAGTACCTGCTCGGGCACATGTCCGGCGAGCAGCTCGCCGGTCTGGCCGGACTGCTCGGTGCCGCCGCGGACGCCGGGCTGGCCGAGGGCGAACAGGACGCCCGTGAGGCGATCCTCGCGGGTCTGGCGGCGTCGGGGGCCGAGGCGGCGCTGGCGATCGCGAGCCTGTGCCAGCTGTCGACGATGATCGCTTACGGCCTCATGGACGAGCAGGGCCGCAACCCGCTGTGGGCGGGAATGGGCTACCCGGGACCGGTCTCCGCGCCGCCGGCGACGCCCAAGACCATCACCGCGATCACCCCGCCTGCGGACGAGACCCTCGCCGCGGACGTGGTGATCGTCGGGAGCGGCAGCGGCGGCGGGGTCGCCGCCGCGATCCTGGCGCAGGCCGGTAAGCGGGTGATCGTGGTCGAGGGCGGAAGCTACCGCAACGAGGCGGATTTCGTGCAGAACGAGCTGTTCGCCTACCAGACGCTGTTCCTGCGCGGCGGCTTCTTCCCCTCCGCGGACGGCATGGTGATGCTGGCCGCGGGTGGCACCGTCGGCGGCGGCAGCACCGTGAACTGGTCCAACTCGCTCAGGACCCCGGAGACGGTCCGCAAGGAGTGGGCCGGCGCGGGTCTCGACGACGCCCTCGGCCCCGAGTTCGACGAGCACCTGGACGCGGTCTTCGCGCGGATGGGCTGCAACCAGGACGTCGCGCTGCAGAACGGCCCCCACGAGCGGCTGTCCGACGGCGCCGCCGGGCTCGGCTACTCCTACAAGAAGGTCGATCTCAACGTGAACCCCGATCGGTTCGACCCGGTGCGCAGCGCGTACAGCGGCATGGGCGACCAGACCGGAGCCAAGAACGGCGCCCTGCGCACCTTCCTGCAGGACGCGTCCGACGCGGGCGCCCGGCTGCTACCGAACACTCGCGTGCAGCTGATCACCACGGCCGACGGCGCCGCCACCGGCGTCGATGCGACGTACACCGACCCGGCGACCGGCGCGCAGACCGCCGTCCGGATCGACGCGCCCACCGTCGTCGTCTCCGCCGGCAGCCTGGAATCGCCCGCGCTGCTGCTCCGCTCGGGGCTCGGCGGCCCGGCTGTCGGCACGACGCTGCGGCTGCACCCAGCGACGCTGGTGAGCGGCATCTACGACGAGCCGCAGGACCCGTGGCACGGCCCGGCGATGGCGGGCGTGATGACCGAGTTCGCCGACGCCGATTCGGGTTACGGCTTCCTCGTCGAGTGTGTGCAGCACCTGCCGGGCCTCTTCACCAGCGTCGTCCCGTGGCTCGGCGGCGCCGCGCACAAGGAGCTCACGGCGCAGTACCGCAACCGCGCCGACTGGGTGGTGCTCGTCAAGGACCGCGGCGTCGGCTCGGTGACGATCGACGAGGACGGCGAGGCCGTGCACGCCTACCCGTTCGACGACGAGCTGGACCGCAAGCACTTCCGCGAGGGCATCGCCGCCTCGATCCGGATGCAGGAGGCCGCCGGCGCGCGGCAGATCTACGTGGCCGGCCAGCGCTTCGCGCCGTGGACCCGCGGCGACGATCTCAACGCCTTCATCGCGCAGGTGAACGAGATTCCGATCGGACCCGGCGGCACCCCGGTGTTCAGCGCGCACCAGATGTGCAGCGCCCCGCTCGGCGCGGATCCCGTCACGTCCGTGGCGAATCCGTCGGGCGAGCTGCACGACACCCGCGGCGTGTGGATCGCCGACGCCAGCGGCATGCCCACCTGCTCCGGCGTGAACCCGATGATCACCACGATGGCGCTCGCGCGCCGCACCGCGACCAACCTCCTGGCCGCCGGCGCCTGACCTGCGTACAGAAACCGGCCCTCAGCTCGTCCTCGACGGAAATACTTCCGCGCGACCGAGCTGAGGGCCGGTTTCGGTGGCGTAGCGGCTACAGGTCGGCGACCTGCGGCAGCACCTCGGCGCCGATCCACTCGACGTGGTCGAGGTCGCTCTGGTCCAGCACCTGCAGGTACACCCGCGAGGCGCCGGCCTCGGCGAAGGTGCCCAGCTTGTCGACGATCTCGCCGGCGGAGCCGGTGAGCCCGTTCTCCCGCAGCTCGGGCAGCTCGCGGCCGATGGTCGCGGCCCGCCGCGCGACGGTCGCCTCGTCCGAACCGCCGCACACCACCTGCGCGGCGGACTTGATGATCGACTGCGGGTCGCGCCCCGCGGCGACGGCGTCGGCGTCGACCCGGGCCCACACCGCGGCGGCCTCGGCGACGGGCACGAAGGGCGTGTTGTACTCGTCGGCGAAGCGCGCGGCCAGGGCGGCGCTGCGCTTCTTGCCGGCGCCGCCGAGCACGATCGGCACGTGCTTCTGCGCGGGCTTGGGCAGCGCGGGGGAGTCGGTGAGCGAGAAGTGCTCGCCGCGGAAGGTGTAGGGGCCCTGCGCCTCCCACAGGCCGGTCACGATCTCGAGGGTCTCCTCGAAGCGGTCGAAGCGCTCCTTCACGTCGGGGAAGGGGATCGCGTACGCGGCGTGCTCCTCCGCGAACCAACCGGCGCCCAGGCCCAGCTCCACGCGCCCGCCCGACATCTCGTCGACCTGCGCGACCGAGATCGCCAGCGGTCCGGGGAACCGGAACGTGGCGGAGGTGACCAGCGTGCCGAGGCGGATGGTGGAGGTCTCACGGCCGATCGCGCCGAGGGTGATCCACGAATCGGTGGGGCCGGGCGCCCCGTCGACGTTCATCGCCACGTAGTGATCCGACCGGAAGAAGGCCCCGAATCCGGTCTCCTCCGCGGTCCGCGCGACGGCGAGCTGGTCGGCGTAGGTGGCTCCCTGCTGGGGTTCGACGAAGATGCGTAGCTCCATGGAAGACCACTGTGCCACTAGAGCCGAGGGCGCGTGCGATCGAAGGGGGCCTGCACGAAGCGGATGTCGTGATGCCGTTCCAGGGAGCGCCGCTCGTACCGCGCGTCGAGCCGCCGTCCGTCGACGGTGCCGGACAGCCGCAGCCCGTCGGGCACCGTCGTGACCTGCAGATCGACGGGCGCGGCGCCGGCGCCCCGGCGCACGGTGAACCGGTCGCCGTCGGCCCGCAGCCCCCAGGCGGTGACCGCACCGTCGGGGGTCTGCGTGACCAGGCTGTCCTGCGCCGATCCCTTCGCCGGACGGTCCGCGGTGCCGCGCAGGGTGATCGCGATCGACGTCCAGACGGGGCCCGCATCGCCCGTGGCGAGGGCGGGCGCGCCGTCGATCGTGAGGGCCGTGGCCCGCCAGACCCCGTCGCGCGGGTCGCGCGGGGTGTTCATCGTGTCCACCCGCGCCAGGTTCCCGGCGACGGTGGCGGCGATGAGGACCACGGCGAGGACGGCGGCGGCCACGGTTCCGGTGCGCCGCGCGGGCGAGGCCGTGGCGGGGAGGACGGCGCGCAGCAGCGCGCGGCGGTACGGGAACACCAGGACCAGCGCGATCACCAGGAGCTCGGCGGCGAGCAGCTTGACCGGGACGTCGTAGAACAGGTTGAGGAGAACGATCTGGGTGAGCGCGACGACCGAGAGCAGCGCCCCGGCGAGGCGGGTGCGGGGAGCGATCAGCAGCAGGCCGGCGGTGAGCTCGATCGCGCCGGTGACCACCGTGTAGGGCGTCGAGGCGGCCATGTACCCCCAGAGCAGGGAGAAGGGCTCGGTATCGCCGACGGCCTGCAGTTGGTACGCGGGCAGGTTCATGTGGCCCATCTGCGCGGGGATCACCTTGGCCAGGCCGTAGAGCAGCATCGCGACCGCGAGCACGGCGCAGGCGATCGCGCGGAGCACGCGGGCGGCGCGGTCGACGCCCGCCGCTCCCCGCGTGCCGGACCGCACGGCGAGCGCGCCCCAGACGAGGCCCGCGACGATGCCGATGACCAGTGCGCCCGCGTGGAACTGCCAGGCCCAGGCGAGATCGCTGCCGGTGGCCACGTCGACGGGGGCTGGGTCGCTGCCGGTGACCAGGGCCCCGACGGTGCCGATCGCCCGCCAGACCGGTGTGAACACCGACGCCGCGGAGACCGCGGCGAAGATCTGGGAGAGGAGGACGGCGGCCGTGAACAGGACCAGGACGAGGCCGGCGACGGCGAGCGCGACGGTGCGGGCGACCGTGCCGGCGGGGGTGGGGGACTCTGCGCGGCTCATGGCACCACCGTACCGATCAAGCTTTGGTTACCCTAACCTCATCGATGAGTGGGGCGGGGTGCCGCGTCAGCGCCTTCATATGCTTTGATAAGCCTGTCCTAAATATCCTGAGAAAGGGCTAGTTCATGGCCAAGCACGTGCGATACCTCGTCGCCATCCTGTGCGCCGTCGGCCTGGTCGCCGGCTGCGGGGGCGGTTCGACCGACTCCGGCACCGAGGCGTCCGCGACGCGCACCGTCAGCACGGTGAAGGGGGACATCACGATCCCCGTCAAGCCGAAGCGCGTCGTGCTGCTCAACTACAACCTCGCGGGCTACCTCTACGACCTGGGCCTCCCCGTGACCGCGATGGTCACCGAGTACACCGATCGTGATCCTGCGAAGGCCCAGCCCTTCGACGCGTGGAAGGACGACTTCACCAAGGCCGGCACGAAGTTCATGCACTGGCCCGCCGGTGGCTACGACATCGAGGCCATCGCGGCGGAGAAGCCCGACCTCATCGTCGGCGGCGGCCTCGGCTTCCCGTTCAAGCAGACGGGCGACGCCTACGACCGGCTCAAGGCCATCGCGCCGACGCTGGTGGTCGACAACAAGCTGGAGAGCTGGAACCAGCAGTTCGAGTTCCTGGCCAAGGCGTTCGACCAGCCGCAGGTCTACCAGGACGCCGTGAAGAAGTACGACGACCGGGTCGCACAGGTCAAGGCCGGCATCACGCCGCCCCCCGGCCCCGTGGCCTTCCTGTCGATGACCGCGCAGGGCAAGGCCTACGGCCTGATCGAGAACCGCGGCGTGCCTACCGAGTTCGCCAAGCTGGGCATCGAGGCCGCGCCGATCTTCGCGAGCGGCAAGTTCAAGCCGTACACCGCCGGTGGCGACTCCTACGAGATCACCCAGGAGGCGCTGCCCAGCACGGTGACGCAGCCCTCGGTCTTCATCGTGGGCTTCAGCGGCCAGACCTTCACCGCGGATTCGCTGCGTTCGCAGCCGGTCTACGCCTCGCTCCCGGCCTTCGCCGCGAACCGGGCCTTCGACCTGCCCTACTGGGTGCAGCGCCCCGACTTCGACAAGGCCATCGCCACGCTCGACGTCGTCGAGAAGATGTTCAAGAAGTAACGGCTCCACCCGCTCCACAACGCGAACAGCCGCGGTCCGGATATCACTCCGGCCGCGGCTGTTCGCGTTCCCACTCCCGAGGTCAGTCCGGGAGCACCTGGACCATCGCCTCCTGGGTCACCGTGGCCACCAGCTCGCCGCCGGCGTAGAAGTGCCCGGTGGACAGGCCTCGTCCCCCTCGGGCGACGGGGGAATCCACGACCAGCAGATGGAACTCGTCGAACCGGGTGTGCCGGTGGAACCACAGCGACTGGTTCAGCGTCGCCGCGCCGACCCGGTCGTACCCCCACGCCAGGCCGTGCCGGGCGATGATCGGGTCCTGCACGGTGAGGTCGGACGCCCACGCCAGGGCGGCGTCGTGGAGCACCTGATCGTCGGGCAGCGCACCGTCGGCGCGCATCCACACCAGGTTCCGGCTATCGGCGCCGTCGGCGTCCCGCTTGTCCCACACCGGATCCGACGCGAACCGCATCTCGATCGGGTGCGAGGCGTCGACGAGGGCGCGCAGCCGCGACTCGTGCCCGGCGAACCGCTCCGCCATCGTGGGCAGGGCCAGGGGATCGCCGGCCGCCGGCGCGGCTTCGGTGTGCTCCAGCGGGTTCGAGGCGTCCGCCTGGTAGGCGAGCGTCATGACCGCCAGGATCCGTCCGTCCTGTTCGACGGTGACCTGCCGGTTCGCGGCGGTCCGGCCATCCCGCAGGCGGGTCACGCGATAGGTGAGATCCTCCGTGACCGTGCCGAGTTCGACGAAGTGGGTGTGCGCGGCGTGCAGCGGAAGGGGCGCAGCGGAGAGCGTCGATGCCGAGGCCACGATCGCCTGCGCCAGGATCTGGCCGCCGAAGGTGTGCACGCCGACCTTGGCAGGATGCCGCCCGGTGAAGACGTCCGGAGCGTCGGTCCCGCCGAGCCGCAGCACGTCGAGGAACTGCTCGAAGTCGCTGCCCGCCGGGGCGTCCGGCGCCTCGGATTCCACCGCGCGAGCGGCGATCCCGGCGATCGAGCGACCCTCCAGCACGTCGCGCGCGCTGAGCTCGAAGCCGAGGCGACGCGCCCGCGAGACCACCTGCAGGGAGACGAGCGAGTCGCCGCCCAGCTCGGTGAAGTCGTCCGACAGCCGCACCTCCTCGGTGTCCAGCAGCTCGCGGAAGACGGCGAGGAGCGCCGCCTCGGCCGCGGTCGCGGGCTCCCGGTCGGGGCCGGCGTCGGCCCGCGCCGCGGGCTCCGGCAGGGCGTCCCGGTCCAGCTTGCCGGTGGGGCCCAGGGGGAGCCGGTCCAGGACCACGTAGGCCGCGGGGACCATGTGCGCGGGGAGCTCCGCGCCCAGCGCCGTGCGGATCGCCTCGGGATCGGGCTGCGCGCCGTCGTTGCGGACCAGGTAGCCGACGAGCCGGTCGCCGCGCACCAGCACGGCCGCGGCGCGCACGCCGGGCTGCCGCGCGAGGGCGGTCTCGATCTCGCCCAGCTCGATCCGCAGGCCGCGGACCTTCACCTGGTGGTCGGCGCGGCCGTGGAAGGAGAGGTTGCCGTCCTCCCGCCACGCGACCAGGTCGCCCGTGCGGTACATCCGGGATCCGGGCTCCCCGAACGGGTTCGCCACGAAGGTCGCCGCGGTGAGGTCCGGGCGGTGCAGGTAGCCCTGGGCCAGCGAGTCGCCCGCGAGGTACAGCTCGCCGAGCACGCCCGTCCCCACCGGGTTGAGGCCCTCGTCGAGCACGTAGCAGGGCAGGTTCGGGTCGGGCCGGCCGATGGGCAGGGGGCCCGGGTCGTCGGGCTCGTACCGCCAGGTGACGGCGTTGATCGTCGCCTCGGTCGGGCCGTAGCAGTTGAACAGGGCGCGCCGGCCCCGCCCCCAGTGGTCCGCGAGCTCCGGGTCGAGGCGCTCGGCGCCCACCATGAAGATCACCGACGGGTCCACCTCGGCGTGGTCCGGCATCGCCGCCAGGAAGGAGGGCAGCAGGTTGATCACCGAGACCCGTTGCCGCTCGATGTACTCCAGCAGTTCGTCGCCGGGAACGCGCACGGCGTCGGGCGCGATCACGGAGGTGGCACCCGCCATGAGCGGGCCGAGGACCTGCAGCACGGAGATGTCGAAGCTGGGCGAGCCGGTCTGCAGGACCCGCTCGTCGGAGCGGAATCCCAGCGCCTCCATCACGAAGGCCATCAGATCGGGGAGGCCGCGGTGGCTCACCGCGACGCCCTTCGGCCGGCCCGTGGTGCCGGACGTGTAGATGATGTACGCCAGGGCGTCCGGCGTGAGGCCCTCCCGCGCGTGCGCCGGGTCGGTCGCCTCGCCGGCGACGTCCCACGGGTCCACCGCGCGCACGGGCACCCCGTCGGGCACGGAGGCCGTGGTGGCCTCCGGGATCGCGCCGCACGTCAGCACGGCCGACGGTGCCGCGTCCTCCAGGAGGAACTGCAGCCGCGCCGCGGGATACGAAGGATCGAGCGGCAGGTACACCGCGCCCGCCTTGAGCACGCCGAAGACCGCGACGTACCAGGGCAGTCCGCGCTCGGCGAAGACCGCCACCACGTCCTGCTGCCGCACCCCGTCGGCCAGCAGGCGGTGGGCGATCCGGTTCGCGGCCTCGTCCAGCTCGCGGTAGGTCAGCTGCTCGTCGTCGCAGACCACGGCGGGGTGGTCGGGCGTCGCGGCGACGTGCGCGCCGAATTCCTCGAGCAGCGGCCCGTACGCGCCGCGCAGGGGCACGTCGCCCAGTGCTAGCATCGTGGCCCGCTCGTCGGCCGGCAGCGTGCCGATCGCCCCGACCGGGGTGTCCGGCGCGGCGACCACGGCGCGCAGCACCGCGGTGAGCCACCGGCCGTAGGCGCGCACGGTCTCCTCGGCGAGCACGTCGGTGCGGTAGCCCAGGCCCAGCGTCAGGCGCTCGCCGGGGAGGACGACCACGGTGAGCGGATAGTGGGTGGCGTCCGTGATGTCGACGCCCGTGAGGTCGAGGCCGGGCTCGACCGGCTGCACGCTGCGGTCGGAGAGCGGGAAGTTCTCGGTGACGACCATCGTGTCGAAGAGATCCCCGAGCCCTGCGGCGCGGGTGATCTCGACGAGGCCGAGGTGATGGTGGTCGGAGAGCGCGAGGGCGCGGCGGTGCACGTCGGCGAGGACCTCGCCGACCGGCTGCTCCGGCGTGGCCCGCACGCGGATCGCGATGGACTCGCCGAGCTGCCCGACCATCGTGCCCACGTCGGGCACTTCTACCGGGCGGCCCGAGACGGGGCAGCCGAAGACCACGTCGCGGCGGCCGGTCAGCCGGCCCAGGAGCAGTCCCCACGCGGTGTGCAGCACGCTGGTCAGCGTGACGCCGCGGGTGCGCGCCAGCTCGGCGAGGCCGCGGGTCAGGTCGTCGTCGAGCTCGACGAGGATGCGCTCCGGCGCGGCGTCGGCGGCACCGGAACCGGTGGGCGCCAGCAGCGTCGGCGCCTCCAGGCCGGCCATCTCGGCGGCCCACGCCGCGCGGGCGGCGGGGACGTCCCGGTCCGCGCGCCAGCGGTAGTAGCCGTCGAGCGGCGCCGACGCCGGTGCCGCCGGGCCGCCGCCCAGCTCCGCGTAGATCGCGAGCAGGGTACGGCCCGCGATCGGCATGGACCAGCCGTCGAGCAGCGAGTGGTGATTGGTGAGCGCCAGCCGGTGCCGGTCGGGGCCGGTGCGGCACAGCAGGAACCGGATGAGCGGCGCCGTCGACGGGTCGAAGCGGCGGGCCTGCTCGGCCGCGGCGACCGCGGCGAACGCCGCCGCCGGATCCTCGCGGTCCGCGACGTCGACGAACGTGAAATCGGGGCGCACCGTCTCCGGGATCACCTGCACCACGTCGGACGAGGCCGTGTAGCCCAGCCGGGTGCGCAGCGAGGGCACTCGGCGCAGCAGTTCCGCCGCCGCGGCCGCCATCCGGTCGGGGTCGACGGGGCCGTCGAGGTACGTCGCGGCCTGCACCGTGTAGACGTCGGGCTCGCCCTCGGCCAACACCTGCGAGTGGTACGCGAGACCCACCTGCAGCGCGGTCGCCGGCAGCACGTCGGCGATCGGGCCGTCCTGCTCCAGGTGATCGATGTCGGCCTGGTCCAGCGTCACCAGCGGCAGGTCCGACGGGGTGAGACCGCCACCGTCGGGCCCGATCCGCGCGGCGTGCGCGGCGAGCGCGCGCACGGCCTCGGCCCAGCATGTCTGGAGCTCGGCGACCGCGGCGGCGTCCAGCACGCCGCCCGCGGCGGTCCACTCGACGGTGAGACCGTCGGCGCCGTCGAAGCAGTTGATGGCGAGCACCTGCTCGAGCGCCTTCGTGGCCGGGTCGAGCACCGCGAACGGGGTGTCGCCCGGGAGCCGCCAGCCGTCGTCGGGCGCGGCGAACCGGCCGAGGTAGTTGAAGACCACGTCCGGCGCGGCGCCCAGCGGCCCCGCCTCGGAGTCCAAGTGCCGGAGGACGCCGTAGCCGATGCCCTGCCCGGGCACGCCGCGGCGGGCCTCCTTGACGGCGCGGACGAGCCGCCCGGCCGCGGCGCCGCCCGCGAGGGCGTCGTCGAGCTCCGCGTCGTCGAGCGGGACGGGAAGGCGGACGGGGTGTTCCACGGTGAACCAGCCCACGGTCCGGGCGAGATCCGCGGAGCGCAGCACCTGCTCGCGGCCGTGCCCCTCGACGGTGACCGCCGCGGCCGCGCGCGGGGCGAGCCCGGCGCGGCGGCGCCGCAGTCGGAGCGCCAGGGCGAGGGCCGCCAGGAGCGTCTCCTCGGCATTGGCGCGGTACGCCCGTGCCAGCCCGGAGGTCACCGGCTCGGCGAGGGGCGCGGGAGTCCGGGTTCGGGTGACCGCCGCGGTGGCGACGCGGTCGACGGCCGGGTCGAGCAGTCGCGCGCCGAGCCGCTCGGCGTCGTCGAGTGCGGCCCGCCACAGGTCGACTTCGCCTCGGTACGTGCCGCGCTCGCCCTGTTCGGCGAGGGCCAGGGCGTGTGCGCGCCAGGGCGTCGCCTCGGCGCGGACGGCGGGCGCGCGGCCGGCGGCCGCGTCCCGGTGCGCCTGCGGGAGGTCCTGCAGCAGCACGCGCCAGGAGACGCCGTCGACGGCGAGGTGGTGGATCACCAGGACGAGACGGTCCGGGGTGTCGTCGCCGCGCACGATCCGCGCGCGCAGCACGGTACCGGCGGCGGGGTCGAGTTCGGCGGCGAGCTCGGCCGCCGCGGAGTCGACGGTGCCGTCGCCCGCGGTGACCTCGACGGGCGGGGCCGCCTCGTCGATCGTGAGCATCGAGGGGCCCGAGAGACGCAGCCGCAGTGCGGGATGCGCGGCGACGACGGCCTGCAGAGCCGTCCGGACCGTCTCGAGCGTGGCCCCGACGGGCAGCTCGGGGGCGATCCACTGCGCGTAGCCCGCGACGTCCCTCGGGTCAGGGTTGAGACCCAGCAGGGCGGCGACGATCGGCGGCACGGGGAACTCGCCCTCGGCGGGGACGACGGGGCCCTCGTCCACCGCGGCGGTCTCGGCGGCGCCGGCGGCCAGCGTCGCGAAGCTGCTGCCGGAGAGGAAGTCCCGGGGCCGCACGTCGAGCCCGGCGGCCCGGAGCTCGCTGCACACCGTGATGGCGCTGATGCTGTCGCCGCCCAGGCTGAAGAAGTCGTCGTCGACGCTCACCTCGGGGACGTCGAACGCGGCGGCGACCACCGCGCAGAGCAGCCGCTCGCGGTCGGTGCGGGGCGCCCGGCCGGCGGTCTGCACGGCGGGCGCGGGCAGGGCGGCGCGGTCGAGCTTGCCGTTGATCGTCACCGGCAGCTCGTCCAGCACGACCACCGCCGAGGGCACCATGTGGTCGGGCAGGGCCTCGCCGAGTGCGGCGCGGACGTCGTCGGCGGTCACCGAACCGGTCACGTAGCCGACGAGGCGGTCTCGGCCGGCGTCGGTGCGTACCACGGCGGCGGCGCTCGTCACTCCGGACACGGCGGCCAGAGCGGTCTCGACCTCGGCCAGTTCGATCCGGTAGCCGCGGATCTTCACCTGGCCGTCGCCGCGTCCCAGGTATTCGTAGCCACCGTCCCCGGCCCACCGCACGCGGTCGCCGGTGCGGTACATGCGGGAGCCCGGTTCGCCGAAGGGATCCGCGACGAACCGCTCGGCGGTCGCCGCGGGCAGGTTCAGGTAGCCGCGCGCCAGGTGCGGTCCGGCGAGGTACAGCTCGCCGATCTCGCCGTCCCGGACCGGTTGCAGCGCACCGTCGAGCGCGTAGGCGGCGGTGCCGGGCACGGCGCGCCCGATGACCGGCGTCTCCCCGGCGACGAGCGCGGCGGTGGCGTCCACGGCGGCCTCGGTGGGCCCGTAGACGTTCACCGCGGGCACGCCGGCGGCCGCGATCCGGCGCCACAGCGCGGGCCCGGTCGCCTCGCCGCCCAGGATCAGCAGGGACGGGCGGTGCTCGCCGTCGATCAGCCCGCCGTCGATGAGCGGCGCCGCCATCGACGGGGTGGTGTCCACGACGTCGATCCGGTCGGCGCGGTACGCGGCCAGCAGGGCGTCGGCGTCGCGGGCGGTCTCGGTCGAGTACAGGTGCAGCGCATGGCCGCTGAGCAGCCACAGCAACTGGTCGAGGGAGGCGTCGAAGGAGAACGAATAGGTGTGCGCGCAGCGCAGGCGGCGCTCGGCGTCGCGGGCCGTCGCCAGATCGGCCAGCGTCGCGCGGTGGTGTCGCAGCAGGCTCGTGAGCCCGCCGGTGCGAGCCGCGACGCCCTTCGGGCGACCGGTGGAGCCGGACGTGTGGATGACGTAGGCGAGGTGGTCCGGGTCCCGCGGCGCGGCGAGCTCCGACTCGCTGAGCGGGGCGCCGGACAGCTCGTCGAGCCGCGCGCCGATCGCCGGATCGTCGAGCCGAAGCTGCGGGACACCGTCGGGCGCAGCGGAACCAGTGACGCCGACCAGGAGCACGGGCCGCGAGTCCGCGACCAGCTCGGCGTGCCGGGCGGCGGGGTGCGCCGGGTCGAGGTACTGGTAGGCGGCGCCCGCGTCGAGGGCCGCGAGGATCGCCACCACCAGGTCGACGCCGCGCGGCAACGCCAGGGCGACCACGTCGTCGGCCCCCGCGCCCTCCGCGCGGAGCAGGCGGGCCGTGCGGTGCACCCGATCGGCGAGCTCGCCGAAGGTGAGCCGGTCGTCGCCGTGGACGAGGGCGAGGGCAGCGGGATCGCGGCGGGCCTGCGCCTCCAGCGCGGCCGGGACGTCCTGGACGGGGTGCGCGGATTCCGGTGTGCGGGAGCGCTTGATCAGCTTCTCGCGCAGGCCGGCGGGGAGCAGCTCCACTTTGCCGAGCGCGGGCGCGGCGGGGGAGGCGAGCTCGGTGATGAGCGTGACGACGGCGTCGAGCCGGCCCTCTACCTGCTCGTGCGTCGCGGAACGCGCGTCGACCTCGAAGCCCACCAGGAGCCCGCCGTTGCCGGTGGGGATGACGCTCAGCCCGTAGTCCTCCGGGGGGCCGCCCGCCACGTTGCGCATCGTGCCGGCCGAGCCGGCGAAGTCGAGGGTGAGGTCGAAGGCCTTGAGGTTGATGCCCCGTCCGTGCAGCAGCGCCCCGACGGTGGGGGAGCCCAGGTCGCGGGGGAGGTCCTCGCCGCGGTAGCGCTGGTGGGCGCGCATGCGCCGCATGGTCTCCGCGACGCGGGCGCTGAGGTCGGCCAACCGGTCGTCGGCGCGCACCGGCAGGCGCAGGGGCAGCACGTTCACCGCCATCGCGGGGGTGCGCAGGGCGACCCCGCCGCTGCGGCACATGAGCGGCATCGCGAAGACCACGTCGGACTCGCCGAGCGAGCGGTGCAGGAAGGCGGCGTAGCAGGCGATGAGGGCCTCGCCCCAGGTGGTGCCGGATTCGTCGGCGACCCGGCGCAGGGCGTCGAAGATCTCGGGGGACAGCTCCGTGCGGGCGGTGAGTACCTCGCTCGCCGGGCCGTCGAAGCCGGGGCGCTCCGGCGGCTCGGGCAGCGGGGTGAGCTCGTCGCGCCAGTAGGCGCGGTCGGCCTCGTGCCGCGCGCTCGCGCGGTACTCCTGATCGGCCGCGACGAACTCGGCGAAGGAGCCGAACGGGGACTTCGGCGGCTCCGCCCCGCCGATGAGCGCCGTGTAGTGCGCGGCGACGCGGCGGGAGAGCATCGCGGCGGAGTAGCCGTCGAAGACGAGGTGGTGCCCGAGCTGGGTGTACCAGACCTCGGTGTCCGACAGGCGCAGGATGCGGAAGGCGAAGAGGTCGCGGTCGGTCATCGCCGTGCAGTGCGCCGCCAGTCGCGCGCGCTCCGCGGCCACGGCGGCCTCGGCCTCGGCCCGCGGGTCGGGCTCGCCGCGCAGGTCCACCACGATCGGCTCGGAAACGGTACCGTCGTCGATCCACTGCTGCGGACCGTCCTCGGTCTCGACCACCCGCAGGCGGAGGCTGCCGGCCTCCGCGACGGTGCGCGTGATCGCGGTGCGCAGGGCGCCGAGGTCGACCGCGCGGTCGCCGACGATCTCCAGCACGTCGCCCACCACGTAGTACGGCGAGTCCGGTTCCAGCCGTTGCGCGTTCCAGATCCCGTGCTGGGCCGCGGTGAGCGGCAGCAGGATCGGTGCGTCGGTGCCGGCCGATGCCGGGGAAGGGGCGGCCTCTGCGAGGGTCACGTAGGGGGCTCCTGAGCGGTGGGTGGCTAGCGGGGGAGGTCGGCGCGCTGTGGGCGGAGGTCCGTCCACGCGGCCTCGATGTGCGTGCGGCAGTCCTCGCGCGAGGACGGGCCGAACTCGACGGTCCAGCCCGCCGGGATCTCGGCGAAACGGGGCCACAGCGAGCGCTGCTCGAGGTGGTTGCGGAGGACGAGGAAGCCCGCGTCGGGCTCGTCGAACGGGTTCATCCGCCGACCACGAGCCGCTGCCAATGGGCGAGCTCGGGCTGCTCGGCGAGGTCGGGGAACTCGAGCTCGGCGGCGCCCGCGTCGCGCCAGCGCTGGATCAGCGTCATCACGCGGACCGAGTCCAGGCCCAGGTCGAAGAGGTTGTCGTCGTCCGCGATCGACTGCGCGGGGACCTGCAGCAACTCGGCGACGTCGGCGCGCACGCGGTCTGCGGTCAGCGGGGAGGTGGACATATCGGAAACCGTCTCC
Organism: Tsukamurella sp. DT100; assembly: GCF_049844855.1. Classification (NCBI taxonomy): domain Bacteria; kingdom Bacillati; phylum Actinomycetota; class Actinomycetes; order Mycobacteriales; family Tsukamurellaceae; genus Tsukamurella; species Tsukamurella sp. DT100. Next base: position 246,502 of record NZ_JBNCLV010000003.1, read on the forward strand.
TTGGGGTAATCTGCGGTGCGATCAGGTAGGTAAGCCTACACTTCGCTACTGGGGGTTGTGCATGCTGGACCACGCCGCGGTCGGCCGCCGGCTCGAGGGCCGCGAGCATCCGCCCATCGGCGATTTTCTCGCCGCGCTGCACCTGCCGGGCTTCGACCTGCGGGTCGTCGACCCCGATTCCGCCGACGTCGACCTCGTGCACGGCTGGATGAACACCCCGGCCGTGGCGGCGGCGTGGGGACAGGCGTGGCCCCGCGAGCGCTGGCGCACCCACCTGATCGGGCAGCTCGACGGTGGCCACACGGCTCCCGCGATCGTCGCGCACGGCGGCGTCGACATCGCCTACGTGGAGCTGTATCGCGCCCATGCCGACGTGGTCGCGCGGTGCTACGAGTCCGACCCGTACGACGTGGGCGTGCACCTCGCCATCGGCTCGCCCGCTCACCGCGGCCACGGCTGGGGCGCCCGCATCGGCGCGGCCCTCATCGACGCGGGTTTCCGCGCCGAGCCGCGCTGTCGCCGGATGCTCACCGAACCCGACGCGCGCAACACCGCCGCCGTCGGCGTGAGCGCCGCGCTGGGCATGACCCGGCTCGGCGTCATCGAGCTCCCGCACAAGACCGCCGTCCTGTTCGCCGCGGAGCGAGCGCGTTTCGCGCCGCGGCCCGACCTATCGGAGTGACCCATGAAGTGGAACGATTTCGTCCTGACCCTCACCGCGACCGCGCAGGTCGCGGAGAACCTACTGCGCCTCGAGTTCGAGGTGGGCGACGGCACCGCCGGGGGCTACGTCCCCATCGCGCCCGGTGACGAGTCCATCGCCTTCTACTTCTCGCCGGACGGCACCGAGCTGACGGCCCGCCCCTCCGACGACCCCGGCGCGCTCGGGGGCTGGGAGATCGCCGATCCCGAGCGCAGCCTGGGCCACCGCAACTACTCGGTGCGCGCCTACGATCCGGCGACCCGCCGCATGCTCGTCGACGTGGCCGAGCACGGCCACGGTCCCGCCATCGACTGGTTCCGCGCCGCCCGCCCGGGCTGGCGGCTCCTGGCCGCCGGCCCCCGCTCCTGGTACGACCCCGCGGAGGACGCGTCGCGGCACGTGCTCGCGGGCGACCTCGCGGCGCTGCCCGCGCTCGCCCGGATCCTCGAGAAGACGCCCGCCGGCGTCGACGTCACTGTCATCGCCGAGGTCCTCGACCGCAGCGAGATCGCCTACCTCCCGGAGCGTCCCGGTACCGAGGTGATCGAGGTGATCGGCAGCGGCAACGGCGCCGCGCCCAGCCGCCTGCCCGAGGTGCTCCGCACCGTCGACTTGCCGGCCGACGGCTACCTCTGGCTGGCCGGGGAGGCGGCCGACACCCGTGCTGCGAAGAAGCACGTGCGCGGCCTCGGGTGGGCGCGCGACCGCGCCGACGTCGTCGGGTACTGGCGGCACGACGCCGAGGCGTGGACCAAGCGCTTCGAGGCCGCGGGGGAGGAGAAGCTGCGCGCCGTCTTCGCCGACGCCCTCGCCGCGGGCAAGTCCCGCGACGAGGCGACGGACCTCTACGAGCAGGCCCTCGAGGCCGCGGGGCTGTGAGGCCGCTCCGCCGGCCCGGCGCCTAGAAGGGCGGGGGCTCGAGGGGTGCGGTGTCGTCGTACTCCTCGCCGGCCGCCTCGGCGCGGGCGCGTTCGTGTTCTCGTTGCCGGGCTTCGGATTCGGCCTTCTGTCGTTCGTGGTTCCGGTGGCGTAGGAGTTGGTTCTCCGCGCGGAGGGCGCGGCGGGCTTTCGCGCGTCGTTTCGCGGCGGTGGTGAGTCCGTCGGGGTTCTTCGGCTTGGGTGGTGTGGGGTCGGGGGCGTCCCAGATGATCCGTTCGAGCCCTGGGAGGAGGTCTCGGGCGGTGCCGGGTGGGACGGTGTGCACTCCGCCTGCGGGGTGTCGCCATTCGACGGTGCCGTCGGGTAGGAGGTCGGAGAGCCAGCCGGTCTCGGTCTTGATGCGGTGATGGAATCCGCACAGCGGCACCAGGTTCCCCGCGGTGCCTTTTCCCGCGACCGTCGTCGACCCGCCCTCGGAGGGATCGTGGCGGTCGAACTCGGTGACGTGGTCGGCCTGGCAGCGGTCCGACGGCACGGTGCAGCCGGGGAAGACGCAGGTGGGGTAGGTCAGGCGCATGACGAGCAGTTGGTACCAGGTGGGCCGGTACCCGCCGGCGCCGCGGGCGTGGACCTCCCCGGTTTCGGGGTCGCGGCGGCCGAGGACCCGCCACTGGGTCTGGCTGGCGGCGATCAGCGCCCGGGCCTGCTCGACGGTGACCGGGCCGGTGATGCCCGGATCCCCGGTCAGGACGACCGCTCCGCGGCCCGCATCGATGCCGGTACCGGCATCGATGCCCTCGTCGTGCTCGACTGCAATGTCACCGGTCGCGACGTGACCCGTCTCGTCCGCGGCGTCATCAGTGAACAAATCAGGTTCGGGTTCGGGCGGGGCCGCGTCGTCGTCGAGCGCGTCAGTGGCGTCGGCCATGGCATCGGCGAGGTCGGATTCGTTGAGGACGATCACTGCCAGGGCCCGGATGTCCTGCGAGACCGCGCCGGTCCTGGGGCGGGCCGCGCGCAGCTCGCACGATTGCTTGCCGCACAGGCATGCCAAACTCTCGTACCCCTCCGTGAGGGCGACGAGGGCGGCGACCTGCCGCTGTCCCAGGGTGCGGCCGTCGTCCCGGCACACCGACTGCGCGACCGGGCCGATGAGCGCGGACAACCGCAGTGCCTCCTGCTTCGGCATCACCGCCTCCAGATCGACCAACCCGTCCGCGCGGGTATGGAACTCGAGCCGCTCCCGCGGCGGCGCCGGAGGTGTCTCCCGCGCCGCTGCGGGATCGAGCCGGACCAGGGCACCTTTCGCCGCATCCGTCACCGCCCGCACCGACAGGGATTGCCCGCTGCGGGCGGTCAGCCAGGCCGTGATCCGCTCGTCGAAAACCAGCGCGACCTCGTCGTCGAGGACCGCTGCGGATGCGCGCAGCACCTCCCGCACCACCGCCGGGCTCACCGCCCCAGAGGCGAACAACTCGAACAACCGCGGGCACCGCTCCCGCAGATCCAGCCCACGATGCACCGCCGACCCGGCAGCCGTCCGCCCGACCCCGAGGGCGGCACCGACCTCCGCGACCAGCTCATCCCAGTCGTCGACGAACCGACGCGAGGACTCCTCCCGCACCCGCCGCGCGTCATCGCGCAGCTCGTAGAGCCTGGTCAGCACCGCCGACCGCTCCGCCTCCAACCGGTTCTGCTCCACCGTCAGCCGCCGCAACCGCGTCACCGCGCCCGCCGCACTGAGCCCGGACACCGCACCGTCGAACACCCCAGGCAGCGGCGTGACAACCCGCCTGCCCAGCGTGAACGCGTCGTCCGAATAGCTCATACCTTCTATTTTATGAGTCGATATCGAACGAAGATAGATCTTGACAGTGCTCTTCTACGATGGCATTCGAAACTGTGAGACTCAGTTGGCGGATTGCTTCGCCGCAGCCGATAGGGCGGGGACGTAGCGGTCGAGGAGCCACGGCAGGTCGAGCACGTTGGGCGAGCTGACGGCGTACACGAGCGGCGGATCCGTCAGGGCGACATAGGACTTGCGCTGCACGGCCTTCAGGCTCGCGAACGACGGGTTGGCCTCGGTGGCCTCGCGCTTGGCGGGGTCGAGGTACCACGAGGTCAGCACGTCGGCGTTGTACTTCGGAACGTTCTCCCAGCTCACCGGCGCGGCGAACTTGCCGGGGGGCGTGGCCTCGCGCAGGGCGGTCAGCTCGGGCAGCACGGTGAAGCCGAAGCTCTGAAGCAGCATCACCCGCGGGTCGGTGTCGAAGTAGAAGTTGAGGCTCTCGGGGGTGGTGCCGCTGGCGGCCGCCACGGTCTTGCCGGCGAACTCCGGGTGCGCGGCCTTGACCTCGGCGATGCGCTTGTCGGTGTCCGCGATCAGCGTCTTCGCCTCGGCCTCGCGGCCCAGCGCCTTGCCGACCAGGGTCGTCTGGTCCTGCCACGAGGTCTGCCAGTTGCGGCCGGGCTGCGCGACCGTCGGCGCGATCTTGCTCAGCTGCGCGTACTGGTCCGCGGTCAGGCCTGCCTGGACCGACAGGATCACGTCGGGCTTGAGGGCCGCGATCTGCTCCAGCGGGAGCGACTTGCTCGACTCCGGCAGCAGGACCGGCTTCGCGTCGCCGAGCTTCTCCTGCACCCACGGCATGATCCCGCCGGCGTCCTTGCCGAGCTCCGAGGACATGTCGCGCATGCCCACGGGCGTCACGCCGAGCGCGATCGCTGCCTCCGTGCTGCCCCATCCGAGCGTGACCACGCGCTCCGGGCGGGCCTTGATCTCGGTGGTGCCCAGCGCGGAGGTGATCGACACGGGGAAGCCCGCGTCGTGCTGTGCGTGCTCGTCGGTCGACGAGCCGGATCCGCACGCCGCGGCGCCCGTGACCAGGGCGGTAGCGGCGGCAAGGGCAAGGGCGGTACGAGTGATGCGGGATGACCCGAACACGGTTTCTCCTCTTCGAAGGGTCGCCTGTGTCGATGGACACAGACGTTCGCACGACTGGCGAATGGTCTCTACTTTCAGGTATGCCTATCCTATCTAGATAGTCGACGAGGGAGATACATGGGACAGCAGCACGCGATCGCCGATGTGGTCGGGATCGGGGCCGGACCGTCGAATCTGGGGCTCGCCGCGGCCCTCGATGAGCGGAACCGGACGGGCCTGCCGCCGCTGTCGATGACGATCCTCGAACGCAAACCCGCCTTCGCCTGGCACCCCGGCATGCTCCTCGACGGCGCCACGATGCAGATCGCCTTCCTCAAGGATCTGGTGACGCTGCGCAACCCGCGCAGCCCGTTCACCTTCCTGAGCTACCTCGAGGCCCGCGGCCGGCTCGTCGACTTCATCAACCACCAGACCTTCTTCCCGACCCGGGTGGAGTTCACTGACTACCTCTCCTGGGTGGCCGAGAGCGTCGCCGCCCGCATCGACTACGGCACGACGGTGACCGCCGTCGAGCGCGTGGACGGCGCCGTCGACGGTGCGCGATGGCTCGTCCGGTTCACCGGTCCCGACGGTGACGGCGCCCTGCGCGCCCGGTCCGTCGTGGTGGCGACCGGACTGCGCGAGCGGCTGCCCGAGTGGGCCGCCGCCGGCCCGCGCCTGTTCCACAACCACCGGCTGCTCGAGCACCTCGCCGCGGCCGACCTGGATGTCGAAGCGCCGCACCGCTTCCTCGTCGTGGGCGGCGGGCAGAGCGCGGCCGAGGTCGCCCAGTACCTGCACCGGAGCTACCCGAACGCCGTGGTGGAGAGCGTCTACAACTCCTACGGCTTCCAGCCTGCCGACGACAGCCCGTACGCCAACCGGGTCTTCGATCCCGACGCTGTCGACGACTTCTACGACGCGCCCGCGGACGTCCGCGAAGAGCTGATGGCCCGGCACGCGACCACCAACTACGGCTGCGTCGACATCGAGCTGATCAACGAGCTCTACGCCGTCGAGTACCAGGAGAAGGTGAGCGGCCATCGCCGGTTGCTGATGCGCCCCGCCACGGTCGTCACCTCGGCGGTGGCCTCCGACACCGGCGTGCGGGTCACGCTGCGCGACCGGATCGCCGGCGAGACCACCGGCGAGGACTACTCGGCCGTCGTGTGCGCCACCGGCTTCCGCTCCATCGGCGTCTCCGACGTCCTCGCCGGCTGGGACGTCGCGCCCGAGCGGATGCAGGTCGGCCGCGACTACGTGCTCACCATCGACGGCGAGCCGCTCGACGGCCTGTACGTCCAGGGCGCCACCGAATCCACTCACGGTCTCGGATCGACGCTGCTGTCGAACGTCGCCGTCCGCGCCGGCGAGATCCTCGACGGACTCGCCGCCGACACCCGCCTGACCACCGTCGCGAAGGGAGCATGATGCGCGTCGTCACCTTCGGCTTCCAGACCTGGGGCCACCGCACACTGTCCGCCGTCCTCGATGCCGGCCACGAGGTCGCGCTCGCCGTGACCCACCCCGTCTCGAACAACCCGTACGAGATGATGTGGAACGACTCGGTCGAGGAGCTCGCCACGTCCCGCGGCGTGCCCGTGCACCTCGCCAAGAAGCCCGACGAGGCCCTCTTCGAGGCGGTCTCGGCCGCCGAGCCCGACATCATCGTCGCCAACAACTGGCGCACCTGGCTGCCGAAGTCGATCTACTCGATGCCGCGCCTGGGGACCCTCAACATCCACGACTCGCTGCTCCCGAAGTACGCCGGCTTCTCGCCGCTGATCTGGGCGCTCATCAACGGCGAGACCCACGTGGGCGTCACCGCGCACCTCATGGACGAGGGCCTCGACACCGGGCCCATCATCGCCCAGGAGTCCGTCGCCGTCGGCCCGAAGGACCGCACCGTCGACCTGTTCCATCGCACCGTCGACCTGATCGCTCCGCTCGTGGCCCGGTCGCTCGGCGAGCTGGAAGCCGGGACGGCGCAGCCGATCCCGCAGGACCCGGCCGCCGCCACGTATTTCCACAAGCGCTCCGACGCGGACAGCGCGATCGATTGGTCGTGGCCCGCCGATGCGATCGAGCGGCTCATTCGCGCGCAGTCCGATCCGTACCCGAACGCCCACACGGTCTTCCGTGGCGAGCGGCTCGCGATCACCGGCGCCTCAGTGTCTACCAAGCGGTACGGGGGCACGCCGGGCCGCGTCTGCGTGCCCGACGGTGACGGCATCGCCGTGGTGGCGGGGCAGGACTCCTGGCGCGGTGGCAACCCCGCGCTGATCGTCGAGACGGTGCGCACCGCCGACGGTGCCGAGCACCCCGCCGCCAAGATCCTCGGCGACTCCGGCGCCTATCTCGGCTGACCCGGGGACGCTGATATGCACGCATTCATCACCGGCGCAGCCTCCGGGATCGGCGCAGCGACCGCCCTGCGGCTCGCGCGGCGGGGCCCCGTCGCCCTCGCGGACCGCGACGCCGACGGGCTGGTCGCGACCGCCCGCGCCATCGCCGACGCGGGCGGAACCGCCACCTCCCACGTCCTCGACGTGACCGACGCCGACGCCGTCGCCGCGGCGCTGGACGCCGCCGAGAAGGCGGGCGGCCCCGTCGACGCGCTCGCGCACTGCGCGGGAATCCTCGTCGCCGGAACGGTTCTCGACACCGCGGCCGAGGACTGGGCCGCCGCGCTGGCCGTGAACCTCACCGGCACCGTGCACGTGCTCACCGCCGCCGCCCGCCGCATGGCGGAGCGCGGCGCCGGCGCCGCCGTGGTCGTCGGCTCCAACGCCGGGAACGGCCCGCGCGTCGGCCTCGGCGCCTACGGGGCGTCGAAGGCCGCGGCGCACAGCGCGACCCTGACCCTCGCCCTCGAGCTCGCGGGCAGCGGCGTGCGGATCAACGTGGTCGCGCCCGGCTCCACCGCCACGCCCATGCAGACCGCCTTCGGCGGCGCCGCCGCCGCGGAGGCCGCGATCGCGGGCGACCTGGCGCGGCACCGGCTGGGGATCCCCCTGGGCCGCATCGCCGACGCCGACGACATCGCCGGTGCGATCGACTACCTGCTCTCGCCCGATGCGCGGCACGTGACCGCGCAGGTACTCACCGTCGACGGAGGCGCCACCGTATGACCAGCACCGAGACCCGCTACTTCCCGGAGGAGTTCGCCGCGCGCTACCGCGCGGCGGGCCACTGGACCGGCGAGACCTTCGCGTCCTTCCTGCCCGAGGCCGCAGAACGCTTCGGCGACGCCGAGGCGCTGGTCGCGCAGGACGTCGCCGGTGCCCCGGTGCGACTGAGCTACCGCGAGCTGGACACGGCGGCCGCCGTGACCGCCGCGGGGTTGCGCGCCGCGGGAATCGCCGCAGGCGATCGGGTGGTACTGCAGCTGCCGAACACCGCAGAGTTCGTCACCGTGCTGTTCGGGCTCTTCCGGATCGGCGCCATCCCCGTGTTCGCGCTGCCCGCGCACCGCCGCAGCGAGCTCGTGCACTTCGTGCAGACGTCGGGCGCGAAGGCCATGATCACCGCGGCGACCATCAACCGCTTCGACCACCGTGCGCTGGCCGCCGAGGTCGCTGCGGAGACCGGCGCCGAGATCCTCGTCGTCGACGACCTGCCGTTCGTGGGTGACGTCGCGGAGGGGACACCGGTCACCGCCGACCCGGAATCCCTGGCGTTCCTGCAGCTCTCCGGCGGCACCACCGGTGTGCCGAAGCTGATCCCGCGCACCCACGCCGACTACCTGTACTCCGTCCGCGAGTCCGCGAAGATCTGCGGGCTCGGGCCCGGCGCACGGTTCCTCGTGGTGCTGCCCGTGGCGCACAACTTCCCCATGAGCAGCCCCGGCATCCTCGGCGTCCTGTGGGCCGGCGGCACCGTCGTGCTCGGGACGGACCCGGCACCGTCGAAGGCCTTCCCGCTGATCGAGGCGGAGAAGGTGACCATGACGTCGCTGGTCCCGCCGCTCGCGATGCTGTGGCTGCAGGCCGTGCCCGGCTCGACCGCCGACCTGGGCAGCCTGGACGTGCTGCAGGTGGGCGGGGCGAAGTTCCCGCCCGAGGCGGCGCGGCGCGTGACCCCGGAGCTCGGCTGCCGCCTGCAGCAGGTCTTCGGCATGGCCGAGGGCCTGGTCAACTACACCCGCGACGACGACCCCGAGGAGCTCGTCCTCGGCACGCAGGGCCGCGCCATCTCGCCCGACGACGAGGTGCGCGTCCTTGACGAGGACGGTGCGCCCGTCCCCGAGGGCGAGGCCGGGCTGCTGTGGACCCGCGGGCCGTACACGATCCGCGGCTACCTGGGCGGCGTCGACGCCGAGTCCTTCGACGCCGAGGGCTTCTACCGCACCGGCGACATCGTGCGGCGGCTGCCGAGCGGGCACCTCGTCGTGGAGGGCCGCGCCAAGGACCAGATCAACCGCGGCGGCGAGAAGATCGCCGCCGAGGAGGTGGAGAACCACCTCATCGCCCACCCCCTGGTGATCGACGCGGCCGTCGTGGCCGTCGCCGACGAGTTCCTCGGGGAACGCACGTGTGCGGTGGTGCTGACCGGGGGCGAGCGGCCCACGGTGCCCGAGCTGAAGAAGTTCGTCCGCGCCCGCGGCGTGGCCGAGTACAAGGTGCCCGACCGGGTGGAGTTCGTCGACGAATTCCCCACGACGGGCGTCGGAAAGATCAGTCGCCGCGAACTGCGGCGCGCGCTGGCGGATCTCGTCGGGCGTAAGGACGAGGAGAAGCTGTGAGCCTGCCGAAGACGGTCGTCTACGACCTGCCCGAGATCGAGTGCCCCGACACGGTCGACTGGACCGTCGACCCGGCGCGCTCCGTCCTGCTGATCCACGACATGCAGGAGCACTTCGTGGGGCCGTTCGAGCGGGACGCGGAGCCGCTGCGCACCGTGGTGCCGAACATCGTGGCGCTGCGCGCCGCGGCCCGCGCCGCCGGGGTGCCCGTGGTGTACACCGCGCAGCCCGGCGACCAGGACCCCGAGGAGCGCGCGCTGCTCACCGATTTCTGGGGACCCGGCCTCAAGACGGCGAACCAGGACATCATCGGCGAGCTGACTCCGGCCGACGACGACGTTCTGCTCACCAAGTGGCGCTACAGCGCCTTCGCCAAGTCGGATCTCGCCGAGCGGATGCGGGCCTGGGGCCGCGATCAGCTGGTCATCGCGGGCATCTACGCCCACATCGGGATCATGACCACGGCGCTCGACGCCTTCATGCGCGACGTGCAGCCCTACGTGGTCCGCGACGCCGTCGCCGACTTCTCCGCCGAGGATCACGCCAACGCGCTCACCTATGTGGCGGGCCGATGCGGCAGAGTGGAGACTACGGACAAGGTTCTGGAGGCACTGCGATGACGGCGAGCACGAGCGGGGAGAGCGACCATCCGCATTTCCTGCTGACCGCCGCCGGGCAGCGCCTCGCGGCGCGCGGCAGCGCGGGGGCGTTCACCGACCCGCACGCCGCGGCCGCCGCGCTCCGGGCCGGCACGGTCCCCGCCGTGGTGGGCGCGCTGCCCTTCGACCTGGCCGATCCCGCCGCGCTGACGGTGCCGGAGCACTTCGGCGACGTGGCCGCGGCTCCCGCCGGGACGGCCGCCGAGCTGCCCACGTTGACGCAGACCGCCCAGCACCCCGAGCCGGCCGAGCACGTCGACCGGGTGCGCCGTGCCATCGAGCTCATCGACGACTCCGAGCTGCAGAAAGTGGTGCTCGCGCGCGCCGTCGACTTCGAGGCCGCCGCGCCGCTCGACCCGCTCGCCGTGGCCGCCGCGCTCGAGCAGCGCGACCTGGAGGGCAACGCCTTCGCCGTCGACCTCGCCGCCGCCGGCGACGCCTACCGCGGCCGCTGGCTCGTGGGCTCCAGCCCGGAGATCCTCGTCGGGCGCATGGGCAACACCGTCTTCTGCCATCCCTTCGCCGGCACCGCGACCACGCCCGAGGGCCTGCTGGACTCGGAGAAGGACCGCGAGGAGCACGCCTACGTCGTCGACGAGATCGCCGCCGCGCTCGCGCCGCTGTGCGCGGAACTGGACGTGCCCGCCGCACCGTCGGTGACGAGGGCCGGGCCCGTGTGGCACCTCGGCACCAAGATCGAGGGCCGGCTCGCCGACCCCGCGACCAGCGCGCTCGACCTCGCGCTCGCGCTGCACCCCACCCCCGCCGTCTGCGGCTTCCCGCGGCGGACCGCCGCCCGCGCGATCGCCGACATCGAGGGCGAGCGGGGCTTCTACGCCGGCGCCGTCGGCTGGACCGCCGCGAACGGCGACGGGCACTGGCGGGTCAGCATCCGGTGCGCCGAGCTCGACGGTGCGCGGCTGCGCGCCTACGCGGGCGGCGGCATCGTCGGGGCCTCGGATCCGCAGGCCGAGCTGGCCGAGACCCGCAACAAGCTGCGCACCGTGCTGGGCCCGTTCCGGCTCACCGAGTCCGCGCGGAGCTGAGGGTGGCGGATTGGACCGGCAGCCGGCTGCCGGTGTTCTTCGAGGCGCCCGAGCAGCAGCCCGACCACCGGCCGCTCGCGGTCGATGCCGACACCACGCCGCGGCAGCTGGTGCTGCGCACCATGTTCGGCAACCCGTCGCGGACGCTGCCCGCGGGCCTGCTCATCATCGGCCACCAGGTCGGCGAGGCGCTGGTGCCCGTGGTGATGGGCCTCGCGATCGACCGGGCCATCCAGACCGGGGACTGGGCGGCGACGATCCGCTGGGTCCTCGTGCTCGCGGTCCTGTTCGCCTTCCTCTCGTTCAGCTTCCGGTTCGGCTCGCGCATCGGCTTCCTCGGCATGAACACCGTGCAGCACCGGCTGCGCACCCAGGTGACCGACCGGATCCTGGACCCGCGCGGCCTGGGCGGGGGCCACTCGCCCGGCGTGCTGCTCTCCATCGCCACCTCCGACGTGCAGCGCCTCGCCATGTCGGTCGCGCTCGGGCTCTACCCGGTGGGCGAGCTCGCGGCGATCGTCTTCTGCGGCGTCGTGCTCCTGTCGATCTCCTGGCAGCTGGGCCTGCTCGTGCTGCTCGGCGCGCCCGCGATGCTGTGGTGCCTCGACAAGGCGGGCGGCGCCCTGCGCGCCCGCAGCGAGGCCGAGCAGCGGGCCGCCGGCGAGGCAGCGGGGTCCGCGGCCGACCTGGTCGCCGGATTCCGCGTGGTCAAGGGCATGCACGCCGAGGCCGAGGCCGACCGTCGGTACCGGGCGGCGAGCGCCCGCGCCCTCGCGGCCGTCATCAAGGCGCGCCGCTCCGAGGGCGCCTACGTGGGCGCGATGGAGGCCGTCGCCGCGGCCTTCGTGGTGCTCGTGGGCGTGCTCGCCGGCGTCCAGACCGTGCACGGCGACCTCACCGTCGGCCAGCTCATCACCGTCGTGGGCCTCACCCAGGTGGTGATGGCGCCGCTGCAGGCCATGGGCACCAACTTCGGCAAGTTCTGGGTGGCGGGCAACGCCTCCGCCAAGCGCGTGCTCATGGTGCTGCAGGCGCCCTTCGCGCGCGACGAGGGCGTGCTGCACGCGCACGACGGGGACGAGGTGCCCGTGCGGCTCTCCGGCGTCCCCGCGGGCGAGGGCGTCGTCGACCTGGAGTTCCCGCCCACCGGGGTCACCGCCGTGGTGTGCGGCGCCGAGACCACCGCCGCCGCGACCGCGCTGCTCGCGCGGTCCGGGGCGCCGCGGCCGGGCGCCGGGGTCACCGTCGGCGGCACCGACCTGTACACGCTCACCCAGCCCGTGGCGCTGCGGACCGTGCGCGTCGCGCCGCACGCGACCACCCTGTTCGAGGGCACCGTCGAGGAGAACGTCGCCGCCGGCGGCGCCCCCGACCGGGTCGCGGCGGCGCTCCTCGCGGCCGCCTGCGACGACGTCCTGGAGGTCCTGCCCGACGGGCTGCAGACCTCCGTGGGCGAGGCCGGGCGGCTGCTCTCGGGCGGCCAGCGTCAGCGCGTCGCGCTGGCCCGCGCCCTCGCCACCGACACCCGCACGCTGGTGCTCGTCGACCCGACCAGCGCGGTCGACTCCGTCACCGAGGCCGCGATCGCCGACCGGCTGGGCGCCGCCCGCGAGGGACTCGCCACCGTCGTCTTCACCGGCTCCCCGACGCTGATCGCCGCGGCCGACACCGTGCTCACCGTCAGCCCCGCCGGAGCGGAGGTCCGCGCATGAGCGCCCCCACCACGACCGGCACCACCGGCGCCCTGCCGATCGCCGACGGGGCGGAGACCTTCCGCTTCGCCCGCGGCCTGCTCGCGGGGAAGCGCGGCGCCCTCGCCCTCGTGTTCGTGGTCCTGCTCGTGGGCGCCGCCCTCGGGCTGGCCGTGCCGTGGGGCTTCGGCGCGATGGTCGACGTCGCGATCGACGGCGGCGGCTACCCCGACGTACTGCGGATCGGCGGTCTCATGGCGGCCGCCGCGATCGCCTCGGCGGTGTTCACCGGCCTCGGTATCGCCCTCTCCGCGCAGGTCTTCGAGACCGCGCTCGCCCGGCTGCGCGAGTCGATGGTCGGTGCGGCGCTGCGACTCTCCCAGTCGCGGGTCGAGGAGGCCGGGTCCGGCGACCTGGTCTCCCGCGCGACGGACGACGTCGGCGCGGTCAGCCAGGCCATCTCCCGCGGCGTGCCCGCGCTCGCCCGGTCCGGCTTCTCCGTCGCCGTGACCGTCGCCGGTTTCGCCGCGCTCGACTGGCGGTTCCTGCTGGTGGTCGTGGTGGTGCTCCCGGTCTACGTACTCGGCGCGCGGATGTACGTGCGCGTCGCGCCGCCGGTCTACCGCTCCGAGCGGGCGGCCATGGCGGAGCGGGCGCACCACATGCTCGGGTCGATCCGCGGCCTGCCCACCGTGCACGCCTACGACCTCATGGACCGCGCGAGCCTGCGGGTCAGCGACGGTTCGTGGCGCGTCGTGCGCTGGACCATGCGCGCGCGGATCGTGCAGAACCGGCTCTTCGGGCGGGTCAACCTCGCCGAGTTCGTCGGCATGGCCGCGATCCTCGTGCTCGGCTTCGCCCTCGTCGACGGGGACCTGGTCACCGTCGGTGCCGTCACCACCGCGATGCTGCTGTTCCTGCGCCTGTTCGGGCCGATCGGCGCGCTGCTGCTGGTGATGGACGACATCCAGTCCGCCGGAGCCTCTCTCGCCCGCATCGTCGGGGTGATCGGGGTGGCCGACAACGAGGCATCGGGACCGGCACCGTCGGGCGTGGTGGACGTGCGCGGCGGGCCGCCCAGCGTCGAGGTCGACGGGGTCGCCTTCGGGTACGGCGGCGGGCGCCGCGTGCTCGACGGGGTCACCGTGCGCCTCGAACCGGGGGAGACGGTGGCCGTGGTCGGCACGTCGGGCGCGGGGAAGACGACCCTCGCCGCGCTCATCGCAGGCGTGCACGTGCCCGACGCCGGAGTGGTGCGGATCGGCGGTACCGACCTCGCGACGCTGCCGGATTCCGCTGCGCCGGTACTGCTCACGCAGGACGTCCACGTCTTCGCCGGCTCGCTGGCCGAGGACCTGCGGATGGCGGCGCCGTCGGCGTCGGACGCGGAGTTGCACGCCGCCCTGGCGCGGGTGGGCGCGCGGGAGTGGGTGTCCCTGCTCGATGCCGGGCTGGACACGGTCGTCGGCGCGGGCGGACAGGCGCTCACCCCGCAGCGGGAGCAGCAGCTCGCGCTGGCCCGCCTCGTGCTGCTCGACCCGCCCGTCGCGATCCTCGATGAGGCCACCGCCGACGCCGACAGCGCCGACGCCGACCTGCTCGAGGAGGCCGCGCAGGCCGCGCTCGCCGGGCGCACCGCCCTCGTCGTCGCGCACCGTCTCAGCCAGGCCGCCCGGGCCGACCGGATCCTGGTGATGGAGCGCGGCGCCATCGTCGAGCAGGGCACGCACGACGAACTCCGCAGCGCGGGCGGACGGTACGCCGCCCTCTGGGCGGCGTGGAGCCGTCACCGGTGAGGTGACGGCGGACCGTCAGGCGCCGTGGAAGGCGCGGTAGACGGCGGAGCCGTAGAACGCGCCGATCCGCTCGGAGTCCCCGCGCCAATCCTTGCCCGCGTCGTCGGGGCGGTCGGCCAGCATCGACCGGACGGCGGCCTCGCACGCCGAGACGAACAACTCCATGAGCATCGGCAGCTTGGCGTCCAGGTCCTGCATGTCCCACCAGCGGATGAGCGCGGGCCGGATCCAGTCCTCGGCCTGGCGGGCCAGGGTCGCGCGCGCGCCCTGCACGCGGTGCACCACCTCCGGGTCGGTGACGCCGGAGAACAGCAGCTGCCAGGTGTCGGCGCGCTCGTTGACCGCGGCCAGCAGGCCGCGCATGCCGATGATGAACGCCGTCTCCGGGTCCTCGCCGTGGGCGTTGTGGAGCGATGTGAGGACGTAGGTCATCATCGTCTCGGTCTCGCGATCGAGCAGCTCGGTGATGAGCGCGACGCGGTCCGGGAAGCACGAGTAGATGACGGGGCGCGTGACCTGCAGACGGTCGGCGACGGTGCCGATGGTGACGGCGGCGAGCCCGTCGCGCGCGGCGATCTCCAGCGCGGCGTCGAGGACCTGGGGGCGGCGGCGCTCGGGCCCGAGGTGTTCGGCGCGCCGGCGTCCGCGGTTGGCGGTGGTGGGCATTCCGCACAGTTTACCGATCACAGGGCACCGCGCGTTCACGCGACGTTCACCCGCCGGTCCGCGCCTGCCCGTAGCCTTCGGCGCGTGATGGATCTCGACCTGCCCGTGGGCATCGACTTGAGCGCGGTCAGCGGCCGCGAGGCGCTGCAGAAGATCGTCGACCTGCGGGCGACCGAGGGCTTCTCCGTGAACGACGACGATGACGACGATCCGGTGCTGCTCACCCCCGAGCGGCACGTCGTCGACACCTGGCGCGAGGGCTACCCGTACTCGGAGCGGCTCGCCCGGTCCGAGTACGAGCGGGACAAGCGCCTGCTGCAGATCGAGCTGCTCAAGCTGCAGCGTTGGGTCAAGGACACCGGGCAGCGGCTGGTCATCGTGTTCGAGGGCCGCGACGCCGCCGGCAAGGGCGGCACCATCAAGCGCTTCATGGAGCACCTCAACCCCCGTGGCGCGCGCGTGGTGGCGCTGGTCAAGCCCACCGAGCGCGAGGCCGGCGAGTGGTACTTCCAGCGCTACATCGACCACTTCCCGACCAAGGGCGAGATCGTCCTGTTCGACCGCTCCTGGTACAACCGCGGCGGCGTCGAGCGGGTGATGGGCTTCTGCTCCGACGAGCAGCACGAGCGCTGGACCCACCAGGTGCCGCTGTTCGAGAAGATGCTGGTCGAGGACGGTATCGACGTCACGAAGTTCTGGTTCTCCGTGACCCAGCTCGAGCAGCGGACCCGCTTCGCGATCCGCCAGATCGACCCCGTGCGCCAGTGGAAGCTCTCGCCGATGGACCTCGCCTCGCTGGACAAGTGGGACGGCTACACCGCGGCGAAGGAGGAGATGTTCACCGCGACGGACACCGACTACGCGCCGTGGACCGTGGTGAAGAGCAACGACAAGAAGCGCGCCCGCCTCAACGCCATGCGCTACATCCTCGACAAGTTCGACTACGACAACAAGGACATGGACGTCCTGGCCGCCGGCCCGGACCCGCTCATCGTCGGGCGCGGTCGCGACCTGATCAGCGACTGACGGTGACCCGAGTCGACCGGGGCCGACGGCACCGTCGAGTACCGTTGTCGCCGTGCGTTCTCTGACGGCCTTCCTCCTCGTTCTCGTGGCGATCGCGGCCACGTTCGTGGCGGTCCCCGCGGCGTGGGCGAAGAACACGGTGCTCGACCGCGCCGAGTTCATGAAGCTCATGGAGCCGCTGGGTCGCGACAGCGCCGTGCAGGACGCGATGGCGCAGGAGATCGCCCAGCAGGTGCAGCGGCTGCTCACCGAGCAGGGCGACGCCCGGCCGCCGCTCGACGCGATCACGCCCTACGTCTCGACCTACGTGCACGGCCCGCAGTTCCCGGGCGCCTTCACCGAGGCCGTGGGCCAGGTGCACACCTGGCTGCTGGTGCGGCCCACCGCCGAGCAGCGGCTGCGCGGCGCGACCACCGCGGAGATCGACCTCGCGCCGATGATCCGCGACGTCGCCGCCGCGAACAACGTGAAGGTGACCGTGCCGGAGCGGGTCACCATCGACCTGTCCGGGACCGGCGCCAACCGGGACCTGTTCCGGGCCGGACGGTACGCGTCCGTCGCCGACACCATCCGGTCGGCGGCGTGGATCGCGCCTCTGACCGCGCTCGCCGCGGCCCTGCTCGCGCTGCTGGCAGCGCATCGCCGCGGGTTCATGATGTTCTACCTGGGGCTCGGCGTCGCCGTCGCCGCGGGCGTGACGTGGATGCTGTGCGTGGCGGCACCGTCGTACGTGTCGAGCCGCAGCGGGACCGGGGGGCTCAGCCCCGTGGTGGACGCCGCGCTCGCGCAGGTGACGAAGAGCCTGACGCCGTGGATCGCGACCGAGGCCGCGGTCGGCGGTGCGCTGGCCCTGCTGGGGCTGATCTTCGGCGGGCTGGGCGCCGTGGCCGCGCGGCGGGCGGAACGGCGCGCCTGGTGACGTCGACGGCGCGGCCCACCGTCGCGACGCTCACTTACAAGGACGGCACCACCAATCCCGTCCGGATCTTCCGCGGCCCCGATCCCACGGCGCCCGTGCTGATGATCTGGCCCGGCGTGAACGTGCCCGCCGGCTACTTCGACGACTTCGGACGCGGGCTCATCGACGCCGGGTTCAACGCCGTCGTCGCCGAGCTGCGCGGACAGGGCGATTCGCGGCCCCGCGGCGCCGGGGGAAAGCACGGCTTCCAGGACGTGGTGGTCGAGGACTACCCGGCCGTCTCCGCGCTGGCCCGGCAGAAGTTCCCCGGCGCGCCGCGGATCCTGCTGGGACACAGCCTCGGCGGGCTGATGGGCGCCATGTACGCGGCGCGGGCCCGCCGGAATCTCGCCGGGGTGATCCTGATCGCCTGCGGCACGGGGTATTACAAGCTCGACGGGCTGTCGGGGGCCGCGCGCCGGATCGGGACGTCCGTCGCCGCCCGCGCCGCCGCCCGGCGGGGCCACTGGTCCGGCCCGGACGGGCTCGGCGAGGTGCCCGCCGGGATCGTGGCCGATTTCGATCACCTGGTGCAGACCGGCGACTTCAACGTCGCCGGCGCGGACGTGGACTACGAGGCGCGTCTGGCGGGGACGAGGACGCCCGTGCTCACCGTGGCGATCGCCGGCGACGAGCTCGTCTCGGATCGGCAGTCGCGGTTCGTGGGGGAGAAGTTCCCGTCGTCGGTGCACCGGCGGATCGCGGATCCGCTGGGGCACAACCAGTGGATCCTCTCGCCCGGTGCGGTGATCCCCGCGCTGTCGGGGTGGATCGCGCAGTCCGTGCCGCGCGGCTGAGGGCCACCGGCTCCGAGTCCGCGGCGCCGGTGGGTAGTCCCGCACGGAAGTGATGCGCCCCGCGCATCCCCTGTGAATGTGCTGGTCAGCGCTGTATCTCGACGATCGGGCTATGCAAGAACTGCATAGCCTCGCGCGTGGACGTCGTTCGTGGCGGAATCGGTGATCGTGCGAGGAAATCCGTGGTGGGTATGCAGTCTTCGCATAGCCCGATCGTCGAATTCTGCCTTCGACCAGGGCATTCCAGGGTATGCGTCGCACGCATCACTTCTCTGCGCGACTACACCCCACGCCTGTGGCCCTACTCCGTGGCCTCGCCGGCCCACCGTCGGAGGTTGTGCGCCGGCCGGGTACCGCGGATCAGCCGGCGAGACCGGTGACCAGGACCGGGTTGTGCGCGGGCGCCAGCCATTTCAGCAGAGTGATCATGCCGTCGCGGCTGATCGCGACGCAGCCGAGCGTCGGCTTGCCGTCGGTGACGTGCAGGAACATCGCGCCGCCCTTGCCCGGGGTGTGGGTGGGGTTGTTGTCGAAGTGCACGGCGTAGTCGTAGACGGGGCCGATGTCGTAGAGGTTCTCGCTCTCGGGCCCGGGGCTGGCGGCCTGCACGACCATGCGGTCGTAGGTGGGGGAGTTGACGTTCCCGTCCCACCAGTGCTGATTCGTCACCTTCGTGTAGGGCAGGGTGGTGCCCGGGTTGTCCTGGCGGCCGAACGCGAGGTCGAGCTTGAAGACGCCGAACGGGGTGCGGGGCACGCCGTCCTGGCCTCGCCGATGCCCTGCTGCCCGACCTTGCCGGAGACCGGCCCGTAGACCTTGGTCCAGCCCTGCGCGAGCAGTGCCCACGCCGAGACCTGGACGTCCGTCGAGGAGAACGACGGTGCCGCCACCGTGATGACCTCGCGGGCCGTCGGCGCGGCCGCGACGGCGGCGTCGAGCAGCGCCTTGTCGGCGTCGGCAGCGGCGGCGTGCGGGACCGTCAGCGACGTGGCGACCGCGGCGGCGGGCAGCGCAGCAAGTCCCACCAGCACCTGACGCCTCTTGAGCAACATGCGTCACAGTATGGCACGAGCTGGGGTTTCACGTGAAGCCGGCGAGTCCACTGCCGCATGGCGCGCTGCGATGGGGGCTCGTCTTCCGTACCTTCGGGGGCGTGAACACGACGAGGGACATCTGGTTGCTGGTGGCGCGGGCGAGCGTCGGGGTGATGTTCTTCCTCAGCGGATGGGGGAAGGTTGCGAACCCGAAGCGGTTCGCCGCGGACTTCGCCGCGTGGGGGATCCCGGAACCCGACCTCGCGTCGACCGTGACGGCGTGGGCGGAGCTGGTCCTCGGCGCCCTGCTGGTGCTCGGGCTGCTCACTCGGTTCGCGGCCGCGGGGCTGGCGGTCACGATGGTGGGCGCGATCTACTACTCGGTCTGGCCCGCGGCGACCGAGGCGTCCACCACGGTCACCGGATTCCTGAGCCGGTTCTTCTACAGCCCCGAGTGGCTGCTGCTCCTGGTACTCCTCGCCCTCGCGGGCGCGGGCCCGGGCCGCGTCGCCCTCGACGAGCCGTTCGGCATCGAGGCCCGACTGCAACGCCGGTGACGGTCCGCCGGATCAGTCCGACGGGGCCGCGAACAGCAAGCGGTTCCCGTCCGCGTCGCGGACGGTGACGGTGTCGGAGCCCCACGGCTGCCGAGTCAGCGGCTCGGCGATCTCCGCGCCCCGCGCGGCGAACTCGTCCGCCAGCGCGGAGAGATCCGCCGCGGAGGCGAGGCCGAAGGTCGCCGCGAGCAGGTGCTCGCGGTCCCGGAGTTCCGGCGGGATCACCGGCTCGTCGACATGGCGGAGATTGAGCGCCAGCCCGTCCCGCGCCACCTGCGCGTAGAACGCGGGCTCGCCGTGCACGAACCGCGCCTCGAAGCCGAGGCGGTCGACGTAGTACGCGACCGCGGCGACGACGTCGGCGACGAACAGCTGCGGCTCGACGGAGCGGAGCGTCATCGCCCGGAATCCCGGAGGTGCTGCTCGACCCGCTCCAGCTTTGCCGTGAGCTGGCCGGTGTGCCCGGGCCGGATGTCGCACTTGACCACGAGGGAGACGCGCGGGGCGCTCTCGGCGAGGCGGTCGACGCACGCCTTGATCACGCCCATCACCTCGTCCCACTCGCCCTCGATGGTGGTGAACATCGCCGTGGTCTCGTTCGGCAGGCCGGACGCGCGGACGATGGCAACAGCTTCCGCGACGGCGGCGGCGACGCCACCGTCGGCACTCTGGTCCCCGCCCATCGGGCTGATCGAGAATGCTGCGAGCATCATTCGCCTCCCAGCTCGCGCCACAGGAATTCGTAGGCGAGGGCGGATTTGAAGGCGGCCTGCTTGTTGTCGGCCGCGCCGCCGTGGCCGCCCTCGATGTTCTCGTAGTAGTCCACCTCGATGCCGCGCTCACGCAGCGCCGCGACGAACTTGCGGGCGTGGCCGGGGTGCACGCGGTCGTCGCGGGTCGACGTGGTCACCAGGAGCGCGGGCAGATCGCCCGGGCCGTCCGGCAGGTTCTGGTACGGCGAGTACTCGCTGATGTACGCCCACTGCGCGGGATCGTCCGGATCGCCGTACTCCGCCATCCACGACGCGCCGGCGAGGAGCTGGTGGTAGCGCCGCATGTCGAGCAGCGGCACCTGGCAGACGATGGCGCCGAACAGCTCCGGGTACCGCGTGTACATCACGCCCATGAGCAGCCCGCCGTTCGAGCCGCCCTGCGCGCCCAACTGCTCGCGCGTGGTGATGCCGCGGGCCACGAGATCCTGCGCGACAGCGGCGAAATCCTCGTAGGCGCGCAGCCGGTGCTCCTTCAAAGCGGCCGTGTGCCAGTCGGGTCCGTACTCGCCGCCGCCGCGGATGTTCGCCAGTACGTAGACGCCGCCGCGCTCGATCCACGACGTCCCGGACACCGCCGTGTAGTCCGGCGTGAGCGAGACCTCGAAGCCGCCGTAGCCGTACAGCAGCGTCGGCTGCGGCCCGTCCGCGGGCTTGCGCACGACGAAGTAGGGGATCTGCGTGCCGTCGTCGCTGGTGGCGAAGAACTGCTCGGCCGTGACGCCCGTGGCGTCGTAGAACGCCGGCGCGGACTTCAGCGGCTCGACCGACCCGCCGGCCGTCCCGTGCAGCAGCGTGGGCGGCAGGGTGAAACCGCTGGCGGTGGCGAAGATCTCGTCGCCCTCCCGCGGATCGGTGTAGTACACGCCGATCTCGGCCAGCTCGGGGAAGCCGCGGGTCTCCCGCTTCTCCCACGTGCCGGGCTCGAGCGTGTGCAGCTCGGAGCGCACGTCCCGCATCGTCGACAACAGCAGGTACGACTTGGTCCACGAGTAGCCCGCCAGCGCGGTGTGCGCGTCGGGGGTGAAGACGGTGCTGTACTCGCGCGAGCCCGCCCGGTAGGCGTCGAAGTCGAAGGCCACCAACGCACCCGGGGGCACCGTCCCGGTCGGCAGCTCCCACGCGGACTTCGGGCGCACCAGCAGCCGCGACTCGTGCACGTCCGCATCGGAATCCGTCGGCACGTCGATCCGCTCCAGCGCCAGCGTGTCCGGCGAGAGCAGGTAGATCTCGCTGTTGTAGAAGTCGATCGCGCGCGAGACGAAATGCCGCTCGTAGCCGGGGGTGTCGTCGTAGCCGGCGCCGATCGAGACGTCAGAGTGATGGCCCTCGTAGACCAGGTCCGCGTGCCCGAGCGGGGTGTCGCGGCGCCACCGCTTGACCAGCCGCGGGTACCCCGAATCCGTGAGCGAGCCGGGCCCGAAGTCGGTGCCCACGTAGACGGTGTCCTTGTCGATCCACGAGATCCGGCTCTTCGCCTCCGGGAGGGAGAAGCCACCGTCGACGAACTCGCGGCGCGAGATGGAGAACTCCCGCACCACCGTCGCGTCGGCGCCGCCGCGCGAGAGGGAGACGAGCGCGCGGTCGTACCGCGCACCGTCGGGCGACTCCGCGCGGAGGACGGCGGCCCCGCCCCAGACCCAGTTCTCGCCCTCGGCCTCGCGGAGGGCGTCGACGTCGATGACGACGTCCCACTCGGGGCTGTCGGTGCGGAAGGACTCAAGGGTGGTGCGGCGCCACAGGCCGTACGGGTGGTCGGCGTCGCGCCAGAAGTTCCACAGGTACTCGCCGCGGCGCACCGGGTAGGGGATGCGCTGGTCGGTGTCGAGGATGGCGAGCACGCCCGCCTCGAGCTCGTCGAACCTCGGTCCGGTCAGGCGCGCGGTGCTCGCGGCGTTGCGTTCCCGGGCCCAATCCAGGGCAGTGGCGGATTCCACTTCTTCGAGCCATGCGTACTGGTCCATGGACTCCACACTAGGGCTAGGCTGAAAGCCGTGGCTGATCACTTTGACACTGTTGTACTCGGCGCCGGCCCAGGAGGCTACGTCGCCGCTATTCGCGCCGCCCAACTCGGGCAGAAGGTCGCGGTCATCGAGGAGAAGTACTGGGGCGGTGTGTGCCTGAACGTGGGCTGCATCCCGTCGAAGGCGCTCCTGAAGAACGCCGAGCTGGCGCACACCTTCACGCACAAGGCGCAGCTGTTCGGCATCTCCGGTGACGTCTCGTTCGACTTCGGGGCGGCGTTCGACCGCAGCCGCAAGGTGTCGGAGGGGATCGTCAAGGGCGTTCACTTCCTGATGAAGAAGAACAAGATCACCGAGATCAACGGCTACGGCACGTTCGTCGACGCCAAGACCATCCAGGTTGGCGACCAGACGGTGACGGGCGACAACATCATCATCGACACCGGCTCGACGGTGCGCCTCCTCCCGGGCGTGACGCTGTCCGACAACGTGGTCACCTACGAGGAGCAGATCCTCACCCGCGACCTGCCCGAGTCGATCGCCATCGTCGGCGCCGGCGCCATCGGCATGGAGTTCGCGTACGTCCTCAAGAACTACGGCGTGGACGTCACCATCATCGAGTTCCTGGACCGCGCGCTGCCCAACGAGGACGCGGACGTCTCCAAGGAGATCGCCAAGCAGTACAAGAAGCTGGGCGTGAACATCCTGACCTCCACCAAGGTCGAGTCGGTCGACGACCAGGGCTCGCAGGTCGTCGTGAAGTACACCGGCCCGAAGGGTGCCGGGGAGATCACGGTCTCCAAGGTGCTCATGTCGATCGGCTTCGCGCCGCGCGTCGAGGGCTTCGGCCTGGAGAAGACGGGCGTCGCCCTCACCGAGCGCGGCGCCATCGCCATCGACGACTTCATGCGGACCAACGTGCCCGGCGTGTACGCCATCGGCGACGTCACCGCGAAGCTGCAGCTGGCGCACGTCGCCGAGGCGCAGGGCGTCGTGGCCGCCGAGACCATCGCCGGCGCGGAGACCCAGGCGCTGGGCGACTACCGCATGATGCCGCGCGCCACCTTCTGCCAGCCGCAGGTCGCCTCGTTCGGCCTCACCGAGCAGCAGGCCAAGGACGAGGGCTACGACGTCAAGACCGCGACCTTCCCGTACTCGGCGAACGGCAAGGCCCAGGGCCTCGGCGAGCCCGTCGGCTTCGTCAAGCTGGTCTCCGACGCCAAGTACGGCGAGCTGCTCGGCGGCCACCTCATCGGCCCCGACGTCTCCGAGCTGCTGCCCGAGCTGACCCTCGCGCAGAAGTGGGACCTCACGGTCAACGAGCTCGCTCGCAACGTCCACACGCACCCGACGCTGTCGGAGGCGCTGCAGGAGTCGATCCACGGCCTCGCCGGCCACATGATCAACCTGTAGGCATCGCGCTTTCCGGCGGCCCGGCACCGATCCACGGTGCCGGGCCGCCGTGCGCTTCCAGCCGAGTTGGACACTCGTGCCGGACCCTGGCAGGGTCGGGACCGCGGCGTGGCGTTGCCACGGCGCCGGGTCGAGAAGGGGCATCGGTCACCGTCGGGGACGTCCGCGCCGTGAGGCACGCAGTGGAACGCACTGCCCGGACGGAAGGAATCGATGACCCACGCAGCGACGCTCACCGACCACTACCCGACGCGCGTCGACCGGAGCGAGATCCACGACCGACCCGACCCCGTCGTCTGGCCCGGACGGTCCGGGCCCTGGCCCGACGGTGCCGTCGACGACTTCGCCGCACACGGCTTCCGCAGCGTGGAGGGCGTGCTCGACGCCGGTGGCATCCGCGACGTGCGCTCCGAGATCGATGCGGTGACGACCCGGCTCGGCGCCGATGAGCGGGTGATCCGGGAGACCTCCGACGGCAGCGTGCGGTCGGTCTTCGCGGTGCACGAACTGAGCGAGAGGATCGCGTCGATCATCGCGCGCGAGGAGATCGCCGGGGTCGCCCGGCAGCTGCTCGGCGACGACGTCTACGTGCACCAGAGCCGCGTCAACCTCAAGCCCGGCTTCGCCGGCGGACCCTTCTACTGGCACAGCGACTTCGAGACCTGGCACGCCGAGGACGGCATGCCCACGCCGCGCGCGGTGAGCGTCTCGCTGGCGCTCACGCCGAACACCCCGTTCAACGGCTCGCTGATGATCATGCCCGGCTCGCACCGCCGGTTCGTCTCCTGCGTGGGGCGCACGCCGGGCGAGTACCACCGCGAATCGCTCAAGTCCTACCGGCCGCCGTTCGGCACGCCGGAGGAGCGCGACATCGCCGCGATGGCCGACGAGTACGGGATCGAGCAGGTCACCGGCGGCGCGGGCAGCGCGCTGTACTTCGACTGCAACTGCCTGCACGCCTCGGCGGGGAACATCTCGCCGTACCCGCGGTCGAACCTGTTCGTCGTGTTCAACGCCGTGTCGAACGGGCTGGGTGAGCCGTTCGCCGCCGACGCCCGTCGACCGGATTACCTGGCGGCGCGGGAGTAGCTCACGAATTCGAGTTCTGCGGCGTCACGTGTGCTCCTGAGCACCTGTGGTGCCGCAGAACTCGACATCGTGAGCGGTCAGTGCGGGTGGCCGACGACGTTGACGACGGTGCCGTCGGGGGCGCGGACGAAGAACCGGCGCGGGCCCCACTCCTCGCTGGTGAGCGGGTGGACGATCTCGTAGCCGGAGCGCTGCGCTTCGGCGTAGGCCGCCTCGACGTCGTCGGTCATCACGGACAGGTCCGAGTCGATCTCCGCGGTCCGGTCGCCGGTCACGAGCTGCACGCTGGCGCCGTGGTCGGGGGAGGAGAAGCGGGCGACCCAGCCGAGGTTGAACTCCTCGTCCGTGAGGCCGAGGAAGTCGGCGTAGAAGCCACGGGCGGTGGCGATGTCGTCGACGGCGATGTTCGGGATCACCTTGTGCACCCGCATGATCAGGCCTTCTCGGGCTGGATGCCGAGGACGTCGATGGCGGTGGCGAGGCCGTCGTAGTTGGTCGCCAGCATGACGATCTCCACCAGCTTGCGGTCGTCGTAGAACGCGGCGAGGCGGGCCCAGGACTCGTCGGTGACCGCCTTGTCCTCGACCAGCTCGGTGACCACGTCGAGCAGCGCGGCGCTGCGCTCGTCCCAGCCCGAGCCGTCGAAGATGCGCTCGAACTGCGTGTCCGTCAGGCCGGCCTGCGCGCCGATGCGGCGGTGGTGGCCAAGCTCGTAGGCGTTCTCCCGCAGGAAGGCGACGCGGACGATGACCGTCTCCGACTCCGAGCGCTTGAGCGCACCGAAGGGCATGAGCATGCCCGAGTAGCCGAGCCAGCCGACGAACAGCCGCTTGGTGCGGCCGAGGGTGGAGAACAGGTGCATGTCGTCGGCGCGGATCGCCTTCGCGCCGATCTTGGCAATGGCGTAGTTGATGGGGCCGAGCTGGCGGAGTCCGCCGGGAGTCACGCGGGGTGTCATGACTCGACGCTACCGCCTGCGGAGCGCCGCCGGGAGAGAGATATGAACGAAGTTCACTTCCGGGCCGGGGCTGGGAGGGCGGAGCTAGCGGACGAGGGAGGGGGGAGTTGGTGGAGCGGTCGGCGGGGATGTCGAGGACACGTCCTCAACGGACGAGGTACGGCGAGATGGTGGAGCGGTGCTCGTCGATGTCGAGGGCCTTGCCGATGGCGGGGAAGGCGCGCTGGGGGCAGCCGGCGCGCTCGCAGACGCGGCAGCCGGCGCCGATGGGGGTGGCGTTGGCGTCGGAGAGGTCGAGGCCGCGGGCGTAGACCAGGCGGTGCGCGTGCCGCAGCTCGCAGCCGATGCCGATCGCGAAAGTCTTGCCGGGCTGGCCGTACCGCGCGGCCCGCCGCTCGACAGTGCGCGCGACCCACAGGTAGTTCCGTCCGTCGGGCATCTCGACGATCTGCGTGATGATCTTGCCCGGCCACGCGAAGGTCTCGTAGACGTTCCAGAGTGGGCAGGTGCCGCCGGATGCGGAGAAGTGGAAGCCGGTGGAGCTCTGCCGCTTGCTCATGTTGCCCGCGCGGTCGACGCGGACGAAGGACAGCGGCACGCCGCGCAGGTTGGGACGCTGGAGCGTCGACATGCGGTGCGCGATGGTCTCGTAGCTCACGGAGAAGAACGCGGACAGCCGCTCGATGTCGTACTCGAACTCCTCCGCGGCGCCGTGGAACTGCGTGTACGGCAGCACGACGGCCGCGGCGTAGTAGTTCGCGAGACCCAGCCGGGCGAGGGCGCGGGCCTCGTCGGAGCCGAAGGCGGCACCGTCGACCAGGGCGTCGATCTCCCGGCCGCACTCCAGGTACGCGAGCTCGGCCGCCATCTTGAAGACCTGCTGCCCGCTCGACAGGTGGCGGTTGATCTCGAGAACGCGCGTGCGCGGGTCGTAGCGGTGCAGCACCGTCTCCCCGAGGTCGACGCGGCGGCGGATCGACACGTTGTGCACGGCCTCGAGTCGCGTGACGATCTCGGTGCGCACGTCGGCGTTGTGCATGCGCATCCGCGCGGTGAGCTCCTCGGCGGCGACGTCGAGCTCGTGGAAGTAGTTCTGCCGCTGGTAGAAGAAGTCCCGCACCTCCTCGTGCGGATTCGGGATGCTTCCGCGGGCCCCCGGATCGTTGCGGCCGTCCGTCACCTGGGCCAACTGATCGGCGGCGCCGAGGTAGCGGCGGTGCAGGGCGACCATCGCGCGGGCGAAGCCGGGGTGGTCGCGCGCGAGCTCGGACAGCTCGTCGGTGCTGGTGGGCGCGTCGACATCCATCGTCACCTCGCGCAGCTCCGCGATCAGCCGCGTCTGGTCCTGGGAGTTGAAGAAGGAGGTGTCGACGCCGAAGACGTCGGTGATCTTCAGCAGCACCGGGACGCTGAGCGGCCGCACGTCGTGCTCGATCTGGTTCAGGTACGACGGCGAGATCTCCAGCGCCTCCGCGAGGGACGCCTGCGACAGCCCGCGCTCCTTGCGCAGGCCGCGGAGTCGTGCCCCCACGAAGGTCTTGGACATGCGGCGAAGTTTAGTCGCGGAGCCGCAGCTACCGACGGGTTACGAGCGTTCGGGCGGAGCTTTGCAGTGAGGTGTGTCACAACGATGGACCGGCGACGAGCGGTGCGCGGCGGCGGACCGTCGGGAATGGGGTCGAGAGGCCCGACGCCCCGCGTCGGCAAACTCCCAGTACGGGCGTACTTTTTTCGCCGGGCGTTGCCATAGACCTTCGCAGGATTAGCAGGATCGGCGTGATTTCATGGCTTGCTTTGGCATCTTCGACCGCCTTGGCCTGCGGCTTTAGGTATGGCACAGTAGGCGAAGGCGCAACGCCGGGACAGCGAATCGGGTTAGCGATAGCCCTCGCTCAGCCTCCCGGTGGCCGATCAGATCCACATCGACGCAGAGAAGAACGGGGAGCCAATGAGCACCGTCGGACAGCCGCGGACCGCCGCCGAGATCCAGCAGGATTGGGACACCAACCCGCGTTGGAAGGGCATCACGCGCGAGTACACCGCCGAGCAGGTCGCCGAGCTGCAGGGCAGCGTCGTCGAGGAGAACACCCTCGCTCGCCGCGGCGCGGAGATCCTGTGGGACGGCGTCACCAAGGGTGACGGCTCCTACATCAACGCCCTGGGTGCCCTCACCGGCAACATGGCCGTGCAGCAGGTGCGCGCCGGCCTCAAGGCGATCTACCTCTCCGGCTGGCAGGTCGCCGGTGACGCGAACCTCTCGGGCCACACCTACCCCGACCAGTCGCTGTACCCGGCCAACTCGGTGCCGGCTGTCGTGCGTCGCATCAACAACGCCATGCTCCGCGCCGACGAGATCGCCCGCGTCGAGGGTGACAAGTCCGTCGACAACTGGGTCGTGCCGATCGTGGCCGACGGCGAGGCCGGCTTCGGTGGCGCCCTGAACGTCTACGAGCTGCAGAAGGCCATGATCGCAGCGGGTGCCGCCGGTACCCACTGGGAGGATCAGCTCGCCTCGGAGAAGAAGTGCGGCCACCTCGGTGGCAAGGTGCTCATCCCCACCCAGCAGCACATCCGCACCCTGACCTCGGCCCGTCTGGCCGCCGACGTGGCGAACACCCCCACCGTGGTCATCGCGCGCACCGACGCCGAGGCTGCCACCCTGATCACCTCGGACGTCGACGATCGCGACAAGCCGTTCGTGACCGGTGAGCGCACCGCCGAGGGCTTCTACAACATCAAGAACGGCATCGAGCCGTGCATCGCCCGCGCCAAGGCCTACGCGCCGTACGCGGACATGATCTGGATGGAGACCGGCGTTCCGGACCTCGAGGTCGCCAAGAAGTTCGCCGAGTCGGTCAAGGCCGAGTTCCCGGACCAGCTGCTGTCCTACAACTGCTCGCCGTCCTTCAACTGGAAGCAGGCGCTGGACGACGCGACCATCGCCAAGTTCCAGAAGGAGCTGGGCGCGATGGGCTTCACCTTCCAGTTCATCACGCTGGCCGGCTTCCACGCCCTCAACCACTCGATGTTCGACCTGGCCTACGGCTACGCCCGCGAGGGCATGACCGCCTACGTCGACCTGCAGGAGCGCGAGTTCGCGTCCGAGGCGCGCGGCTACACCGCCACCAAGCACCAGCGTGAGGTCGGCGCCGGCTACTTCGACCGCATCGCCACCACCGTCGACCCCAACACCTCGACGGCTGCTCTCAAGGGCTCCACCGAGGAGGGCCAGTTCCACTAGGAACTGGCAGGCCCGCCTCTCCGGGAATCTAGCCGATCGCAGGCGGTCCGTGACTTTCGTCGCGGGCCGCCTGTGGCGTATGTGGGTACGTTCTGGGCGTACCCCTGCAGAGTTACCTCCGTCTCACCTCTAGTCGTTGTTACGTTAGGAAGTTCTTATGAGCGAAGCAGTTTCGCGGGTCGGCGTCGTCGGCGCGGGCCAGATGGGCGGCGGCATCGCCGAGGTGTCCGCGCGCGCGGGCGCCGACGTGCTGGTCTGGGAGGCCACCGAGGAGCTCGCGGCCGGCGGCCGCGCCCGCATTCTCAAGTCGCTGGACCGCGCGGTGTCCAGCGGCAAGATCACCGAGCGTGAGCGCGACCAGGCCGCCGAGCGGCTGAAGTTCACCACCGACCTCGCCGACTTCGCGGACCGCCAGCTGGTGGTCGAGGCGATCGTCGAGAACGAGGCCGTCAAGGCCGAGATCTTCGGAAAGCTCGACGCGGTCATCACCGACCCCGACGCCGTGCTCGCGTCCAACACCTCGTCGCTGCCGATCCAGCGCATCGCCACCGCCACGAAGAACCCCGGCCGCGTGCTGGGCCTGCACTTCTTCAACCCGGTGCCCGTGCTGCCGCTGGTCGAGGTGATCAGCTCGCTGTCGACGTCGGAGGCCGCAGCGGCGCGCGCCGAGCAGTTCGCGTCCGAGGTGCTGGGCAAGCAGGTCGTGCGCGCGACGGACCGCTCCGGCTTCATCGTCAACGCGCTGCTGGTGCCGTACCTGCTCTCGGCGATCCGCATGTACGAATCGGGCTTCGCCACCGCCGAGGACATCGACAAGGGCATGATGCTCGGCTGCGCCCACCCGATGGGCCCGCTCAAGCTGGCCGACCTCGTCGGCCTGGACACGGTGAAGTTCATCGCCGACGCGATGTACGCCGAGTACAAGGAGCCCACCTACGCCGCGCCGCCGCTGCTGCTGCGCCTGGTGGAGGCCGGCTACGTCGGCAAGAAGTCGGGCCGCGGGATCTACGAGTACCCCGCGAAGTAGGTTCGCCCCGGGCGAGAATGTTGCTGAACCGGCAAGGAAACTTGCCGGTTCAGCCGTTTCCGGCGCACGGTGGAGCCATGAACGCAACGCAGATCCTGGACACCGTCATCGTCGGCGGCGGGGCCGCCGGCCTCACCGCCGCGCAGGTCCTCGGCCGGGCGCGACGGGACGTCACCGTCGTCGACGCGGGCGCGCCCCGCAACGCCCCGGCCGAGCACATGCACGGCTACCTCGGCCACGACGGACTGAACCCCGCCGAGCTCCTCGCCATCGGCCGGCGCGAGGCGCAGGCCTACGGCGTGCGCATCCTCGCCGGCGCCGCGACCGGCGTGCGCCGGGACGGAGACTTGATCGAGGTCACCGTCGGCGACGAGGTGCTGCGCGCCCGCACCCTGCTGGTCGCCACCGGCCTCACCGACGTACTGCCCGACGTCCCCGGCGTCGCCGAGCGCTTCGGCCGCGATGCCATCCACTGCCCCTTCTGCCACGGCTACGAGGTGCGTGACCGGCCACTCGCCGTGCTCGGTGGCGACAACCCCGCCATGTCGGTGCACCAGGCGCTGCTCATCCCGCAGTGGTCCCGCGACCTGATCTTCTTCACCAACGGCCTGGAGATCGACGACGCCGACCGGGCGCGGATCGAGGCGCGCGGGACCCGCATCGTCGACGGTGCCGTGGCAGGCCTGGTCGTCGAGGACGATGCCCTGCGCGCCGTCCGCCTCGCCGACGGAACCGAGATCCCGCGCGAGGCCGTCTTCGTCGGCCCGCGATTCGTGCCGCAGGACGACCTGCTCCTGCAGCTGGGTGCCGAGCGCGGCGCCGCCGGGCCCTTCCCGACGGTCCCCGTCGACCCGATGGGTGCGGTCGCCGGGCAGCCGGGCGTGTGGGCGGCCGGCAACGTCGTGAACCCGATGGCGCAGGTCATCGTCGCGGCCGGAGCGGGCTCCGTCGCCGCGACCGCGATCAGCGCACACCTGCTCGAGCGCGACATCGCGGCGGACCTCGCCCGGGTCGCGCCCGCGATCTGACCCGGCCCGGGAGGGCGGCGCGCTAGCGTGGCCGCATGACCAGCGCACTCGACCGGGTGGAGGCACTCCTCGACCCCGGCCGGCTCGGCCGGGAGCCCGACCGCAGCCACGGCTACCTCGACGTCCTCGGCCCCGACAGCGCGAAGCCGACGGGCCTGAGCAACGCGCTGATGCACAACCCGGCGCTGGCCGCGGTGTACGAGAAGGCGTGGCGGCCCGCCTTCACCCGGCTGTTCAGCATCGGCGGCAGTGGCACGCTCAGCCGCACCGACGTGCTGCTCGAGGAGCTCACCGGCCGGGGCGAGCAGAAGGTCCTCGACGTCGCCTGCGGGCCCGGCCTCTACACGAAGCCGCTGGCCCGCAAGCTGCGCGGCGAGGGCGTCGTCGTCGGGCTCGACGTCTCCGAGGCCATGCTGCAGCGCGCGGTGCGCGACAACACCGACGACCGCGTCGCCTACGTGCGCGGCAGCGCCCTCGAGGTGCCCTTCCCGGACGACACCTTCGACACCGTGGTCTGCCTCGCCGCGCTGTACCTGATCCCGGCGCCCCGGCTCGCGGTCCGCGAGATCTGCCGCGTCGCCAAGCCGGGCGGCCGGGTGGCGCTCTTCACCTCGCTGCAGACGCCGCTCACGTCGGTCCTCGGCTCGTCGACCGCGGAGCGCGTCTCCGGCTTCCGCTGGTTCGGCAAGGACGAGATCACCGGCTGGCTGCGGGACTACGGCCTCGTCGACGTGCAGCAGACCGTCAGCGGGCAGGGGCAGTTCGTCACGGCCCGCAAGCCGCAGTGACCCGGCGGGGCGGTCACGCCGGGGGATAGGCGGCGAGCAGCTCCGCGCGCAGCGGGTCCGTCGTGTGCGGCGCCCACAGCGCCTGGACGGGGACCTGCGGGGCGTCGTCGAGCTCGACGACGGTGACCCGGCCCCCGAACCGCGGTCCGGCGGGACCGGTGACGAAGGCCGCCGCGTGCGGCGAAGTCAGGACGGCCGTCGCGGGAGGCGTGCCCTGGACGCGGTTGACCAGCAGGTCCGGCTCGAAGCCCGCGCGCCGGCACTGCGCGACGAGGAAGTCCGTGTAGAACGAGGCGTGCGGCGGCGCCCACACCACGATGGGCGCGCCGGCGAGATCCGCCAGCGCCAGCGACTCCCGGCCGGCGAGCTCGTGGTCGTGGTGCAGCGCGACCCGCATCCGGTGATAGGTGAGCGTGACCCCCGCCAGCCGGTCCGGGAGGGCGACGCCCCGGCGCAGCACCAGGTCGACGGTGCCCGCCTCCAGCTCGTCGGTCATCGCCGACGGGAACAGCTCGCGCACGGTGATCGACGGCGACTCCGGCCGATCGATGAGCGGTTCGAGCAGCTCGTAGGCCTCCTCGGCGGTCACCGCCGGACTCCGCCCCACGACGAACACCCGCGGGCGGTCCGCGCCCGCGGCCCGGGCCCGCGCGGCGAGGAGCCGGGCGCCCGACAGGACGGACGGCGCACCGTCGTACAGGGAGCGGGCGGCGGCGGTCGGGGCGAGGCGGCGCCCGGACCGGGTGAACAGCGGCGTGCCGAGCTCCCGCTCGAGCTGGCGGAGCGCGGCGGAGAGGGCCTGCTGGCTCAGGTGCAGGCGGGCGGCCGCGGCGGCGAGGGAGGGCTCCTCCATCGCGGCGACGAACTGCTCCAGGCGGCGTAGATCGGGTGTGGTCACCCCGCCAGCATTCCACAAGCAGTATTGGTGAATCCTTCGGAAAGATTCGATTGTTGCTTGTGTGTTCACTGCGTACTTTGGGTATTGCAAAGGGTATCCCAACTCGACGAAGGAGAGACATCCATGACGAAGCTCGCAGGGAAGACCGCAGTCGTCGCCGGTGGCGGCAAGAACCTCGGCGGCCTGGTCAGCCGTCACCTGGCCGGCCTCGGTGCGAACGTGGTCGTGCACTACAACAGCCCGTCGTCGGAGGCGGAGGCCCGCGAGACCGCGGCCGCCGTCGAGGCCGCGGGCGGCAAGGCGCTGCTCTTCCAGGGCGACCTCACCGCGCCCGCGAAGGTCACCGAGCTGTTCGACGCGGCCGTCGCCGAGTTCGGCGGCGTCGACGTGGCCGTCAACACCGTCGGCAAGGTGCTGCGCAAGCCGATCCTCGAGACCAGCGAGGAGGAGTACGACTCCATGCTGGACATCAACGCGAAGGCCGCCTACTTCTTCATCAAGGAGGCGGGCCGCACGCTGAACGACGACGGCACGCTCATCACCATCGTCACCGCGCTGCTCGGTGCCTTCACCGACGGCTACTCCACGTACGCGGGCGGCAAGTCGCCGGTGGAGCACTTCAACCGCGCCGCGGCCAAGGAATTCGGCGTCCGCGGGATCAGCGTCAACGCCATCGCGCCCGGCCCGATGGACACGCCCTTCTTCTACGGCCAGGAGACGCCCGAGCGCGTCGAGTTCCACAAGTCGCAGGGGATGGGCAACCGTCTCACGTTCATCGAGGACATCGCGCCGATCGTCGACTTCCTCTCCACCGACGGCCACTGGATCACCGGCCAGACGCTGTTCGCGAACGGCGGTTACACCACGCGCTGACAACGGCGCGCGCCGGCGGTCCGGCGGGCCTACGATGATCGACGTTTCGTGCGATCACGAATACGACGACGAGCAGGAGATCTTCTGTGACCGATGGACCGTCGGCGGTGCGCCGCCGCTTGACCCGGATGGCGGGGCGCGACCCCCACGAGGAGGGCCGGACGGCCACCACGCTGGAGCTGTTCTTCGACCTCACCTTCGTGGTGGTCTTCTCCCTCGCCGGGGTGCAGCTCGCCGACGCGATCGCGGAGGCGCACTACTTCACGGCCTTCCTGGGCTTCGGGTTCTGCGCCTTCGCCGCGATCTGGGCGTGGATCAACTTCACCTGGATGGCCTCGGCCTTCGACACCGACGACTGGCTCTTCCGCGCCGTCACCATGCTGCAGATGATCGGCGTCTGCATCATGGCCCTCGGCATCGAGCCCTTCTTCACCTCGGTGACCGCCGGCGACCGGCCGAACAACACGGTGCTCGTCATCGGCTACGTCGTGATGCGCGTGGCGCTGCTCGCGCAATGGGCCCGCGTGGCCGTCTCCTCGCCGCAGTACCGCTCCGCCGCGATCACCTACATCATCGCGATCACGATCGCCCAGATCGGCTGGCTGATCACGGCGTTCGCGCCGCTGACGCTGGGGCAGATCATCGCGGCCGGCCTGGTCCTGTACGTCGTGGAGCTCGGCGGGCCGTACATCGCGGAGCGGCGTCAGCGCACCCCGTGGAACCCGCACCACATCGCGGAGCGCTACGGGCTGCTCACCATCATCACGCTCGGCGAGGGCGTTGTCGGCACCGTGATCGCGCTGCAGGCGCTGCTCAAGGCGCAGGGCTGGAGCCTCGACATCGCCGTGCTCGGCGTCGCGGCGATGGTGCTCAACCTGTCGATCTGGTGGATCTACTTCTCGATCCCCGTCGGCCACGCGCTGGTCCGCAACACCAACAAGTGCTTCGCGTGGGGCTACGGGCACATCGTCATCTTCATGGCGATCGCGGCCTTCGGCGCCGGGCTGCACGTCGAGGCGCTGGGCATCTCGCACGAGGCGCACGTGAGCAACGTGGTGGTCGCCTCGGCGTTCGTGCTGCCGCTGGCCGTCGCGGTGCTCGGGATCGAGATCATGGACGCCTACCTCACCGGGTTCGACGGCCACCGCGCCGTCACCGTCGGCATCACCCTGGCTCTGCTCGGCGCGGGCGTTGCGGCCGTCGCCGCCGGGGCAACGCCGCTCGCCGCGCTGGTGTGGAGCGCGATCGCGCTGCTGGTGCAGGTCGTCGTCGAGGAGCTGTGGTCCGGCAAGCGCCGGGCCGAGCGCCTCGCGTAGGCCCGACGGTGCCGGGGCGGTTTGGCCCCGGTGCCCCGGTGCGCCGGGCGCGCGCCATCGGTGACCATGTCGCTTCGGTGAGCTATGCGCGCCGCGCATACCCCTATCGATGCAGTTCAGGGCAGTTTCCGGGGGGATGGGTATGCATCCGATGCATACCCGACTAGGGCGCCTAGTGCGGCGATCCAGGCACCGCGGCGTCCGCGGACCCGGCAGGCGGATGCTGCCGCACCGTCGTCCCCCGCGCCGCGCCGATCCGCGGCTCCGGCGTTCGAGCCCCCACGAGAAGCCGCGCTTCCAGTGGGGGAGCGGTCGTCCCCCGCGCGACGTTTCCTCCCCAGTCGACGCCGCCCGGCACCGTCGGACCGGGTGGCCCGGCCCCGTCGGACCCGACGGGGCGGAGCGGTCAGGCCTTCTCGAGCCGCGCCCTCTCGTGCTCGACGTCGAAGTCGGCGGGCGGCCAGTCGAGGTTCAGGGCCTCCAGGGCCTCGATGAGCAGCTCGGTGATCGCGAGCCGGCTGAACCACTTCCGGTCGGCGGGGATGATGTGCCACGGCGCACCGTCGACGTTGGTGCGGTCGAGCATGGCCTGGTAGGCCTCCTGGTACGTGGGCCAATAGCCGCGCTCGTCGATGTCGGCGGGGTTGTACTTCCAGTACTTGTCGGGGCGGTCCAGCCGCTCCGCGAGACGCTTCTTCTGCTCGTCCAGCGAGACGAACATCGCGCACTTGACGATCGTCGTGCCGGCGGCGATGAGGTCTTCCTCGAAGTCGTTGATGATGTCGTAGCGCGGCTCCCAGACGGCCGGCGGCACCAGGTCGTGCACGCGCACCACCAGCACGTCCTCGTAGTGCGAGCGGTCGAAGACGCCGATCTGGCCGCCCTTCGGGGTCTGCTTGTGGATGCGCCACAGGAAGTCGTGCGCGAGCTCCTCCTCGGTCGGCTTGCCGAACGAGGCGGTCTTCACGCCCTGCGGGTCGACCATGCCGATCACGTGCCGGACGATGCCGCCCTTGCCGGCGGTGTCCATGCCCTGCAGCACCAGCAGGACCGAGCGGTGATCGCCCGCGCGGCCGTTGGCGTAGAGCAGCTCCTGGAGCTCCGAGAGTCGGGCCCCGCGCTCCGCGAGGAGCTGCTCGCCGAGCGCCTTGTCACCGTCGAATCCCGGCTTGCCGGAGGTGTCGATGTCCTGGACCGTGGACCCCGGCTGCCACCGCAGAGCTGCGGACGCGGAACCGGACCAACCGTTGTCGTTCGCCATGGAGTCACCCTATCCGGCACGCGGCCCCGATCTTCGGGCAAGATCGACTCGTGACGGTGTCATCTCCCGCGGGAACCCCGCAGTCGTCCGGGACGAGTTCGACGTCCCGCATTCCGGCGAGTCCGTTCGGCGGCACGCCCGACGACCAGAAGAAGCGCGACCTGCGCAAGATGAAGGCGCTCGCCCTCTCCTTCCTCATCGGCGCGGCGATCGTCTACCTGTTCTGCGAGTACCTGGACACGAAGGGCTCCGATCTCTCCATCGCCGGCCCGTGGGTCGGCTACGTCAAGGCGGCGGCCGAGGCGGGCATGGTCGGCGGCCTGGCCGACTGGTTCGCCGTGACCGCGCTGTTCCGGCATCCGCTGGGCCTGCCGATCCCGCACACCGCGATCATCAAGCGCAAGAAGGACCAGCTCGGCGACGCCCTCGGCGGCTTCGTGGAGAGCAACTTCCTCACGCCCGAGGTGATCGCGGAGAAGGTCGGCTCGCTCGACCTGAGCGGCCGCGTCGCGAACTGGATGGCCGACCCGGACAACTCGCAGAAGCTGGGCGGCGAGGCGGCCAAGCTGGTCAAGGTGATGAGCGAGGTGCTGCGCGACGAGGACGTCGAGGCGGTGCTCAATTCGACGATCATCAAGCGGCTGGCGGAGCCCGAATGGGGCCCGCCCATCGGGCGTCTGGTGGAGACGCTGCTGCAGGAGCAGCGCCAGCTGCCGCTGATCAACCTGCTCGCCGAGCGCGCCCACCACTGGGCCCTGGGCAGCCAGGGCGTGATCGACAAGATCGTCGACACCGACGGTCCGCAGTGGTCGCCCAAGTTCGTCAACTCGCTGCTGGGGGAGCGGATCTACCGCGAGCTCGTCGAGTTCACGTGGAAGGTGCGCAGCGACCCGGACCACGAGGTGCGGCAGGCCATGAGCACCTTCCTGTGGGACTTCGCGTCGGACCTGCAGCACGATCCGCGCACCATCGCCAAGGTCGAGGACGTCAAGGCCGAGCTGATGGGCCGCGAGGAGGTGCGCACCGCGGCGCAGGCGGCGTGGCGGGCCGCGAAGCGGATGATCGAGGCCTCCGTCGAGGACCCCGATTCCACCCTGCGGGAGAAGTTCAGCGAGTCGGCGGCCCGGTTCGGCGTCCGGCTGCGCGACGACCAGGGGCTGCGCGACAAGGTCGACTTCTGGGTCGACCGGTCGGTGCGGCACCTCGTCGAGAACTATGCGAGCCAGATCACATCGATCATCACGGACACCGTCGCGCGCTGGGACGCCGACGAGGCCTCCGGCAAGATCGAGCTCGCCGTGGGGCGTGACCTGCAATTCATCCGGATCAACGGCACCGTCGTGGGCTCCATCGCGGGCCTGGTCATCTACTCGATCACCCAGATCTTCTTCTGATTGAAATCACCCTGCTAGCAAACTGCTTGCAAGAGCTAGCACTAGCTGTTAGCGTGGTGTCAGCCGCGCAGACGGGAGACCGGAAATGTCGAGCGACGAAGAGACCGTAGAGAATTCGGGATCTGACATCGGAGCGTTCATTCGGTCGCAGCGTCTTGCGGCGGAGGTGTCCATCCGGCAGCTGGCCGAGCGGGCGGGGGTTTCCAACCCGTATCTCAGCCAGATCGAGCGGGGGCTCCGACGACCGTCGGCCGACGTGCTCGGGCAGATCGCCAAAGCGCTGCGGCTCTCGGCGGAGGTGCTCTACGTACAGGCCGGGATCCTCGAGGAGCGTCCGGAATCTCCGGTGCGCGACGCGTTGATCGCGGACACGACCATCACCGAGCGGCAGAAGCAGGCACTTCTCGAGATCTACGAGAGCTTCCGCCGCGAGAACGAGACTGCATTGAAGGAGATCACCCCATGACCGAGCAGACCCTGAAGACCCCGCTGTTCGCCACCATCGGCGCCGGCGATTACGCGTACGAGGCCGTGTCCGAGGTGATCGAGAAGCTGCGCGCCGCCGCGACCGACGCTTCGAAGGACTTCGACGCCCGCGTGGCCGAGGCCAAGGCCAAGTTCGAGGACGCCACCGGCACCGCCACCACCAAGCTGACCGAGGCCAAGGACGGCCTGCCCAAGGACGTCGACGAGCTGCGCGCCAAGTTCACCGCCGACGAGCTCCGCAAGGTCGCCGCCGCCTACATCCAGGTCGCCACCGACATCTACGACTCGCTGGCCGAGCGCGGCGAGACCGCCTTCGAGCGGATCAAGTCCGGCTCCGTGATCGAGGACGCCACCGAGCAGGCCACCAAGGCCTACAACTCGGCCGTCGAGCTGACCGAGTCCTCGCTGGGCCAGGTCGCCACCGCCACCAAGCAGGTCGGCGAGCGCGCCGCCAAGCTGGTCGGCCGCGCGGGCGACGAGGTCGAGGCCGCCGCCGACAAGGCCGAGGCCGCCGTCGAGGAGACCACCGCGAAGGCCGCCACCGCGGTCAAGAAGGCCGCCCCCAAGGCCGCCGCGAAGAAGACCGACGCGTAATCCGCGTCACTGAAAGCTCCACCCCGGGGGCGCCCCGGGGCGGTGGCGGCGGGGCCCCCGGGTGTTCGGGTGTGGAGGGGGTGCAGCGAGGCCGTGGCGGCCGCCGACGCC